>DUVH01000021.1 GCA_012841145.1 Clostridiaceae bacterium | reverse complement strand
TGGCTGTGTTTTAACTCGTCACGGTCGGTAGTCTTCATTGACCTCCACCTCATTTGGTTCTGCCCTTCACTGGCTCTCGCCTGCTACTATGGCTTCGGCTGACTTCTCATCGTTCGTTGTTACTACTACCTCGTCGATGAGACCTCCCGGGGTAAGACGCTTCATCTTTCCTTCCATTTACCTGCCGCATTTACACTCTCGGTTCCGGGTAACTTTTGGGTTTAGCTTGTTATGCAGCCTTGCCCAACCTCGATATGCCTGATGCGGTTCGTGTTCCTCAGGCCGGAATTGTGCCTTGGACTTCCTTCAGATTCCGCCTCGCGACGGACACCCTTGTCCTTGGCTTGCACTTGGTCGTTACCTACCCGTGCAGGGGACTTGCACCCCCATATGAAGCGCCATGCCCGGCACACCCTAAAGGAGGTGTCTCAAAAATGAGACACCTCCTTTAGTAAGCAGAAATATTACGTGAAATTGGTCAAAAATGAGGTGCCCTTTATATTAAAAAGAAGCTTAGCCTGCTAAGTTGATCAAAAATCGAACTTTGAGCAATAAAACAGCGCTAAAGACGTATAAACAGGTCGAAAATAGTGTATAAACGCGCAAATTTGCATAAAGACCGACTCTTCAGCCATAAAATCCTGCTCTAAGTTCAAATTTTGACCAGAATCGACTCTTAAAAGGAGAGACTGTCTCAATACGAGGCAGCACGATCGTGTACAAGGGGGTATCTCAACAAGAGGGGGCTCTTTTGAGACACCCCCCTTTTCTTTGCACAAACTAATATTCTGAGTTGTTACCGCTATCGACTCTCTCTCCTGCGACGGTAGACAGAGCTCAGCAACAGTGCCGCACCGACCACCAACAGCAGCACAGCCAACCACCAGAACTGAGTGAACTTTGCTTCACCTGTCGCAGGCGTCACAGGCTTCTTTGCCTCAGTGGTAGTAGGCGTTGGAGCCTTAATTTCAAGGTCCTTAATGCCGGTACCTTTGGAGGTGACGATTCCGATTTTGTACATACCTACCGGCAGACTGTTCAAATAGGCCTGCTTCAACTTGACGATAATGCTGCCCGATTCCACGGTGTAGTTGCTGCTATGTATCTCCTTGCCATTTACCTCTACACGCACGAAGTCAGCGACTTCCGCACCGATCACTCTGAAAGCAGCTCCCGTGGATGTACCCTGATGATACACAACGCTGTCGCCTGCCGCATCGATATCATTGCCCTCGTTCAAAGCCGCAGGTATCTCAACATCCAACGCTTGCTGTGAAGGATCGGTCGTCATGGGCGCGGGTGTAGTCTCAGGAGAGGGCGTCGTGGGCGCGGGTGTAGGATCAGGTGCGGTCGTGACGGGTGTGGTAGGCGTAGGCTCAGGTGCCGGTTTTGTTGGTTCGGGCGGAGCCACTTTAAGCTCAACAGTGAAGTAGACATCCATATCGGGAGTGGATGTGAATATGTCATCATATCCTTCTCCATACGGATCCTGATCGAGGATATCCCTATCTGCTTTCGTGTCATACACATATTTGAGTTCTGCCGGTTCCATGCCGATCCCTATGGTCAGCAGACCTTTGGTCTCATCATAACTATAGCCTGTCGGCAATGGTTTGCCGTTTTTAAGTGTAACCGCCTTGATATTTGCGACATGAACCCTGGGAAGATTACTTAGATCAATCTCGTGTCGATCACCGTTTTGAATCGCTTCGATTACGCCTAATGTTTGCGGGCAAGTATCTAACTGCCACAGCGATGTGCAGGCAGACACGTCCAGCGACGCCAAATTATTGTGAGAACACAAAAGCTCCAACAAACCTTCACTGTTTGATACATCCAACGATGTTATCCGGTTACGAGAACAGTCAAGCCAATTCAGATCTTCACAACCGGACACATCGAGCGATGTTAGCAGGTTTTTGTCACAAGCAAGATTAAGCAGATTTTTGGGTACCTTCAGAGAGACCAACTGATTACCCGAACAAAAAAGAAACTCTAGATTTGTATAATCAGAAACATCCAATGATGTCAGCTGATTATTGGAGCAGGAAAGATCAGCTAAGTTTGCACAACCTGCTACGTTTAGGGTTGTCAGCTGATTGTCCGAACAGTTAAAAAACATCAGCTCGTTAAGGGTAGATACGTCCAATGACGTAAGCTGATTGTCGTAACAGTCAAGATCATATAGATCTGAGCAACCGGATACGTCCAATGACGTCAGTTGATTGTCAGAACAATCAAGAAAATCCAGATTTGGGCAGTTAGACAAATCCAATGATGTCAAACGGTTAGTAGCACAATAGAGCCCATTCAGATTTGAACAACCAGTCACATCCAGTGAAACTAATCTGTTTCCTTCACAATTAAGAAATTCCAGATTTGAACAGTCAGAGGCGTCTAGCGATGTCAATTGATTGCCCGAACAACCGAGGCTACTTAGTCCCAATTCATCTAAAAGGGTAACGTTCAACGTTGTCAATTGGTTATCATGGCATTGAAGATCATCTAACTTAACCAAGGAGTATAACCCCTTTATGGAGGAATCGTCAAAAGTTGTTAGCATATTCGTAGAACAATCAATAGACTCCAAATTAACACAACCGGTCACATCAATCGATTTCAGCTTGTTAGTCCAACACGGCAGTTTTGTCAGACTCGTGCAGCCAGAAACGTCCAGTGAGTTCAACTGATTCAGGTAACAATTAAGTTCAGTCAAGAAGGTTAGACCGGACACGATAAGTTCCGACAGCTGATTTTCCTGACACAAAAGAGTGTCCAGATTTGTACAACCGGATACATCTAAAGTAGTTAGCTGATTCTCTTTACAAGATAGTTTTTCCAAACTATCACAGCCGGACAAAATAAGCTCCGAAATCTTATTCTGGTCACAGTAAAGGTTTTTCAGATTAGCTCTACCTGACACATCCAGTGAGGTTAACTCGTTATCCCAGCACGAAAGAGTCGTAAGATTTGTCAATCCGGATACATTAAGCTCCGACAGCTTATTGGTAGCACACCAAATAGTTTCTAGATTATCGCAACCGGTTACAACCAATGTCTCTAGCACATAGTTGTTGATACAATTAAGAGTTTTCAGATTTGCACAAGCAGATACGTCCAGTGAGGTTAATTCGTTACTCCAACACGAAAGCGTTTCAAGATTTATCAAACTAGACACGTCCAGTGAGGTTAGCTGATTAATAGAACAGTCCAGCGTCACAAGATTTGTCAGACTAGAAACATCCAGAGATTCCATCCCATTGTAATAACAATAGAGAGTTTCCAGATTTACAAAGTGCTCAACGCCGGTAATATCCGTAATTCCTTGGAAACCGCAGTCCATTGAGGTTACTACATTCAACTCGGCTTGCTGCAAAATCCCATCATTATTCGTATCATAATGTTTCACAAATTCTCTGAAATTTGCATTGGGGAAGTTTGTCTCATCGATCGGCACATCTGCCGCATGCACTTTGGGGATAGGTCGCAAGACCGGCATCATAAGCGATGCTACAAGCACCAGAATCATGACGATTATTCTACTTTGTTTCCTCATTCTTTTGTCTCCTCGTTCCCTTATCTGCTCGTTTACGTCTACATTTGAAGGCTATTCCACTAAATCTCCACAATACAGAAAGAGTAATGGCGCAACAAAAATACGCACCTACTCTCCTAAAAGCAATCCCAATCCTCGAACCAATATCACTACTTAAAAGAAATAGACAGGCGCTTCTGCCGAACAGAACAGTCATATCGATTTAACCTGTCTACTATCAATTAAAGGCATTTTATCCTATATGTATATAATCCGCAATGTCATTCAAAGTAAACTATACGTAAAGCTTGATAATAGCTTGATTATTCTTGAGTGCTATTTGAAATAAAACTAATCAACACCTATTTCTGTCGGGCTATTTATAAATATCCGCAAATAGGTCAGCAGATTTCATATTTGTGTCGTCCTAAAAGTGAAAGGGGCGCCTCTTTTGAGGCACCCCCTTAAATAATTCTCTAATTGCCGATAGCTTCTCAGTGTCCCGCGTCTTCCGCCGAAGTATTCGAGAAGTCGAACAGTTCGAGCAGCGGATTGTATTCTTCGATCAAAGGACTTTCGCTCCGTGACGGCTCCAAGTCGAAGGACCATGCGTCCTGATATTCCTCGGGGCTGAATCCGCGTGATTTCATGTATGATTCGAATTCTTCTTTTGTGTCCTGCACGAACCCGAGGTCAAGTGCGCGTTGTTCGTATTCGGTGCGGAAGATCTTATCATCGACCGTCGCATTGAGTAGCGGCATGTTGGCGGGCACGACAGGAACAGCGCTGATCTCGCGGTAGCGCTTCAAGCCTGTTCCGGCGGGAATAAGTTTGCCGATGATGACGTTTTCTTTCAGACCTTCAAGCGGATCGATCTTGCCTTTGACGGCGGCGTCTGTCAGGACGCGTGTCGTCTCTTGGAAAGAAGCGGCGGACAAGAACGACTCTGTCGCAAGCGACGCCTTCGTGATACCGAGCAGGATTTGCGTTCCCGTAGCGGGTTCAAGACCCTGTTCCTTCGCAAGTTTATTGGCGCTGCGGTATTCCGACATATCAACCGTGCTTCCGGTCAACAGCTGCGTATCGCCGGGATCTTCAATCCTGTACTTGCGCAACATCTGCCTCACGATAATCTCAATGTGCTTGTCGTTGATCTCAACGCCGTTATTTTTATAGACTTTGAGAACCTCTGCGATGATGTATTTTTGGACACCGCGGGCACCCTTTATTTTCATGATGTCGTGCGGGTTGACGGAGCCGTCCGTGAGGAGGTCGCCGGCTTCAATAACATCACCGGTATCGACGATAAGAGGCGTCGAAATCGGAATGGAATACGTCTTCGACTGGCCGTCTTCAGACGTCACGGTGACTTCACGACGACGCTTCTCCGTCTCGACGACTTGAACCGTCCCGCCTACCTCGGAGATAATCGCCTGACCTTTCGGCTTTCTCGCTTCAAACAGCTCTTCAACGCGCGGGAGACCCTGTGTGATGTCACCGCCCGACGCGATACCGCCCGTGTGGAACGTACGCATGGTCAGCTGCGTTCCAGGCTCACCGATCGATTGCGCAGCCATGATGCCGACAGCCTCTCCGACGACGGCAAGGCCGCCTGTCGCGAGGTTACGTCCGTAGCATTTCGCACAGACGCCTTTGTCGCACTGGCATGTGAGGTTGCTCCTGATCGCCACTTTGCTGATGTTGAGCTGTTCAATCTTCGTCGCCATCGTATTACTGATCATCTCGCCCTTGTTGACGAGCACTTCGCCCGTCTCGGGATGGAGAACCGGCAATGCGGCAAAGCGTCCTTCAATACGATCGGCGAGTTTCTCGACGACGCGCTTGACTTTACCGCCGACGACGACAGGCGAAACTTCGACGTAATCTTCTGTTCCGCAGTCCTCAGTTCTGATAATGACGTCTTGCGAAATGTCGACGAGACGTCTCGTCAAATATCCTGAGTCGGCCGTTTTCAACGCGGTATCGGAAAGCGATTTACGGGCACCGTGCGACGAGATAAAGAACTCGAGTACGTTCATCCCCTCGCGGAGGTTCGACTTGATCGGAATCTCGATCGTGCGTCCCGAAGTATCGGTCATATTACCGCGGATACCCGCCAACTGCTTGATCTGGTCGATATTTCCTCTTGCGCCCGATTGCGACATCATGTAGATCGGGTTATAGATACCGAGTCTCTCTTTAAGAGCTTCGGTGATATCGTCCGTCGTTTTACGCCAGATACCGACGACGGCTTCGTAGCGCCCGTTTTCGTTCAGCAATCCCAGCTGGTACTGTTTGTTGATAAATTCAACGCGTTCTTCCGCAACAGCGATCAATTTCTCTTTGACTTCGGGGACGACCATATCGAAAATGCCGATCGAAACGCCTCCCACCGTCGCGTAGTGGAAACCCATTTCCTTGATCTCGTCAAGGACTGCCGCCGTCTCCGTGATGCCCCGAACGTCGATGCATCGCTCAATAATGACGGCCAATTCCCTCTTCCCGACGACGAAATCGCACTCGAGGGCAACCTGGCTCGCATCATCATCGCCGCGCTCGACAAAACCGAGATCTTGCGGAATGATGCTGTTAAACAGGAAACGCCCGAGCGTTGAATCTACGATTCCGCGATAGAGCTTTCCGTCACGCTCAACTTCCCGGAGCACGCGAATCTTCTGACCTAGCGTGATCATCCCTTCGCCGTATGCCATTTCGGCCTCCTCGACACTTGAAAAAGCGCGCGGCGGAGCATCTTCAGGCACGTCGGGATTCGGCTTCTCGATTGTCAAGTAGTAACACCCGAGAACCATATCCTGCGTCGGCACCGTAACGGGTTTGCCATCCTGCGGCTTCAACAGGTTGTTCGATGACAGCATCAAGTAGCGCGCCTCTGCCTGCGCTTCAGCGGAAAGCGGTACGTGTACCGGCATCTGGTCGCCGTCAAAGTCGGCGTTAAAAGCCGTACAGACGAGCGGGTGCAGATGAATGGCTCTGCCCTCCACGAGAATCGGTTCAAATGCTTGAATGCCGAGTCTGTGCAACGTCGGCGCACGGTTGAGAAGAACGGGATGGTCCTTGATGACTTCATCCAGCATATCCCAGACGATATCACCTCCGCGCTCAACTTGTCTGCGGGCCGACTTGATGTTCTGCGCATAGCCGTGGCGCATGATTTCGCGCATGACGAACGGCTTGAACAGCTCAAGCGCCATCTCTTTCGGGAGACCGCACTGGTGCAGCTTCAGCTCGGGACCGACGACGATAACGGAACGTCCTGAATAGTCGACGCGCTTACCGAGCAAGTTCTGACGGAAACGCCCTTGCTTACCTTTTAACAGGTCGGAGAGCGATTTCAGCGGTCTGTTTCCGGCGCCGGTGACGGGGCGTCCGCGACGTCCGTTATCGATCAGGGCATCGACGGCTTCCTGCAGCATTCGCTTTTCGTTGCGAACGATGATGTTCGGCGCACCCAGCTGCAGAAGTTTGTTCAGCCTGTTGTTACGGTTGATCACACGGCGGTAGAGGTCGTTCAAGTCCGATGTCGCGAAACGTCCGCCGTCGAGCTCGACCATAGGACGAAGATCGGGCGGCAGGACGGGCAGGACATCGAGCACCATCCAGCTCGGCTGATGACCTGAATTCCTGAACGCCTCGACGACTTCAAGGCGCTTGATGATACGCTGCTTGCGCTGACCGCGCGCGCCGGCTTCAAGTTCCTCGCGAAGGCTCTTCGCAAGAGCTTCGATGTCAATGTCGGCGAGCAAATCGCGAATCGCCTCCGCCCCCATCTTGGCGACGAAAGAATTGCGACCGTAAATCTGAACGGCTTCACGGTAATCGCGCTCATTAATGATTTGCATCTTGGCGAACGATGTCTCGCCCGGATCAATCACAATGTAAGCCGCAAAATAAATGATCTTTTCGAGATTGCGCGGCGACATATCGAGGATGAGCCCCATGCGGCTCGGAATTCCGCGATAGTACCAGATATGCGTTACGGGCGCGGCAAGGCGTATATGACCCATACGCTCACGGCGGACTTTGGCCAGCGTCACTTCGACGCCGCACTTGTCGCAGATAATGCCGCGGTAACGTTTCGTTTTGTATTTACCACAGAAACATTCCCAGTCTCGAGAAGGTCCGAAAATCTTCTCACAAAACAGACCGTCCGTTTCCGGTTTAAGTGTCCGATAATTAATCGTTTCCGGTTTCTTCACTTCGCCTTTCGACCAAGCGAGAATTTTTTCCGGAGAAGCGAGGCCGATGCCGAGTGCTTCAAAATTTCCCATTTCAGACATTGTGCAGCCTCCTTATCCTATATTTTCATCCTCAGTGTCTTCAAGCTGATCGAATTCTTCGGTGTCCTCATCTTCATCTTCGAGGACGCCGCCCTCTTCATCGAGAAGACCTTCCGCGAACCCGTCGGCGTCGAAGATTTCTCCGATCGTCTCAATACCGGCGAGGTCGGCCAATGTGCGGCCGGTGATCGTTCCTTCCGCTTCCCGATCATCTTCATCGCCTTCGGGGATCGGCAGTTCTTCATTCAGATCTGAAAGGATATGAACGTCGAGACAAAGCGATTGAAGTTCTTTAATCAAGACCTTGAATGCCTCGGGGATACCGGGCTCGGGGATGTTCTCACCCTTGACAATCGCCTCATATGTCTTCGTCCGACCCCAGATGTCGTCCGATTTAACGGTCAAAATCTCCTGCAACGTGTACGCAGCTCCATATGCTTCAAGTGCCCAGACTTCCATTTCGCCGAAACGCTGACCGCCGAACTGCGCTTTACCGCCGAGCGGCTGCTGAGTGACGAGCGAATACGGACCGATGGACCGAGCGTGGATTTTATCATCGACGAGGTGGAGCAGTTTCATGTAGTACATGATGCCTACCGTAACGCGATTTTCAAACGGTTCGCCCGTTCGTCCGTCGTACAGGACAGTCTTCCCGTCTGTCTCCATGCCTGCCTCAATGAAGGCATTGACGACATCCTGTTCATCAGCGCCATCAAAGACGGGAGTGGCGACTTTCCAGCCGAGCTTGTTGGCGGCGGCACCGAGATGAACCTCGAGCAACTGTCCGACGTTCATACGCGACGGTACGCCGAGCGGATTGAGCACGATGTCAAGCGGTGTGCCGTCAGGCAGGAAGGGCATATCTTCTTCAGGCAGTATCTTGGCGACGACGCCCTTGTTTCCGTGACGCCCCGCCATCTTGTCTCCTACCGAGATCTTGCGTTTTTGCGCAACGTAGACGCGGACGAGTTTCGTCACGCCGTGTTTCAGCTGCTCATCATGATCGCGCGTAAAGATCTTGATGTCGACGACAACACCCGACTCGCCGTGCGGGACGCGTACAGACGTATCGCGGACTTCGCGCACTTTCTCACCGAAAATGGCGCGATAGAGGCGCTCTTCAGGCGTCAGTTCCGTTTCGCCCTTCGGTGTCACTTTACCGACGAGGATATCGCCTGCGTGTACTTCCGCACCGATGCGGACGACGCCTTCTTCGTCGAGGTCTTTCAACGCGTCATCGGCAACGTTCGGAATTTCACGCGTAATCTCTTCCGGACCGAGCTTCGTGTCGCGCGCCTCGCACTCATACTCGGCGATATGGATCGATGTATAGACGTCGTCTCGCACCAGTCGTTCGCTAAGCAAAATGGCGTCTTCGTAGTTGTAGCCTTCCCACATCATGAACCCGATCAATACGTTGCGGCCCAATGCGAGCTCACCGTTATCGACCGACGGACCGTCGGCGATAATATCGCCCGCCTTAACAGTATCGCCGACCTTGACAAGCGGCTTCTGGTTGATACAGGTTCCCTGGTTCGAGCGCGTATATTTTTTGAGCGGATAGTATTGATTAACGCCATCTGCTCCGCTTACGACGATTCGGTCTCCTGCAACATGATCAACGATTCCGTCAGTTTTGGCGACGACACAGACACCTGAGTCTTTCGCCGCGCGGTGTTCCATTCCCGTACCGATGATAGGCGCTTCCGTTTCGATCAAAGGAACTGCCTGACGCTGCATATTCGAGCCCATCAGGGCACGGTTCGCGTCGTCGTTGCCGAGGAACGGGATAAGTGACGTCGCCACCGAAACGAGCTGTTTCGGCGATACGTCCATCAAGTCGACTTTATCCGGATCAAGCTCAAAGAACTCGTCGCGGAAACGACAGGAAATCTTTTTATTGATGAAACGACCATCCTCATCGAGAGGCTCGTTCGCTTGCGCGATGTAGAATTGGTCCTCTTCGTCGGCAGTAAAATAGCGAACTTCACTCGTTACGATGCCTTTTGATTTATCGTAGATGCGGTATGGTGTTTCGATAAATCCGTAGCGATTGATGCGCGCATAGGTCGCAAGCGAGTTGATCAGACCGATGTTCGGTCCCTCAGGCGTCTCGATCGGACACATGCGGCCATAGTGGGACGAGTGGACGTCACGCACTTCGAAGTTGGCGCGCTCGCGCGAAAGACCGCCCGGGCCGAGCGCCGAGAGGCGGCGTTTATGCGTCATCTCCGCCAAGGGATTCGGCTGATCCATAAACTGCGAAAGCTGGCTTGAACCGAAGAATTCTTTGATGGCGGCAGAAATCGGACGCGTATTGACGATGTCTTTCGGCGTCGTCGAGGAAATATCGGGTATCGTTTGCATGCGCTCGCGCACGACGCGATCCATACGCGAAAAACCGATACGCATCTGGTTCTGCAGGAGTTCACCGACAGAACGAATACGGCGGTTGCCGAGGTGGTCAATATCGTCTCGCTCACCGACGCCGTACTCGAGTCCGATGTAGTAACTCATCGTGGCGAGAATATCGTGAAGCGTCAGATGGCGCGGAATCAACTCGTTCTTTCTCGAGTCGAGGAGTGCACGAAGCTTCTCTTCCTGCTCCGGCGCTTCAAGCACTTCTTCCACAATTTCGCGGAGCACCGGCGTGTAGACACTTTCCGTCACACCGAGCTCTTCAAAGTCGATATTGTCGAGAACGTCAGCCTTGACGTAGCGCTCGAGAAAATATCGCGCATCGACGCGCTCATTGCCGACGATACGGAGACGATGATCAAACTGCGTTACCGTATCACCCATCCTGTGGATCGGGAAAACATCGACACTGTTAATTCCCGCCTGCTGAATGGCCTCCGCCGCCTCTCTCGTGATAATTTCGTCGGCGAGAACGAGAACTTCGCCATCATCGGCGATGATATCTTCGGCGGCGACGTGACCGACGAGACGTTGTGCGATCGCGAGTTTTTTATTCAGCTTATAGACACCGACCTTCGCAAGATCGTAGCGGTTGGGATTAAAGAAATTATTGTGCAAAAGCGCCTGCGCGCCTTCACGCGTATATACCTCTCCCGAACGAAGTTTGCGGAACATCTCCTGAAGTCCCTCGTCACTCGTCTTACAACCGTCTTTTTGCATGGTCAAGAGGAGCGATTCTTCTTCGCCCAATACATCGATGATCTCCTCATCCGTCCCAATACCGAGAGCGCGGAGGAAGATCGTCAAATGGAATTTCCTCTGGCGATCGACGCGAACCCAGAGAAGGCGTTTGGCGTCCGACTCAAACTCGATCCAGGCGCCGCGATTCGGGATCACTTGGGCAGTGTAGAGCTCAACGTCGTTCTTGTCACGTGTGATGTCGAAATAGGCGCCGGGAGAACGGACGAGCTGGCTGATGATGACACGCTCGGCTCCGTTGATAATAAAGCTCCCCGTTTCCGTCATAATCGGAAATTCACCGACGTAGACATCCGACTCTTTCATAACGCCCGTCTTACGATCATGCAGACGGACTTTCATATTTAGCTTCGCCGCGTAATTGGCGTCTCGTTCCTTACACTCTTCAATCGAATACGTTGGATTGTCAATGTCAAACTCGCGATCGACAAAAGAAAGCTCGATATCACCTGAAAAGTCGGAAATGGGCGATGCCTCCTCAAGAACTTCCATGAGTCCTTCATCGAGGAACCATTGATAACTGCTTTTTTGAATTTCTAGCAAATCAGGTATATCGAGGATTTCGTCAATCTTTGAATATGACATTCTCTGCACGCGTCCATATTGAACGGGCTTTACCATTGGCGTTCACCTCACAAATCGAACCGGCATTTTATGGCAGATGCACCGACAACCGGCATTGACGATGCTGTCCTACGTGATATAATTACCTTGTCGAAAGACTTCGCGGCCCGTTTTCTTTGACAAGATGGGCACAACAAAACAAGCCTTGCGACACATCAGACGATTCTAACACGCTTTGGCTTGCGAGTCAACAGCTTTTTTATTTTTTGGGAGAGTTTTTGTGAAATCGCGACGTTCCATCCGTTTTATCGCGTCAATCCTGTTTGTGCGGGCGACGCGAGTCTTTATGAAGCTCTTACGTCTGAAAGGAACTCACTTTCCCGGACAGCTTGCCAAGAAGCTGTGCCCCGATTTTCTCATGCGTATCGAAAAACCTGACAAGATCATCGCTGTCACGGGGACGAACGGCAAAACGACGGTTGCCAACATGGTCGCCGATCTGGCGAGAACTCTCGGGTTGACGTTTGCGCACAACGCGTACGGGAGCAATATCGAAGAGGGCATCATCACAACGCTCCTCGACGCGACCACCTTGACAGGAAAAAAGAAACTCCCGCTCGCCATCCTCGAAATTGACGAGCGGCTGACGCGCATCATATTTAGAGCGGTTCATCCCGATTACCTCATCGTCACGAATCTCTTCCGTGAATCTTATTTGAGAAACGGCCACGGCGAGTTTATCTATAACCTATTAAATGAGAGCATTCCTGCCGGCACGCACGTCATCGTTAATGCCGACGACCTTTTGTCGCAGAATTTGGCTATCGGCCGGTCGCATACGTCATTCGGCATTGCGCGCCTTCCCGGCGAGAAGGCGATCACCGAAAGTCAGATACGCGATGTTGTGCTCTGCCCTCGCTGCCACGGCCCGCTGACAGATTCTTTTATCCGGTATCACCATATCGGGCGATCGCGTTGTGAAGCTTGCGGATGGCACTCGCTCATCCCGGACTATGAGATCACAGCGGTTCTTGCGGCCGGCTCGCGTGATGCATTGCCGATCAACAAGTTACAGGACGCCGATACGCTCGCGCTCAACACGAAAGCGGTCTTTGCTGACGGCTCGCGTGATGCGTTGCCGATCAACAAGTTACAGGACACCGAGATGCTCGCGCTCAACACGAAAGACGGCGAGGAACGTTACCCGTTCCGCGGAGAGAATATCCTCGATCTCTACAACGAGCTCGCCGCCATCACATTGTTCAGAACATCGGGCAGAACGCGCGATGAGATCGCTGAGGCTCTCTCCGGTATCGTCATCGGCAAATCTCGCAGAGAAGTAATCAAAGTCGGCGACAAACGTATCTATCGAATGCTCGCCAAAGGGAAAAACCCTATCGCGGTAAGTCGCGTGGTGAGCGCCGTCCACGCCATACCGGGGAAAAAGCAGTTCATCCTGCTCGTCGATACGAGTTCGGATACGGTCACGTCAGAAGATAATGCCGCATGGATTTTCGACGCCGACCTCGGCCTTCTAAACGATGATGACATCACGCGCGTGGTCGTCGCGGGCAATCGCTGTGAAGATATTCGCCTAGCGCTCCTGTTTGCGGGAGTTGATGACCGGAAAATTGTGACGCGACGAGACAGGCACGATGCGGCCGACGCGTTACTCTTTGAAGAGGAACCGGAGACGATCGCGATACTCTACTCACTCTACTCGGAACCCATCTCACGCATCGTCCTGAAGCGTCTCTATGAGCGCTTGGAAAAGACGGCTCTCAAGACGGACAACGCCAGACGCGACAAGCATCTCCATGAGCGCTTGGAAAAGACGGCTCTCAAAACGGACAACACCAGACGCGAGAAGCATCTCCATGAGCGCTTGAAAAAGGAGTGATTCCATGAGAGTTGAGATATTGTATGGAGAACTTGCGAATCTCCTCGGAGAACACGGCACACAGAATCTGCTCGCCCAGACATTTGGCGAATCAAAGATTGTCCGGACGGCTTTCCCCGAGCGACCTGCATTCATGAAAGGCGACGTCGATTTTGTTTATATGGGACCGATGACGGAGCAGTCGCAAAGACTCGTCCTTGATCGATGGAGCGGACTTAGCGGCGACTTTAGAGATGCGATTGACCGCGGCGTAGTGTTCTTCTTTGCAGGCAACGCACTCGATCTCGTCGGACGATCGATTGAGTACGAAGAAGGGAAAACGATCGAAGCGCTCGGTCTTTTTCCTTTCGACACATACTGTCATCGATACGAGCGCAGAAATGAAATCATTTACGGCAACTTCCGGTCTGCGGACGTAATGGGCTTTCGCTCGCAATTCACGACACACTGTGGCAATTTACAAAAATATGCGTTTATCCAATTAACACATGGAGACGGGACAATTCCCGGAAGTCGGATTGAAGGCATCCGCGACAATCATTTCTTCGCGACGGAGCTTCTCGGACCGTTCCTGATGCTCAACCCGCACTTTACAAAGTGGCTTTTCTCCCTCATCGGCTTTGACGGACAACTCCCCTTCGAAGAAGCGCTTCTCGGAGCGTATGACGTGCGAATAAAAGGTTTCCGCAAATCATTCTCTCTCTGACCGAGTCCGCAGAAACTGCAATTTCAAGTCACGTCCGGAATTTGGTAGTAATTCCTGCATTCTTTTGCGGGTTGTATTCAAGACCTTAGCTTCGGGACGTAAAGGCGTCTATTGATTCAAGTTCGATGCATCCCACTATATGCACTCAATCTAGTTCCGCCATCGTTTTCAAGCTGCTTCTGTTCAAAATTTCTACTTTTTGTCCTGCAGCCGTCGCCCGGCACCCCCGCACCCGGGGTGTGCGATTTTTCAATTAATTTCGAATTTCTGGACTGTACGCTCGGCACCCGGTATCCGGTGTGTTCAGTTTTGCAGTTAATATCGAATTTCTGGACTGTACGCTCGGCACCCGGTATCCGGTGTGTTCAGTTTTGCAGTTAATATCGAATTTCTGGACTGTACGCTCGGAATCCTGTATCCGGTGTGTTCAATTTTGCAGTTAATATCGAATTTTTGGACTGTACGTCCGGCACCCGGTATCCGGGGTGTTCAGTTTTGCAGTTAATATCGAATTTTTGGACTGCACGCTCGGCCCCCGGTACCCGAATGTGAGTTTTTGCAGCATATGGCGACGGTTTTTCAAGTTAAGTTGAAATTTTGCACAGCTTAGGGGGCTAAGTGTTTTAGCAGTCCTCGTTCGATTGAAAGTGGCAGGTGTATGCGGGCAAACTTAAGGGGGTGTCTCGCTTTGAGAACCCCCTTAGCCGTTGTTAATCTACAGTTTTTGATTTAAGGTTATTGATCTTCGATTGTTAATCTGCCATCGCTGATCGAAAGACGATGAATTACTGAATCGGATTCGTGACCGATGTGGGAAGCTCAGGCGCTTTTCCGAAAATGCAGTCAAAAAAGTCGAGTTTTGCGACAAACTTCATGCCGAACGGGTGACGCTCAACGACTGCCGCCTTGTTTACGCGATCGTTCCAGTCATTGACGAATGCATTCTTCAGAACGTCCTTGATCTTTCTGTCGAGCGCCTTCTCGTCGGAGTGCTCGACGAAATACATGATGTGGTAGCCGAACGTTGTTTTGACGATTCCCGTCTCTCCCGGTTTACGAGGTGTTTCTCTGAACCAATCGCGGAATTCTTTCACAAGCCCCTCTTGAAACGCTTCGTCCATATCCGCGTAGAGTCCGCCTTGAGCGGCGCTGCCCATATCTTTGCTGTACTTCTTCGCCAATTCGGCAAACGATTCTTCCGTCATGTCGCCGGCTTTATACTCATCGAGCACACGCTCGGCTTCTTTCTTGAGCTCCTCATCCGTCAGCGCGGGTTCCTCTGACGTTGCATCCTGATCATTGGCGATCAGAATGTGTCGGACGGAATAGAACGGGCGACTGTCGTCTTTTTGGCGACCGACGAATTGAACGAGCGTCATCGTGTCCGTTCCTTCAATTACCTTCGCGTCACCGGTCTTGCGCGCGGAATCTTTCACGAACTCAGCGACTTGACTTGCCAATTCGCTTCCGAGCACCTTCTCCTCCAAGACGGAATCGGGGTTCTCTTCAAGCTTCTTCGCCTCTTCTTCCGAAACATACTTCTTCACGGCTTCAACGAATGAACTGTTTTCAATCTCGGTGAGCGCCGCTCCGGCGTCTGCCTTCAACTTAAGAAGCGCCTCAAGTTTCTCGTCTTCCGTAGCGTCTTCTCCTACGTCAATTTTGAACTGATAGGAATTGTACGTATAGACATCGAGCTCGTCCTTGTGCTCTTCATAGTATTTTGAGATCTCGGCATCAGTGAGATCGGCCTGTTCGGCAACGTAATCGTTATAATACGAGATCATCATCGAGTTGACGAAGTCCTGCTTCACCATCTTCATGTTGACGCCGGGGCCGAAGTACATTTTTAGGAAACTGGCTAGTGTCGTGCCGTTTTGGAGAGCTAATTGCGTAATCTGAAATTCCATATTCTCGAGCATGCCGTCGATTTCCTCTTGCTGCTCTTCCGTCAATTCAAAATCGCTTTTCTCCATGTCATCGAGTATCGCCATCGCGTAAACCACCCCGGGGATGACGCTGTTGACCAAGTCGTCGCGCAGTGTGCCCGATGCGGAGGCCTGTGACTTTTGATCGAGCATCAACTGGAACTCTTCCGTAAAGGCCATTCCCCACTGGTTCGACGCCGCATAGTTTCCAAAGTACATGTTGACTTGGCCGGCCGTAACCTTCTTATCGTTTACAGTTAACGCTATCGAGTAGCGTGTCAAAAGCCCGGTACTTGCGATGAGCCAGACGGCAAGTGCGAGCACGACGATGACGGCGACCACTATGAGTGCCACTTTTTTTCCGGTACTGCGCGCTTCGATTTTCTTCTTCTGGCCGTCACTGCCTTTCAGGCGGGCGAGTCGATCTTTTCTTTCCGCCCTCGCTACGTCCTGTTTCCATTCTGTAGATTCTTTTTTAGCCATATATTCCCTTCCCTCCGCGACACAAGAGGCTTCACCTCTCATCTATGCCGTCTCGCCTAATGATACAACGAACACGGTACTTATGAACGAGCTGAAAGACGCCTGTCGCGAGTTCCTATATTAAATTGCGTGCAACAAAGTTTAGCACAGTTCGATTTTACTGAGAAGATCAAAGGGGGTATCGAGCCAAAAATCGGGCGCGGCGCGATCGAGCGCGTCTTTATCCATCGCCGTCCAGCTGACCGCGGCAAAATGCATTCCGGCGTTCCTCGCACATTGCAAGTCGTGGATCGTGTCGCCCACGTAGATCAGGTCTTCCGGATTGTCCATCTCAAGGCGCTCCATCGCGCACAACAGGGGTGCAGGCAACGGTTTATGCTCCTCCGTGTCGTCAACACTTACGATCACATCGAATAAATGTATGATCTCGAACGCCTTCAGATGTTCGATCGTACTCTCTCCCCGTCTCGACGTAACAATGCCCGTCTTGAATCCATCTCGGCGCAGCTGCTCGATCAAGGGAACGATATCGAGAAAAATCCCCACATGCGATGTCGTTCGCGAGGCGCTCCACTCAACGTACTCGCGAAACATTTCAGGGCTCTTTTCTTCGCTGTATCGATTAAAGGCCGTCATGAGCGGTTCACCGATCGTCGCGAGAATCGCATCATCAGAAGGAACCCAACCGAGCACTTTTTCAAAAGTATGTCGGTTCGTCGCGAGTATGAGAGGGATGGTGTTGAGAAGCGTGCCGTCGAGATCAAAGAGGACGGCGGACACGCCGATTTTGTCGCCGTCACGCGTGCCGAGAGCGTTGCCGTACGTTCTCATTCCGCGCTCCCTTTCGTTTCCTGTTCGGATGCCGGTAGGCGCGTCACGCGAACGCGGACGATGCGGTTATCGGAGACGGAGAGAATATGAAAGACGAGATTCTCATAGCGCACGGACGGTTGCTCGTCCTCCTCGGGGATTCTGTCGAGCAGTTCAATCAGGAATCCGGCGACGGAGTCGTAATCGTCATCTTCGAACGTGACACCTGTCACTTTCGAAAGCTTGTCAAGCGTGAAAGACCCTGCCACAAGCCACGATCCGGGAGTGATTTCAACAATCTCCTGCTCCACCTCGTCATACTCGTCCTCAATATTGCCGACGATCTGTTCGACGAGATCCTCAATCGTGAGAAGCCCCGCCGTTCCGCCGTATTCATCGATCACGATCGTCATTTGTATATGGTTTTGCTGCATATCGTTGAATAAGTCGCTGATGATACGCGATTCAGGCGTAAACCACGCTTTGCGCATAATCGTTTCCAAGGAAAATTTGTCGCGGTCGGTAAAGAGGAGGTCTTTAACGTGCAGGACACCGATAATGTTGTCGACCGATCCCCGATAAACAGGGAATCGCGTGTATCCCGTTTCGTTCACGAATGAGACGGTCGATCTGTAGTCGGCGTCGACGGGAAGCGCTTCAATATCAGTGCGATGCGTCATGATATCGGCAGCAATCTTATCGTCGAAATCGAAAAGGTTGGCGAACAGCTCGATGTTGTCTTCGACAATCGCGCCTCGGTCGCGGCCGTCTTCCAGCATTCGCAGGAACTCCTCCTCCGTCGGAGCGAGCGCGACGGCCTCGACTTCGCGCATGCGAAACAGGCGCATGAGCGCCGTGGCGATGTAATGCACGAGCCATTCAATCGGCCTCACGATAAGCAAAAGCGCCGCCATCAAATACCAGTACTTTACGGCGAAAACACCGCCATTTCCTCCTGCAACGCGCTCGGGCAAACTCTTCCCGATGACCAGAAATAACAGCGCGTGAACGATGATCACGCCGACGTAAACCCAACGGTATCCGACAGCGGAACGCGACAAGAACATTGCGACGGACGGGATGGAATATACGGCGCCCACGAAGAAATACATCGCTGCCACGAGCACAGAAGCCGTCGTCAGTTCGCGATAGAACTTCTCGTGTGATTCCAAGCGTCTCAACAGGGCTTTCGCACGTGAACCGCCCGCTTCGACGCGCTCTCTCAACCGCTCCATATTGATGACGCGCGCGGATTTTATAAAAGTGGTGATATAACACGATAATAAGAGCAGGAGAAACGCCACAACAACAGCACCCCAAGATGGAAGGGTGGCGAGACACGATCGTCGGATCACAAACTCGAGTGATGAGACGGTCATTGAGTTTAAGTACATGGTTTGGACTCCCTGAGTCGTTCAGCCCGCTCCTCGCGGTACGTACCGAACAAATTCCGAAGCTGTGTCGCTCAACAGCTTGATGGTACTAACATATTCCGAAGCTGTGTCGTTCGACAGCTTGATGGCACTAATAAATTCCGAAGCTGTGTCGCTCGACAGCTTGATGGTACTAATAAATTCCGAAACTGTGTCACTCAACAGCTTGATGGTACTAATAAATTCCGAAGCTGTGTCGCTCGACAGCTTGGCGGTATTACCTGATTAATGAGAAGAAAGGTCAGTCATAACGGCCGACCTTTCGGACATCGGAATCTCGGCGCCCCGCGACGGGCGCGCCGAGATTCTCCTTGTTATTATTCTTCGCTCTGCGCGGCGGCGATAATGCGATCTGCAATATTCTGCGGGACCTGTTCGTAGCGAACAAAATCTACCGTAAACCAGCCGCGACCCTGTGTCATGGACTTCAAGTCGGTTGCGTATTTTGCAATCTCAGCTCTGGGCGCTTCCGCCTCCACGATCTGGTGTCCCGGAATCGTATCGGGATGAATGCCCATGATGCGTCCGCGACGCTTATTCAGGTCACCCATGATATCGCCGAGAAAATCGTCGGGGATGTGAACCATCAGCTTGTCGATCGGCTCGAGAAGAACGGGATCGGCCTGCGGCAATCCGGCGCGGTACGCCAACCGTGCGGCGAGCTTAAACGAGAGTTCGTTCGAGTCGACAGCGTGGTAGGAGCCGTCAACGAGCGTCGCTTTCAGGTTGACGACGGGGTAGCCGGCGAGGACACCCTCTTCGATCGCCTCCTGGAGACCTTTTTCGACGGCGGGGAAGTAGTTTCTCGGAACGGCTCCGCCGAAGATTTCTTCAGCGAATTCTAGGCCTTCCGACGTGCCGGAACCGGGTTCAAAGACAATCCACACATCTCCGAATTGGCCGTGGCCGCCCGTCTGTTTCTTATGCCTGCCTTGCACGCGCACTTGTCTGCGAATCGTTTCTCTGTACGCGATACGCGGCTCGCTAAGCTCAGCCTCGACACCGAACTTTGATTTCAGTCGAGCGCAAAGCACGTCGAGCTGCACTTCGCCGAGTCCCGAGAGACGGAACTGTCTCGTCTCGGGGTCGTTTACGATATCAAACGTCACATCTTCATCTTTCAAACGGATGAGACCCTGCATGATTTTTTCTTCATCGCCCTTATTGACAGGCGAGATGGCGAGCGTCAAGCACGGGATCGGCAGTTCAGGCGCGATGATCCTGAGAGGATCGGCCTTCATCGTCAGCGTATTGAGCGTCACCGTGTCCGACAATTTTGCGATCGAGCCGATGTCTCCGGCGACGACTTCTTCCGTCGATGTCTGCTTGCTGCCGTTCTGGTAGTTGAGGCCGATCAGGCGCTCTTCTTTCTCCTGATTCACGTTGTAGACGGTGCCCTCATCTTTGAACGTGCCCGAAAAGACGCGGAACAGAGAGATACGGCCGACGAAGGGGTCGACGAACGTCTTGAACACGAATGCCGCAAGAGGGCCGTCCGTTTCGGAGTGAAGAAGAATTTCTTCGCCGTTCTTGTTAATTGCTTTAACGGGATGACCGTCGGTAGGTGTCGGGAAAAACTTGGCTATGGAATCGAGCGCGAATGAGACACCCAAATTCTCTTGCGCCGAACCGGCGAAGACGGGCATGATGGATCCGGCAGCGATCGCTTTGCGCATTCCATACGCTTCTTCTTCTGGCGTGAAATCTTCACCCTCGAAATATTTCTCCATGAGGTGTTCGTCGTTCTCCGCCATTTGCTCCTTGAGCGTCTCGGCGTACTCTTCGACGACTCCCGCCAGAGCGTCCGGCAGATCCGTCGCTTTCATCTCACCGCGTTTCCCGGTAAAGGAATAAGCTTTTGCGCTGAGCACATCGACGATTCCCGTCATTTTCTCATTTTGCATGATCGGCAACGAAAGCGGCAGAACTCGCGCCCCATAGGCGTCTCGCAATTCGCCCACGGTCTTCTCAAAGTTGGCGTTCGCCTCGTCCATACGGTTGACGAAGAACGCGACGGGGATATTCTCACCTCCTGCATTGCGCACCGCTTTTTCAGCGCCGACAGATAAACCGTCTTTCGCCGACATGATGATCAATGCCGTGTCGCCCGCGAACATACCGAGGATCTGTTCACCGAGAAAATCAAAATCACCGGGTGTATCGATAAAGTTGAGCTTGTGTTTCTTCCATTCACACCATGCGACGGATGTGCTGATCGACGACCCGCGGCGCATTTCCTCCGCATCGAAGTCGGTCACCGTATTCCCGTCGTTCGAACGGCCCATACGGTCGATCACGCCTGCATTGTAGAGCGCGGCTTCGACAAAAGCTGTTTTGCCGACGCCGCCGTGACCCATCACGGTGATGTTTCTGATTTTGTCTGTCGTAAATTTCATATTTTCCCCCTTTGAGAAGTTGCTTTTTGCTATTATACCGCATGTTAGCGCGTATCATTCGTACGGTTCAAGTTCTGCCGTGAAATGACGCAGAACTTTTTCTTGTTTGACGATGCGGAAGCCTTTTACGCGCTCGCTGTCGGCCATCACTTTCTGCAATGATGTCGCGACGTAATCGAGATGCGCCTGCGTGTAGGTCCGCCTCGGTATACAGAATCTTGAAAACTCCATCTCGGCCTCCGGCTGCTCGCCCGTCTCGGGATCGGGGTCAAGGATGAAAGACCCGACGTCACACCCGCGGATCCCCGCCTCGCGATACAGCTCGACACAGAGAGAATGTCCCGGGAAGCGATCGTACGGGACATGCGGCAAAATCGCGCGCGCGTCGACGAAGACGGCGTGTCCGCCGGCAGGCAGCTGGCAAGGAACACCGAGTTCCGTCAGCCGTTCCGCCAAATAGCGCGTCTGTCCGATGTAAGAGCGGAGGAAATCTTCGTCAATGCCCTCTATCAACCCCACGGCGAGCGCGTCGAGGTCGCGCCCGGAGAGTCCGCCGTACGAGACAAAGCCCTCATACGGAACGACGAGGCTTCTGGCCTTTCTGAAGAGCTCCTCGTCTTCGCGAATGCCGACGAGCCCGCCCATGTTAACGAGGCCGTCCTTTTTTGCCGACATCGTAAATGCGTCCGCGTCTTTGAATATATCGCGGACAATATCGCCGATCGGGCGATCGCTTTGACCTTCTTCCCGTTCTTTGATGAAAAAAGCGTTCTCGGCAAATCGCGCCGCGTCGATCACGAACGGGATGCCGTATCGGCGCGCGATCTCTGCCGTCTTGCGTATGTTGGCGAGGGACACGGGCTGGCCGCCCGCCGAGTTGCACGTCACCGTCATGACAATCATGCCGACTTTTTCACGACCGTACATTTCGATCAGCTCGACAAGGCGCTCCGTATCCATGTTCCCCTTAAACGGATGGTAAGTCGAGATATCTTTCGCCTCCGGCACAACAGAGTTGACCGCCTTTCCGCCGGCGAGCGTGACATGCCCTGTCGTCGTATCGAAATGCATGTTCGATATCGAAACTTGACCTTTCTTAATCAAATGTGGAAAGAGCACGTGTTCCGCCGCTCGCCCCTGGTGAACGGGCTGGTAGAATTTCCAGCCGAATAACTCATCGCAGACGTCCATCAGACGGTAATAGCTGCGCGAACCGGCGTAGCTCTCATCACCCATCATCATCGACGCCCACTGCCGGTCGCTCATCGCTCCCGTTCCGCTGTCGGTAAGCATGTCGATGTAGACATCATCGCTTTTCAGGCCGAACAAATTGTAATGCGCCTTGCGTATCGCCGCGCTGCGCTCCTCTTTCGTCGTAACCCTTAAGGGTTCAACCATCTTGATCCTGTAAGGTTCAGGTAAATAACGAGCCATATAATCCCCTCGGTTGTTATTTCTTTACGGCGGATACCGCGGCACGGGCGACACCGTCACCGCTCGCGCCTACCGCCTAACATGCTTCTTGTCTTACAGTCATTTCACGCTTTGACGGACGCAGCGTTTTCCGCTCGCGCCTACCGTCTAAAATGTTTCTTGTCTTACAGCCTTCACGCTTCGACGGACGCAGCGTTTTCTGCTCGTGAAAGGATGAAGTCGATGATGTCGCGATCGACTTCATCGTTGTTAATCTCGTTGACGATCTCGTGTCGGGCACCCTCGTACTGTTTCATGACGACATCGTCAAAGCCGAGGTCTTTGAACTGATCATACAGCTTAGGACCGGCCTTCCCCATGTCGCCCACGGGATCGTGGTCGCCGTTGGCAATCATGACGGGCGTCGCCCTGTCCATGAGCGCGAGATTCTTTTTATCGTAAAGCGAGTAAAAGCCGGTAAACATGTCGACAAAAGCGCCCGTCGTAAACTTGAATTGATTGCGCTCATCGGCCACATATGCGTCGACGATCGCCTCATCGCGTGTCAGCCAGTCACACGGCGTGCGATTCGGCTTGAAAAAGCGGTTGTTGTTGCCGAGCGCCATCGCGGTGAGCAATTGACTCCGATGACGCTTACCCTGAACACGTCGCAATAATTTCGCCAAAGTAAGAGCCGTCGCGATCAAGGCCTTCGGCTGCATGCCGACTCCCGTCAAAATGACGCCGTCAAGCTTGTCTGCCGGATAGACGTGGAGATACTGTCTCACAAGGAAAGACCCCATCGAATGCCCCATCATAAAACAAGGCGTTTCGGGGTAGCGGCTTTTCAGGATGCCGTACAGCGAACGCATATCCTCAAGCACGCAACGGTTTCCGTGATAGTCTGCAAAGTATCCCCAATCATCTTTACTCTTCACGGAATAGCCGTGTCCCAAGTGGTCATTGCCCGCGACGAGAATTCCGTGTTCAGCCAGCACACGGGCAAAACGATCATAACGATCGATAAATTCCGCCATGCCGTGCACAACCTGCAGCAGTGCGACGGGTTCACCTCCAGGTTCCCACACCGCTACGTAGATATCCGTCCTGCCGTCGGAAGACGAATAATATTCAGTTTTTTCTACCATCGAAAACTCCTTACACGCCTCACGGCAAGCGATTAAGACTGTCTCGCGACAACAGTTAAGGCGTCGTCATCGAGACTATTAGTCTAAGTATATCAAACGGATGACGCGATCACAGGAAATTTGATCAATTAGCGCAAAGCGCCCCTGAATCTTTTCGTTTGACGTAAAGAATACGGCGTAAAAGGCTGCCGCACGGACACCGTTCGCCTGTTAAAATCGCGTTGTCTCCCGTCCGATAACGGATAAAAGGCATCCCACGCCGAGTCAGCGTCGTAACGACGAGTTCCCCCATCGCGCCGTCCGGGACCGTCATCCCTTCGCCGTCAACGACCTCGAAGTAGAGATCGTTCTCGCGGATGTGCATCCCGCAATGCGCGTCACACTCGACGGCGCCTCCGAGCCCCGTCTCCGTCATGCCGTAATGATCGAAAATCTGACAATGCCAAGCGCGCTCCAGACTTTGTCTGTCCTCCGAGGAAAGACTTTCACTACTACTCAGGACAGCGCGAACACGAGTGTCCTCTGTTCGTTTCGACACCGCCATAAGGTAAGATGCGGAACCGCAAACAACATCAACCGGAATTTCGCGGAGTAGAGCGACGGCCGTCTCGCAATCTTCGCAATGCACGGTAAGTCCGAGTCGCGTCAGCGCCTCCGATAAAAGCGCCCCCACGCTGTCGGGAGTCTTTGCCGGAAAAAGAATAAGAGCACGTTCGCCCGGTCGGCACAGCGTCTTCATCCCGTGCTCAAAAAAATCGAGCGTCAGCTCGATATCTTCACGCGTGAAATAGATGCGTTTTGGCGACTCTACCGTTCCGGAAGTCCGCATTGTCGTTAACTCCTCCGGGGCGCCTCGTTGAGGAAATTCAAATGTTACGATCCGCGAGATCTCGCTTTGCTTGACACAAAGCATTAATAGCCCGTGTTGCACGAGATCTCCGGAATCGATCATCGGGAACTGGGAGAAAGCATCGAACGATTCGGGTACAGCCCAATCCTCGTACAAGCGACGATAAAATGAAGACTGAGCTTTCGCGTAATCGATCACCGCACGTATCCGGGCAAGCTGATACGATTCAATCGCTTGCCGATCATCGGTATCGAATCCGTGCTTTTCGCGGATCCACTGATCCAAGGTTGTTCGCATTATCCCTAAAGACATACTGCTCAACGCCGATATAGCGTCTTGCCGTTTTGGGCGGTGAGATTATACGCGCAAAACGGAATTAACCGCTTGCCGTCGGCGACGTGGATATAGCAGTCGCGAAGTCGGTCGAGGTCGAGATTCCACACGTCCATAAAATACATCGCCGAGACAGCGAGTTGTCTTCTCTGAAAATTCTCGAGGAAATTGTCGAGTGACGACGTATCGGTCAGACGTTTCGCCGAAACGCTACCTCCGATACTCATTTTACCGACATCAATCTTCTTCCTGCCGGCGCCTTTCCAAGCCTTCGCAACGTAGGCACGCGCTTGTCGCGCGCGGTCTGCCGCCTCAGGGATCGGACTTCCGCAGCCGCAACCGCAAGCGGCAGGATCTGTCTTAGTCTTCAACGTTCCGTCAGGATTGACAAAATAAGAAGCGGAAAACGAGCAATACGCATTTTCCGCACCACCCGGTGAAAAGTCGGTCCTCTTCATGCGACTGTCCATCTGTTTTTCAATCTCGTATAACAAATGCGATAGCGTAAAACGACGAACAGGCGCTCCTTCCGGATAGCGTCCCATGTACGTCATCGGCTGAAAGTGCACTCCGCGAACGGCTGATATATTTTCCACGGCAAAATCGAGAATCGCCCCGATTTCATGTGTATTTATGCCGGCACAAACAGTCGGAACGAGCACGACACCGATTCCCGCCTCCTCGCACCGCTCTATCGCTGTCCTTTTTTCCGAGAGAAGATCGCGCCCACGGATCTTTCGATAGACATCGTCCGATACTCCGTCGAACTGCAGAAATACACAGTCAAGTCCCGCATCGGCGAGTAATCGAGCGTAATCCGGCTCGCTTGCGAGGCGCAATCCGTTCGTATTAACTTGGAAGAACGGATGCCCCATCTCCTTTCCACGCTTTATGATCTCCGGCAAGTCATCTCTCACCGTCGGTTCACCGCCCGAGAGTTGAATGTTCAACGGCCCGCCGCGCGTCAAAAGATCGGCGAGCGTCTCCATGAGCTCCCCAATCGGCGGATCAGCGGTCTCCCTACCGCTTGACGCAAAACAGACTGGACATTTGAGATTGCAGCGTTCCGTGATTTCGAGCAGAACGCAGCAACTGTGCTGACGATGATCGGGACATAACCCGCAATCGTAGGGACATCCCCGCTGAAAGGTCGTTGCAGGGTTCACAGGAACAGATGGTTTTTTTACACGATTCCACTCTTCGTACGGAACGTGATCGCCCCATACCTCAACGCAAAAGCCGCCATGGTCTGGACACGTCTTTTCGAGCCATACGCTCCCGCCCTCCGCAACGCGGTATGCCTTGATCTTTTTGAGACAGACGGGGCAGACACTCTCCGTCTCGCTCAACACATGCCTTACAATTTGATCCTTCATCATCCACTCTCTTTCATTTCTGTCGCCTCTATCACCGCTCGAACTACGCATTTTCACACGTTAGTTTCTCCTGTGTAAGCCGCCTCGCACCGCAGCTCAAACTTCGGCTTTCACACGCTGGACTTTCCTGCGCAAGCCGCCTCTACAGCAGCTCGCACTACGTGTTTTCACATGCTGAGCTATCCTATGTAAGCCGCCTCGCACCGTCCATGACACTTAAACGTATGCTCGCTCATCCATCATCTACTTACATGCGTATATCCGACTAATCGACCTCACCATAATGCTCACCGCGATCATGACTCGAGGATCTCGTATTCCGTAATGATTTCAATCAACATTTCATACCCCGCTTGTATGACACCGGGGCATATCGAAGGACAACGGGAAAAATCACCGCCGATCAGTCCATAACAAGTATCCGTTCCGTACGTTTCTCGAAAACAGTTAACATAAGCTGCTACAATCTCCGTCGCGCGCTCGTGCGGTAATTCGTTAGGCTCACCGCGACCGGTGAAATAACCTAACGCCGCGGCGCCGCCGGTCAAAACGCCACACGCTCCGCCCGTTTCAGCCATACCTGTATTGAGTCCCGACATCGCACGGAGGAGATCGGGGTTATTCTTACCGTCGATTTCAAGCGCTACTTTCACCATAATCTGCGCACACTTGAAACCTTGGCGCCTCATTTCAAAAACCATTTTATCGAAATCCATACTGTCCTCCATACATCATGCCGTCATGCTCTTGGCCGTTTTTAATGATGACATCCCCTTCTGGAGAATCGCTACGATCATTCATACAGCGATATTACAGCGCACATCAATCGTTTTCGATATGATACCGCTAGACCGTTTCGTACACGCCGAGAAAATACTTTGTTCCTCCTCGACACGATGGAGACGGAAATGCCGTCCCCGTCTCCCATATCCAAGAGGCGATGAACGTACGCAGCGTGTCCGTCGCATCTTCCCACCATACGCGTCGGAATCCCTCAAAGTCGGGTGGAATCCCGTCATATACGTCAGAAATGAGAAACCTTCCGCCACGTGATAAAACGCGATGTATTTCATTTACGACACTTGCCTTATCTTTCAGTAATGAAAGGCTGCACTCACAGAGCACAACGTCAAGCGAACCGTCCTCATAAGGAAGGTTCGCCCCCATTTCTTCCGACGTTTCCCATACGCGATAGCGGTGATCAGGATCGTTTTTGCGCGTATATTCGATGACAGAGGCACGGTCGGCGCCACAAACGTCAAATCCTAACTCTGCGCAAACTCTCACGCTCTCCCCCGCTCCACAACAAAGATCGAGTATACGGTCATCACACGTGACATTACCCTTTGACAATAGCTTTTTCGTCGACTCAGCTCCGCCCGGATGCCCGAGATCAAACGCCCGCCACTCCTCGCTTGCATAGAAATCGTTCATTGTAACTACTATTTGTCTTCCAGCGCACGCTCGACATCGAGAATTTTTCCCGTCGCGAGCTCCTCGGGAATTAAACCAAGTCCACAGATCGGACATTTCGGCATTAAGATCGGGAAGTCATTTCCCATGTAACGGAGGGTGATCGGGCCGTTTTCGAGCGGGACGTTGCAAAGTCCGCAGCAGAGCTCACCTTCCGATAAGTCGAATACCTCGTGGTACTTCACTTCAGACATCATCACACCCCCTGATCTGACCGGATTTCCATCCGATGGCTATATGCGCGCTTGACGCGCCACGCCTCGCCTTCAGGTGCGTAATACACCCAATAGGTAACATGGCCGATCTGCTTGTACGCGATACGGAGTCCCGACTTGACCTCCTCGATAAAGCGGCTCGTCGCCTCGGCTTCTTCAATTACCTCGCGAATATCCTCTTCGAGGATCAATCTCTTCTCAAGCAGTTCGCCGAGATCGTCATCGTAAATCAAAATCAATCTATCTTCCTCCTCCTGTTCCTCATGCCACAAATCGCGCAACATTGTACGCTTGAGCAAGGCCCGATTGTCTTGTCGCAGAGAATAACCGGGGGCGCGTTCCTCGCCGGTATTCGTGCCGAAGATCAACTCGAGCAGATGTACGGCGCGAGCGCCCGCTTTGCTGAATCGATCGCGACACCCCATACAGTACGTCAGCCTCGTCTCGTCGACATCTCGGAGACAGAACTCCGTCATTTTGTTTGCCACGTCGATATGCGAGAATTGAACAAGACCTCCGTACCCGCAACAAGGCGTCTCCTCGCCTGAATACTTCGGTTCCTGAACGCGACATCCGAGCCGAGAGAGCAGTTCTCTTACGGCATAGCGCGTCTCTTCCTGATCGCGTGCGCCACATGCGTCATGAATCGTCACGGGAAGATCCCTGTTCGTATCGGGTATACCCGTCTCTAACAGAACCGTCCACACATCGCGCACATCGTCTATGATATCTGCGAGCGATTTGCGGCATGTTGAACAGGCGACGATGACGGTCGGACAACCGAGCGCCTCCCACTCGTTCTTCAGCATCGCCTTTGTCTCTTCGAAGAGTTCCGTTTCCCCCGCCCATTTCGCCATGATGCCGCAACAGCCGTGCATGAAAGCAACACCGCCCTCAAGTGAACCGCAGAGATAATCGTACGTTTTCCTGACAATGTCGGGAGCCGACGCTCCGAGTTGACAACCGGGGAAAAAAAGATAGCGGCTTGCCTCCATGCCCGGTTGGTGTCTTACAAAAAAGGACGACACGCCATTCGCTTGCCGCATGTCATCGACCGCGAACTCAAAAGCAGAGGGAGGCATTTTCTCCGTTTTGACCATAATCTCGCGCGCCGTCTGGATCCATTCGCCGAGATTGAGCCCGTGCGGACAAACAGCCGCGCACTGGTCACAGAGAGAACACGAGTTGATCAGCGTGTTTGAAATACGGTCGCCCATGGCGATGGCGAGATTATTGTAGACTTCGCGAAGATAGAGCTTCGGGTAGCGCTTGTAATGCGCCATAAACGCACAAGCTTTCACGCATTCCATACATTCACACTGAATGCAGCGTGACGCTTCTGCTTCAGCACTCTCACGATCTGTCACCGCCTCCGTTTTCGGCGGCGTGAAAGAGATCTTTTGTGTCTCGACGTAGAGGCTCGTCGTGCGTTTCATCTCATCGCCGCGCGCCGCCGTCATCGACACTCGCTTGACATACCGGTTAATCGTATTTGAGGCGCGCTTTCCCGCGGCGAGCGCTTCGATGAGAGAAGGAAAATCTCCTCCCGAGAATATGCCGTCGTCTGACGTGATCATCGTCACGGAATCGGAATCGTCTCTAGCGCTTCCAGTCGCCAACAAGATGGCGTCGAAGTCTGACAGCGTACCGAGGTCATCGATGTACTCATTGAAACAAAACGTCACATCCTCATCTCTGAACTGTTTCATGTCCTCGTCGATCGCCTCTATCGGGAGATTCGCTTCGAGGAGGCTGCCTCCGGCGCGCTCATTTTTCTCATAAACGGTAACGGAGAAACCCTTTCTCGCGAGCTCCAGCGCCGTCGTCAATCCGAACGGTCCGGCGCCGACGATCGCCGCCGTACCGCTTTTTCGCATCGGCAGACGACGTCTCGGTAACTGTTTGCCGAATTGCATCGCCGCCCATTCAACGCCGCGAAGATTAATCGAGCCGCCGTACTCTTTACGGATACATGAAGACGCACAGGGCATTTCACAGAGATGGGAAAGAATATGCGGTAAGGGAACTGTCTTCGTATAAGCGGAGCGCGCGATGTCATATTTTCCGTCGGCAACTGCCTGACAAACCGCTCTGCACTCTACGTGAAGAGGACAGGCCGCCATCGCGGCAGGAGGTTGCTCTTGTACACAGAGAGATTCCAACTCGAGGAGTTTGTCTTGATCGAACATTTTCATAAACACCTCCCATAGTTCTCATTCTATCGCATAACAATCGCTTCTTCACACGCTCCAAACAGCGGTGCGAAGAAGATTGCAGCGGCAATATATTCAATGAAATAACTCCAGCGAGACAAAGCGGGATCCGCTCGTCAGATCCCGCCTTGCTACACTTTGTAGGACATCTGCTTAGCTATTCGGAGAAGATCATCTCCTCCAAATATCGGTGTCTTATTTTACTTTTTTGAGCGCCTCAAGAACGACGTCCGGTTTCGCCGGAACTTTCGTGATGCGAGCGCCCGTTGCGTCGAAGATAGCACCTAGGATCGCGGGGTGAGGCGCCGTCAGCGGCGCTTCTCCGCAGCCTGCCGCACCGTACGGTCCGAGCGGTCTCGGCGTCTCGACGTAATCGACGATGAGCTCGTCGGGAACATCCTCGATGTACGGAATGCCGCAGCCCAAGAGTGATGTATGTTTCTTGTAGTCTTCGAAGTCCTCGGTAAGAGCTAATCCGATACCCTGGGCGAGACCGCCGTAGATCTGACCGTCGACAACGCTGCGGTTGATGATCGTGCCCACGTCGGGTACGGTCGTGAAGCGGATGACGCGAACTTTACCCGTCTCCGTGTCGACTTCGACTTCGGGCATGAAGAGTTCGTACATGTAGATGCAGAACGGAGCTCCTTGCGCCGTCTCGAGGTCGCAGCCCGTGTTGGCGGATGCAACCCACGTTCCCTCATAGTAAACGGGGATGTTCTCGGCGATCATCGCGTCGTAGTCGCGGTATGTACCGTCTTCGCGTTTCATCGCGTTGACGAGCATACGGCAAGCGGTGACGATGGCGTTACCGACCATGACGTTCGAACGGCTGCCGCCGGCAGGTCCTGATGCGGGCGTGAGCGCCGTGTCGTTCTTCACAAGCTTGATATCTTCGGGCTTGAATCCGGCTTCGCGCAATGTGCCGTGCGCCATCGACAGCGATCCGATATCGGCTCCCTGCCCATGGTCTTCCCACGAGTCAAACAAGGTGATCGTGTTGTCGGGATTCAGCTGGACATTGGCGGCTGATGAGTCGGGTCCGTCAATCCCGCAACCGTATATGCCTTGCGAGATGCCGACTCCATACTTGTAGCGACCGTCCGATTTCGCATTCAGCTCGGCGCAACGTGCCTTCGCCTCTTCGTAGTACGGCCGCGCCTTGTTGTACATATCCTCTAGGCAGTAGACATCGGGAACTTGTCCTGTCGGCGTCGTCGCGCCCGGGCGGTAAATGTTGCGGTAACGCAACTCGAACGGGTCGATGCCCATCTTTTCCGCGAGAACGTCCATACAGACTTCACTGCCCATGAACGATTGCGGTGACCCATAACCGCGGAACGCTGAGCCCCACGCATGGTTCGTCGCGACGGCCTGGTTTTTGTTGCGGATGTTCTTGATGTCGTATCCCGCGCCCGTGTACTGTGAGAAACGCATCGCCAACAAGTCTCCGAACTCGGAGTACGGACCGTGATCCATAATGTTATCGCCCCACATCGCGAGCAGCTTGCCCTCTTCGTCGGCAGCCATCTTGATATTCATGAAGCCCGGAGACCTCTTGCCCGTGTACGTAATCGTCTGGTACATATCGTAGACGAGTGAGCACGGACGTCCGTCGAGCGCGAGGCAGGCGACGCCAAGCAGCGCTTCCATCGTCGGCGAGAATTTGTATCCGAATGTTCCGCCGGCGGGGTTCTGGATGAGGCGAAGTTTCTCGGGCTCAATGCCGATACCGGCGACGATCATCGCATGATGGAGGTGAAGTCCGATACTCTTCGAGTGGATGGTCAGTCTGCCCTCTTCATCGATGTAGGCGTTGCCGCAGTCTGGCTCAAGATACAAGTGAGGCTGCCGCGAGCAGAACGAATTGATTTCGGCGACGTACGGTGCCGACTCAAGGATAGGCTCCACCTCATCGCCCTTAATCGTATTGATTTCAAAGTAGACGTTGGGCGTTCCGGGGTGAATCTCGATAGCGTCCTCCGCCATGGCGCTCATCGCGTCAAGGTAGGCAGGCAACTCTTCAATGTCGACGACAACTTTCTCCGCTGCCGCTTTTGCGTTTTCAAGAGTATCGGCCGCTACGATCGCGATCGCGTCGCCGTACTGGAATACTTTCTCATCACAGAGAATCGGGCGATCCCATCCGTCTCCCTTGTTCGTCGGGAACGTGATCAGGCCGGATATTCTGTTCTTTCCTTTGACATCCTTGTGCGTGATGACTTTGTACACGCCCGGCATCTTCTCCGCCTCTTCAAAGTCGATGCCCTTGATGAGACCGTGATGCACTTTTGCCTGAACGAGAGCGAGGCGCGCCGTGCCTTCCGGCATCTGCAGCGCGACGTCTGCGCCGTAATCGCATGTTCCCGTCACTTTCGCGACTGCGGACGGACGAGCATACGTTGTTCCAATGATTTTGTTGTCCTTCGGCTCAAACAGGAGATCTTCCTTCTTGAGCTCACCGCGCATGACTTTCGCGGCGTCGATGACAGCGTCTACAAGCGGCTTATAGCCGGTGCAGCGGCAGAGGTTGCGGTGTACTTGGAACCAACGGCGAATTTCCTCGCGCGTCGGATCGGGATTTTCCTCCAAGAGGACTTTGGCGGACATAATGAAGCCCGGCGAGCAGAAGCCGCACTGAGCACATCCGTGTGCCATCCAAGCGACTTGCAGAGGGTGCAAATCGTCAGGAGTGCCGATACCTTCAATCGTCTCGATGACGGAGAAGTCGGGAACACGGCTCATCTTGAGAATGCATGAGCGTACTGCCTTACCGTTCAAAACGATCGTACACGCTCCGCATTGTCCCGCTTCACATCCTACCTTACAGCCGGTGAGCAACAGCTGCTCACGCAGTACGCTGGCAAGTGATTTATCAGGATCCACAACGAGAATTCGCTGGACTCCGTTGATAATCAAATGCATTTTTTTCATTTTCATGGGAAAGACACCTCCTGTAAACAGAATATCGGTTATTTCGATTTCCTCTACTTTCTCTACAAATTAATAATCTAATTTTATGACAAGTTTGTCAAGTTTGCCTTCATCGGATGACTTCGAGAATTCAAAAATTAAGGATTATCAGTGTGCGATATAAATTTACTGAAACAGTTGATTTGCAATCTTTTCAGCATTTTTTATGACACTGATTCAAATTTGAAAAGGTATTTATATAGAACAAAGGCGGAGTCAAGAAAAGCAAGCAGAAAGATTGCAGAATACGATATCAGCTATAGCTTCAAACAACTGCGCCGCTTCGACCGACTTGTATATATTTGTAACTTGCTAAATCCGGGACTCCACACAAAATCCATACGTGACATAATTACAAAACTTGTGGCGGATTCACACGACGCACCGCCCTCTTTTGTGAGACAATAGAATGCGAATTAGATGACCGAATGAGGTGTGTGCGATATGAATGAAAAGCTCCGTCAGTTTAAGGCTCTCATCACCGAGTGGTTGCAGGATGCCTCTGCCGACGATACGGAGGTGACGCAACTCCATGCGGAGATGTGGGATGTCCTCTCTTCTGTGTTGGCGGAACGAGAGGCGGGACTGCCGCCGCTCAGCCGTATTTCCGCGGATAACGTCAGGCTCGTCGTGAAAGATAACACAACGGGAAGAGTGTTTATGAGACATCTGCCGCTTGAGTACTCCGAGTCGAGCAACGGCGTCGTCCTGAAGGGCGAAACATTCGCGGCTCAGCCTACGAAGATCGTCTTTCTGACAGAATTCGCCTTGGGTAAGCTGCTCGAGCTTCAAGGCAAGGGGCAGGACGAACACGTGTGCGACGGACACCATTCACACGATCACGACCATCACCACCACGAATTCGAAAGCGATGGTGATGTAGCCTGTGTCCCAAGCGATGACTGCGATTCATGCGCAGACGCCGATTGCACACACAGCGGTGTAGGAAAATAATACAAGGGTGGATACTTGACGGCGGAAGAATCTCCGTCGTTAACTGAATCATATGTTGAAAAAATACTTCTGGATTTTCTTTATCTCGATGCTCCCGCTCGTTGAAATCAGGGGAGCCGTCGTTTATGCCCGCGCACACGAAATACCGTTACTCACCTCAATGCTCATCGGGATCTTGGGGAACATGTTGCCGGTGCCGCTTATCTTCTATTTCGCACGTAAAATTCTGGTGTGGGGACAGGACAAAAAATACATCGGCAAAATATTCAGTTTCTTTCTTAAACGCGGAGAAGCCGGAGGCGAGAAGTTAATGAGCAAGGCGGGACACGGACTGTACGTTGCTCTATTTTTGTTCGTCGCCATCCCCCTGCCCGGCACCGGAGCGTGGACCGGCACGCTCGCCGCAAGCATTCTGAACATGGATTTCAAAAAGAGCGTCATCGCCGTCATGGGCGGCGTCATAGTCGCGGGACTCCTTATCTACTTGGCGACGACCGGCGTCATATCGGCCTGGTTCGCCTTCATGAGCTAGCGTCTAACAATTTTTCGAGCTGTTCCCAGTCCAGTCCCGAATACTTTTGGATGAGCTCCTTATCGAGACCGCTTTGCAACGCGACCTTAACGATGCATCGTTGAATTTTCACTCTGTCTTCTATTTCTAGGAAATCCTCATTAAAGGCTTTTTCAAAAGCCTCTTTATAGGCTTCTTCACAACCTTCTTTATAGGCTTCTTCATAACCTTCTTTATAGGCTTCTTCATAACCTTCTTTATAGCCTTCAGCCCTTCCCCTCTCATACATCTCCTGCATGATGGAGTAGTGATCCATCTCGGCGATGTGTTCGTGGATGTAGATCTCCCGCTCGCTTGGGGTGTAGAAGACAGATTTCACTTTGTCATTGCACTCGCTCATTAGTTCATCTCCTTCAAAAACGCCTATTATCAGCTAAAAATATGAATCATCTCTATGTTCTAAGGTGTTTTACGTACACTTGGCACGGATTCCATGAGTCCCATAATCCCGGGAAGCATTCAAGCTCTTTGTAGCCCATAGCCAGATAAAAATTGTTCGTTGCATCATACTCTTCATAGTGACCCATCTGGACTGTTTTCACTTGAGAATATGAATACCCCGATCTTCGGGCTAAGTCTTCATATGCAGCATTAAGCTGTCTGCCTATTCCTTTTCTGTGGTAGACTCTCACAACGCCCATCACGAAAATCTCCGCACAGTCTTTGCTCGTCTCATGTAAGACAACGAACCCAACAACATGATCGTTATCAAAGCACGCCAAAAAAGGCTTTTTGCGCGACTCGGTTATGTAATGCTCTAAGGCATCCGGTATACCGAACCACTCAGGAAGATCATGCAAAACTCGTCTTGCAATCATTTCTTTTTGATTGCAGTCCGTCACTTCCTTAATTTCCATCAAAACCTTTCCTTTTTTTGATAAGACGTATATCTCGCACAGATGGTTTAGCTAGATGAGAAAGCAAACTTGATGGGAGATAGAAGATCACAAGTTTTCGAGCTGTTCCCAATCCACCCCTGTATACTTTTGGATGAGTTCTTTATCCATCCCGTCTTGTAGCATCGCCTTGGCCATCTCGATCGTTTTTTCTTCTCTGCCTTCCTTCTTTCCGCTCTCATATTTCTCCTGCATGATGGAGTAGTGATCCATCTCAGCGATATGTTGGCGGAAGTAGATCTCCCGTTCGCTCGGGGTGTAGAAGACAGATTTCACTTTGTCATTGCACTCGCTCATCAGTTCATCTCCTTCCGACAGCACGTTACGTACTTCTTGGCTGTCTGTTCTAATAAACAATAACCAACGTTCCAGTTCACTAATCTCACTTTGTAATAGCTCTTTCGTCTCTTCGGGTAACCTCGTAAGATCGAAAAAGTGTAATTCCAAGACGTCCGATAAGAGGGAGCCGTCTTCTTCACGAATCATGTAGGTCGTCTGCAAATTATCACTCAAGCGGAAAGCTTCGTTCAACAAGTGTATGCCGATGCACTTGCTGAGCCTATTATAGCCCTCCCCTGTACGTGACGTCTCCTGATACATGTACGACCAATAATAGATCACCCGCTCGGGGTAAAAGGGATGCCAGTGGTTTTGCATCTCAATGTTGACTCTCTTGCCATCTTTCAATTTGATGTGGATGTCTACGATGCCTCTCTTATCTCTTACGTTACGGGACGAAAGATGCGGATCCGAGATTGTCAAATCGCTCACATCTTCCTTGCGAATACCTGTCGTCAGGTGGATGAGATGGGCGACAGCGCTTTTACTGTCTTCTGATCCGAATATCTTCTTGAAGAGATAGTCGTTGCGGATACTTACGGGGATACCGTTCAAAGTCGGGTAGTCCGTGATGAGTGACGAGTTGTTCTTTTTCATGCTAATTTCCTCTTTCGGAGTTATTAGCCAACAAAAATCAACTCAAATTAAATAAAATAAAAAGTGGCTTGCCTAGATTGTAACATGACATCCGACGGCTTTTTTCGGTGTCCGTAAAAATACCTCTGCCTCTCATGTACTTTACGCACACTTGCACGGATTCCCTGTGCCCAATAATCCCGAAAAGCACTCAAGCTCTTTGTGCTAGATGAGAAAGCAAACTTGATGGGCGACAAAGGATCACAAGTTTTCGAGCTGTTCCCAATCCATCCCTGTATACTTTTGGATGAGTTCTTTATCCATCCCGTCTTGTAACATCGCCTTGGCCATCTCGATCGTTTTTTCTTCTCTGCCTTCTTCCCTACCTTCTTCTCTGCCTTCTTCTTTACCTTCTTCTCGGCCTTCCTTCTTTCCGCTTTCATATTTCTCCTGCATGATGGAGTAGTGATCCATCTCAGCGATATGTTCACGGATGTAGATCTCCCGTTCGCTTGGGGTGTAGTAAACAGATTTCACTTTGTCATTGCACTCGCTCATGAGTTCATCTCCTTCCGACAGCACGTTACGCACCTCTTGGCTGTCTGTTCTAATAAACAATAACCAACGTTCCAGTTCACTGATCTCACTTTGTAATAGCTCTTTCGTCTCTTCGGGTAATCTCGTAAGATCGAAGAAGTGTAATTCCAAGACGTCCGATAAGATGGAGCCGTCTTCTTCACGAATCTTGTAGGTCGACTGCAGTTTATCGCTCAAGCGGAAAACTTCGTTTAGCAAGTGTATGCCGATGCACTTGCTCAGCCTATTATAGCCCTCCCCTGCGCGTGACGTCTCCTGATACATGTGCGACCAATAATAGATCACCCGCTCGGGATAAAAGGGATGCCAGTGGTTTTGCATCTCAATGTTGACTCTCTTGCCGTCTTTCAATTTGATGTGGATGTCTACGATGCCCCTCTTATCTCTTACGTTACGGGACGTAAGATGCGGATCCGAGATCGTCAAATCGCTCACATCTTCCTTGCGAATACCTGTCGTCAGGTGGATGAGATGTGCGACAGCGCTTTTACTGTCTTCTGATCCGAAAATCTTCTTGAAGAGATAGTCGTTGCGGATACTTACGGGGATTCCGTTCAAAGTCGGATAGTCCGTGATGGGTGACGAGTTGTTCTTTTTCATGCTAATTTCCTCTTTCGGAGTTATTAGCCAACAAAAATCAACTCAATTTAAATGAAATAAAAAATGGCTTGTCTAATTATAGCATGGAATCCCGAAACTTTTTCGCTGTCACCGAAGCAGATCTCGACTGATTACTTGTCAGCTGATTACTTGACTATTCTGAAAAGTCTCAAGGCATTCGCCGTCGTGCGCGCCGCGATGTCTTCGACATCCATGTTATGAATCTCCGCCGCCTTTTTCCCGATGAACGGCAAATAGGATGGCTCGTTGCGCTTCCCGCGATGGGGGTGCGGCGTGAGATACGGCGCGTCCGTCTCGAGGACGAGTGAATCGAGCGGAACGGCGGCAAGCGCTTCAATCGGCTTGCGCGCATTTTTGTATGTGATCGGGCCGTCAAACCCGATCATGAATCCGAGCTCCAAGAGAATAGGAACCGTCTCCGCACTTCCCGAGTAACAATGCACGACGCCTGCAGGGTGATCCTTCGAGAACAGTCCATCTTCGTACGCTTGGCGGAGCATATCAAGTGTCGCTTCCGTCGCCTCGCGCATGTGGATAATGACGGGAAGCCGGAGCTCGTGCGCGAGCTCCAGCTGTTTTCTGAATACAGTGCGCTGGACATCGCGCGGTGATAGATCGCGGTAATAATCGAGCCCGATCTCTCCATACGCGACAACACAGCGATCGCGCCCGGCTTTGAGAGCCTTGTCGTTCGTCGTGCGAACGAGTTTCACAAAACGATCTGCAGACCCGCTGTCCCACGTCTTCGCGTCGTGCGGGTGAACGCCAACGGCAGCATAGAGCATCAGATTGTCGACCGCCAATCGGCAGGCATCGCGTGAGTCAGCCTCGGTTGAGCCCGGCAGCAGAATGCGCGTTACGCCTGCCGCACGGGCACGTGCGAGAACATCAGGGAAATCATCGTTGAAATCCTCGCTCTGAATATGCGCGTGCGTATCAAACCAAATCATAGGAGTGCTTCAAGTGATTCAAGTTCTTTTTCGACATCGATGCGCGGGAACATGGGGCGCCCCTTCTTGACATTGGCATTCCCTTGATAGAGATCGCGACACCCGGCCGATTCCCACGATGTCAGGCTTCCCGCCTCTTCCGGATCGCTCTCGGGGATACCGAGTTGCTCGCGCATGAGTGCCGGAGTCCTCGTCATGAACGGAGCGATCATGACGGCGATGCGGCGCAAGTTATCTGCGAGCGTATAGAGGATGGACGCCAGTCGATCGCGGTCCTTCTCTTCTCTTGCGAGGATCCAAGGCATCGTCACGTCGATGTATTTATTGCAGCGACCGATATGCGCCCAAATCGCCTCGAGCGCGTGGTTAAATTCCAAATGGTCCATCGTCGCTTCGACTTGTTTGAACGTCTCATCCGCGGAGTCGTCGAGCTCCACGTCAACAGGATGCTCATCGTATTCGCTCGGCAGTCCTTCCGGGAAAGATTTGACGATCATGGCGACGGTACGGCTGAGCAAATTGCCCAGATCGTTCGCCAAGTCGCTGTTGATGCGTTCAATCAGCGCGCGGTTCGTAAAGTTGCCGTCCGAGCCGAACGGGACATTACGGAGAAGGAAATAACGGATAGCATCGACACCGTACTTCTCTGTGAGGATGACGGGATCGACGACGTTGCCTTTTGATTTTGACATTTTGTCGCCCTCGAAAAGGAGCCACCCGTGAGCGAAAATCTGCTTCGGCAGAGGCAGCTTAAGCGCCATCAGGAGAGCCGGCCAGATGAGCGAGTGGAAACGCACGATCTCCTTCCCGATCACGTGAACGTCGGCGGGCCAATAGCGGTTGAAAAGCGTCAAATCATCAGGATAACCGAGTGCCGTGATGTAATTTGAGAGTGCGTCAATCCATACGTATGCGATGTGATCCTGGTCAAACGGAATGCGAACGCCCCAGTCAAACGATGTGCGCGTCACGGCGACGTCTTCAAGTCCCGGCTTGATGAAGTTGCTGATCATCTCATTCGCTCGCGAAGGCGGCAGCAGGAACTCGGGATCATCCTCGAACATTTTCAGCAGTCTGTCTGCGTATGCCGACAGGCGGAAGAAATAGCTCGTCTCTTTCGTTATCTCGACTTTCCCACCGCAATCGGGGCAAAGTCCGTCGACAGCCTGACCTTCCGTCCAGAACGCCTCACACGGCGTACAGTAGAGTCCTTCGTAGCTGCCCTTATAGATGTCCCCCTGATCGTAAAGCTGTTGGTAGATCGCCTGGACGGCTTTCTCATGATAGTCGTCCGTCGTACGGATAAAACCGTCGTATTTGATATCGAGTATTTTCCAGAGTTTCTTTATTTCAACGGCCATTTCGTCGAGGTAATCTTGCGGACTTTTTCCGACGCTTTCAGCCGTCTGCTGAATTTTCTGCCCGTGTTCATCGGTACCGGTCAGGAAGAAAACATCGTATCCCCGCATTCGCTTGTATCGAGCCATTGCGTCGACGGCGACCGTCGAATATGAGTGGCCGATATGCAATTGCCCGCTGGGGTAATAGATCGGCGTCGTGATGTAATACGTTTCTTTAGCCATAATTCCTCCGTCCCGGCGCGTCCTTGTCGTAAACGACACGAACGACCGCCTTGCGATGTTCTTTTTCTCATTCAAATGGCGAGCGGCAACGCTCACCACACTGCGTATTATTGTCTCATAAATGGCGGCGATACACCACCGAAAAGCTGTTAACGCGTCTCTTTCACAGACAACGCCAACTGATAAAGTTTGTTTTTTGATTCACCCATCTCCGCAGCGACATGTGCCGCCGCCTCGCGCGTCGTCATGCCTTCGTCGAGACAGTTTCTCAACAATTCGATAAGTTCTTCGTCCGAATGAGCGTCCCGAGCGCCTGTACGCGCCTCATATTCAGCAACACCCTCGAGCACGATCGTAAATTCGCCGCGCGGTGTAACCGTCTCGTAGTATGCGACGGCTTCGGCGACCGTCAACCGAATAAACTCTTCGTATCGTTTCGTCAGTTCACGAGCGATGACGGTGCGACGAGCACCCAGATCCGCCTCAACAAGATCGCGAAAAGTCTTCTCGATGCGATGGGGCGCCTCATAGAAGACAATAGTCCGGCGCTCCGAGGCGATCTCCTTGATGAGCATCCTCCGTTCCCTTCCACGAGCAGGAATGAAACCCGAATAGACGAAGCGTCGTGTATCGAAGCCTGAAGCCGCTACGGCCGAAACAAAAGCCGAAGGCCCGGGGATGACGGAGATCGGGATACTGTGTTCGACTGCCAACCGTACGATCCCCTCACCAGGATCGGAGATACAGGGCATACCCGCCTCGGAGATCACGGCGATCGAGCGACCGGCATAGAGATCGCGCAAAAACATTTCGTGGCGCGCGTGCTGATTCTGCTCGTAGTAGCTGATGAGGCGATTACCGACTCCGAGCTCCGACAACAGCCGAGCCGCTGTACGCGTATCTTCCGCCGCGACATAAGCGACTTGTTCGAGAATGCCCGCTGCACGCGGACTCATGTCCTCGCGGTTGCCAAGAGGCGTTGCCACGAGGTACAGCGTGCCGACCTCTTCTCTTGATCCTTCACCTAATTCACGATTAATAATCTCTTCCGACATCTTCTCCATCCCTTTCAACCATGACAAAAAAAGGCCACCCGTCTAAGGCAGCCTCCCTGTTCGTCTTATAACGCTGACTGATTATTATGCTTCAGAGATCGCGTCAACGGGGCAAACAGCGGTACATGCTCCACAGTCGATACAAACGTCAGGATCGATAACAAATTGCGAATCACCCTGAGAAATCGCCTCCATGGGGCACTCGGCTTCACATGATCCACACATGATACACTCATCACTAATTACATGCGGCATAGACAACCCTCCTTTTTACGGTTGAGACTCCAAAGAACCTCATTAAGTCTCACAATATAACGGTTAAATCATACCACACGCAACAACCCATTTCTAGAACGACTTTTGTATTGGTAGGGCAAACTGCCGTTCGCGAATAGACCAAGAGAATAGAGAGATACGAATTGTCCACAACATGAAGTCTGACTTCAACAATAGATATCCGATCGATGACACCAACGGGACAACAGGTGTTGCAGAAAAGGGGCCGCCTCATGTTGAGACGGCCCCCTAAGCTTACGCCTATGTGATTGTCAGCTTAGCTTTTACGCGCAGCCTTTCTCCTACGAATCTCGATCAGGAGCAGTCCGCCGGCTCCGGCCACCATGAGTCCGATACCCATCATCCAGTGGATGCCTCTGCTCTCACCCGTCGTAGGAACGACGATCTCTTCGCCCAGAACAGGGCAGTTCGTGATGGAGAAGTCCACGCCGTCATTGCTTACGATTTCAGCCGTGTAACCGTCGACCTCATCTTCCTTGACGGAGTATTTGATCTCAACGCCCTTCTTGAATTTATCCAAGTCGGCGAAGACACCCTTCCATTCGACCTGCTCAGTCAGGACTAACTTCTTGCCCGTATCAACGCCATCAGCAAACAGGTGAACCGTGATGCTGTCAGGCCTGATGCCTGCCTTGTTGTCTTGATCCTCCCAATGCTTGGTCACATTGACGGAGATCTTGATCGGCGCGTGCTTGTTGATTACGTCGTAGCCATCAATCGCTGTTTCGTATCCATCGACCTGTTTTTGTGCGATGGTGTAGACAATCTCCTTACCATCTTTGAACTTAGGCAGGTCTTTGAACGCCCATTCCCAGCCATCGGCTTCTGTAATTTCCTTCGAGTCAATGACTTTGCCATCAGCTATGAGTTCAATCGTAATGCTATCGGGTCTAATGCCGTCTTGGTTGTCGGCGTCATCCCACGTTGTTTCAACCGGAACAACAACCACTGTTTCTGACAGCACGATGTAGTTTGTAATGACGAAGCCATTGCTCGCATCACCTTTAACGTAAGGATAGTAGCGGCTGTCGATCTCGTCTTCCTCTACGGAGTAGATAATCTCAACTCCATCCTCGTATTTATTCAGGTCAGAGAGCTCACCCGTCCACTTGCCATCAGCATTCGCCTCAAGCTTCATGCTATCAACAAAGGCGATCGGGGCATCTTCACCAAGCTGCTTGTACAGGTTGATCGTGATGCTGTCAGGCCTGATCCCTGCCTCGTTGTTTTGGTCTTCCCAGACTTTTTCAACTTTAACGTTCACCGGAGGCGCATCCGTCACCGTCAGTTTGCCAAGGTTATCCGTCACTTTGTAGTTTGAGGCTTTTGCTTTATCCCACGTAATGCTATACGTGTTATCGCTCTCGCCTACTTCGGTCTGTGAGCCGGTCGCGATCAGTGTCACACTCTCGCCGGCTACCAGGCCAGCGATGCGCGCCGTACCCTCGGTCAGAGGTGTGCCATCATAGGCCTTGCTGTCGCTGCCCGTCGTGATCGTTACAGGAGCCTTCGTAATCTCAAGCGCCGCACTGCCCTTAGCTACGTTCGCGTAGTTCGGGTTGCTCGCACGTACATAGATCGTGCAGCTGTCCATGACATTCGTCGCCGTCAACGTCGACAGATCGGTAACCCAAGTGTCTTCATCCTTTGAGTACTCAATCGTTGTCGCGCCGCCCAACGCGGTCGTCGTCGCTGCGTTCGGTAGTGCATGCGCATCACCGTCGTAGGGATAGCTCGCGCCTTCAAGCGAGACCGTCAGCTCCGTTGTGGATGCCGTGACCTTCAGCTTGCCGAGACTATCCGTCACTTCGTAGTTTGCAGCCGTTGCGTTATCCCACGTAATGCTATACGTGTTATCGCTCTCGCCTACGTCGGTCTGTGAACCGGTCGCACTAAGCGTTACGCTCTCACCTTCTACCAGACCGTCGATCGTCGCTGTACCCTCGGTCAGAGGTGTGCCATCATAGGCCTTGCTGTCGCTGCCCGTCGTGATCGTTACAGGAGCCTTCGTAATCTCAAGCGTAATATCCGGTTCGATAAGATTAACTGTAACTTTGTACTTATACATCTCTGTACCGGTCACCGAGAACTGGTCAGCTGACAATATGTCTGTGTACGTGTCGACATTTTTACCCTTCGCGACAACATCCGTGGGCTCATTCAGTGTCAGACCTTCCGGCAAGCCGGGCACAGTGGCGCCATTTACTTTATATTTGACCTTGTATTCATCGTTACTTTGCTCTAAACCATTGTAGGGTAGTGATTTGTTTGTTCCTGTGATGATGATCTCAACAGATATACACTTCTTCCACTGAGCGTACAGAACATTCGGGGCATTCACGTTATCGAGCATTACCTTTGCTCCAGGCGAGAATGACTTACCCGAACCATCAGCATCAGCAGCCGTATTCCAACCATCAAAATAATAGCCATCTTTAGACCAATCACTAGGCTTATCTATTACCGTATGAGTCGCATTATTAGGAAGAGGTGAATATTTTTTCTCTTCTCCTGTCGCCCCGTTCGGATTGTAAGTTATGCCCGTGGCAGCGGGTTTTGGACCCCATGTTGCAAAAAGCTGCATATTATCGGTCACTTTAATTTTGTCCCCAGGCCTATAGACAATGCCGCCATTGCTCCACCCAAGGAATACTTGATCTATACTTGGTGGAGTTAATCCCGATGCAGACATTATATTGGCAAATGAATTTTTGGCATATTTGTTGTGATCCACAGGAAGCGGTCCTGAACTTTCACCAACGGGGCCAAAGTAGGACACACTGTACACCCTGTTATCAACATAGTACGGATAGAGGACAATATCTTCAACTAAAATTGTGTTGAAATTGTATGTAATATACGTATCGCCCACTTTTTTCGCCCATCCGATCCACGTATGATGTTCAGGAACTGTGACAACGCCAGCATTTTCATCACCATCGGACAAAACAATGCCTTGATGATCTTTAACAATTGGCATTGTATCCGGATGAATTGCTTTTTCATAGGGTAATTCATCAAATATAATGGGTGAACCGGTACCTTCCACATTTTGATGTATCGTGGCTTTTAGAACTGGCGGTGCCCATTTTGCATAGATCATTAGGTCGTTTGATGGCATAGTTTCTGAAGCAAAATTAAATGGCTCAGAAAAAGCCTCGTCTTTAAACCAACCTTTAAATTCATACACGTCCGGAAGTCCTGCAGGTTTAGAAGGTTCATAACCAGCAAAACTTACCAATGGTGCCTCAAATTTCAAACTTTCCGTTCTGACTACACCGAAACTATAGAATGCTAAGTCATAGCTGTTCCTTGTGTGCCTAACTTCTAATTTGTTGTTATAACCTACCCCTATTGAAAGATTGCTAGGAACTGATAGTACTGTCAAGTAATGTTCGCAACTTTGGACTCCTATATGTAAGTCGTAGTTGTTGTTTTAGTTCAGGGGGGTACCCCCCTGAACTAAAAATTCGGCTTGTTCCATGCCGCTAAGCAGCGAGTTGCGGAATCTCGGCGATCGATTGTTCGCTTAGATAGGAGCGAGAGACCGACCAATCTTCCGAATATTCCATCAGGTATATCGTCACAAGGCGAACGTAGGATTC
>DUVH01000020.1 GCA_012841145.1 Clostridiaceae bacterium | reverse complement strand
GATGATGGCGCGATCGGGACGGTAGAGGGGTTTGTCGGTGAAGATGACATATTCTTCGGGAAAGATCGCATCGGGAGGCTCTATTTTGCCTCGGATGGCCGGTACGTCCCAATAATCAAGTGCGAATTTCCCGTAAATATACTTCTCTATATAACCGCTCATGCTTGAATTTGTCTCCAAACGCAACTGCTCATGCTCGCAGTCTAGCAAGGAGTGCGGCGTATTTCTAAAGGAGTTGTTGTCTTTAGACGACGGCAGCAGTCATTATGACGTTTTTGATGTGTGACCTGTAAAGCCGTCTATGTGACAACAACCGCAGCAAAGACTAGGTTATCGAAGACGGTTTCTATTCGAGACTTGCGTTTTGCCTATCGTAATTTCTGCGAATCATAGCATTCGATCCGCTCATACCCAGTTTCTCATAAAAAGGCATGAGTTCAGCATCGCAGCAGAGGTCAACCATGTAGAGATGGCTTGTCTTCTCAAGCGCGATCTTGACGAGCTTCGTACCGATACCTTGATGTCTATAGGCCGGAATCACTTCAAGCAATGGAATGTAGGCAGATAAAACGCCATCGCTGACGACATTCAGAAATCCTACAATCAGGTGTCTTTCCCGATCTACTGCAACAACGGACATATAGCTTTCCGCCAAGATTCTCCGATGCGCGCACTTATCAGGTGGATTCGGCCAACCTTCAAAAAAACCGTCCGCTATGCTGACGTCTTGTGGCAGCTTATGGAAAAGAGCGTAATAGATGCTGCCGGTGCCTTCGATGGGCGGTGAATGTGGCGTGGAATTCTTCGTATCGTGAATATTTACGTTTACCATGGCGATACCTTTAAATCAAATTTTTATAAAGTTTAGCATGTAAAAACGTTCTTAATCTACAAAAAATGTACCGTTTGTCGTATGATTATATTAAGAGTTCTGTTCATTGAAACTCTTTGTCGCAAGCACAAAGATTCAGAACTAATAGCCACAGAGATGAATGGAGGTCATCATGTTTGTAAAAGCGATTGTCGGGAGCAAAGGTTCCGGAAAAACTCCGATCATGCTCGATCAAATGGAGTTACTAGCGAAAGATAAAGATTTAAACATTGTATTTATCGAGTACGGTAAAACGGTTGACCAGATCCTCCCCCATTCCGTCAGACTGATTGATATCACTGAATATCCCGTCCGCGGATATGGACAACTCATCGCTTTTCTAGCAGGTATGAACGCGAAGGACTATGACATCTCGCATATTTTCATCGATAGCCTTCTTACCATTGCCGACGATTACGACAAAGAGCATTTGGACGAGTTCCTAGTCGATTTAAATACACTCGCCCGGGAAGCCGATGTCCATGTCACTATCTCCATCAGCTCTGACGTCCAAGACTTATCTGAAAACGCTCTACGCTTCGTCGAAAATTGACACCTGATTTTTCTAAGCAATGCCTAGAGAGTAAGAACATCCTGTCACATGAAATGAGAGAAAAAGCAGTAAGTTTTACACATGATACCAATCGGATCTGTAGGCATTATCTGATATACTATTTTTCATCATCAGCGTTCTCTGATGATGAACCTGCGCAGAGTTTAAGTTAGTACGTTTCCTGCGAAAATCCGGTTAAATAACGTACGCAGAGGAGATAGAACAATGATCAAAGAGTTCAAAGAATTCATCGCACAAGGCAGCGTATTGGACGCAGCCATCGGCTTTGTTCTCGGTCTCACATTCAAAGCGATCGTCGACAGCGTTGTCAACGGCATCTTGATGCCCTTCATCGGCTTCATAACTGCCGGCATCGACTTTGCTTCACTCAAGATCGTCCTGCGCCAAGCGACTGATGGTGTCGAAGAAGTCGCCATCAGTTATGGCCAGGTGATTCAGGCGCTCGTGACGTTCATTCTCGTCGCCTTCTTCCTATTCCTAGTCGTTCGTGTAGCTAATAAAGCGCGCCGCAAGAAAGAAGCTGAGGAAACCGTGGAAGAGGTTGGCGAGTCTGAGATAGAGTTGCTGAAAGATATTCGTGATCTTCTTTCAAAGGAAGATTAGTGGCCCCCCTTTTATGGAAAATGGCAAATGAAAATGAATTAGAGGAGATTTCTATGTACAGTGAAAAAAGTGGAGTTCCCAAGTCAGATAAGAAAACGACAACGATTACACAGATCGTCTCAATCGTTTTAGTCTCTGTCCTCGTCTTCACCCTCGCCTTTGCCGCCGGTTGTGGTGCTAAAGGCGACAGCATCGTCGGGAAGTGGAGCGTTCCCGAAGAGGGCGCGGACGATTTTCCGCCCGGTGTGGTTTTAAACTTCAAAAAAGACGGAACGGTAAAAATTGAATTGGCCGACAATGCGCCGGAAGAAATTCAACTCGCAGCAGCAATGTTTGAGATGGTCAAGATCGGGTACAAGGTCAGCGGTGACACGCTCGAAATGACAATAGAAGCGTTCGGCGAAAAAGAGACTGACTCGTCAAAATTCAAGGTCGAAGGCGATACGCTCACCATCTTCGACGAGGATGGCGATGTAGCCTCTGTTCTCAAGCGCGCCAAATAAGAGTTGTTGCAACAACGAAACGAATGTTGTGGTGACCGCGGCAACACCGCAACATGGAAACGCAAAAACAGCCGCCGATTCGTCAGGAGTCGGCGGCTATTTATATTTAGCGATTATTCTGACGCAGTCTTTACTTTGCCGGCGGAATCTCCTCCGTCATGAATACAAACTGAACGCTTGTCACATCTTTGTTCGCTTCTGAAACAAATGAGCGAACCTCGAAAGAGCCTTCAAACTCTTCCAACAGTTCGCTAATAGCGTCTTCAAATTTCTGAGGCAGATCGCTCGTCTCGGCCTTCAGAGTTTCTGCTCCGTCTTCGAATTTGATCAATCCATCGTAATAAGGAATGAGTCCGTCGGCACGATAGCGATCGAGCCCCTTGTCGAACGATGAGATACCGCCGATATAATCTGCAATCCCCTTACCTGTCTTCGCTATACCGTCTCGAAGTTCGGATCCTCCGGAAGAGAGCTGACGTCCGTTCTTCGCAAGGGCGGCAAGACCATCTTTAATGCCTTTCGATCCCGCCAAGAGACCGGGCTGACCCGCAACGCCTTCATATCCGGCGATAAGGCCGCCTACACCCTGTTCGAGATAAGCTTTCAACCCCGGGTGGAACCCGATCATCGGCACTCCATCAGGACCAACGACAGGGGTTCCGTCGGCATCGTACACGCCGGCATAACCGGCTCTCAGCTGCTGCAGCCCTTCGACGAGTTGCGGAAATTGCTCGAGAAGCGGAGCGAATTGACCTGACATGCCGGCAAAACCTTTCAGCTGTTCGACGAGCGCGACGATACCTTGGTGCAGTCCGGGCACTTGGTTCGTCCCGTCATGATAGCCGCCGTATCCTGCTGATAGCTTTTGGACGCCAGCAAGAAGACCCTTGGCGCCATTTACTAAAGCGGGTACTCCCTCTTTTTGGTCGAGAAGACCGTCGATGGTTCCGCGCAACATGGTGGCAGCCGGTTTATAGGCAGACGCAAGACCCGACAGGCCGGCGAGTTCAATGTAGAGTTGCCCCGCCGCATCACCACTGATGGTTAATCCCAGTCCATATGGAGCCGGACTCGTAATATAGCCTTGCCATTCGGCTGCAGTCATCGCAGGCACATCGTTTTCAGGAATGACGAATTTATCTGCATTCTCCTTAAGGATGGTCAGTTGATTTTGAAGAGCAATTAATCCACCATACAATTGCTCGGCGCCTTCGGCCAACCCTGCTAAACCGTCGCGTACACCTTCCGATCCGTCCACAAGCTCATCAAGCTGTGCCAACATCTCGGGCGTGATCGCCGGAATTTCAACTCCGTTGAGCGCATCGGCCGACAGTTGGTCGACAATCGCATTCAATCCTGCCAGAACGGCAGCCGACCCTTCTAAGAGTTGTGCGCCCTCGGCGTTCAGCTGTTGCGTCCCCTGATACATCGCCTGAACCCCTTGGTCGAACGTCTGGTAGCCTTTCGACAGCTGCCCGACGCCACCGACGTAGCGATCAACACCTGACGTGTATTTTTTGACGCCGTCTTTAAGCTTATCGGCGCCGCTTTTGAGTTGCTTGCCGCCCGAGAGCAGCTTACCGCTGCCGTCGCTCATTTTATTGTATGCGTTGAGAAGTTCTTTGTAGCCCTTCCGCAATTCCACAGCACCGTCAGCGAATTCGGCAATCCCCGACTCCAACTCTTCAAGCGGAGCGAGCATTTCATTGAACTCATCGTCAAATGTCTCAAGATCAATGCCAAAAGCCAACGGGACGCCCGCTATCGTCATCTGCCCCATGGCGAAATCTTTCACATCGAAGACGGCTTTGAACGTCGTCTCCATGCCCGGCAAGGCCATGTACGTCATCTGCTGTTCCGTACCGGCATATGAGACCATGAATCCTTCACTCGCCGCCACAATCTGTGTGCGCTCGGGATCGATCGGAATGCTAATTTGGAGAGCGTACTGATTGAAGAAGTCGTCGTCGATATTTTCATTGCTCTTGACGCTCATCTCAAGTTCGAGTTCGCCTGATACACCGGAAAGCGTCTCGGGCTCTCGCTCCTCTCCGTCAAGCTTCCATTTCATATCGAAAAGCCACGGCAGCTCGCGCGACTTCAGGTTGCCCTGATAGTAGTACGGCCCCTCCGCTTCTGCAATCGAAACGGTCGTCCCGTTCAGCACGGGCGGTGCGTTCCCCGTCAGCTGGATGACTTCTTCGTAGTCACCGTAGTCTGTCAGCGATGTCTTTCCGGAAGGATGAAAATGGTTGACAACGTAGACGCTGTCGACATCCCCCGTCGCTTTGAGTCGCGCGTAGACAACTTCCCGCTTGCTCGCGTCTGACGTCGGCAAGGTGACGATTTTTGCCTCGCGATCGGCCTGCACGAACGCGGGAATCACGCTGAGAACGAGCGCCAACAACACGATGGCGACAATTGATTTCGCCAAAGGATTGTTCTTAAGCTGTTTTCCGTTTTTAATCAGTTTCATTTTCAATTTTTCCCTCCAGACTTTTTGGTCGGTCTGTCCGGAAGCATACGAAGCTTCCAGGTTGTTTTTTCAATGGCTCGATCCGTCACATAGAGCAAGTTCGGCAACAGTATGAGGACGATGAGAAGTGATAACAAAGCTCCGCGCCCGAGCACGTGACCGAGCTCTTTAACGACTTGGATACTCGATATAAGGTAGAGCAGGTAACCTGCGGTCGATAGAATGATTGCCGGCGGAATAATGGAACCGGCCACCGATTGGATCGTCTTGATCGACGCTTCCTTGCGACCCATGACTTGTCGATGATCTAGATAATGTTGCGTCATCAGGATCCCGTAGTCGACCGTCGCCCCCAACTGCACCGTACTGATAACGAGGTAACCGATAAAGGCGAGCGATGTTCCCGTAAAGTAAGGTATGGAGAGATTGATCCATACGGCTAGCTCAATGGTCAGGACGAGTACGATCGGTATGACGAGTGACCTGAATGTCAACATGATTACCAAGAATATGGCGAGAATCGCGAGACCGTTAACAATCGTCATATCGTGATTAATTGTCGTTTTCATATCGAGCAGGACAACGTTGGCGCCGGCGAGATATGTATCACCCTCAGGATATGCGTTATCGACAATAGTTCGAAGTCTCTCCGCGAGTTCGAATGTCTCGGGACTTTCGTCGGGTGAGTCGGCGATCAGCACGATGCGACTGTAGTGCTCCGAGATAAGTGGAGAGATCATGCGTTCCGGCAAAAGATCGACAGGTACGCCCGCTCCCACCATGTTGACGTAGCCGATGACCGACTTCATCTCGGGTTGTGCTTCCAATTCTTTAATCAGCTCCTGCTCCGTCGCCCACTCTCCTTTCGGGACAAGCAGCGCCATCTGCATGTTGTCGCCGAAAGTGTCCTTCAAGAAAGCGGCGTCGTTCCCGGCACGCGAATCCTCAGGATACGAACGTCCTCCATAAAGGAAGTCATTCGATCTCTGTCCGATGTACGCCGGAACGGCAACCACCAGAGCCAATACCACAATGGGGATAGCGATGCGCGTCACGACGCGGCTAAACCCCTTAAATGAAGGGATAAGAGAGCGATGTGTTGTCTTGTCGATCAGTTTGTAACTCAGCAACGCAAGCGAGGGTAACAGCAGAAAAACAGTAATCAGGCTGACTATCACGCCGCGCGCAAGCACGAGTCCCAAGTCTTTGCCGATACCGAAGCGCATAAAAACAAGCGCAAGGAAACCAAAAACCGTCGTCAAAGCTGAGGCATTGACAGGAGCAAAACTCTTCACAATAGCCTGTCGCATCGCCTCCTTCGGTTCTATCCCCGCCGCGCGGTAGTCGCCGAAACGATGCAACAAGAAGATCGCATAGTCCATCGAGACAGCTAGCTGCAACACGGAACTTACCGCCTGCGTGATAAAGGAGACATCCGCAGCAAATGAGTTTAACCCCATATTAATGATCACGCCCGCGGAAATAACGAGCATGAAAAGAATCGGCTCCAGCCATGAGCGCGTGGATAAAAGCAGGATAATCAAGGCGGCGGGAATCATGACAGCCGCGATCATTGTCATCTCCGACGATACGGCGCGCTGCATGAATGATTGTTCGACGATCTCCCCGCGTATGCGCCCCTCTTCGCCGACGAGCTCCTCCAGCTCAATCAGGGCCTCCTGAACATCGATATCGTCGGCAATCGTCAGCTGAAACAGCGCGATATCGTCTTTCAAAAACCCTTCTACGATTTTATTATCATGAAGGTCAAGCGGCACGGCAAGATCGAGCTGGTCATCCATCCAAAGGATCTCATCGACAAAATCGAGCGATTGCAGCTTTTCCTTCATTTCCAACGCTTCAGCAAGATTATCGACGGGGTAACCGACCTCAGTATTGGGAACCGACTCCTTAAACTCCTCGCCCATTTTTTCAACAGCAATCGTAGACGGAGCATCCTTGGGTAAATAAGATGCAAGGTCAAAGTTTACCTTGACTTTCATAGCAAGAAAGACACTTACGACCATAAGTGCAATGAATATAAAAAATATGACGACCCGGAATTTAACAATATAGCCTGCCAGTTTGTTCATTCTTCTCAAGCCAAGAAAAAATCAAAAGACGTGACAGAGTCTATGATTCGCCTTGACATCCTCCGTTCAATTCGATCTTCCTGCAACAGATATCGCAACAATAAATACGCGACACCTGTATAGTAACAGGTGTTCGTGTAGCGATTCGGGCGCAAATATGGCAACTTTGTGACGACGCTGTCACGACATGCAACACAATGTGTACATATGTCTGTTAATCAACACATTTTGAAAAAATGTTAAGCCATGTTAGAATATTTATAGGGAATAGCCTATTTTACTGAAGATCACTTCCTTGAAAGAACGTGATCGGCACGGAAAGATAAACAAACTCTTGGATGTCATGTCATTTCAACAAACAGTCAAGCTTTGACGGGGTACCAGCACATGAATGAAAATAAACCATCGTCTGCAGCCAAGCATTCACCGCCGCACCCGACAACTCGCGAGCAGACTAAACAAATAAGGCGGAAACGAGACGATCGACGAACGCGCCGAACTGTCAGCGCACTTCAAAATAGTCTCATCAAACTTCTCCTGAAGAAACCTCTTCGTGAGATCACCATTACCGAGCTTACTGAATTGGCCGACATCAGCAGAACGACTTTTTACCTCCACTACACCGATATCAATGATTTGTTCAACAGTTTGGAGGAAGATATCTACAGGCGATTTGAAAAAATCATCCACGAAACTCTCGTCGATTCATCCATGATTCTTCACATGAATATAGATTCGTCAGGAAAAGTACAATTACCGACGCTCTACGAAGTCTTCAAATTCATCGATGACAACACAGACCTATGTATCGTATTGCTCACGAATCCCGACAGTACTTTTCTCAGTAGAATCTGGACAGAAGGTCGCACGACCTTAATGAACAAGACTGCAAGTATACACGATGATAAAACAAACCGCACCATCGAATACTATTATTACGCTGTCTCGAACGGTGTCCGGGGGCTGATTGAACACTGGCTTGAGACCGGCATGAAGGAATCCGTCGATGAAGTGTACAGGATGGCGACCGATTTTATCCTGCACAATTTGACATTCCTGCAGCGCGATAATACGTATAACTACTAACTTCGTCAGCTCAAGAATCTCATTGAACTAGGCAGAAACAAATATACCTGCAGAACGGAAAGGAATGAAACAGCCATGAATTACGATGCGTTAAGAAAACAAGTAGCTGATGCCGCCGAGGAACTCATTAAGGAAGCAAAATATTCACGTCCCGGCGATATTTTCGTTCTCGGCTGCAGTACCAGCGAAGTTCTGGGACTAAAGATTGGCAAAGGTTCAAGTCAGGAAATCGGTTCGCTCATCATTGAGTCGCTGATTCCCGTCGTCAAAGCACACGCCCTCCATCTTGCCGTGCAAGGGTGTGAGCACATCAACCGCTCGCTCGTTGTTGAGCGCGATGTCATGCTGCAACACCGCCTTGAAGAAGTAAACGTCGTCCCCGCCCTCCATGCGGGCGGCGCGTGTTCCGTCGCCGCATACGAACAATTCAATCAACCGGTCATGGTCGAACATATCACCGGCACACTCGGCATCGACATAGGCGACACGGAGATCGGCATGCACGTCAAACACGTTCAACGCCCCGTCAGACTATCCGTCGGGACGATCGGCGAAGCCAGAGTGACAGCTCTCATGTACAGGCCCAAACTCATCGGCGGAGAACGAGCTCAGTATTTGAAGTAGCTTGGTTTCTTGCTTTAGAGAGAACGTCTATCACGTTTTTGCGGGAATTCTGCTGAGTGGTAGGCGATGGTTTCGGTAAAGCGGTTTTTCTGTATCAGCTGCAAATATTGAGCGTAATGGAGATGTATTGGATAACGCAGCACATCCATGTTTCCCTCGGCGATCAGGGTTGCACTAAAAGAACCTGCTTCGACAGTTCCCGTTGCGATAGCCCTCCCGCCCAAAGAGAGTACCTCTTGAGCCGTTGCGCGCGCCGCCTTTGCGTTGAGCTGAGGATTGCTAACAAACACGATGCCCCGCTCCTCTCCCGAATAAGTTTGCAAAGAGACATTGATGTTGACCGATCGAGTCCAGAATGTCTCCTGCTTTGCGGCCTCCACTTGATCCAAGAAAATCTCATCACCAAAGTAGTTGACACAGCTTAGATGATTGGAAAAGAGTTTCAACAATTCAAGTCCGCGACCGTACCTCGGCACGGGGAAAAGTAGTATCCCATGTGAGGTCAGAGCCTCCTTCGTCTTGCTTATGAGGCGATTGCAAGCAGCGTCATAAGACACCTCGTCCTTCCCGTAAGCGCAATCGATCACAGCGACGTCAGCCGATATTCCGCGAATACGATCACAGACATAGACTTGCGTGTCTTCAGTGTAATCTCCCGAAAACAAGATGGATTTTCCGCCTTCTGAAAATCGATACCAAACGCCGCCTGGACAGTGACCGCTGCGCCCCCATACAATCGCAAGATCTTTATCGAAACCTTCACCGTTAGAACAGATACGCTCGAGTGAAATGTTCTTCGAAAGATCAAAAGGAAGCTGACGCAACGTTTCGTCTGAGGCAATCAAGCGACCGCGAAATCCTCGCTTGTAAAGCCATGGTAGAGCAGCCGTATGGTCAGCATGTGAGTGAGTAAGAAAAACTTTGTCAATGCGATCTATTTGTTGTTGCGTTAGGCGCGGATAGGGATCTTCAAGATCACTTGCCAGCACGCCACAATCTACAAGAAAGCTGCTGTTCGAACCCTCCACATAGAAACAATTGCGACCGTGTTCCCCCACGCCACCTGCAATGTAGAGTTCCATCTTACGCTCACGCTTCTTTATTCTTTTCGACGATTCCCTTGAATATCAGAAGCGCCACAATCGTAATAATCACACAGATCACGGCCATTGCCATACCGAGGGAGACACTTCCTTGCTCAAATTCACGGTTGATGTACGTAGAAATCACTAATGTGTTGGGCGGCGCTATGAGGCTTGCCGTTACAAGCTCGCGGAACGCTATGATGAAGATCATCATCGCTCCCGCGAATATTCCGCGAGAAACCATGGGCAGCGTGATGCGCCGGAAGACGTATTTTGGGGTCGCGCCAAACGTACGCCCGGCCTCAAGTAGACTGTCATTGATCTGGGTAAAAGCGGACGTAACGTACTGTACAGTATACGGCAGATACAGTACAACATAGGCAAGTACCATGATGCCGATAGTGTTATACAGCGGAATGATCTTGTAAATTGTATTCCAAAACAGCATGATGCCGATGACCATTACGATGCTGGGCAGCATCTCCGGCAACAAGCTCACCGCCTCCAAAGCTTTTTTGAAAAATCCTTTCGCCTTTCTAACAGTGACAACGACGGCTGTGCCGATGATAGAGCAAATTACAGCGGACGATATCGCGAGAAAAAAACTGTTCCCGATTGAGGAAATAGCTTTAGGCGTTGTCAAAAGTTCCTTATAGTGATCAATAGTGAAATTACCTGCCGCAAGTCCAAATCCTCGCAGCTTAATGAGCGACGTGGAAATAATCGCGAAATACGGTATCCCGATGGCAACTATAATAACGACTGCAATCCAAAGCCAAGCGCCGAATTTCCCCGCTCCCGATAACTTCGTTTGCACCGGACGGCTTCCCTTGCCACCCACCAGACGATAGCTCGTGCGGTTGGTGATATAGTTCTGCGTCAACCACATCGCCATACAGATGAAAATCAGAATCGACGAGAGGCTTGCCGAACGACCAAAATTCACTGGCGCTGTCGTAGAGTAACGGTGAATATCCGTAGTGAAAACGTAGAATCCGATGCGTCTCCCAAGCGTGTAGGGAGTACCGTACTCAGATAACGTCTTAACGAAAACAAGTAGTGCGCCGATAGCGTAGTTTCCGGTGAGCAAAGGTGCGAAAATTTTGCGTAATCTCAGCGATTTACCGGCACCGAAAACAGCAGCGCTTTCCTCTAGGCTTGCCGGTATGTTGAGTATAGCGTTTTTGAGCATCGTCGTAAGAAAAGGGAAGACGTGCAAGCTCATGACGAGCACCAAACCACCAAAACAGAAAAACGATTCAGACCATGAGTCGGTTGCAGGAAACAGCTGCTGAAAAAGCCCGTTTTTCTGCATGAATAGTATCCACCCCATCGAAGCAATATAGGGAGGCGTCATAAACGGCACCATGAATACGATGTCCAAAAAACGATTCTTTACGAGATGAGTACGCGCAAGCAGGAATGCCGTGGGCGCCGCAATAACGGTCGAACAAATCACAACCGAGATGCCGAGAAGTAAAGAATTGTAAATGGTCTGCAAATTATCCGAATTTGTGATATTGCTCCACGCTTGTGAGAGATCGAGGCGGCCATCAATGATGACCGCCTGAGCAAAAATTGAAATCAGAGGGCAGAGAATCAGAACTGTCAAAGTCAACAGCAGTAGAGCGCGTGGAAAATTCTGTCTCGGGCTGTTTTGTTTCATAAATCGTCCCTCCTCTAAATACGGTTATATACGGTAACTTACCTGCAGAGATTGTTTAGATTCGCGGCCGTCTCGGAGGCAATGCTCATCATATTGTCCCAATCGGTGGGAATCTGCGGAATTTCATCAAGATTACTACGGCTTTCACATTTGACATCACTACGGCCGGGCAAGAGGTAGGCTTCTGCAACCATCTTTTGCGCTTCATCACTGAACAGGAAATCGATAAACGCTTTGGCATTATCCATGTTCGGAGCTGTCTTGAGAATAACGGCCGGACGGGGATTTACAACTGTTCCCGAGGCGGGATAGTATATGTTCAGCGGCTCACCCTTCTGCATAGAAGAATAGGCGTTGTAGTCGACGCCTGCGATCAGAATCCCCTTCTCACCCGTGGTAACGGCTTCCAGTGCCGCCTTATTTGCACCGGGCACGACCAGACCGTTTTCGGCCCAGCTTTCAATAATCTCTTCGCCATCGTCAAGCCCTGTAACAAAACCGGCGAGAAAGTCCTTACAAGCGCCCGATTTTTCAGGATCAGGAATGGCGATCATATCTTTGTACTGAGTATCAGCAAGATCTTTCCAGTCGGCACTCAACTCGGGAACCAAGGTTGTGTTGTAAATGACGGCAACTGCTGAAGCACTATAACCAAACAGAGTGTTATCGCTATCAATCCATCCCTTGTTGATCTTATCTACATCGGCCGGCGTATAGCTTGCAAGCTGACCGTCGGCCTTTAATGTCAGACCGTCGGACCAAGAAGCAAGAATGACGACATCCGCTACGGGATTGGCCTGCTCCGCTTCAAGGCGAGCAAGAATCTCACCCGTTGTTCCCTGAAACTGTTCTACCTCCACACCCGTCTTCTCACAAAACGCCGCAGCCAATTTATCGGCTAGTCCGGCAGGACTGGGCATATAAACAGTTACTTTACCGGTGAGTTTACCCCTCTTATCCGCGTCTCCACTTTGCTTTTCTCCTTCTTTCTGGCCGCAGGCTGCCACGCCGAAACAGAGACAAAGCGCCAGCAAAAGACATACAATACGTTTTTTCATCATCTTCAATCCCCTTTCACTAAAAATTAAAATGAGATAACATTTTTTGGATCTATATAAATGGACAACTCCTGACCCGGAACAACTTTTTGCCCGCTGTGAATCGTCCATGTTTCACTCATGTAGGGAAGCGCAAGCTCATATGTATCACCGAGATACTGTACGTTCTCTACCGGAAGATCGTAGCGAAGAGCCCCTTCGATAGGAGTCATCGTTGCAACTTCAGGACGGAACAATTCCGTCTCGCTCAACCAATTCGATCTCCCGACAAAGCGTGCGACAAATTCTGAGCTTGGCTTATGATAAATCGTTTCGGGACTGTCGTACTGTTCCACATGCCCCACATTCATGACTGCAATACGGTCGCTCATGCTCATTGCCTCAGTTTGATCGTGCGTCACAAAAACGGCCGTAATGCCCATGGATGACGTCAGTTCTGTGAGCTCGCGTCGCATTTCTACACGCAGCAATGCATCAAGCGCGGAAAGCGGCTCGTCAAAGAGAATACATCCAGGTTTCACGGCAACCGCGCGCGCAAAGGCCACACGCTGTTGCTGCCCACCCGAAAGCTGATGCGGATAGCGTTTTTCATAACCTTCCAATCGCACCGTTCGTAATGCATTGTGAACGCGCTCATCAAGTTCCACCGTATTCTTGCGCGCTCTCAAGCCAAATGCGACATTTTCAAATACTGTCATGTGAGGCCAAAGAGCAAAATCTTGAAAGACGAAGGCAAGATGGCGGTCTTCCGGAGGCACATTTACATTTCGCTCTTTGGAAAAGACACAGCGTTCATCAAACCATATCTCGCCCGTGTCGGGCGTTTCAAGGCCAGCAATCATCCTAAGCAATGTCGTTTTACCACAACCAGAGGGACCGAGTAGCGTCGTAAAGCTTCCATGCTCAATCTTCAGCGAGGTCGGATAGATTACTTGTTTTCCGGAAAAACTCTTCGTAACTTGAATTAGTTTAATCTCCATAACACCCCTCATTTCTGTTCTTACCGATTCAGACTAAGGGAAGCGTGTAAATCCCGTGAACAAATTAGGTTAAATTAAAGTAAATGAGAGGAAAACAATGGATAAATATTGTCTTCGACAATATTTAAGCGAAAATACGCTTTTCAGATATGAGTTGTCGTGTGATCGGATACGTTCTCTCCCGATGTACATACAAATAAAATTCAGACAATATTTTAAAAACAGCGGTTGCGAAGTTCTACTCAACTCTGAAAGAGTAAAAATCTTGATAGGCTATCAAGCGCTTTACTTTTCGACCTAGCTTGATTATTAATTACGAATCCTGCATAATATATCACTATAACCAAACAGTAAGAGCGTAGCGAAAGGAATGCGAAAAAGCATATGCGGACTACAAACAAAGTGAAAGTGCTGAAAACTGCGTTCATTGACACACTTCCGATTCTAGTCGCTTTTATTATTCTCGGCATTGGCTTTGGAGTTTTAATGTCGGATGCCGGTTACCCTCTCTTTTTCGTTTTCCTTATGAGCGCCTTTATCTATGCAGGCTCAATGCAGTTTGTTGCCGTGTCCTTACTGGCGTCAAAAGTGACGCCCTTGACAGCATTACTGATGACGTTTCTCGTTAATGCCAGACACATCTTTTACGGCTTGTCATTATTGGAACGTTACAAAGACACGGGAAAAGCAAAACCATACCTTATTTTCGGTTTGACCGATGAGACGTATTCCCTTGTATGCAGCAAACCTCATGCGACAGACGATAACAGAACAGCCTACTATTTCACTGTCACGCTCCTAAATCACCTCTATTGGATCGCAGGCGGTATCATCGGCAATGTTCTGGGTAACGTAATTCCCTTCAACAGCAAGGGAATCGATTTCTCCATGACGGCTCTTTTTATGGTGATATTTCTCGAACAGTGGAAACAAACAAAAAATCATACTCCGGCACTGATTGGCATCGCGGCTACGGTTGTCTCCAGAATTGTGTTCGGTCCTGATCACTTTTTAGTCATCGCCATGGTCATCATAGCTGCAGGCTTATTGTTGCTTTTACAGCTGCGAAAGGAGAATGAAGACTATGCCTGATACACACGACTATATTCTCTTAGGAGTGATCGCGGCAGGAACGGCCGCAACACGCTTTCTACCTTTTCTTCTTTTCCCCGCAGGCAGAAAGAAGCCGCGTTGGCTGTTGCGTTTGAGTAACGTACTCCCCTCCGCGGCTATTGCCATGCTCGTCGTTTATTGTCTCAAAGGCATTTACTTTACCAAGCCTCAAGGCTTTTTGCCTGAATTGATCGCACTTGTTGTCGTCTCTCTTTTACATCTATGGAAACGTCAACCCTTGTTGAGTATTGGGGGAGGCACGATCTGTTATATGATTTTGGTGCAGCAAGTATTCTAGCCGTTTTCCCAACATTTCGATATCTTCTTTTTCAAAAGCCAAAGCAAACATTGCAATAATTAGCAGTTTAGATATATTTTCATGGTGATTACTTCCTTTCATAATTGTGATCTCAGGATAGACTCGGCATTTGTTTTTTATCGGACTTCTATTTGTTTTTTATGTGTTTTTTTGAAAGTCAAGACATAAAAAAAGACGACTCAGGATGGTTATCCGTTTTGTCGTCTTCTCTTGGAGCCTGCGGACAGATTTGAACTCCCGACCTGCCGCTTACAAGGCGGCTGCTCTACCAGCTGAGCTACGCAGGCGCGCAAAGCTGATCATAACCGACTGTTGCGATTCTGTCAACTTTTCGCCCTGCTTCAGATCCTCTCAAACATCCTTACTCATACCACTTAGCGAAGGTTCACCTTCCCCACTTGACGCTTCGTATAAAAATAGCTGAACACGACAAACGCAAACGAAAAGATAAACACGCCGAGCCCTAAGTCAAAATGTCCTCCGCCGCGCTCGATCATCTCCTCAAAAGGGATATTCTGCCCTGTTACCCCAATATCCAGAAAATTGTGAATCGGCATCTCCGTAACCACGCGCATTTTCAGATAAGTATCTCCGGGGCTGATTCGCAGTGAAAGCGGTATAAAGAAGAGTCCGAAAAAACCTAAAATCTGATTGACAACGTAGAGGATAATGTACACCAGAAACGGACCGCCCACGCCGAAACGGTTGAATCGACGTCCCATGCCGGCAGTGACGGAAAAGCTCATCGTCGTGAAAAAACTCACATACATAAGAAGCCAAATACCAATGATGAGAAGAACCCCCGCAAAAGTACTCAATCCAATATAAGCAGGCCATGTGTCCATAATCTTAAAAAACTCATTGATCGCATACATCGCTTTCCCCTTCGAAATTCCTTCCGTCAATAAGATGATAAAAAATCCGAAGACAGCGATCAGGGAAGAAAAAACGTACAGAAGAAATCCGCTAATCATTTTCGCGTGATAGCGCTGCGATGACGTCACGGGAAGCGTATGCGTCAAGTAACCCTGATTCGTATAAAAATGTCGGTAGTAGTGGGCCAACATAAGAACAAGCACGACAGGTACAAGAGCCAACGTGGCGATGATCCCAAGAACATACATGAGCGTTCCCAGAACGGGAATGTTGAAACTTTTAAAAACAAAGGCGCTCGTCAGCAAAAGCGCATAAATAGGGATGACCCATTTGAGTTGCGAACGCACCATACGAAAATCAAGTTTAATCAGTTTACCTAACATAATAGTAGTCTCCTCCTCTGACAGGGGCATAAAGCTCGCGGAAATACTCGTCAACACTCTTGCCTTCATTCGCCCTCAGATCCTCAACCGATCGATCCAACCGAATGTAGCCTTCATCCATGAAAATGACGCGGTCAAACAGCATCTCGACATCACCGATCAGATGAGTACTCAGGATGAGCGTGCTCCCCGGATTGTGATTCCGCAAAATGCTATCAAGAATCGTCTGCCTCGCCGCCGGATCGATACCGCTCATCGGTTCATCCAAGATGTAGACAGGTACATAACGGCTCATGACAAGCGTCAGATTCGCCTTCTCCTTCATACCTCGCGACATCGTCTTGAGCGGTTGCTCCGGATGAAGAGCGAATTCCTCCAACATGCGCATCGCTTTCGACTTGTCAAAATCGCGATAAAAATCTTCAAAGACAGAGAATGCCTCTTCCATCGTCATCCAGTCGCTGAGATATGTCTGCTCCGGCAAGTAAGAGACAAGATGATGCGCCTCTGTCGGTTTCAAGCCCATAACAGAAACGCTCCCCTCGTCAGGTTGCAATAACCCCATGATCAGCTTTATCAGCGTCGTTTTTCCACAACCGTTCGGCCCCAAAAGTCCGACGATTTCCCCTTCATAAATGGAAAGACTGACATTCTCGATACCGCGTCTTGAGCCGTATCGACGAGTCAGGCCTATAATGTCCACCATATTATTCATCAATCCACCCTTTCTCGATCATCTCAATGATCTCGATGATCTCTTCGCGCTTGACCCCAAGCGCCTTCATCTTCGCGATAAACTCTTTTATCGTATTTTTCGATTCTTCTTTCCTGCATTCGCGTATCAACTGATCCGAAGCAATGACAAACCGGCCCGTCGTACGCTCACTGCGCGTCAACTCCAATCGATCCATCTCCGAAAAAGCTCGTTGTACCGTATTCGGGTTAACGCCGTACTCCATGGCAACATCACGCACCGATGGCATTTGGTCCCCTCGCATCAGTTCACCTCGCAAAATCTTGCCGCGAAAGATATCGATAATTTGCATGTAAATCGGAATATCGTGCAAGAATTTATAACTCACCACAACCTCCTTTACCTTTGGCGCCTTACTGTATTACTATCTTAATACAATAAAACAATCCGCGTCAAGCTGGAAGTTTAATTTTGCTGAAAATTTTTTGTTAATCCAAAAATTCGAAATTAATTGAAAAACTGCACACCGGTGTGGGGCGTCTAGAGAGACCGGCCGCTGCTGAGTGCAGAAATTCGATATTAACTGAAAAAATGTACACGCAGTTTCGGGTGGGCTGTCCGGAATATCGATATAAACTGCAAAACTGCACACCAATGTTGAGGGTAAACAATAATTCGATATTAACTGAAAAATTGTATTCGGTGATTGTATTCGGGGTTCGGGCGGACTGTCCGGAATTTCGAAATTAATTGAAAAATTGGACACCGAAGTTGAGGATAAACAGAATTTCGAAATTAATTGAAAAATTGCACATGGGTGCCGGGAGTTTGAAGAAATGGCGTAATAGAAGGGGCGGCTGTTTCTTTTTTAAACAGCCGCCCCTTCTGCAGTAAAGATGTTTTATGTCGGTTTAACCGCCTTCTTTCACGTAAGGGATGCCGAGTTTTGCGGGAACTTTAAAGCTCCGCCTGCTTACCGTCAAGACAATCGTAAGGATGTAAGGCAGCGCGATAAAGAATTCATTCGGAAGGAATCCGGCGCTGCCGAGCGATTGCATGTAGATACTGATCGATTCTGCCAAGCCGAACACGAGTGTGCCGACAACTGCTCCGAAAGGATGCCAGTTGCCGAGAAAACAGATAGCAAATGCAATCCATCCGCGTCCGCCGATAATACCTGCCGTAAACATACCGAGAAAGCCTATGGAGTAAAACGCTCCGGCGACACCGCCCATCAACCCGGAGAATAGCACTGTCGCATAACGGACAAAATTGACATTGATGCCGGCTACATCCGAGGCGACTGGGTTCTCCCCTGTTGAGCGGATCGCCAATCCTGCCGACGTACGGTAGAGCACGAAATAAATAATCGGTATGATCGCGTACATGATGTACGTTAAGATATTTTGGTTAAAAAACACCTCTCCCAGAACGGGGATTTCGCTCAGAAGCGGTACGGGAAGCTGCGGCAGTCGATCAATCTTCAGAGGACTTGTCGGTATACCGAACAGGACACGTTGAAAATACGTGCAAAGGCCGGCGACGAGTATGTTCAAGGCCGTTCCCGTCACAACTTGATGTTGACGCATAGTAACGGTGACAAAAGCATAGATGGCGGCAATAACCATCCCGAGGCCCATCGCCAATAAAATCCCGTACAAAGCACTTCCCCACAGATAAGTGCCGACGAAACCGCCCCAGGCACCGATTAAGAAAATGCCTTCAATCGCTGTCACCATCATGCCTGAACGTTCTGCGACAACCTCTGAGAGCGATCCGTACAGGAGCGGCGTACTCATTGTCAAAGCGCGCGCTAATATTCCAACTGCTACGTTCATCTCAGGCCTCCTCTCTTTTCAGTCTCTTCTTATCGCGACGAATTCCGATCATAGCTCGAACATAGTAAGCGGCAATGACGAACAGCATGACACTGCCCTGAATAATCGAGACGATGCTCGGAGGAACATTGATCCCCGGCATCCGCCCCATCATCGTTCCGATCACTGAAATCGCACCGAAGAGAATTGAAGCAAAAATGATGCCGATCGGATTTGCGTTGGCAAGGATGGCAATGCCGATCCCTGCCGATCCGAGATCGGGGTTGAAATCCTGTATCAACATGCGCTGAACACCGTTGACTTCCGTAAAACCTGCCGCACCTGCAAGCGCTCCGCTGATCAGGAAAGCAATTACGAAAATTCTACGTGAATTGATACCGGCAAGCTCCCCGGCGCGCGCATTGCTCCCGATCGCTCGAATCCTGAAGCCTAAAGGTGTTTTATAAAGAAATACCCAGATAAGGATAGCTGTTATGACGGCGATCACAAATCCGAGATGCAGCCTCGTACCCGGTACGATTCTCGGAATCCAAGCCGCCTCAGAGAGAGCATCTGTCTGCGGGTACTCACCCTTTGTCTCCTTGAGTACCGTGCGCAAGAGATAATTCATGAACGCAAGCGCTACGTACGTTGACATCATCGACGTCAAGAATTCATTCGCGTTGTAACGCGCCTTCAAAAAACCGATCCCGGCTCCCATGAGCCCTCCGGCTAGGAGTGTCGCAGCAAATACGACGACTAGGAGAATAGCTGTCGGAATCTTTCCGTCTAAGAGCAGTGATACTGAAACAGCGGCAACAGATCCTAAATAGAACTGTCCTTGAGCTCCGATATTGAACAAGTTGGCTTTGTAGGTGAAGGCAAATGCAAGCGCGGTAAAAATAAAAGGAGTCGCCTTTAAGAATACTTCTGCCGCCATATAGCGGTCGGTAAAGAGCGTCTTAATCGCGCTTGAATAGACTTGAATGGGATTGATGTCAAGAAAAAGGAGTAAAAACCCGCTTAACACGAGACCTGCGACAATCGCCACAAGATTCGTGATGATCAGGTCGCGTGTCGAGGCTCCGATACGTTTACCCATATTACACTACCTCCGCTCTAATCTCTTCACCGGCAACATGGGACATATCATCCGGAACAATGCCCGCCATAAGGAGTCCGATGTGCTCCGTGTTCAATTCTCTCGGCGAAAAAATGCCCATGAATCGCCCTTTATACATGACGGCGATCCGATCCGACAGAGCAAAAATCTCCGATAACTCCGTAGAAATAAGCAAAACGGGCAACCCCTCGGCACGAGCCTTCAAAACAGTTGAATGAATATTATTGATCGCCCCCAGATCAAGACCGCGCGTCGGCTGATTTAAGATAAGGAGCTTTTTCGCCAGACGCATCTCTCTTGACAAGATCAACTTTTGCTGATTGCCTCCTGAAAGATTGCCTGCAGGAGCGTCCGGTCCGGGAGCGCGGATGTCAAAATCTTCAATCGATTCAAGAGTTTTCTGCCTGAGGTTGTTTGTATCAATCAATCCGCGACGATTCCAATCACCGTCGGTGGAAAATTTTAGATATATATTTTCCGCCAAACTCATCGATCCGATCATGGCGTCGCGATGCCGGTCAACAGGAACATAGCCTACACCTTGCTCAATACGTTCACGCAAAGAGAGCTCCGAAAGATCGACCCCGTCGAGCACGACCGATCCGCTGTCAAAAGCGCGAATACCGCAAATCGTTTCGCAGAGTTCTTCTTGTCCGTTACCGCTGACACCTGCGATACCCAACACCTCGCCGGGGCGTAAATGGAAACTGATGTCATCGAGAAGTTTTACTTTTCCTTGGGCAAGAGACAGATTCTTGACAACAAGCCCGGATCGCTCATGGTCGGAACCCTCAAAATCAACTTTCGCGGGCGCGACAATATCACGGCCGATCATCAGGCGAGACAGCTCAGCCTCGTTCGTATCTTCCTTGCGCAAGTCACCGGATATTCGACCGTCACGCATAACGATGATCCGATCGGCGACTTCCATCACCTCTTTCATCTTATGGGTGATAAAGACGACGGCATGTCCGTCCGCGACAAATTGGCGCACAAATTCCATAAGCTGATCTGCCTCCTGTGGCGTCAGCACAGCCGTCGGTTCGTCCATGATCAGCAGCGTCGTCTGCTTGAAAAGCGCTTTAATTATTTCAACTTTTTGTTGAACACCGACATCGAGATCGCCGACAAGCGCGTCTGCATCAACGTCGAAACCGTAGCGCGACGCCAAACTCTCAACTTCTTCTTTGGCTTTTGCGTACGGGATTACACCGCGCATAGCCCCAAGAATGACATTTTCTGTCACTGTATGAGCATATACTAGAGAAAAATGCTGTTGGATCATCCCGATTCCGAACTTCATGGCATCTTTCGGATTTGCAATTCGTTCTTCTTTTCCGTCGAAAAGAATGCTTCCTTCGTCCGCTTGATAGAGACCATAAAGGATTTTCATGATCGTACTTTTGCCGGCACCGTTCTCTCCGAGGAGCGCAAGAACTTCTCCTTTACGAATGGTGAAATTGACATCTTTATTCGCGACAACTCTGGCAAAATACTTTGACACATTGCGGATCTCTATTTCCGACCAGTTACCCTTTATCTCTTCTCTCACTTCATCACCTCCTTAAACCAAAACTGATCATCGATCAATTAGGAAAGCTTCTATTAGGAAAATGGAGGCGTATTCGGATTAACACCCGAACGACCGCCTCCATTACCTTGATTCCTTTCCGGTTCACCAAAGAACTATTCGGCGAACCGGTGGGGGGATGGAATCCTTACTCGTCAAAATATTTTGAAAGATCAGTCTTTCCGGCTTTGTAGTCATCGATGGCTGTCTCGACAGCAGTCTTAACCTCATCAGAGATGTCGGGGCCGTACACAGGTTTGAAGATACCTTCTTTTATACCGGCCTCATGTACTTTATTTCCGGACAGTGTTCCTTTTACGTACTGATCAACAGCCCATACATAGAAAGTCTCAAAGTCAAAAACAACAGATGCAACAACCGTTTCGGGAGCGACAGAGTTCTGGTCACTCGAGAAACCGATGAATTTTGCGCCTTTTTCTTTAGCTGCTTCGATCGATCCCAATCCCACCTCATTGGCGTAAACAAAGAGCGTGTCAGCTCCGTTATCAATCATCTGAGCGGCCATTTGCTTGCCGAGCGCCACGTCGTCCCAGCTATTCGCGTAAGCGCGTGTCGCTTTGGCATCTGCGATGCCGCGTTCCGTAGCGATCTCTACAGCATGCTTTTCATAGACGGAAAGCAGTTTCTCCATAGGCTCGTTCGGGAATCCGCCGATCGTAGCAAAATTACCATTTTCAGACACATTGCCGGCGATCACGGATGCGAGGTAACTTGCCTCGTATTCTTTCGGGAATATAGGTGCTACGTTATTGCCGTCGGCTTTTGAACCGTTGACGACACAGAACGTCGTGTCAGGGTAGTTCGGAGCGACGGCAGCAGCCGGCTCATCGAATTGCGTTCCGGCCGCCATGACCAGATCATATTTTCTTTCGGCATACTCGCGGAACGTTGACTCGTAATCAGACGATTTGACATTCTCGACGTACTCGATGTTTGTTCCGAGCTGCTCGTTACATGCGACAAGTCCTGCATAGTTAGTCGCGTTCCAGCTCTGGTCGTTGATAGGTCCCGGCAGGATGAGCACGATTTTGTAATCAGCCGCCGCTTTATCACCGGCGGGCGCGCTTTCATCGGGCTTTTCACCTGAATCTTTAGATTTGTCACACGCGGCAATTCCCAGTCCGATCATCAGAACGAGAATGAGCGATAACAAACGAATCATTCTTTTTTTCATAACAAGTCCTCCTTTATATGCAAATTTATACAAATGGTACAGCCATACTACAATTAATAATAGAATTTCCGGCAAAGCTCTCACAATGACCGCTGTTATCTTTTGGGGACAATTATTATCTTTTTTGACCATACTCAACATAATTTGCTGAGCTTTAGTCTTTGTTATTTGTTGTTTTTGTTGCGAAATTCTTGTGGAGAGAAACCGTATTCGCGATTGAAAGCGCGACTAAATGAACGGCGACTGTTGTAGCCGACTTTTTGCGAAATGACCTCTATTGTAAGGCCGGGATCTTGGAGGAGTTTTTTCGCCTTTTCCAAACGAAGCCGCGTCATATATTCCATCGGCGACGCATCGGTCAGCTCCTTAAATCGACGACAAAGGTAATTCGGTGTCACGTAACCGATCTCCGCCAGCCGCGTCAGTTGAAGATCCTTATCCAGGTTCTGCTCCATAAAAGAGATCACGTTCCTAATCATCAGGTCTTCCGGTAAAGGAGATTCCCTGCGTTTCGATGCCAAGTCGTCCAAAACGCTCGTCAGTTTTATCAAATCGGTCGGTTTCGTCAAGTACTGACGTACGCCGAGCTCCAAAGCTTTTTGCGCGTAGTCGAACTCACCGTATCCGCTGATGATGATGATATCAAGGTCGGGGTAATGCTCCCGCAACTGTTCAATGAGCTCAAGTCCCGACAGACCGGGCATTCTGATGTCGGTAATCAGGACATCGACCGGGTGCTTCGAAAGATACTCATAGGCGACAGACGCCGTTGAAAATGATGTCACATCTTCGCAATCATCCCTATTGGCTATGAAAGCTGCTAAACCTTGACGGATTTTCGGTTCGTCATCGACGACAACGTATCGCATAGTACAACCTCACACCTCTCTTGATTCCGTGAATGGGAACACATGTTCATTCAGCATGTCGATGTCATGCTCATCCCTAATAAGGGGAACTCTCAAAGTGACCGAACAACCGGCATCGTCTCCGGATACGATGGTCAGGCCGTACGGCTCACCAAATTGGAGGCGCAACCTGCGATGAACATTCCGCAAACCGAGGTGGCTGGAAGGGTGATCGCTTTCGATCATGTCCTTCACCTGAGCCAACTTTTCCTCACTCATCCCCTTGCCATAGTCACGCACCTCAATCACCAATGAATCGCCCTCTCTTCTCGCAGCCACTTCCACACTGATGGCTGCCGCATCATCCGATCCGTGTAAAATGGCATTTTCAATGAGCGGCTGGAGTATGAGACGCGGAACGAGATATGCGTACAGATCTTGCTGCAAAGAGATATTGTACATCAGACGTTCATCCAGACGGTATTTTTGAATATTCAAATAGTGTTGCGCGTATTCCGCTTCATTCACGAGCGGAACGAGACGTTTATCACGATCAATGGAATATCTGAATATTTTGCCCAAAGACACGACAACCTGCGCAATTTCAAATTGATTTTCTTTAATCAGCATCCATTGAATACTATCAAGCGTGTTGTAAAGAAAATGCGGATTGATTTGCGTTTCAAGCGCCATAATTTCAGCTTCTCTCTGCGCTAACGTCACACCGAGCACTTGGTTGATCAACAGATCAATCTCATCGGCCATATAGTTAAATGATTGCATCAGCTGACCCATTTCATCGCTGCCTTTCGGATTAAGCCTGACAGAATAATCACCCTGTTCAAAGCTCTTCATCGCCTTCGACAACGATCGCACAGGCCGTGTGATCGTCCAAGATAAGGTAACGACACTGACCGAAACGAGTAAACTCGATACGATAACAAATTGGATAATCAGCCGGATCAATTCCTGACTGCTCGGGAACGTACTCATAACCTCTTGCGCCGAAACGACAGCCCAACCCGTTAAACCGTCATACTGCCCCTGAACATAAAAATCGGCATGCGGCGTGTTGACCGTAAAACGCCTCTCGCCGCCGTTGAATGCTTTGACGATCTCATCAAGAGTCTCGTCATCGAATCGCCGATTGGCAGCTATCAGTTGCATATTTTGGTCGAAAATCATGCGGTACTGATATGACAGTGAAGCTCTGTTACTGAACAATAAGTTATCGAATTCTTGCGCTTTAAGTTCCAGAATGAGCATTGCGTGAAGAGGACCGTCAGGCGATTCTCGAATACCTTGCACGGCGCGAATCACATTCTCTCCGTGTCTCGTTGAAGTTCCGGCGATCACATCAAGCGGCGTTTGCACTCCTTGCCAAGCCACATTGTTTTTTGCTTTATCCGCGCTCGACCACAATGCGGCATATTCTTTTGCCGGAATTGCAAACGACTCGTCATCCCCGGGAACATAAAGCGTCTTGTTCTTAACGACGTAAACGGCGTGAACAAAACCGAATGCATTTTTCGTCGCTTCATAATATTCTTTAAGCTCCGGAGAGGCTTTTTCAGGCAACCGTTTCGCATAACTCTGAATCAACTCTGAGCCGGCCACCTGCTGCATTTGCCTCGATAAAGCCCCCACACGCCCATCGATATTCATGATGATTAAATTCGTAATTTCCGCCAGCGTTTTCCTTTGATCGCGTCGTACGATCGTCCGCGCCGAATAAAAAGAGAAATAGCCGACTGAAATAGCTGACAAGATCAGCGCGAATACGAATAATAGCGCCAACTTCGTGCGAAGATTAAGTTTAAAGAATAGTTTGATCATTTTCACTACTCTGCGGAACAGCACCTTTTCATTCGCCAAAAATACCGATGTCAGAAATCAGTTCTGTATAAATTCGACATTGTCATTATACAAGATAGCGCTTTGATTCGTGATTTTTATCATACGTATATGCTTCTGCAGGCAGGATGCGATCTTGCGTATGCTAAAATATTCCCAACATCTATTGAATCAGGAAGTCTGTTGAACCGCAGATATTCACATCTCAATCGGAACACGTGTGACGGCGCTTCTTGTCCTTCGTTAAGAAAGAGAATCTATGGGTTTACTAAACGAGAAAATTAAAGAGGTCTCACAGTCACTGGCGCCCGTCACTATCTTCGTACTCGTATTGCACTTTACGATTGCACCGCTCACATCGCTTCAGCTTGGACAATTTCTACTGGGGGCTTTCCTTTTGCTTATGGGACTTTCTGTCTTCCTTGTCGGTGTCGATCTCGGAGCGACACCGATCGGAATACACAGCGGCCATGCGATTGTCAGATCGGGCAAGATGTCGATTCTGCTCATCGGGGGCATTATTCTCGGCTTTCTTATCTCAATTGCCGAGCCCGATCTTCATATTTTGTCGACACAGATCGAACAGCTGACGGGTGGCGGTATTGAAAAATGGACAATGGTGATTGTCGTCTCCCTTGGCGTCGGACTCCTTGTGATGGTGGGCTTTTGGCGAATTGTCAAGCAGGTCAGAATTCGCTATGTTCTCTGGTTTGTCTACGGAATCATCTTCATCCTCGCCTGTTTCAGTCCTCTGCTATTTCACGATTTTGCTTTTGACGCGTCAGGGGCGACGACGGGCGCGATCACGACTCCGTTTATTCTCGCGTTGGCTGCCGGAGTCGCCAAACTGACAACTTCCAGACATGAAGACGCACGCGATCAGTTCGGACTTGTCGGGTTCGCCTCCGCGGGCGCCATCCTAGCCGTACTCGCCATGGGAGTGATTCAGCGTTCAAACGCCATCGGTGTACCGCCGGAATCGGTCACCCCCTCCTACTCAACGCTTTTCGAATCATTTCGACTCGTAACGCCCGCATCATTGCGCGATTCTCTTTTAAGCGTCGCTCCGCTCGTCGCCGTTTTTTTCCTTTTGCAGATCAGTGTTATCAAAATTCGAAAGCGCGATACAGTACGCATTTATCTCGGCATGTTCTTCTGCTATATAGGTTTGACTATTTTTATGATAGGAGTCATGGGCGGTTTTATGTCTACAGGGCACATTTTGGGAGCAAAGCTGGTCGCTATCGAAAAGCGTTGGATTACCGTCGTCGCCGGCTTTTTCCTCGGGATGGTGACCGTCATTGCCGAACCCGCAGTTCACGTCTTAACGCAATCAATTGAAGAGGTAACGGAAGGCGTTATCCTCCGCAAAGTCGTCCTCACCTTTCTATCCATCGGTGTCGCTTTCGCCGTCATGCTGTCGGTCATTCGCATCTATACACCCGGTCTGCACCTTTGGCATATCTTGCTTCCCGGCTATATCCTTGTCATGATCATGAGTTATTTCACCCCCGATATCTTTATCGGGATTGCATTTGATGCGGGCGGTGTCGCATCGGGACCGATGACAGCGACATTCATCCTCGCCTTTACGCAAGGGATCGCTGCGGGTGTTCCGGGTGCCGACCCCCTTCTCGATGGATTCGGCGTCATCGCTTTAGTCGCCTTGGCGCCTCTAATCACACTGCAATTACTTGGCCTGATCTCCGTTATTCAAGCAAAAAAACGAAAGAAGAGACAGCCCGTTTCAAAGGCGCATATCGATATCGAGCACCGATATGCGATTGACACTCTCGAATCGGCTGACGAGAGCACGGAAAGTGAATTCGGAAACTCGGAGATCCCGCAGGAGCATGAAGAGACACTTTCCTCTTCTAAAATTGATGACAGCGATCAGCGTGAATGACTTTTATAGAAATACTACGAGGAGTCAAACCATGGAGAAAAATATTGTGGCAAATCAGGACGATCGCCATGAGGCGATACGGGAGAAGTACTCACTTCTCGTCATGATCTCCACGCAGAAAAAAGTGGAAAAAATGGCTAACTACGCATTAGCGAACGGTGCGAACAGTGCCTTTTTCAGCTACGCGCGAGGTACGCTCCCGAATCATATTCTCTTGGCGCTTGGACTCGCCAACGTAAAGCGCGAAATCGCGGTACTTTCCGTTCCGAACAGCATGGCCGCTATACTTCTCGATAGAATCAATCAAAAGTTTGACCTTGCTGAAAAAATGGGCGGAATCGCTTACCTGATCAGTCTGGAAAAAACAATGACGCGACCGGACGTCGACAGGGATCATACATACTCGGCGATCGTGACTATCGTCAACGAAGGCGAAGGCGAAGATGTCGTCACAAACGTACGCCGCAAATATTACGTCGGGGCAACGATCCTGCATGCATCAGGTTCGGCAGATCACAGCCGAAAGACTTTTGACTTCGAAATTGTCCCGAGCAAAGAAATCGTTCTGATCATCACTAAGAAAAGTCTCTGTGAAGCAGTTTACCGAACGATTCATGAATCGCTTCGAACCGAGTTGCCTGGACGCGGCGTCATCTTTACGACCGACCTGGATATGGTTGCGGGAATTCACGAACAAGAACGACAACACAAAAAAACAAACGAAGTCGACGACAACGAGGCGATTGACGAAATATCAGGCAAAGAAATCACAGAACCATACTCTACATCGATCGACAAAGAGGCTGCTGAACAAGACATTTCTCACAGGATCGCTGTTCTGGCACTCGTCGATCGCGGCCACACAGGCGAGGTTGTCCGTGCGGCGGAAGCGGCGGGCAGTCAAGGCGCCACTATCATGCGCGGCCGCTTTACCGAGCATGAAAGTCGCGGGTTCTTAAGCCACACCGGCGATGTCGGCAAAGAAGCCGTTATCATGATCGCCACAAAAGAAACGGCTCTCGCGATCATGCGCAGCCTGAATCAATACGCGACGACTCATGCCGAAATAAACATTCTGCTGACATGGATGCGTATTCATTCATTTAGCCGATTTTCATACGGTAAAGAATAATTCAGGATGATGGTTCGATTTAGGGTGCGGGCGCAATAAAGTACTGAAAGACGGCGTTTGCGATCGCTTGCCCGATGTTGGCGCGGCCTTCTTCCGACGCGAGAATTGCACGATCTCCATCATTTGACAAGTAACCCGGAACGAGGGTCGCCGACACGTAATTCGTCAGACGAAGTAATGCGAGATCCTTCTCTTCACCTGCGTCGAGTCCGTTTTCCGGTTTCAGCGACGGCACCATGCGCGCGAGATTCGTCTTCAATAATCCTGCCAAACTTGCGCGACCCGCGCTATTGATGTTCGTGTAGTTGGGATAGAGATCCTTCGGATTAAGATTGACGGCATATCCGTTATTCGTGCTCGCAACGTATTCTGCTGACATGTAGTAAGTGTTGGATCCTCTACGCGAGGTATCGTCGTCGCTCCCGAGCGAAAGATTAATCAAGAGAATATCGCTGTATTGAGCTTCAATATCGTACAGGATGCGGAGCTGCGGAGAGGTTCCGATCGAACCGAACAGCCCGCGCCCTCCCGATGCCGGACTGTTCTGATTAATACGGATCACATCGCCCATGAGAAGTCTCAAGTTGTCGACGACCGATGTCAGGTACCCTGCCTGATCGGCTGCTTCGCGATATCGTATCAAGGCGACGTCGGCAGCGATCGCGACGCGAGCAAACAGAGAATATGCCTCATCCGTTGTACGCGTCAACACTACGGTCGCACCGAACCTCGTCAGCGCTTTTTCCGCTTGCGTCGCTATGTCGAGAAGAATAGCCTTCTCCGTCAGGACGCCCTCCCCAGAGCCCCAGACGGCTCCCGTCTCTTCACCTCCGCGCGACGCGTCAAGGATTACCGTTACACCTTTTAGAGGCTGAGCGGAGGCGGAGCGCGTCCTGTATTGCTCCAAATTCGCATCATGCAGTACCGGAACGGCCAAAGCAGAAGGCCATGTTCGTAAAGCGTCGACGCCGGGCGGCAGCAGATCGGGATCATTATCGGTAATGGGCAACTCGACTTTCTCAACGCTTACCGTCTCGCTCGTTGTTTCAGTCGTCTCCATCGCCTCCGTACCGCTCGTATCGGACGGCTCGCTCGGTGTCGATTGAGTCGTCTGTTCATGAGCGGGCTCACTTTCACTCTGCTGTCCGTCGTTTCTCTTGACGCCGTCAGGCAAAGCGACATCGACTTGAAAGCGCTTGGCGCCCCGCACGGGCTTGGGCAAAACACCGACAAATGACAGAAGGAGCAGTATGCCGCTGAGAACGAGAAGAATTAGGACATTTCGCGCACTTTTTTTGCCGGTCAAGACTTATTCCTCACTGAACGTCGCACAGACAGTCTCGATCACTTCGCGGAGCTCGTGAGCCATATCGGTAATCTGCGTCTGATCGACACCCTCGATCATGACTCTGATGAGAGGTTCCGTCCCCGACGGACGAACGACGATCCGCCCATCACTTCCGAGAACATTCTCTTTCTCTTTGATCGCCTCCGTAACGTCGCAATGGTTCATCGTAATTTGTTTCAGCTCGTCCGGGATGTGAGCGTTGACGATGATCTGAGGGAGTGTCGTCATAATCTTTCTCATTTCGCTGAGGAGCGCGCCTTTGCCTTCATTCCGAATGGCGCTGAGCAGACGGATAGCTGTCAGAACTCCATCTCCCGTCGTTGAGTTCTCCAAGAGAATGATGTGGCCGCTCTGCTCACCGCCGAGCACGTATCCGTCCGCCAACATGCGCTCAAGGACATAGCGGTCACCGACCTGCGTCCTGATCAGTTCATAACCGGCAGCATTTGTCATATGCTCAAGACCGAGATTGCTCATAACTGTCGCGACAATCGCCTTTTTCGTCAGTTTACCCTGCCTGTCGAGATCACGAGCAAGTATCGCGAGCATAACGTCGCCATTGCAGATATCTCCCTGATCATCGACGGCGATCAGCCGATCGGCGTCACCGTCAAAGGCAAGACCGATATGAGCGTGATATTCGCGCACGACACTCGACAATTTCCCGACATGCGTCGAACCGCATTCGTGATTAATGTTGTATCCGTTGGGGTTCACACCGACAGCGATTACATCCGCGCCTAAATCATTAAAAAGCTTGGGAGCAACCGCATAACTTGCTCCGTGCGCACAATCGACAACGATTGTCATGCCTGTAAGGTCGAGTCCCGCGATCGATTGCAGGTGTTCGCGATATTCATCGGCGCCTTGATCGTAGCGAATAAGTTTCCCAATCTTTTCACCCGTAGGGCGATCCTCATCTAAAAAATCCGAATCGTTTATAAGTGCTTCAATCGCGTCTTCCGTTTCATCGGGCAATTTAAATCCACCTCCGGAAAAAAACTTAATCCCGTTGTATTCAAATGAATTATGAGACGCGGAGATCATAATGCCAGCATCCGCCCTGAGTCTCCGTGTCAGCCAAGCGACACCGGGTGTCGGTATTACTCCGACATGCAGGACATCGGCACCGGCACAGGTAATACCTGCAATCAGCGCCGACCCCAACATTCCGCAAGAGACGCGCGTATCCTCACCGACAACGATCGTCGGCTTATGACGAGTCTCCTCCGTCAAAACATGAGCTCCGGCGAACCCGAGCAAATATGCTAATTCGGGAGTCAAATCGCGATTTGCAACACCGCGCACTCCATCTGTTCCAAACAATCTTGACATTTTAACCCTCTTTTATTCTTAAAAAAATACTCGTTAATATGATTTCGCCGGTTTTCATTTCTTCTTCGGAAAAATCAATCAGCAGTATCGGACGTTCTCTCGTAAACATTGACCGCAACCGAGTCGGGCAACAGCAATTCTGTCCTCGTATAAAGCAGCGTCTCCGTATCGATAATGACCGGCAAGCGCACTAACCCGACTCTGCTGACTTCACTGACATCTATGTAGGCGGCAATCTTTCCGGGCTCTATACTTTCAAGCACTTGCTGTCGCCCTCGAAGTGTTACCTGAACATTTGCAACGGGGAAATTCTGGACTCCGAAACCTCGCTCATGCGCCTCCTCCAAACCGTAATGAGCGAGAGGGACACTATACATTTTTGTTGTCACGGGGTTGACGCTGACTTGGACGAAAACCCACATAAAACACGAAATGATGACAGATAAAATAGCCAACCCCATACGCTGTCTGCGCGTAAGCAAAAAGCCGGTACTTCTCCTGCGCAACAGCTTACGTTTTCTGCCTGCCGATCGATTTTCGATGATCATATCTTCTTCAGGCGCTGCGGAATCGTTAACTTGTTCGTCGTAGTTCGTCTCTAATTCGGCAGCTACGGCATGTTGTTCTTCGCGATCGCGCTCCTGTTCGGCTTCTTTCCCGGAGCGGAAAAGTCTCCTGAACCATCCCACAATCGGACGACGCTCATCGTCTACAACAAGGCCGAGCAAACGGTGCAGATGTGTGCGAAGCGAATCGGCGTTACCGAGAACATGTAGAACACCGTCAATCGCGATGCTGATCGTCCCCCTCTCCTCCGATACGACGACGGCGATAGCGTCGCCCATTTCGCTCGCGCCGACGGCCGCGCGATGCCTCAAGCCGAAATCGCGTCGCAGGTGATAATTATCGGAAAGCGCGATATGAACGCGGGCTGCCGCCACACGTCGATCTCGTATGACGACTGCACCGTCATGCAGAGGTGATCCCACATAAAATATCTGACGCAGAAGCGAAGAAGAGACGAGCGCATCGATACGAACGGCATTCTCCTGTTCACAGAGTTCGCCTAGTTTCGTGCCGCGCTCAATAACGATCAGCGCGCCTGTCTGCGATTTCGACATCCACTCACAGGCGTTGACAATATCCTCAATCATCCGATGGAGCGCGGGGTCTCTCGTGAACCCGTTCCCTACGCCGTACTTCAGACGGTTGCGTCCGACAGTCTCCAGCGTCCGTCTCAGTTCAGGCTGAAAGAGGACGATGATGGCAATTGCCAAAATCGAAATAGTGCGATTCAACATAAAGCCGATCGTATTCAAGCCGACCGCACTAGATACAAGCGCGAAAGCGATGATAAGTATTATGCCTCGAAGTAATTGCCATGCACGCGAATCTCTGAGAAGAAGTAAAATAAAATATACGACCAATGCCGTGATCGCGATATCAAAAAGAGCGATAGCGATATCGAGCGGACCGCCCAGAAACAGCAACCCGTCCGACAGACTGTAGCGCAATTCATTAAAAAATGTACCGATTTTTGAAAACAGGTTAGAAGCCAAGTACAATAGCCGGTTCTCCTCCGTTCAATGAAACATTTTCCTCATTTTATCACATCATCATACGGCAGAGGCGCTCCACAGTAATTCACATCGCATACCTCCGGCTCGCCGTCCCTTTTGCTTTGTCATTCACTATCCCGAACCGCCATCATCTCCTCTCCCGCATGTGCGGAGATTGGTGCATCGTGTAATCAAATTAAATGCCTCTGACACGTCCTATCCCGCATGTGCGGAGATTGGTGGCGACGTGTGTGAGTTAGCGGCGTTCGCGCCGTCCTTCGTAGAGAAACGGCATGTGCAGAAATTGGTGGCGACGTGTGTGAGTTAGCGGCGTTCGCGCCGTCTTCCTCTCCCGCATGTGCGGAGATTTAGTCGTAACGACACCGGAATACCAAAGATCAGTATTCTTCAATAGACTCGTGTGGTAAAATAATCCGGCAGAGACAATCTTGCGTGTAACCGTTGAAGAGGATATGTCACGGAGGTGCCACATGAAAACAAACAGATTTCGTCTCAAATCACGTACAATCCGTCAAATTCTTCCTGTTCTGATCGCAACGTCTCTATTCCTTACCATCGTTTTTGTCGCGAGCTGCGATCAGGCCGGTTCCTTGAATCCAGACGGATCAGAATCTCCCGCGTCGGAATCGATGCCGATGACATCTCCTACAAGCGAGTTAACGACCACGACGACGGAACCTGCTACCATTACGACCACATTTACGACAAAAAATGATGCAGTCACCGAGCCGCCGCTGCCCGTCACGACAACACCCGCGGATGAACTTTGGGAACAAGACCTAAGCGAACTTATGAATGCGCTTCGACCGCCGATTGTGCCCGGTAACAGCATCCCTTTTGATGCGCGCATCTTGCGCACACCGCCGCGTGAATGTACGGTCGGCATTTCGACAAATCCCGTTATCATCAGCAACGTTGATCAATTGACCGTTCATCTCTCGAAGGCGCAGAACGGATGGTATTTCAACGATACCGACGTCGATAACTTGCTTGACGTTTACAATCGCGAATTCTTCCGCAAAAATGTTCTCATTGCAGGAGCCGTCGGACTGAACTCCGGTTCCATCCAAGTCGACATCAAAGATGTCATCCAAACGGATGAACATCTGACAGTCTTGTTCAACTTCACATTTCCCGAGTTGGGAACGTGCGATATGATGAGCTGGTATTACTTTGTCGAGGTCTCCGCGAACGACGCCGCCGGCAGAACAGCCGCCAATTCCTACCTGCCGAACGTCGAATCGCCGACGCTTGCATATTAGACAAATGGATCAAGGGACTGTTTCAAAGCGAGAAAGCCTCTTTTGAGTTTTTGTACCCAAAGTCAAAATATTGCCCACAATCCGTCTGAATCACGTGAAGATTGGCCAGAACAATACTTAGCATGCTCCGTTGTGCAAAAATTCAATTTAAGTTGAAAGTCATCACCTGTAAGTTGAAAAACTGACTAAAATGGGCTTAAAACAAGAGAATTCCGTCAAAAATCGAATGTTCGACAGGTCTTTATCATTTTAAGTTGAATTTTTGCACACAGTCGGGACTTGACTCTGAGTTAGAACTTTAGCGCTTAAAGTTAAAAGCCTGACCGCAATCCACAGGAAATCGTAAGAACATAAGTGTCCCATGATTCTTCGTTTTGTATGGTGAAGAGGTTCTTCAGAGTCATGGCGTAGATATCATTGTCATCGGCTTCAAAAGACAGCTCATCTGTATCTTTGAACATCTCTACAATCAATGTCTCGGCAAAGTTTTTGAATGAGTCAAGCTCCCCGCCGCAGACATAGGCGATCTCTCCTCCCTCAATAAAAGCAAGATTTTCAATGTGCCTGCCTCGTTTTTCATAAGCCGCTTTCGCCGGCAGAACGTCGAAAAAAGCAGCGGGACTGCCTGTCCACGGGCTGATATCGCGGTGCGTTTCGATGTAGCGGCAGAGCATAAGATCGGAGCACTGTTGAAATGGTTCGCTGCCTTTACCAGCGTATTGCACTTCGGCATCTCCGCCAGATTCAATCCCCAGATAATCGCTTCTCCTCGCGACGACTTCATAGCAACGACGCCTTCGTTCAAAACCGAGCGCTCTCAGCTTTCCCGCGACACTCGCCTTTCGCGATGACACCATGACTTGAAGAGGTTTCTGAAAAAAAGCGGAGATTCCTTGTATAAGCTCGGTGTCAACGATAGCTAAAAAAGAGTTGCCCTCGAACTCAAGGTAAACATGGGCAAGATGAAGTCGATTAAAATGAAAGGGAACTTGTCCGAATTCCGCGCCATTCTTTCGGATACAGAGAACTGAACCCTCCGGGCTTTGAATCTCATAAAACTCAAACATACCAATCACCTACGCCTGATCATGACGACATTTATCGCTTAGTGGTGTATAGAAAAATACAAGCCCTGTAACCTCATGATCACAGGGCTTTCATGTTTGGCTGCCGATCCAGGATTTGAACCCGGACAAACTGAGTCAGAGGAAAATGTTATAAAAACAGACACGGATTAAAGTACGACAAAACTGCTAGCATGTCAACGTTACAGCGATTACGTTACTTTCATATAGCGCAAATGTTACGCTAGTGATTATTTTGGTTGGTGCAAAATGTGTGCAAAAAACAGAAAGAGGTCGCAATGTTCTGCGACCTTTTTCTGCATTGTAGATACAATAATTTCAATCCACAAGCCGTTGCCGGCTTGACATGAACGATGCTTTCAGTTTGTAGATTACACCATTCTCGCTTATAAATACAATGATTTCAATCCACAGACCACAAATTGTGATCCGACATTTAGAGTATGCCTTGCTTATTTGTATTTGTCAAGCCTAAAATAAAATAGCCGCCCTCGCGAGCGGCTGACGTTCTCCGCTGGGGCACATCGTTGAGAGGTGTGAGAGATCCTGTTGATTCAATTATAAGCTTTCCGGCCACGGCTCATTCGTCACCCATCGAATCGACGCCGCTCTTAGCAATGTCTGCCCTTTCAGATTGTTGGCGGCGGTCGCGTCTTTGCATCTAATCTGAATCTTGCCGCCGTCACGAGTCCGCGTCAATACGTTGTAGATGGCGTCGATTATCATCTCTTTGCCATCCCTCGATAACAGCATCGTCTGCGCAATGTTAGTGCCAAAACCTTGCGGTGTGATACCCAGTTCAAACTTAGTGCCTTCTAGGGCAATAGCGTTTTCGTCGATCCCAAACGTTCCCCAAGGCCCTTGGAAGCCAAGGCTCGAAAAGATTGTGTTGTTCACCCGCCGGAACACGATCTTAGCTCCGCCTGTGACATTAGTCGGTGTGACGATCACATTGCCAGTATCGCCGGAGGTCACAGTCCAACCCTTAGCCGTGGCTGGCGTGCTAGGCTCGTCTGCCCGACCAAACTTCGTCCACACCCATGCACCAACGTTAGCGCCGTCTGTCGAAACAAATTCCGTTCCGATCGGCATGGCGTCCAGTTCTTCAGCGGCGAATATCGTCGTTTCCGGTTTGTCCGGTCTGCCGGATGAGAACACCCTGCCGCCCGGTATCGAGTTAATCAGATCAACCAGCACGGAGAACTCGTTGCTGCTCTCGACCGCTCCGTCTACATCGTGAGACGGCTCGATGGCGATACCGATTTTAGGCGTTTTTAACATCGTGCCGTCTGCGTCAATCACGTGGAATTCGCCTGAACCTAGGCCGCTCACGGCGACCATCTGCGACGACACGACGAAGGACACCTTGCCCTCGGCCGCGTCCTCGATGTCGCAATTCGCGTACACAACCATGCCGTCCGGCTTAACGACGAACAGCCGAACCGACCGTCCTGTGAGGTCAATCGGCGTGCTTCCGTTCGTGATCGCATAGGTTAGTTTGCGCCCTGCCGATTCGCCTTGGATCAGCGTCAGTGATGTAACGCTCCCCCATACGTCGATGGTGAGCGATTTATCTGCGATGCTCATACGTACCTCCTAATTTCTGCCTTCCTCCCCCTCCGCCCCGGTTCCCCCAAACCGAGACGGAGGGTTACATAGAGGAGAGTTGTGAAACGTCTGATTTAATCGAGGTCTTCGTTCTTGCCGATGTTTTTGATTTTCGACAGTCCTTCTTTTACAGCGTCATAAATACCGGCTGCTTTTGCGCCGTCATAGATGCCCGCCGCCGCGCCACCGAAAATCAATCCCATAACGATATGGATAAACAGGTCGTGCTTAAAATAGACGGCATACGCCGCACCCAAAGCCATGCCAAGGACAACTGCGATATGCGGCAACCATGTCTTGTCCTTGATTTTCAACTTGACCAACTCAACCAGTATAAAAACAACCGGCACAATAAATGCGTTCCAGTCCATGCTAATTCTCCTTCCTAGCCTGTATACGAGACAGGCTTATGCGCCTCTTCGCGCAGATAGCTTGTTAACTCTTCATGTGCTTGCGTGATCGCGCCGTTATGCCCGTTCTGCTTAGCAACATCCACGAGAGCGAATAGCGCGATATCGTGGACTCTTCTTTGCTCCCTTGACCGCTCGATCTCGGCGTCTTGCCGCTTATTATGTTCAATCGTCTCTTCGAGTGTTTCGGCTAACTGCTGAACACTTGCGCTTGTTGACTTTGTTGCCGCGATCAGCGCCTCCAGTGCCTCATGCGTGGTCTTGATTTGCGTCACATTCTCAAGCAAGCAATCTAGCTTCTTTGCCCTCTCGCGCCTGCCGTCACCCCACGCCTTGATCTTTTTCCGGTTAGCAATGAGCAAGGTAATCACTGTGATGATTGTCCCTAGACCAGCGATCATACGGAACCCGAATTCAATCTTTTCTGTCACGCTCATTTCATGATCGCCCTCCATGTTTGCGGGCCACAAATACCGTCCACAAACAATTTTTTGTCTTCCTGGTACTGACGTAACATTTTGTCGGTTAGTGAACCAAAATCGTCATCGGCAACCATTTTGTTGTCGTCTGTGTACCCGTTGCTCATCAAGTACGCCTGCAAGTACCCCACAACGGGATTCTTGGAGCCGAGCTTGAGTGTATTCTTTTTCTGCCACTCTTTCACTTTTTCTTCCTCCGTTGGTTTTGGTGTCGGTGTCGGCTTCGGTTCAGGCTTCGCCATGAGCGCCTTAACGTCCTGCCTAATCCTGTCGAGCGTGATCCCGTACTTGCCGAGCCAATGCCGCACATCGCCGTGATTCGACGCGATTCTGAGTCTGTACCCTTCCGCGTGGTCGATGATCTTCATGGGATCGAGGTTGTATAGCTCGCAGATGTGCGCCGATAGCTCGCAAGCCTCCTTGTAAGCGGCCATCGCATACGCTTTGTCCTTGAGGTTATCCTCACAAATGCAGATACCGATGTACCCGAGACTGTTCCCGTTGCCGTTCTTCCCCGATCCCGAGTGCCAACCGCGTAAGTCCCAAGGCAAAACCTGGTAGGACGCTATCGAGCCATCATTGAGCTTGCCGACAAACGCGTGGTAACAGACGCGCCGCGTTCGGTGCTTGTTCCAGTGGTTGCCGTATCGATTCTTCCCAAGCAGACCGTCGTCGGGGCCGACATAGCGCTTGAGCCACGGATTATTCGCGCCCGTCGAATGCAGCATAATTCCAACAGGCTTGATAAATTGTTTTTTCGCCATGCCTTCCTTGTAACAGTCGGAATTGGCAAAAATTAGTTTTTTAAGGTTCATCAACGCACCTCCTTAATTTATGTTCATGTGATTAGTTCACGTTTAACACCGTGCATATAAAAACCCCCTAGAATAGCTCTAGGAGGGAATTTCCATGTTGATAAATAGTTTTGTTGTTTACTTTTCTGCTGTCCTTGGTCGCGCTGATCGTACTTGCGTCGAGTACGCCAAAGAAATTAGATACTTTGCAGCTTGGCTCGAGCCGGGCCTCCCTGTTGACGAAGTGCTCATGCTCGCCATGCGATCAGATGTCAGGCGATACATCGAGTCATGCTCAGAGCGGTCAGCCGCCACCAGAGCGAGAAAAATCAGTACATTGCGGACTTTTTTTGCTTGGTGTGTTGACGCCGGACATCGCTCCGACAACCCCGTCGCAGGTATGCCGCGGCCTAAGATCAGTCGGTCGCTCCCTGTCTATCTCTCGTTAGATGACGCTAAGGCACTTGTCCGCTCTGCTCGGTCGCGTGACGATCTTTTTTATCGGCGCCGCAATACGCTTGTAATAATCTTGTACATTAACTGCGGCTTCCGGCTCTCCGAGCTTGCCGGCATACAGATGCACGACGTCTACGACGACGCCATCCGTGTAGTTGGTAAGGGTGGTAAAGAGCGATACGTGTATCTTAATAACTCATGCCAACGCGCTTTGCGACTGTGGCTCGGTAAGCGCGGTCATGGCTCCGGTCACTTGATCGTCTCCAAGCAAGGACAAGGCTTACACCCGTCGTCCCTCGCATCCGTGGTCAAGCTAGAGCTTGTCAAGGTCGGACTAGGCCACTTATCCACCCATAAGTTAAGGCATACGGCGGCGACTCTGCTGTACCGATATGGGCATGTCGATATCCGAGCCTTACAGTCAATCCTAGGGCATGCGTCCATCGCCACTACGGAAATTTATACCCACGTCGTGAGCGATCAGGTCATCGCCGCGATGGAGAGTCATCCAATGGCCGAGTTTTAGCGATTGCCAGTTTGCTTAATGTTCGATGCGCCTTGAAAAGCTTCGGTTACGATCCAGTGAGCGTAGAAATATATCCCGGCAGAGAATATTTAATCTTTTTAACGGGGGTCGGCTACATCGGCACATGGATGGGAACGCTTAATTGGCATAGCAATCAGTGGAGGCTTAATCTGCTGTACGGAACATCATCCTTTACCCCGACAATCAATTCATCCTCCTCTCCTAACATCCTTGATTTCCCGCTCAGCACATGGACTCACTTAGTTGTTCTTGAGATTATGTAACTGCCAGTTTGTCTGGATTGCATTACGTGACCGACACCAAAAACGGCGACGGAACAAGTGCAGAAATCCACTTCAACATTAGCGTTCCTGCTGGATTCGTTGCTGACGCCGCCATTACGCAGTGGTCGAGCAACGCCGCGGTTGTGCTGTATCGCAACACCTTTCAATTTGGCAAATATCAAATGTTGTTCAGTTCTCCCGACGCCTCGCCGCTGCCAACATATGTGTACGTCGCGGTCAAGGTGTGGTTTAGGAAGGCGTGAGACTGCCGCGAGAGCTGCTACTTAGCCCACGCAAGAATGAAATTGATCTGCCCTGTACCACCGGGAGCATAGGCGTTAATGGTGCCGTTATTAGATATACTGCCCATCCCAAAGGTCGCTCCACCTGTTGCAGCCGGGACGTAGATGCCTGACGTCGGAGCATAAGTTGACGGAATTGTCGCAACCGGAGTCCACGCAGCGGGGATTGAGCCGTTAATTGTGAGCGGCATGATGTAGATGCGGCCAACTTTATATAGCTTTCCGGCAACAGCGAATCCCGGCTTAGGCGTTACGTCAATCGCCAACAAACTGGCATTTGCTTGCAAGTCGTTTATCGCCTGTTCGATTGTGCCCCAGTTGCTATTTACGTCATTCAGCCGAGCCGATTCTTGCTCCCCCGCTCCGGGTGTATGTTTTTTTAGTGAGATAGCCATTTATTTTCCCTCCCTTG
>DUVH01000019.1 GCA_012841145.1 Clostridiaceae bacterium | reverse complement strand
CAGTACACCGCCACCCCTACCTACCTCTTTCCACTCCCTCCCTGTACAATTTTTCAATTTGTTTCGAATAACTGCGACACACGAGAAGAGATAAGCTCAGTTCAAGAGGATTTAGTGGATCAATGGGTCTCTCTGTGCGCCTCCCTTGTACAATTTCTCAACTAATATAATAAAACTGCGTTACGCGGGAAGAGCTAGGGTTCACAAAGGAGTTTTTTGTGGGCAGATCGGTTGCTTCGCACACCACCCAAGTGCAATTCTTCAACTAATATTTAAAAACTGCGAGATAGGAGGGGAGGGGTTAGGGCTTTAATGAGGGTGTTGGAGACAGGTTTTTGGGCCTGTCCCGCAGTTTGCGATGTCGTTGATAATGTGTTGCCTGTTCTTGTCACATATCGTGGTAGAGTGCACTGTATTCGAGAAGTTTTTCGTGGGTTCAGCGCTCGTTCTCACTCGCACCGAGAAAAGCGTCGCAATGCGCAAGCCCGCGTGTGCTCCCTGTCACATCGCGGGTATGTTGCTAATTTTTCACCCAATCAAGGAATTGCCAGCGCTGAATGTCTTGTCTTCAGTGACGGCAATTCTCACTTCTTCAACCTGCGAATCGTGACTCAACGAAACTGATTATTGCTGAGGAGATTGATCGTACGGTGATTGCTGTTGCGGCTGCTCAAATGATTGTTGCGGTTGATCGTATGGCGGTTGCTCATACGATTGTTGTGGCTGGCCGTACGGCGGCTGTTCATACGATTGTTGTGGTTGACCGTATGACTGCGGTTGTTGGCCATAAGGTTGTTGCGGTTGCCCGTACTGCGGCGATTGTCCGTATGGTTGCTGGGGCTGGCCGTATGGCTGCGGAGGCTGTCCATACTGCTGCGGCTGGTTATAAGGAGGTTGACCATACGCCGGCGGCTGCCCGTAAGGTTGTTGTCCGTAAGGAGGTTGCCCATACGGCTGCGGTTGTCCGTAAGGTTGATATTGCTGACCGTAAGGCGCTTGTAGCATGGCGGCACGATACTCTTCTTTCTGTTGGCTATTGAGAATACCTCCGACCATGATGAGGGCTGCCAGCACTAAGCTCGTGATGTTAGGTCCCATCGCCTCGAAGGACAGCGTACCTCCAGAGATCACCATGACCAGCGAACCTGCTGAGAGTAGGGCGAAGATGATACCAATCACAATACAGTAAGTCGATTTGAGCGGATTGTTCCTTCTGCGGAATGCCATGATCGACAAAACCAAATAAAGTACACCGATGGCGACAATAATCAATCCGGCAACGGCACCCAACGCAACTAACGCATCTATAAACGGAATGTCCGTCAACTCCGCACCAATGAAACCGAGAATCACTGCAAGTGCAAACGTTGCGATGATACCCGCGATGATAACGCCGATGGATCCGATGATCATGCCGATCGATCCGATGACGATAAGAATTTCACCTTTCGCTTTCATTTCTCTAAATCTCCTTTATCTTCGGCAAGTGTATGCCTGTGCTCAAATCATACGCCAAAAGACCATTATCACGCAACTGAAAACCGCATAATAAAAACGCTGAAACAGCTTATGTGACGGCATGAAAGGGATTCTTACAATAGTTTTACAGAGGACGATTACGTATGTTGATTAACCTACAACTCCAACTGTGTTTTTTCATGCAAATCCACGATGGAAACAGGGTGTGGGAAAGTGCTTCTCGGGTGCAACTGTAAGGTTTCATTCGAATTGAATCTGGCTCCTCCACGAAGAACAAGAAGGTTTTGCGCGTGCCAGTTTTAATATGTGCTTCAGGTAATAGGCGGAGTTGGTAATCTCCGCATGTATGATCTCAAAGGGGGGCTCAATTCTTTCAGAAAGTGCATGGGGTTGCCTGTTTGAGGATGTCATATGCTCAACAGGGAGTCTCGATTCTCAGAAAGTGCATGGGGTTGCCTGTTTGAGGATGTCATATGCTCAGCAGGAAGTCTCGATTCTCAGCAGACGCATGGGGTTGCCTGTTTGAGGATGTCATTTGCTCAGCAGGGAGTTTCGATTCTCAGCAGACGCAGGGCGTTGCCGCCTAAGATGGCGGCCTTTTCGTCTTCTGTCAGCTCGCTGCGCCCGAGATCACGAAAATATCGGTTGAGCGGCAGGAGAGGGTAATCGCTCCCGAACAGAATCTTGTCCGTGAACCCGAGTGTTTTGACGACGTTGTAGACTTTGTGACCGTATAGGAAGATCGAGGCGGCTGTGTCGTAATAGACGTTCTTAAGGGTGCGGGATACTTCTCTCATTAGCTCGTAAAAAAAGAGTCCCCCGCCCCAATGAGCGTAAATTATGTCGAGCTCCGGGAAATTTCGCGCGAACTGCTCCGCCTCCCAAAGCGTCGTTTTTGTCTTACCTGCATAATAATGTCCGACCGGTTCGTTAAGGTGGAGCAGAACGGGAATGTCGAGCTCAATGCAAAGAGAAGCAAAAGGAGACATCTCCTCGGCGGATGCGAGGGCGAATTCCTGTCCCTCGGGGAATATCTCGCCAACGCCGCGAAGCCCGTTTTCATAACAGCGAATCAATTCCCGCTCCATCTCACGGTGCTGCGGTACCACGACAGCAAACCCGACCAAGCGATCGGGAAACTCACGCACTTTTTCGATGACGTAGTCGTTTACATATCGACAGAGTCCCATATCCTGAAACCCGAAACCGAAGGCGACGCCCATATCGAAACCGTCCGCCTCCAACGCTTCGACAGCTTGCTCCGCGGTCGCGAATTTGTTGACGGGGCTCTCGGAGAGCATCTTGAAATACGGCTCGTTAGCGGCATATTTCTCCCAATCCTTGATGATGTCGGGCGGTGTAATATGTACATGGACGTCAATTTTCATTTTTCAATCCGATCCTTTTGCTTTGTTCAAGGCACACAACAATATGAATCGTTAGCTTCAAGCGCAGACTTTATGTGCTTGAGCAGACACACTCGAATCAGTTTTGTGTCCCCTTTCTCCTGTTTCTTACAAGCAGGGCGTAGCCGATGCCTGCCACCACCGCATAGAAAACGAAGACGCCGATGTTCCAGAAAAAGTTCGTGGCGGTTGAACCTTTAGCGAGCAAATTGTAGTCAATGGGGCTGATAACGAGCGAGAAGATACTCATCAGCGCGAAACCCATCGAAAAATCGCTTATCACGGGCGATTTGTATTCCGGATCGCACACGCGAAGCAATGTCATGCCGGTTATCATCACGCCCGTGTTAACACCCCACGACATGATCGCGCGCTCGAAACCAAAGTCGTCTTTGAAAACCTTTCTGAAAAGAGGGAACGTGAAGAAATACGTAGAGATAAAACCGATTACGCACATGATGATAATGGGAACGACAAACTGAGTGATCGTTTTGATCGGCATGGTCATCATAGCCGCTGTAATGGCGAAGTCGGAAAGAGAGCCGGTGATGCGCGATTTGACTTTCGTATCGACGATCCAGTTCAGTTTCAGCTTGAGCATGAAGAAGTTAATGACATACATGATCAGCAGTGCGTAAAACCAAACAGGTAAAAAGAGATCGGGTATCCACACGCGCATTTGTCGGCTCAGTAAATAGGCAAGACCGGATGCGAGAAACAGGATACCGATATGAACCGTGAACGTCTCGATGGAACTGCTGTATATTGTCTCACGACCAATGCTCTTCTGCTGACCGATCTCTTTCGTATAACCTTGCTGCACGTCGCGCGGCAGCTCGCCCTTGCCGCCGAGATAATGCGTCTCGCCGCGTTTCATCGCGCGATTGATCAGAATGATGCCGAAGAACATCCCGCCGACAAGTCCGATCGTCGCCGTCGTCAGCGCGACGCCTTGAGATGTCTGCCACCAAGGAAGCCCGAAGTCCTGCAAAATGCTGCCGAGAGCCGTCGCTGTTCCATGACCTCCGGCAAAACCGGTCCCGAGCTCACGTCCGAATGTTCGGTACAAGCCGGTCTCCGGGCTGATCGCCGTAATCGCCAAGTTAACTCCGAAACCCGTAATGTACTGTATGGAGCCGCCGAGTGAAAAGATGCCTGTCATAAGCAGAACAGTGGGAAGCATCTCACCGAAACCGCGCTTTTTGCCGCCTGGTTCCATAAACATGCCCAGAGGAGCTGCCGCAAAGACGGGAACGATCAACACGACAGGCAACGCCGCCCAAAAAGTCATCCAATCTTCAGGGAACGGCAACGGCGCGCCCGCGCCCCAGATCCCGGGACCGAGCAGCAACCCGATCGCTCCGCCGATAACCGACGCAGGCAACATCCATCTGCGGAATAGAGGAACCTTCGCTCTAAGAAAAGCTCCGATAAATAGAAACACGCCGACGACCGCCGTAGCGATCAGCATTTCCTGCAAAACGGCTGAAGTCATAACAATTCTCCTTCTTGCTCGCTCCCGTCACGGGCGAGATAAACACCTCAAAAACTAGCTATCCATCTGCTGATAATTAGTGCTCCTATTTTAGCAAACATGGAGGCGTATATAAATCCGACATTATGAGGTTTCTGCATTACGTGGTTGCGGCAAAATGCGCAGTTTTGGATTGTTTACTAGGATTTGGAACCGTTCAGATCAGAAAAGAAGTGTCATGCCGACGTGTTCAATTGCGATGTGATCAGGGATGAACGGTTCACCGCTGATACGGTAACCGAGTTTTTCATAAAAGGGAACAACGCTCACCCGTGCCGTCAGGAAGATTCCCTCCTTGCCGGTCTCTCTCGCTTTTGCTTCAAAAGTTCGCGCAATGTGAGCGCCGATACCGCGACCGCGATATGCAGGATCGACCGCCATGTAGCGCAATCTCATCAGCGTTTCACCGTAATTCAACAAGGTCGCCATGCCGACGAGTCTCCCGCCGTCAAAGGCGCCATAGATGAAATCGTCACCTTCACCGGAAAGATCATCTTCCGCGATTGATTGACCCCACGGCGCACGCAGGATTTCATGTCTCAGAAGCAATGTCTGATCGTATTCGGAGCTTTGGTAAATAATTTCGCGATATGTAATTTTTCGATCCACCCGTGAACCTCTTCGTCCTCTAGTTAAATTGATACCACGCTACCCCTCGATATTTTAGCAAACTCGGTAGCTAGAACGGTGAGTGTTTAGACATTAAAGTCAAAATCAGTTCTTGCGGGGAAAACATGTCCAAAATTCAGTGCTTCAATTGTGGCGGAAAGATATGTCCGGGGAGCTTGTCGCGATTGCAGTATCACAGATTAAGCGTGGGAACCTGCATCGATTGTGGCGGCTAGTTAAGTGCGGGGATCTGCACCGATTACGGCGGATGGACAAGTGCGGGGATCTGTACGTATCGGTCTAAGCGCCGATGTCGCTCGCTAAGGATGTTGTCGTTTTTATTGTCTTGCGTGCGCGGCCGGCAAAACGCTGCAACACGATTGCGACCCCGACGTACACCGCAAAAAAGATAAGTTGCGTCAAGATGTCGGGCACCATATCTTCCCATACGAGAGAGTTGCGATTCGCGCGGATATAGTAATACATCGGGAACGCTTTAGATACCTTGAGAACGGACTCGCTCACAAGCTCCTGCGGAACGAACGCACCTGAAACAAATGAAAGGCCGAGTGAGAAGACGGTGCTGATCGCCGAAATGGCAGCACGGTTGCGGGTCAGATTTGAAACGATGTTGCCGATCGCCAACACGCAGAGCACGTATGCCAAATAGTTCACGGCGACGCGGCCTAAATGACTGGGTGTGATGTAGTGGTACATTGTAATAAATGAAAGACCGAAGAGAGCAGCGGCGGAAACGAATACGACGATCCCCGATCCCAAATACAGCTCAAAAACGCGCTTGTTCACTTTGTACGGCGCAGTGACCGAACGCTCAAAGACACCGGGGCGCGTGAAAGCTTCGTTGACGAGAGGGAGAACACTGAGCGATACGGCCAATAATACATATGCCGCCCCCGACATCGAGCCGACGACCGTTGCGACTCCGCTTTCCGTCCCGTCCGTATCTTCCGGGGCGTCGATCTCAACCTTCATCTCTTGCGAAAGAACTTCAAAGAGAGAGGCGCGATCGATCGTACCGTCTTCCAGGCGATACGCATCGCGGAATCGGAAAAACGTCTCCGCCATCGCGCCGGCATAGTAACCGGCGCCCGACTTTTGATCGGCGAGAACGACAGGCAGTTCCGTTTCCGTATCGGAAAACAGATACGCCGCTTGAACGCGCTCCAAGAAAATTTCTTCCCGCGCTTCCTTTTCCGTCATCATTGTATGCGTCACGGTGTGACCCTGACTCTCCAGCCATGTAGCAAAGTCGCTCACTAGAGCATTTTCGGAAGAAGAGGAAATGACAACATCCATCCGTGTCGCCTGAAATACTTGTGTCGAACCTCCGCCGACACCTTGACCAATAAGAACGGACAAAACCATAAAAATAACAAAAAACGGCAAAACAGCGTAACTGTTCTTCACCAGTAATTTCATGTAAGTCTTAAGAACCGTCATGTTTACATCTCACTGTTTAATTTTCGTCATATCGACAAGCTCCTCTGTTGCGTATTCCGATACGCAACCTCATAAACTCTTGAATTGCCGTTTTCGCATAAACAGAAGCGATGCAACGCAAAGAACAACTCCCGCAATGAAGAGAATCAGAATGTTTTCCGTGAACTCTGTCGTTGACCCGATTACGTTGAGGCGATAGATCGTGCGGCTGATCATGTTGACGGGATTGTATCTGTTAAGCCAAGGGAGCTTATTTTCGATAAAGAGGCGCATCGGCGGCCCCATCATACCTGAAGCGGCGCTCAGAAGCAGCATGAGCGCGACGCCGAGCGGAACTTTTGCTTTGAGAGGCCATTTGTTCGATGCGCCGATAAACAGGCCGATTGCGATGCCGAAAAAGCTTGCAGCCAATACGAGGAGCAACGTCCTCCACGGATCCGCAAGATAATCGACTTTCCAGACCCATTTCAGGTAGAACAGAAGGCCAATCGTCTGTAGTGAACTCATCGCGACACCGGAAACAAGACCCGCCGTCACGTAAGAAATACGTGAGATCGGTGTCGTCGAGAGACGCGCGGCGAGCGGCGACAGGTTCGCTTGCATATGGTGAACGATGAGAACGCCGGAGAAATACCCGTACAACGCAAACATACCGAGGGACGCGCTCAATGTCACGTACAGCATGCCTTCCTTCTGATCGCCTCGTTCGACATACCGCTTTGTAAAATCGAGCGAGCGGCCGGCGGCGTAAACGGAACTCACCTTCGTCAATTCCGACCCTATCTCGCGCAGAATCGTCTCATTCACACCACTGCCGCGAACGAGAAGCACACCGTCCACCCTGTAGATGCCGTCGATGTCCTTGTCGCGCAGCAACGTGAACGCTTCATCACCATTCACGTCTTTGACATCAAGCATTTTGATCTGTCGAAAAACGTCGGCAAACGGATGACCCGGCTCAACGGCGACCGCGATCGGCTTCTGCTCCGTCTGCACGCCGGAAAAGGCGATGACCATGAGAGTAAGCAACAAAATGGGGTAGATAAAACTCCAAAACAGAGAACTTTTATCCTTAAAGCTCATCTTGGCGTTGAGCGCCATATGCGAACAAAACCGTCTCACGAACTAGTCCCTCAACGCTTTTCCCGTCAGTTTCAGGAAGACATCGTTCAGTGACGGGAGCTCACTATGAAGCGATGAATAATAAATTTCGTGCTTTTTAAGCTCTTCGAGAAGCGTGGACAGGTGGTGACCCGGCGGCGTCAACAAAATGACCGCCTTACCGTCATCCTCCGCAACATCGACAACACCCGGCATATCGGCGATCATCTTCAGCACGGTTTCCGACGGTTCGGAGAGAACGAGATGAACGGCCTCCGTCGGATCGACAAGGTCGATCAGCTCTTCCAACGTCCCGGATGCCATATTGCGTCCTTCATCCATGATCACGATACGATCGCACAGCTCTTGCGCTTCATCAAGATAGTGCGTCGTGTAGAGGACTGTTGAACCGTTCCGGTTCATCTCCTTGATGCCTTCGAGAATGAAATTGCGGCTCTGTGCGTCAACGGCAACGGTCGGCTCATCAAACATAACGAACTCGGGGCGGTGGGCAATGCCGCAAGCGATGTTGAGGCGACGCTTCAAGCCGCCCGACAACTTTTTGGCGGCAAACTTCCCATATTTCTCAAGCCCTACAAACGCAATCGCTTCGCGCACCATCTCGTCACGTTTTGCGTTGTTCTGTTCGTAAAGCCCCGCAAAATAGCGGATGTTATCGATCACCGACAATTCGGCGAAGAAGGAGAGATCCTGCGGCACAAAACCGATCCGCCGCTTCATGTCCATATCATCGGGAGAAACACGGCGACCGAACACCTCGACTTCTCCCTCATCAAAGGCGAGAAGCCCCAAAAGACAGTTGATGGCGGTCGATTTACCGGATCCGTTGGGGCCGAGAAGCCCGACGATTTCTCCTTCTTTTATCTCAAAATTAAAATGATCCAGCGCGACAACTTTCTTGTAGCGTTTGACTACCTCTCTCATCGCACAAACTTTCACGGCGTGTTATAACCTCCTGCGATAAATCATCGAACGAGGTGTCATTACATGACCATGTTGCGGATTTAAGGCAACGTGAAACCGCGTCCGACAAACATGCTCATCATAGGAGCATCGTGTAAATAAACGACTAATAGCATGTTGTGTTTTGATTAACTCACATGTTTGAAGGGTCGGCAAATAATATCAATCCAATAGCGGGAGATCGCTCTCGGATGGCGCTGGAGACTCAAACCGTGAGGCAAACTCTTGCAGCTGATTAAGCAGTCCGCGTCCTTCATCGATGTAGCTTCGGTAAAGCTCACACGTTTCGGCCAAGTTCTCTTTGCGCGCTTCCATACCCTTGATCACTTCCTCGAAAGCTTCCTCCTCGTCGCGACGCTTGGCTCTGTAAAGAAAGAGCTCCTGCTCAGCGCGCATTTGAGCTGATTGGATGATCGCTTCGCCTTCTAGACGCGCTTCGCGGAGGATGTCCGCTGTGCGATTGAGCTCCTCTTCGCGATCTTTATAAAAACCGAGTTGCGCCTGAAGCTCGTCGAGTTCCGATTCCGCCTCCATCAGCTTGACGGCCAGCGCCTCATGCTCCGCCAGCAAGGTCTTGTAAGCCTCTTGCATTTCATCCCTTGACTCCGCTTCCTCACCATCGTCAATTCCGGGCGCCACTTCATCATTTGACACTGCAGCATCCGCGCTATCTTCGATTGACGCGTCAAAAAAAGGAGACTCCCCGTTCGGTGCGCCCGCGACAACATTCTCATCTGCAGGCAGTTCAGAATCGACACTCTCTTCTGTCGCGATCTCACTCTCGTTGACGAAGTCTTCTTCGGAACTAACCTCGGCAGAAGTTTCCGCCCCGTCTTCTTCGTCACCCGGTTCTTCCGTCTCACGGAGCGCCGCCTCGCTCTTCCATTTCACGAGAAGCTCATCTAATTTTGCGGGATCTTCCGCCGCTTCGATTAACTCCGCTTTCATTTGCTCGACGGCACGATGCTCCTCCATCACGAGCTCTTCACACACACCGCGCGCTTTAATCAGCAAATCTTTGAATTTGCTGTAGACGTCATTTTTGTCGTAGCCGAACATCGAAGTTTTAATGTCAAGCTTTTTTACAAAAGAAACCATTTCTTTGTCGAAACGATATTTAACGATTGTTTCCATGAACACTCTCCTGTCTTCGCACGCCCCGGTGCAGAGATCGTCTATCGATTACTCTTCATAATACAGCATTGTTCAACTGTGATCGGCGGCCTTAACTTTATTACGTTTCAAAACGGCGTAGGCGGCGATCGCGACAAGTCCGGTAACACTCATCAGGACGCCTGTAACAAAACCGGCGGGAACGAAACGCGCCGAGACAGTATGCTCTCCCTCGCTGATCGGCAAAATGATGAAGCAGTCGTGAATCGCTTCCGAATCCGTTACGCGGCCGTCGATCTTGAATGTCCATCCCGGATTGACCGTCGTCGGCAGGAAGAGATAACCGTCTTCGGGCGCCGTAATCGTCCCGTCAAACGAGCCGGACTTGAAGGTCTCGAGCTCGAGCGGATGTGCCGCAAGCCTTTCACGTGAAGTCGTCCAAGCCTCTTCGTCAAGCCTGCTCACGCAGGCGCGAAATTCACCGTCAATATCCTTATCCGCATCCATGCTGACTCGGAAATGCAGCTTTGACCCGGCTTTCAAGAATCCGACATCTCCAATCCCGCGCTTGCTGCCGCCGAGCTGGAAGAAATCTTCCTCCCCGATAAATCCGTTACTGTACGTGATGCCTGCGGAAATATCCTCCCATGAAATGTAATAGATACCATCCTCGGGAACGTCGTAAACGAGAAATGCCCATTCAGTATTTCCCTTTTCTCGCACGACACGGAAAGAATACGGATCGTATGAAGGTTCGACGAAACAGCCTTCCAGTCCCCAAGGCTCGAACGGCTCTTTGATAAATACATTCGCTTCACCCCCGAGAGCGTGTAGGAGCTGAGCCTGGACGTCGAGATGATCCTCCGGGAGAATCTCGCCGTCGAGATAGCCAGCATTGGACGATACGAAAAAGCCAAAAGGAAGCGCATCATGATTTTCGTACAGAGTCGTCTCCTGCCCCGTCGCGACAAGCATCCTCGAGCGGTCGTCAAATACCCGGCTGTTTCTGACAATCAGGTGATTGATCGACAGGAGACTGTCCATGACAATCGTCGATTCCTTGTACTGCATGCTATTGACGCCGTTTGTCGGATACCCCAAATCAGAAAAATAGGCGATCGGCGCCTTAGGGTAGGGCGAGGCGAAGAGCGAGAGTCCGTTCGTCCCGTACAAAAAAGGGTCGTTGACGCACGTGTCGGGAAGCACCTCGGCCCGCCACGGGCGCCCCTTGTTTTCTCGTTTCAAATCCGCGACATGTTGATAAATTTCCGACGCATGAACATTATTCGTGTAGTATTGGCGGTCGCCCAACGGCGCAACCTGCTGATAGAGCGCGGCGCTTGTGATCGCGTGGAACAGCACTTCCGTCAACATGAAAGTAAAGAGAATCGTCAGCGCGCGCTGATAGCGTAATTTGCCGAAGCGCGTAAGCTTATCGAGAGGGCGAAGCCTCTTGCGCTTGATTTTTCTGAGATGCCACAACTTATCCCAAAGAGCAGGGTGTCGCGCGGAAACATGCAAAGCCTCTTCCGATGACGCCTCCGACGTATCCTTATCAGTCGAAGCATCTTTTTCTGCCGAACTGTCAGATACCGTTGTCGGCACGGAAATGCGGCCGGTCGGTTTCTTTCGCATAAATAATGAATATAATACACCCTGTTGCAGAGGCAAGGCGGACTCCGACTGTTTATCGACAGAGTCCTCATCAGGGCGTCGACGTCGGAAATCAGGTTTTCTCATCTCGGAAAAAACCATCAAATATCCGACGGAAAAGACGATGAATGTCACGATCCGCCAGTGCGAGAGCGTATCGTTCAGCTGAAACTTCTGTTCGACGAGGAGCAGAACGAAGATAAGCGCAGCGGTGCCGACGAACGTCTTCATCTTGAGTGCCAGCTCGTCACCCGCCGCCTGATACGCTATGGCAAGCACGAGAAAAACGAAAACGAAAGCATAGCGGAAATCGAGCGAATTCGGGTAATGCGCGCCGTGCCACAGGAAACTCAGCGTGCGGGACTGAAATGAGAAGAACAAAAACGCGAGCAGCGCCCCATAAGCGAGACGCACTGTCTTCGGACGTTTTTTATCGGCGAAAAATGCCGGCAATAAGAGCAGCACCGACATGCCGGCATAGATGTTCGGCAGTCCCGACATGATATTCGGTGCGCGAAGCGGCGTCATTCTCCCGAGCGTATCCAAAAACGCCTGTGTAAACGTAAACCCTTTAGGGAAAGCGTCATTTGCGGCCGAAGTAATCGACAGCGCTTTTGCCGTCGGCCACAGCACGACACCTGCGAGAAGCGCTGACAGGACAGCGAAACCGACAAATTTTCCGAAAGCAGTCAAGGGTTCGTTTCGAGACGACTCCTTATCGCCTTTCAGAAGGGGCTTCTTGAACTGCACACGCAGCACAAAGTAGAAGAAGAATAAAAAGACACATCCGAAGAAGGCAGTATAGTAGTTCGTCATCAGCATAAGCGTCAAACTGAAAACGAATCGTCTCGCCTTGCCGTCACGAACAAGCTCTACGAGACCGAGCGCGGCGAGAGGGAACCACACGAGCGTGTCGAGCCACATAATGTTCCAGCTATAAGCGTAGACCCACGCCGACAAAGCGTAAAAAGCGCCGAAGACTGAGGCCAAGGGACCACTCTTGCGGTATGCCCCGCACAGGAACTCGCGGAAGAAGAGGCCGGAGAAACCGATTTTCAGAATCGTCAACGCCATGACTGCTTCCGTAATATTCTGATCGGGAAAGAGAACGATGAGCAAATTAAGCGGGCTGGCTATGTAGTAAGTGAATAAGCTGTAAAAATTGACGCCCAATCCGCCTGACCACGAGAAGAAAAGCGTATCTCCGGCGAGGAGTTTCCGTTTCAGCTCTAAGAGAAACGGAGCGTACTGGTGATAGAGATCGTACGCCAGAAGATGCCGATTCCCGAACGGCCAGAGCCCGTGCGGTATGAATCCTATGTAAAACGCGAGTACGGGAAGGATAAACGCCAACAGACGCTGCTTTCGTTCGCTCGCACGCTGTCGCTCCTCAAGCAGCGTTCTCTTTTGGCGCTTTGGCAAGCGCCTTTTCACTACATCCCACATGAATCTTTTCTCCTGTGCTGTCGAGACTTCACACGTCGCCCCATGTGCGGGCGGCGCGTCCCGATCGTATTAAGCAATGCGCCGCCCCGTCTTCAAGGCCGCGCAACGGGCGTTATTCGCGGATCAAGAGCTCAAGAAGTCGCTCAAGCTCATCGGCCGAATGATAGCGGATGACGATACTCCCCCGCCCCGCTTTTGTGTCTTTGATCGTCACCTTTGTACCGAGCGAACGCCGCAGCTGCTCTTCCACAGCGCGAACATGAAGATCTGTGCGGTCATCGACAGGGGCGCGCTGAACGGGCGGAGCCGGGGGCGCATTGATTTCTTTGACGAGGCGCTCCGTATCTCGCACGCTCAGTTGTTTGGCGAGAACGACGCCGGCAGCGTCACTTTGAGCGCTCGCATCGGACAGCGCGAGCAATGCGCGCGCATGCCCGGATGACAACTCGCCGCGCCTTACCATATCGCGGATGTTTTCCGGGAGATTGAGCAGCCTAAGCGTATTCGTGACGGCTGAACGGCTCCTTCCGATCGCCGACGCCAAGCTCTCCTGTGTCATATCGTATTGCTTAATCAGCTGATCAAACGCGACGGCTTCCTCAATGGCGTTCAAATCCTGACGAACCACGTTGTCGATCAATGCCTGACGCTGCGCCTCCGCTTCTGTCAATTCACGGACGATAGCGGGAACCGTATGTAGGCCGGCGGCGCGGGCGGCACGCCAGCGACGCTCTCCCGCCACGATCATGTAGCGATCGGGCGATGACATCGGCGTCACAATTAAGGGCGAGATAACACCCTGATCGCGGATGGATTCCGTCAATTCATCAAGACGATCTTCATCAAAATCTTGCCGCGGCTGATCGCGATTCGGCTCAATTGTGTTAATGCTCAGCTCAACAATCCGATCGGCTTGCGTCACTTGTTCTTCATCCGATACCGTCTCAAAGAGGGCTCCAAGTCCTCTGCCCAAGCCTCGCTTCGTTCTCATCCGTGTCGTTTCGTCGTTCATTTTCCTATACTCCGATCTTTTCCGAGCGAATCGCCTCTTCTTGCGTGCGCTCATCTCACTTCAGCTGTTCTCTCGTTATTTAAAAGGCTGTGTATCACAATCGGCCACCTGATATCAAAATCTCCGGACAGTTGGTTAGAGATCCGAATGTCCGGTGCGCTATATTTGTCCGAGCGTTCCGTCGCTCCAGGCCCGACTTTCCAAGCGTTTTGTCAACTCCTTCGCCAAAAGACGGTAGCTGTTCGCGCCTTTCGACCGCTTATCGTATTCGAAGATGGTCGCACCGTGACTCGGCGCCTCGCTTAAGCGCACATTGCGCGGAATAACAGTCTTGAGAAAATCATCGCGGAAATACCACTCGACCTCATCGCGCACCTGCTTTGAGAGCTGCGTCCTCGTATCGAACATCGTGATGAAGACACCCGCAAGCCGCAAATCAGGATTCGATGATTTGCGCACCAGTCCGAGTGTCGTCATGAGCTGCATAAGTCCCTCAAGGGCATAATATTCTGCCTGAACGGGAACCAGGACGGCATCCGCCGCCGTGAGCGCATTCACTGTCAACAAGCCGAGCGAAGGCGGGCAGTCAATTACCGTGTAATCGTATCGATCACGGAGCGGAACGATGAGATTCTTCAGCTGCAGATCGCGCGGGCGCATCTCGACAAGCTCCAACTCGGCACCGACGAGATCAATGTTGGCGGGAAGAAGGTCGAGCCTTGGCCTCGCTTTCAAAAGCACTTGTCCGACATCGTCCGCTTTGCCGACAAGTAAATCGTAGATTGTGAGAGGAAGCGCTTTTTTATCGATACCGAATCCCGACGTTGAATTACCTTGAGGATCCATGTCAATGAGAAGTACGCTCTTTTTTTGCTCCGCTAAAGCCGCTGCCAAATTAATACACGTCGTCGTCTTGCCGACACCGCCTTTTTGGTTGGCAACTGCGATTACTCTACTCATAACATCCCTTTACTAGAAAGCTTGTCGACTCTTTTCAACATCGAGTTCAACGAAATATACTCATGCCCGATAACTCGTTAATTGTAACATGCTGTAATGCGAACAAATGTTCCTTAATGCGGAAATAATGTGTCAATTTCTGCCATCTCCGTCGAAAATGACGTAACGAAGCGACAAATTCGGCGCCCGTCCTCTAGGATACTGATACGTTCGAACACGGCACGCTCCTCAAAGAGTGACTCCTCGCGCTCATCCATCAGCACGAACAGCTGATTACTTACAGGCGGTGCGAAGAACTCAAAACCGCGCGCCATGAAGCGCGAAGCTAACGCCGCGGCCATATCGTTTTCATGTCGCCCGATCTCCTTATACAATCCGTCGCGGAAAAGTTCCCTGTACTGAATCCCCAGGAGACGCCCTTTGGCGAGCAGTCCGCCTCGCTGTTTCATGAGCGACCTGAAATCCTGCTTCAGGCTATCCTTTGTGATGACGACAGCCTCTCCGAAGAGAGCGCCGCATTTCGTACCGCCGATGGAAAAAACGTCACAAAGTTCCGCGAGTACGGGGAGATCGATCCCGGTCTCCTCAATCGCCAATGCGGAGGCGAGGCGTGCGCCGTCGACGTACAGTGCCAAGCCCCATTGATCGGCAACTTTTCTGATTTCCTGCAGATCATTTAAGCGATAGACGGTGCCGAGCTCCGTCGTCTGCGAGAGATAGATCATCCCGGGTTGTACCATGTGCTCCGCCGTCGGATCATCGTAGAACATCCGGCAGAATCGATCGATCGCCTCTGCCGACAACAGGCCATCACGTGATTCGACGACAAGCACTTTATGGCCGGTCGCTTCGATCGCCCCCGCCTCGTGAACATTGATATGACCTGTTTCGGCTGCGATAACTCCCTGCCATGGCCTTAGAACACCGGCAGTGACGGTCAGATTGACTTGTGTACCGCCTACAAGGAAATGCACATCGGCATCCGGCGCACAACACGCCTCTTTGATTAAGGTACGTGCTTCCTCGCTGTAGCGATCAAGCCCATAACCTGTCGTTCGTTCAGCATTCGTCTTCGATAAGGCCTCCAATATACGCGGATGGCATCCTGTATTGTAGTCATTTTGAAAAGAAACTCGTTCGGACATGAGTAAGACCTCTTCGCTCTCAAAAACTTTCCACGGCAAACACAGGAGACATCTAGAAAAACGCGTTTTCATCTCCTGAGCGCCGCTATATCGTCATTCTACCAATGATTCAGCGTGTTTACTTGAAAAATGGCTGAGACAAGCGTGAAAACGGCTTGGATCGTTCACATTTGATCGATACTGACGAGGAGATAATAGCTTACATCGAGAAAAGGGGACGATTGGCAAAGCCACGGCAGGCTTACGGCTAACATATGTGCGGGGAAAAGGGGACGATTGGCAAAGCCGCGTCCGACATACGGCTAACATACGTGCGGGAAAAAGGGGACGACTGGCAAAGCCGCGTCCGACATACGGTTAACATACATGCGGGAAAAAGGGGACGATTGAGCGAAAAATGCAGCCTGTTACCGGGCAACACACGTGCTGAAATTATGACGTCAATTTATTTATGGGAAAGAACAGACGTTAATGGCTCGCAACACTAAAGAGCGGCTTATACTTTAAACGCCCGTTGACGCGTATCGATTCCATCAGCTCGATGGAACGGATTGTTTCGTTGAAAATCGGGGGATTCGGGAGGACAATTGAGTCGACGACTTGGCGCGCAAGCGTTACGTGAGGCCTAAAGGGACGTAAATCCAAGCTAAAACCGACGGATGTCAACCCCTTTGACAGTTCAGCATGTATTTTCTCAAGTTCGGGGGTAAGTCTAATGCCCGCCCACCAGAGATCTCCTCCACGCCTTCTGAAACGCCCAACTCGCTCAAAGGTCAGTTCAAACGGTGCGAAAATCATTGAAGACAAAACGCTCTCTGCGGCATGAAGCTGTTTCGTGTCGCATTCACCGAGAAAAGCAAGTGTCAGATGAAAATTCACCGGATCGGGGAATCGGCCGCGAGCTGCTGAAGATTTCACGCGACGCTGTATCTTAACCAGTTCTGATCGCGTCTCATCGTTAAAATTTATTGCTACGAACAGCCTCATGACATTTCCTCTCAGACTGAGCGAGTCCGTGGACTCGTCGATTACATTCTTGGTACGCGAATGTCGCTTCTAATCGATTGATAAAGATTAAGGCTCACAATGTTTCACGTGAAACATCGTGAGCCCGTTCGATATATTTATTGGCACTATCTTAATCTCTATTCGTGTCAAGATCAGTTGTCAAGCGTCGCTAATTTCGCGTTGGCGCGGATAAACTCTCTGCGCGGCTCGACGCGGTCGCCCATCAGGAGCGTAAACGTCTCATCTGCAATTTGAGCGTCGCTGACCGTCACCTTCAGGAGTTTACGTGTCTCAGGGTTCATCGTCGTATCCCACAACTGATCGGCGTTCATCTCACCAAGACCCTTGAATCGCTGCATTTTCGGGTTTTTCCAGCCTGTCTCCTCGATGATGCGATCAACGTCGCCCTCATCATATGCGTAATGGCTCGCTTTATCTTGATAAACGCGATAAAGCGGCGGACAAGCAATGTAGACATGACCCGCATCGACAAGCGGCCTCATGTAGCGGAAGAAGAAAGTCAGCAACAGCGTTCTGATGTGTGAGCCGTCGACGTCAGCGTCGGCCATCAGGATAATCTTGTGGTAGCGCAGCTTCGACAAATCAAAGTCGTTGCCGATACCGGCACCGAGCGCCATTACGATCGGCATGAGTTTCTCATTGTCGAGCACCTTATCGATTCGCGATTTTTCAACGTTCAGCATCTTACCCCAGAGCGGCAAGATCGCCTGATACTTGCGCTCACGGCCATTTTTCGCCGTTCCGCCCGCCGAGTCTCCCTCGACAATGAACAGTTCACAGAAAGTCGGATCTTTCTCCTGACAGTCGGCGAGCTTACCGGGAAGCGCGTTGCTGTCAAGCGCGCTCTTTCGACGTGTCATCTCGCGCGCCTTGCGGGCAGCTTCACGCGCTTGAGACGCCGAAACGCCTTTGCTCACGATGGTGCGTGCTTCTTGGGGATTTTCTTCGAGGAATATGAGTAAACGCTCGTTGACGGTCGCCTCAACGACCGTGCGGACTTCAGGATTACCGAGTTTCGTCTTCGTCTGGCCTTCAAATTGCGGGTTCTTCAGCTTGACGCTGATGATGGCGCACATACCCTCCCGGATATCTTCTCCCTGAAGATTCTTATCTTTCTCTTTTAAGATATTGTACTTACGCGCGTAATCGTTTACCGTCTTTGTCAGCGCCGAACGGAAACCCGTCAGATGTGAGCCGCCTTCGATCGTCGCGATATTGTTCGCGTAGGAGTAAACGTTCTCATTGTAAGAGTCGTTGTATTGAATGGCGACCTCGACAAACACGCCGTCCTGCTCGCCGGAGAAGTAAACGGGCGTTTCGTTGAGAACGGATTTATTCCTGTTGAGATACTCAACAAAGGAAATGATACCCCCTGCGTAGTGAAGTTTTTTCACGACGGCAGGCGTCTCCCGCTCGTCGATCAGTGTAAAAGCGGCTTCACGATTAAGGAAAGCCATCTCCCGATAACGCGTCACCATCAACGGGAAGTCAATCTCAGTCTCGCTGAAGATTTCATGATCCGGCTTAAACGTTGTGATCGTGCCGGTTTGATCCGTCTCGCCCGTAACCGTCAATGGCGTTACAGTCTCGCCCCTTTCAAAGCGAATGAAATGGGAGTAACCGTCACGATTGACGATGACCTCCATCCACTCTGAGAGCGCATTGACGACAGAAGCGCCCACACCGTGCAATCCGCCTGAGAAGCTGTAAGCATCGCCGCCGAATTTACCGCCGGCATGGAGAATCGTATGGACGACTTCGACGGTCGGAATCCCGACCGTCGGGTGTATGCCGACAGGGATCCCGATGCCGTTATCCTCGATGCGGATGGAATTATCGGGCTGAACCGTCACAATAATCGAGTCACAGCGTCCCGCGAGCGCCTCATCGACCGAGTTGGCGACAATTTCATAGATGAGGTGATGCATCCCGCGCGACGTCGTGTCGCCGATATACATACTTGGCCGCAATCTGACAGCTTCCAAGCCTTCCAGCACTTGAATGTCGCTTTCCTCGTAGGAACCGTTCGCTGTCGTATCAAAACCCTGTTCTTCAATCACCGTAACGGAAGTCTGATCCTCGGAAAAATCATCGGTCAAAGCATGTACATTATCGGCTAAATTAATCAGTTCATCGGCGGAATCAGACGCTTCCACTTTATTTGCCGCATCTTCTTCCGCGCGACGCAATAATTCCTTCAATCCTTCATTTTGCATTTCAGAACTTATGTTCGTTTTATTTTTTTCTGTATTCATATTGTCCTTTCGATAAAAACCCTGCCCCGGCACACCTTGCGCGCAAAGTCGCAGTCGAAACGGGGGAGAGGAAAATTCTACTCGATGTGAGGATTAGAGAACGAGGGACATCCTCAGTCATCCAGTCCAGACGGTTCGCTTCTTCGGCTTGTGCGAGAAACGCGACCGTGTCGCTCGATGGAGTGACCTTCTCAAGGTCGAAAATGCCAATGATCCAATGTGCCGGAATGGAGATATCTGCTCCTATATGGATATACATAATGCTCCTGTTCTCATCACAATTCGGCGCTCCATCAACCCTTTAAATTATACCACAAAAAACACGTGAAATGGCTGATGTTACGCTACTTGAAGACATTTGACGGTGCTGCTCGGACACCATCTGACAATGATATAAAATCGCTCAAATAAATGTATAACAATTGAAGAATTTTTAGCGAGATGAACGAAACTCCTCATTCCAAAGATAGATAACAGGCCTTAAGCGTTCATAAAGTTCATCCCTATTCTCGACGGTAATATCAAATACTTCCACGTTCGGGTGTGAACGCACGGAGTCCAAAAAATCTGTTCGGGGGCTCGCTTTAATCGACGCCAAGACGTGCCGATCGCTATTAAAACACGACATGGCCGCCGCGCAAAATGTCGCGGCTTCCGTCTCCATAAAACCAAGCTCATCCATCGTGATGATGGGCGCACTCACCACATCGTCATCAATACCTTCACGCAAATAATCAACGCCGAGCGTCTCAAAAACGTCAAGATTGATCGTCCGATCCCGACCGTTGCAGTCGCCGATGTGATTGGCGCGACTCATATTGCGCTCCTGATCAGTCGGCCTGAAGATGTAGATCGAATGATAGCCTCTCTCATCTCTCGGCGTGCTCCGCGTAAAAAATCCCTTTACGGGCGCTTCAACTTCGCGCAAAAGCTTCTCGATCAACGTCGATTTACCGACACCGCGGTGGCCTCTGATGACGATATGTCTCTTTTCCATTTGATCCTCCTTTTCAGTTTTGCCTTCAATTTGACCTTATTCGTCAGCGAATGTGCCGCTTCAGTTAGCAACATTCTCTCATTAAGATCGCTTTCCGGCCGCTGTCACGCTTTGATAAGTCGCCCTCCAAACAGCTTCTCTTCAGTCAGCTTTATTCTTCTTTCGGTATCTGTCCTTCAGGCTTGACCGTACCTTCCACGACCTCGTAATAATAGACATTTCCAGCCCATTCGTCCCGCTTTTGCCGTTCGTCCCGCCTGTCTCGCTCATCGCTCTTTTCGCCGGAAGCGTTCGAAGAAGTCGGAGGGAAGATTTGCGCCGTATCGGTACACGTCAAAAAGACTTGATGCCCGCTGATCACTTCCATAAGTCTCGCGCGGCGCGATTGATCGAGTTCCGACATGACGTCATCCAACAAAAGGATCGGCGTTTCGCCCGTCAACTTCGTCAACAGCATAAGCTCCGCAATTTTCAGCGAAAGGACGATCGAACGTTGCTGTCCCTGCGATGAAAAGAGGCGCGCCTCTACGCCGTTAAGAGCGAAAAGCAAGTCATCTCTGTGCGGACCGGTCGATGTACTCCCGCGCATGATATCGTCATCTTGAGCGCGCCTCAGGCGCTCAAGATATAGCCTTTCTATCGTCTCACGACTCATATCATGGTCAATGCCGCCGAACCCTCTGTACTGAATGTCGAGCAGTTCCTGCGACGACGTTAAATGACGCAATGAAAGTGACGCGTATTCGGAAAGCCGTTCCGTAACATCGAGTCGCTTTTTCAATATGAAAGACACGATTGATGCGAGTTGTTCATCCCAAATATCGAGTTGCGCTCGCGGGTTGGGAAAAACAATCCCGTCGTCAGGCACCTCGCAATCTTCTTCATCGAACGCCGTACGTCCGCCATAAGAGCGATTGTTCATGTCTCGTTCATTAGGTGTTCCGTTCGCTCTTAAGTTCTTTAGTAGGCGATTTCGCTGACCGATCACGCGCCAGAAGTCTTGCAGACTTCGAAAATATGCCCTGTCCGTTCTCGATATCAGAACATCTAGGAAACGACGTCTCTCACTCGGTCCGCCTTTGACGATCTGTAAATCTTCCGGCGCGAAAATGATGGCGTGAAAGAGTCCCATCATATCGGAAAGTCGTGAGACTTCGAGATCATTGTAGTAAACAGTTCTAGAAGGAGAGCCGCCGCGCGCCGAAGCAATCCTGTACTCGAGCGCGACCGATTCATGAAGACCGCGATCCGTCACAAATTGAACGTTTACGCGGTAATAATCGCTGCCATGCCTGATAAGTTCCTCATCACGGCCTGTTCGATGTGATCTGGCACACGTACATAAATAAATCGCCTCCAGAAGATTCGTCTTTCCCTGAGCGTTCGCACCGTGGAACACGTGCGTGCCGTCGGGAATATCGAGCCGAAGGCGATCATAGTTTCTAAAATTAGATAATTCAATCGAGCTGAGTCGCATAAGCCGACAACGTAGGAGCTTATCTTCTCAATGGCAGAATCATGTAGAAGAATTTATCTCCACTCTCCGGTTTAATCGAGCAAGGACCGAGACTGCCGCTAAACGTCAACATGACACGCTCATCTTCAATCTGACGGAGCACTTCAATGAAAAAGCGGGGATTGAAGTCGATTTCCACACGGTCACCGGCAAGCGCGATAGCAATATCTTCTTTCGCTTCACCAATGTCCGTTCTCGATTCAACAACCAACGTGTCATGGTCGGGCATATTGAGCGTCACGGGGAACCGTCTGTCGTCCGTCTCGATCATGATCGACGCGCGCTCGATCGCGGCAAGCAGAACTTCCGGAGGAATGATCAGGCTCGTATCGGCTTCTCGCGGAATGATGCTCCTATAATTCAAAAATTCACCCTTAATTAGGCGCGTCACGACTTTGACATTACCTTTATTAAATATGATGTAGTTATGAGAAGGTGAAATAACGACTTCTTCATCATCGTCCGACATGATTCTCGCAATCTCCGCCATCGCTTTCGCAGGGATGATGATGTTGACATTGACTTCCATGCCGGGAACAGATTCATGACGCACAGCGAGACGAAATCCGTCGAGCGCGACAAGTGTCAAAGATTCCTTTTCACAAATCATGTTAAGTCCCATCAGGATTGGACGACTCTGATCTGTACTGACGGCGAAAATCGTCTGATTGATCATATCTTTGAGCGTTTTCTGTTTTACAACGATCCTGGACTCATCTTCGATGAAACGAATCTCGGGATATTTCTCAGCGGAAAAACCGCGCAGACGGAAGAGGCTATTGCCGCTCTCGATCATGAGAATGTTATTATCCTGTACCTCAAGATACACGTGATTATCAGGGAGTTTACGCACAACTTCCGATAAAAACTTCGCAGGAACGACGATGTCACCTTTTCTCGATATATCGGCGTCCATTCGAAATTCTATCCCGGTCTCACTGTCATAACCGGTTAAAACAAGCTCCTGATTCGCCACAAGCAGGATTCCATCCAGAAGTTTATCAGTCGAGCGTGTCGCAACGACTCTCTGAACAGTTGATATGGCTTCCATCAGATGATTTCTTGTGCATGTAAGTTTCATGTTGCGCCTCCTGTTCCGTCCTGTATCTATCTATGATAATTCATCTATCTTCTTCTTAAGGGTGTCAATTCTGTTAAAAACTCATTGTCACTCCGTGTTTTACGGCGTTACACTGTGTTGTTTATTTGTTAGATGTCTGTTACCTGTTTGTTAAAAAAGTCAACTTATCAACGGCTGTTAATTATTAACTTTTTATCAACGTCCTTCTCACAACGAGTTATTAACAAATGATAATAACTTTGTTTATTACTGCAGGCGCGCCTCTATGTTGTTAATTGTCTCGGCAAGCTTCGCATTTTGTTCTATTCCTTCCGTAATTTTATCACAGGCGTGTAGAACTGTGGCGTGATTCTTGCCTCCAAAGGCCGTTCCTATCTCTTTAAATGTCTTATTAAGTTTTTTACGGCAAAGGTACATGGCAATCTGCCTCGGCTCGACGATATCTTGACTTCGCTGACGTGATTTCAAGTCATCGACGGTAACGCCGTAGTAATGCGCAACGATTTCCATAATGAGCGGAAAATCGAGTTCTTTGACGGCACCCGGCTGAATCACGTTTTGCAGTGCCTGTTTGGCGGCATCGAGTGTCACTTCGACACCGATCAACTGCAGGGCGCAGATTGTTTTAAACGCACCTTCGATTTCCCGCACATTGGACGTTATGTTGTCGGCGATATATTCGAGGATGTCGAGTGAGATCACGACGCCTTGCGTTTTGGCCAAATTTTTAAGTATGGCGATTCGCGTTTCGTAATCGGGCGGTGTAATATCGATCGTCAAACCGCTGACAAAACGCGTCCTCAAACGATCGACAAGCGATGTGAGGTTTTGTGGCGGGCGATCACACGTAAAGACGATATTTTTCCCCGACTCGAAAAGTGCGTTAAACGTATAGAAAAACTCGACCTGCATGCGTTCTTTCGATTCAATAAACTGAATATCGTCAATGAGGAGCATGTCGGCCAGCCTGTAATGATTACGGAAAGCGTCAAATTCATTTTTCTGAATGCACGTGATGAATTCGTTAACAAATTGCTCCGTTTGTACGTAGACGACGCGCTTATGCGGGAAGTCGCGGCGCACCTGATTGCCGATCGCGTGCATTAAATGTGTTTTACCCAAACCCGATCCGCCATAGAGGAAAAGGGGATTGTAGTTTCGAGGACTTTCCATCGAAGCGACGGCGACGGACGCCGCATGGGCGAAACTATTACCGGGACCGACGATAAAAGAAGAGAAGGAATAATTCGGGTTCAATTGGCCTGCCTGAAACGTCCCGTTGCCATTGCCGTTAATCGCAAGCGCGGATGATCTCTGCTGTTCTTCCTCCGAGGGAACGGAGCCGTCGGGGCGCACGGCAATCTCAAGTGCATAGTGGACACGCGTATAATCTTTGAGCGCATTTTCGATCAGAGGCCGATGTTGTTCGATGTACTCTCTTGCAAAATCGTTAAGTACTGCCAGCCCGAACGAACGATCTCCGGAAAAATAAGGCCTCGCGCTGACAAACCACGTATTGTATGTCAGCGGACTGACTTCTTTGCACAAAGTCTTTTCACAGACAGAAGTCCATATCGATTCAGCGCTTCTTTGTGTCCTCACTCTTTAATACCTTTTCCTCTTACAATTTAGGTGCCTACAATACTCTTCCCACAAAACGGGTATTGAATATCCTAACAGAAAATCTGACCTCAGAAAAGCGAAAAATACCGAAAATACGGGCGTTTTAGCCGTTTTCATCCCCCTTAAAACATCAACAATTTGTGACTTGCAAAGTGTGAATTGTTGATAAGTTTGTTAATAAGTTTGACCTCCTGAAAAGAGTCCCGACCGCTTGTCATTTTTCACGTTTTTGCTTTCATTCGCAACGATCAAAAGCAGTCACTTTTTCAACAAAGCCTGTTGATAACTTGTGAATTATTCATTTTTTGCGTGTTGATAACTTTTTTTAAATTCGTAATTATTTCAGTTTTATGTCGTGAAGGAGTCATCTACACGTTAGGTCATGTAATATGACCGACCCACGACAAAGGACTGCCGATTGCCGATATATTCATCGGAACGGCACGCTAACACGCGATCTCTCTTAAGGTTAACAATAGATAAAATAAAATCGGCGATGAAGAAAAGCCGGATAACTCGCTTATGATGTCAGCTCGGCTAACGCATCAAGTGCTGTGTCGATCTCATCTTCCGTATTCGTCGCGCCGAACGAGAAGCGGACGGTTCCCTCTGGGAACGTCCCCAAGCTCTGATGCGCGACGGGAGCGCAGTGGAGTCCGACACGCGTCATGATGTTCCAGTCTCGCTCGAGCTCAAACGCGATCTCCGCGTTGTCGCGTTCGACGGCCGTAATCGATACGACGCTCGTGCGACCTTCAACGCCGGGCATTCCGACGGCGCGAACGCCTTTGATGGTCGCAAGGCCATCAAGGAAGCGTTTCGTCAAAGCCATCTTCACGTCGTGCATTTTCTTAAGGCCGTGTTCTTCAAGGTAGATGAGCGCCGCCCGCAGGCCGATAATACCGGGCAGATTCATCGTTCCGCTCTCATACTTGTCAGGCATGAAGTCAGGCTGTATGAAACTGTTCGAGCGACTCCCCGTCCCACCGACCGTCAGAGGTTCCATTCGGTCGATCAAATCCTTGGTAATCGCGAAACCGCCGATTCCTTGAGGCCCCCGCAAGCCTTTGTGCCCTGTAAAGGTGAGAAGATCGATGTTCATAGCTTCCATATCGACATCGACGCTGCCAGCGGACTGCGCCGTGTCGAGCACGAAGACGATATCGCGCTCTTTGCATAGCTTTCCGATCTCTTGTGCCGGGAGGAGCGTACCGGCGACATTGGAGGCGTGCAGCGTGACAATTGCCTTCGTATCGCGTTCCAATGCCTTCTCAAAAGCTTCGACCGGCACCTCGCCGCGCTCGTTCGCTTCCGCGATCGTACAGCGAACGCCGCGCTTTTGCTGTAAGCGCGTTACGGGTCGCATCACCGCGTTATGCTCCATGCCGCTCACGACGACATGGTCGCCCGGCTGGAGGAAACCTTCAAAAAAAGTATTCAGAGAAAACGTGACACCCGGTGTGAAAATAATATTGCGCGCGTCCTTCACGTTAAAAAGTTTTGCTAACCGCAGTCGCGTATCCAAAACATCGCCTTCGACGGAATAAGCCTCTTGATAGTTTCCGCGGCTGATGTTGACACCGTGGTGTTCAATAAATTTCCACATCGCGTCGGCGACACCGGGCGCTTTCGGGAAAGAGGTGCTGCTCTGATCGAGATAGATATCTTTTTTAGTTTGCATAATGAACCCGCTCCAAGTCTTGTTTTTGAAAAGTAATCGTCTTTATAAAGGATAACACTACGCGGCTGATGTTTCACGAAGTTACGTTACAACTGACGGCGGAGCGGCGACAGGAAAGAGAATGCCGAGAGACGAAGCACGCCGCAGCTGATTAGTTCACGCAATAAAAATGGGCGAGTACGACGCAATCGGAAAAATGAAACATTAGCGAGCCGTGACACAAGGGATGTAGGAAAGCGTCCGCTCGGCTTCTCAGCAGACGAAAACGACATCAAAGGCGCTCAAGATGAGCCTCGAGCTCCTCAAGCCACAATGCAGGGGCCATATCGCTCGGCATCGTCCACGCCCTTTGCGGCGACAAGCGCCAAGGGAAAGCGGCGACGCCTTCAGGCGACGCAGAACGCTTGAACTGGCTCCTAAAGAAGCGCCGGATGAAGCCTTTAAGCCATCGTTCGATGCTCGAGTCATCGTACGTGTCAGAGAAGACCTTTACGGCTGCATCGTAGACGACGGACGGCTTCTTGCAGTGGAAAACCATGTGCCAAAGGAAGAAATCGATCACCTCGTACGGCCCGACGACATCTTCCGTGATCTGACGCAAACTGCCGTCCTCATGCGGAGGCAAGAGTTCGGGTGAGACAGGCCGGCAGAGAATCTCGCGGAGCGCTGCAGAAATGGCGCTTTTGTCGCCATCCGGCAGTTCAACGGGCGACTCGCCCTCTTCAAAAAGTGTTGCCGCCGTCTCAATAAGATAGCGCACGGCCGTCTTCGCGACGGACGCGTTGACGGAATACATCGACATGTGATCGCCGTTGTACGTACACCAGCCGAGAGCCGACTCTGAGAGATCGCCCGTACCGACGACGAGGCCGCCCTCCATATTCGCGAGATCCATAAGAATCTGCGTTCGCTCACGCGCCTGCGCGTTCTCATACGTGACGTCGTGCGTCATGCCGTCGTGTCCGATCGCATCGAGGTGTAAGGCAACGGCTTTCGTGATATCGATCTCGCGAAAATCGACGTATGTTGCCTCGCCGAGTTGTCGTGCCAGACTTTGCGATTTTACCGACGTGCCGGGACCGGGCATCGAGACGGCGATGATCTCATCGGGCGAGAAGCCGCCGATCTTCGCGGCTTCAAGGCAGACCAAGAGAGCCAGCGCCGAATCGAGGCCGCCCGACAAGCCGAGTATCGGGCGCGTCCCAGTCGCTGCGAGTCGTGAACGGAGCCCTTGCCCCTGAATCGTCAGCGTTTCGTGAAAGAAAGTAGACGCGTCGAGCTCTTCTTTCATCACAAAGGGAAATCGCTCGTACACTTCTTGATTTTGATTCTTTTCCTGCGCTCTAGCGCATGCGTCGCACGCATCGTCGGCATCGACGGCGGAACCGCCTTTTCTTTCGATCGCCTCTAAATCCTCCGCTCGAATGACAGCCGTCGTCAACCCCGTCGTAAAGGGCCGGCTTTCCGCGAGGACATTCCCGTCACAGACGATAAGTCGGCGACCGGCGAACACGCCTTCATTGACTGACTCGCCTTCTCCGGCACCGGCGTAGAGGACGACGGAATGATGTGACTTTGAGTGGTCGATGAGCACGTTACGGAGGCGGCGGTAGTCGCCCGTCCACTCGTGCCGGGCGTCCGGGATGAGATCGAAATACGCTCCGAACGATTCGCAATCTTCGTCATCGTCATTGTTGCCAAAATAAAGAGCTAAATGTCTGGCATAATCCCAATACGGCGACTCATATGTTTCTGTCTCGGCAATGTAGGATAGGTCTTCGACCTCGCTTTCATCAAAGAACCGATTAGGAAATAAATAAATTGACTCATCATCCTTTTCCACGCGCTGCAGTTCAAACGGAGAAACCATGAGACCGCCGACCATGCCGAGGTGAATCCAGAGTATCGCCTTGATGATTTTATCGTTCATCAGGAGCGGAACGGGCAGGAAAAGAGTGAGCTGAGTATCTTCTGTCGCCTGCGCGACACGTTCGATGCTCAAGTGGAGCTCGTCGACCAATAGGTCATGACGGTACAAGTCGCCGCAAGTCGCTCCTGTGAGCGCCCGCTCGGAGAAGAGGAGAATATCGACGCCGGCATTGACCGCTTCAGACATCATCGCGAGAATAGCTCGCTCATTGAAAGAGATATCGCCTACACGGACGGACGGCGTCGCGACGCCGACGGTGAGGTCGGTATGACAAAAGATTCGTACACGATTCAGCGGATCCTCGGCCAAGGCCCGGTTACCGCTCGTCTGCAAGATTAACTCGGATACAAACACGTCCATCTCATCTATACCTCTTCGAGATCCTCTACGTGCCGTTAACCGACGACAAAGGGTTCCGTCTCTCTCAGCAGGAACGCGCGTTCGTCACCCTCGAAATAAGGTAGGAGCTCGTCACGGACGGAGGCATGGTAATCGTTTAGCCATTCGATCTCTTCGTTCGAGAGCAGTTCGGGCAAGATCGCGTCGCGATCGAACGGAATGAAAGTCAGCGTTTGGAATCTCATGAATAGATCGCCCGCCTCATTGAGCTCCTCGGGAATCTCGATGATCTCGACATCGCCGTTACACGTCGCAAGTTTCTTGTTCGCGCGGAGGACGACGTAGTCGTTCTCGAGGCGTATGCCATGCTTGTCTTGGCGGTAGACGCCCGGTTCGATCGTGATGACGATGTTCTCTCTGAAGTTGTAGTCTCCGTAGTGCGGGTGGTGTGTGAGGCGCTGCGGTCCTTCGTGGACGCCCAAGACGTATCCGAAACCATGTCCCGTCCCGCATTTGTAGTCAAGTCCGTATCGCCACATGACGGAGCGAGCGACGGAATCGAGCATCGTACCGCACGTGCCGTTCAGAAAAGGCAGCGACGCGAGAGCGATGTGAGACTTCAAGGTCATCGTGTAATCGACCTTTTCCTCGTCCGTCAGCGGTCCGAGTGAGCATGTCCTCGTGATATCGGTCGTACCGTCGAATGTCTGAGCGCCGCCGTCGAAGAGATAGAAACCGCGCGGCTCGAGCTCGCAGTGACGCTCAGGCGTCGCCTGATAGTGCATCATCGCGGCGTTCGCACCGTAAGCGGAGATCGTCGGGAAGCTCTCAATGATGAACGCATCGGAAGCGGCGCGAAGCTCGTAGAGTTTTTCCGTCACTTCCATTTCATTCAATTTTTTCGGTGCCGCCTCGTTTTTGAGGTAATAAATATATTTCGTGACTGCGACGCTGTCGCGCACACCTGCGCGGAATTGACAAAGAAGTTCCGTCGTGTTCAGGACGGCCTTCATCAGGTAGGGGTAGTCTTGTTTTTTCAGAATCTTGACGTTTTTCGGGACGGCTTCGACCAGAGCGCGGCTGACACGCGATGTATTGGCGACGAGTACCCCTTCAGGCAGCTCGCCGACCGCATCGAATATGGCGTGGTAATCGCGCAATTCGATGCCCTGCTCGTCAAAAACGTTCCGCATGACGTCGTCGACTTTATTCTCATCGATAAAAAGATAAGCCTTATCAAGCGTTATAAGAGCAAAAGCTAGCGTGACGCAGTTGTTCGGCACATCGCTCCCACGGAAATTCATAAGCCACGCGATGTCATCGAGGCCGACGTAGAGCGCGTAATCGGCGCCGTCCTGTCTCATTTTTTGGCGGACTTCGGCGATCTTGTCGTTCGCCTCGCGACCTGTAAACTCAATTTTGTGTTCGAAGATTTTTCCTGAGGGAAGCGGCGGACGGTTCGTCCAGATAGGCCCGATGAGATCGAGATCGGTGACGAGCTCCATACCGCGCGTCGCGAAGAGCTCCTCCATTGATTCTGCCGTCGCGTCCGGCAACACGGTGCCGTCTACGGCGATACGCGCGCCTTTAGGAAGCGTTTGTTTTATCCATTCATCAGGTCGTGGGATGCCGGGAACTCCCTGTTTCATCAGTTCAAAGGGTGTCCCCTCGAGATCTCGCGCAGCTTGAATATGATAGCGCCCGTCCGTCCAGAGCAGCGCCCGATTCGCAGTCACGACGGCAGTGCCGGCGGAACCATTAAAGCCGGATAACCAAGCTCTCGTCTGAAAATGTTCGGAAACGTACTCCGAATTGTGAGGATCTCCCGTTCCGACGTAGCAGGCGTCGATCGAGAAATCCTTCATGGTTGCGCGTAAGCGCTTAAGTCTATTTTCTATGTTCATGATTCCATCTCCAGTCTGTCTACCATTGTATCACCGGGAGATGGAATCACACTACTTACATCAGCGCGTCTTTACGAACATTTGCGCCCAGTGAATGACGCCGCCCTCTTCATAGCAGCCGACGCCGATCGCATTGAAACTGTCATTGAGTAAGTTCTTGCGATGGCCGTCCGATTTGATCCACCCTCTTATCACGGCTTCAGGCGAGCGATGGCCCATGGCGATATTTTCACCTGCCGTCGAGTAACGAATCGTGATTGCGGTGAAACATGTTGATCCGTTAGGGCGCGTGTGGGAGAATTTTTCGGCAATCTCCTCCGCTCTTACCCTCGCAGATCTCTGCAACGAAGGATTATGCATCAGGGGCGCCTTGCCGTTCTCTTGTCGATATTCATTGACAAGCCTGATGACTTCATTCTCGAAATTTGATATATACGCCCCGGCGACAACAGGTGCCTGTGTTGTGGTCGTGGTCGTGGTCGTAGTACTCGGTTCCGTCGTTGTCGTAGTCGTCGTAGTCGTCGTTGTTGTGGTTGTCGTCGTGGTGGTCGTCGGCTTCGTCGTTGTCGTTTGCCTCGACGTACGCCTTGCTGTCGTCGGCTTCGTCGTAGTCGTCGGCTTCGTCGTTGTCGTTTGCCTCGACGTACGCCTTGTTGTCGTGGTCGTGGTCGTCGGCTTCGTCGTGCTCTCCCTTTGATCCTCCGTCGACTGTGGCGTCGTTGTAGTCGTCACCGTTGTTGTCGTTTCTTCTTCGCTCGGCGAGCTGGGAGTGGAAGATGGTGTTGTATTCGTAGAGGATTCCGGCTACGATGAAGGAGCAGTCACCGCCACAGGCGGCACACCGGTCATAACCTTAGGTAAAGGATCTGCCAAAACATCAGGTTCTTCAAATGTGCGAACAAGACTACAAGAAGCGGCCAAAAATAACGTGAATATGAATGCCACGAGCAGGACAATAGCATTAAACCTATTCAATTGTGTTCACCTCTCCTTCCTATTTAGTCTCCTATAAATAGTATTTGTCCCCCCGCGGCATAGTGCCGGATAATAATAATAACGCAAATCAACGGGCTTGTCTTTGTCACTTGTCACTGATTTGTTTCATTTTGGTTATAGCTGAATGCCAAAGTAAACTGGACAGTGAGAAGCGCGGGTCGTCCAGTTTAATCTGGCAAGTCGGCTGTTCTGTTTACTGTGGCATAACGTTCATTAATCTATGTGACCTTTCCGCTATACTTTTT
>DUVH01000018.1 GCA_012841145.1 Clostridiaceae bacterium | reverse complement strand
TTTTCGATTTTAGTTGCAAAATTGTACATCCGGGTGCGGGTATCAAGTGCCAAATCCAGAAATTCGACATTAACTGAAAAACTGCACGCTCGGGTTCAGCTTGTTCGGACAAATAGTGTGACGAAAAGAGAGGCTATCTCATCATCGCCTTTGTTGAGCGATTTTGAGACAGCCCCTGAAGAACTGGTTGTTTTTACAAATATACTTTCCGAGAAACTAGGCTACGCTGCGTTGGCGACTTCTGCACAAGCCTCTCGAGGTTGCCGTAACTGACGTGCGAAACTAGGCTACGCTGCGTTGGCGGCTTCTGCGCACTACGAGGGTAAGACAAAGGAATGCAGCCGCCATCAGAAACATAATGCCCATCGCCTGCCAAACAAAGGAATAGTCAGGCGCCTGCTCCGGCATATTGACGATGGTCTCGTTCGCCTTGACTGCCCAAACGGTCGGCGTGAAGCTGGCTAATTTCCGCACCGGCGTTTGGATAAATTCCAAGGGTACAAAAACGCCGGAAGTAAAGGAGAGAGCAAGGCTGAAAACCGTTGAAAAGAAACTCACTGAGCCTTTGTTGCGCAACAAAGTAATGAAAAAGTTGACAATGGCCAGTATAGCGACCATGTGCACAAAGCTCACACCGATTAGCCACGGACTTCTATTATCGTTCAGCAAGTCGAAACCCAGCCAGCTGTACAGGATAACAATCAGTAAAATCCAGAGAACAACGCTAAAGAGCAGGGTTGCCAGAAAAATACCGAAGGTTCGTTGCCGCTCAGGGATACCGGAGACCAGATCACGCCTTTTGACGGCCTGATTTTCCATGGAAATCAGTGTGCCGCCAATCACCGCAGAAAGCAGAGCAATGATGATATAAAACGTGTAATTGAAAGAGAGTCCCAAGAGGCCGAGTTTGGATGCATCCCCGGACTGAAAGGCGCGAGTGGAAACCTCTACCTGCAAATCGGTTCTAATCGAATCCAAGGTTTCCTCCAACTGACCCTCCGGAATACTGCCGCCGAAAACCTGTTTATAGACCTGAAAAGTCCGGTTATAACTTTCGACCAATTGAGCCGAAGCAATGGAAAGGTGTACATAGATCGAGCCGCGCGCGTTCAGTTCGGCATTGTTGCGCTCCGGATCCAACATCTGTGCCCCGAAACCCTGCGGAATCCGAATGACGTAGTAAACGTCTCCGTCAAAGAGAGCATCGTTAACGGCAATCTCGGTATCTTCCAGCTCGACGATCTCAGCGTGCTCCGCCAAATAGGCAGTGAATGCCTTTGAGACCGTTGATTGATCGGCATCAAATACGGCGATCTTATGTTCTTGAATATTCAAATCCTCTTTTTCACTGGGCAATTGCGCCTGAATGATGAAATTGAAAATGACGACGAAAATACCGAGATAGGTCAGGATGGCCGCAATGCTGCTGCGCATCACTTTGAAATATAGTTTAAAGGCTCTCATAGTTCGACCTCCTTAAACCGATGATGGTGAGCACGATGGCAATGACCAGAAAAATGCTCAAGCGGATAACGATTTCAAAATACCGATCCAAAGTCGAGTAGTTATATAAGCTGTACAATCCCTCGGTCACTAGGGCAACCGGATTGATTTTGTGCAGAAACGGCACCGAATCTTTGATCATTTTGCGGATCTCGGCCGCCATCATGCCGGAAAAAAATCCCATCGCGAGCGGCAGTCCGATGCCTAGGGCCGTTTTGATACCTGGCGTACCTTTGAACAGCGAGCCGACGGCCGTACCCATAAAGATGCCCGTGAGAGTACCCAGCAGCAACAGGATGAGGATGTAACCTGTCTGTGAACCAAAGCCCACACCGAGGGCCCCAAGATAGTAATAGATGATCACGTTCAGAATGGAGTATAGAACAACGACCGGCAGAATTTCGGCAAAAAAGCGCTTCCATTTCGGGTAGGGAGCCAACCAAGAGCGAGCCGCGCGTGGCGATTGATTGGCTTCAATTTCGGCAACCGACAAGACAGTGGTGGACATCGGGAAGATGGTTAGGTAACCCAGAAGGGCGAAGAAATAAATCAGAACATCGCCTTGTTTTGTGCCGCGATCTTCCTCCTGCAACCCCGCGTCCGACTCAAACGCCTGCCGGATTTTATCCCCGAAGTCGGGATCCGGTCGGATGGCGCCCGTCATCGCCATTTTTCCGATGGAACTCATCGTGTTTTTGACCTGTGCATAGCGTTCGAGGAGGGCGTGCAGAACGCTTCCGTTACGCCAATTCGAGCTGTTGCGCGCATTTTTCGCTGTCATTGTCATCGTCTCACCCACCTCGACACAGGCGTAGATCTGATTTTTGTCCAACAATGCCCGCGCTTCGTCCGGATCCACTTTTGTATAAATGATGTAGGCATCTTCCGGATCAGCATCGGCCTGCAACGGCCCGTCATCTTCACCCGGTGTGCCCGGCACACCGACATAGTCAAGGAAAGTCTCGAAAGCCTCCAGATCCTCCTGCTTTGCGTCCTCGGTCACGACGGCAACGGCAATGGGATCAAATTGATACATGTCGGACGAAAGCAATCCCGACATTGCCAAGTAGAAAACCGTCACCAGAACGATCGGGAAAAAGAGAGTCCAGAACAGCGAAGCCTGATCTTTGACCAGTGCCAATGTCTTGTATTTTGTGATGTGCTTAAACATCGTCTCTCAGCTCCTTTCCCGTAATTTCCAAAAAGACATCGTTTAGGGTCGGTTGTTTGGAACTGATTTTCGTCATAGGAATATCATGGTGTTCGAAATAGTTCAGGATGTCCAAGAGCCCGCTGGTTTTGGGCTTCATCTTGAGAACGAGTTCAGCCTGACCGTATTCCAGCGACTCCACTGAAGGCAGAGCCTCGAGGGCTTTCAAATGCGTTTCCTCGAGATCAAAAGTCTCGACGCGCACCGTCTCGCCCGAGCGGCTGATGGCTTTGATTTCATCCGAAGTGCCCGTAATCAGGATTTTGCCGCGATCCATAATAGAAAGACGATCACAAAGAAACTCCACTTCTTCCATATAATGAGTTGTATACACAATGGTTGAACCTTCGTCCCGGAGCTGGCGGATACCCTCCAGAATGCGGTTTCGGGACTGAGGATCTACGGCCACCGTCGGTTCGTCCAGAAAGATGAGGCGAGGTTTATGGGCAATCCCACAGGCCAGATTCAGTCTTCGCAGCAGACCTCCCGACAGCTTTTTCGGACGAAATTTGCGAAACTCGCCCAACTGAACAAATTCAATGACCTCTTCCACCAATTTTTTCCGAACGGCTTTATCGGATACGTAAAGGCCGCAAAAATAATCGATGTTTTCGTAAACCGACAACTCATCGTAAACAGCCGGCTCCTGAGAAACCACTCCGATATTCTGCTTGAGGTGATAGGCGTCCGGCTTCATCGGTTCGCCGAAAATCTCGACTTCACCTTTTTCGTAACGCAGTAAGGAAAGAATACAGTTGATCAGGGTGGTTTTACCCGATCCGTTCGGACCAAGCAACCCGTAAATTTCCCCTTTTTGAATCTCTAAGTCCAGATGATCAATAGCCACCAAGTCCTTATAGCGCTTGACCAAATCTTGCACTCGTACTTCTATTTGCATATGAATCCTCCTTCATAGGGCGACTGCCCGCCCTTTCGGTTGTTTCTTAACTTCAACCAAAGTCTAAGCGCTACCGGACACGCGGTGAAGTGCAGGATGTCATCATTCACAGATGACAATTGTCATATCTGTGATCGGACGATGCTGTTCTTGTGGCCGACCCTGTATAATAAAAAAAGCTTCTAGATCGGTTATAAACGATCAATCCTTAACCATGGATTGAAAAGCGGAGAAAAGAGAAACTGCGTAGACGCTGAGCAACCTTAGAGTTTGGAGGAAAACGCATGGATCTGCTCATCAATTTCATTTTGATCACCGCCCTCTCGACGGTAGGAGCGATGCTCTCGCAACCCGACGCTCTGCCGATTGTAGAGTTCTTTTCCTCCCTGATTTTGGCTGCCCTTCCACAGTTGTTAAAAACCGCCAAAGACCCGAAATGGCACCGCTTCACCAACGGCTGCGCCGCCCTCTTTATCCTCCTGCTCGTTTTGCTCTCGTGGATCAGCCCGGCATTTCTATATTTCATTCCTCTTCTCATCAGTTCAATCGACCGTCTCTCTTATCTTTACGCGCTTCTCGCCGTCCCGTTATCCTGGATCCAACACCCACCCCCAATCCATGCCGCCGCCCTCCTCATCCTGACCTCGGTGCTGGCTTTCATCCTCGCCTATCGCACACGCCGCGAACTTGGCTTTACCCGCAAGCACTTTGATACCGTGGATGACCAGAAACGCCGGGTGCGCGATCTGCACCGACAAAATCGCGAGCTGGTCGCCAACCGCGAGTTGGAGATGTCAAACGCCAGACTCCGGGAAAGAAATCGCATTTCCACCGAAATCCACGACAACGTCGGCCACCTGCTTTCCTCCTCTATTCTCCAAGTCGGTGCTTTGGAGATCATCGCGAGCGAATCCGAACGCCCTTACATCAGAAGTCTGCAGCAGACACTGACAGATGCCATGCAGCAAATCCGCGACAGCGTCCACGATATCCATCGCGACTCCCTGAACATTTACCGAGAGCTGGAACAAATTCAGGAAAACTTTACTTTTTGTCGTATGACGTTAACGGTCGCCATTGAACAGGAGCCGGATGCAAAAAACCACTATACCTTGCTGGCTATTGTGCGGGAAGCGCTAACCAACACCATGAAACACTCCGACGCCACATTGGTCACGGTGTCACTCACTGAATCTGCTCGTCAGTACCACATGATCATCACTGACAACGGCAATCCCAAAAACCCCCGCCCAACCGAAACGACCGGCATCGGGCTGGTGACCATGGAAGACCGCGTTCATGGCCAAGGAGGAACCATCCACATATCCACAAGCGACGGATTTCGAATTTTCGTGACCCTGCCAATCACTAAAAAGGAGGAAAAGATATGAGACTGATCATCATTGACGACGACAAACTGGTCTGTGAAAGTCTCCGCATGATCGTGGAAATCGGATCCCGTAAGAATCAGCAAGAAGCCGTAGAGGTTGTGGGCATCGGCCACGACGGTTACGCCGCCATGGCGCTGTACGAAGAGCTGCGCCCTGACATTCTGCTCATGGATATCCGTATGGATCGTATGGACGGCATCACGGCAGGTAAGAATATTCTGGCCAAATTCCCGGACGCCCGCATCCTCTATCTGACCACCTTTCTGGACGATGAATACATCCTCGATGCCCTGCGCATCGGCGCCAAAGGCTACCTCATGAAGTCCAGTTACGACGCCGTTCTGCCCTCGCTATACGCTGTACAGAACGGTCAGCGGGTCTTCGGCGATGAGATCATTGAGCAGATCCCCCGCATCATCGGCAGCGATTCCGGCGCCACGGCTGCGGGCAGCGATGCGATCAACCGACTGTCCGCTGTCCTGACACCGCAGGAAATCAGCCTCGTCGAACAGGTCGCCGAAGGAAAGAACAACAAAGAAATCGCCGAAACTTTACACTTCAGCGAAGGGACGGTGCGCAACTATATTTCGACGATTTTGGATAAACTGGGTTTGCGTGACCGCACGCAGTTAGCGGTTTACTACTATAAGAATCGCGGTTGATTACGAAGCTTTAGGGCGTAAGTAAGAATTAAAACATACTATGATACTGCAACAGGCATGTGGAAAATTGTGTTTTATACCGAAGGAGTAGCTGGTGGAGATCAAACCGTTTATCTGGACAAAGACGGAATTACAGTTCTCATCGTATTCGGTGAGTAACGGATTTATCCCGAATAAAATTACTCGGCTAGGCTAAAAAATCCGTTGATCTAAAACCCCTCGCATGGCTTGTTCTGAACGTTCAAAGAACAGAATGATGATTTCATCATCCTATATTTGACTGATATTTCCGGTTCCGTTACGATGAAAAGCAACTGTTTATAAGTAAAGGTTGCTGCTTTGAAGCTACACGATTTTTTAAAGACAATCCCAAAATCGCCCTAGCTTTTTCCGGTGGCGTAGATTCTTCTTATTTCCTCCATGCAGCCATAGAAGAAAACGGTACACAGATTCAAGCCGATTATTTAAAATCAGCTTTTCAGCCTCGCTTCGAGCTAGACGATACCGTACGCTTGGCTGATGTACTAAAAGCAGATATTAAAATTCTCTCTCTCGATATTCTGGCAGAGCTGCTGATTTGAGCTAATCCGGAAGATCGGTGCTATTATTGCAAACGCAAGATGTTCTCTGCCATACTGCAATCAGCGCAAGCCGATGGTTTCCCTATTGTGATGGATGGAAACAGGGGGTAAACCCGGCATGCGTGTTCTGAAGGAACTATCTGTCCGTTCCCCGCTGCGGGAATGCGGGCTTTCCAAAGCGGATGTGCGTCGTCTTTCCAAGGAAGCCGAGTTATTCACATTGAACTAACCTGCTTATGCTTGCCTCGCTACTCGTATCCCTGCCGGTGAAGAAATTTCGATCGAGAAACTCCAAAGAACAGAAAAATCAGAGGATTTTCTCTTTTCGCTAGGGTTCAACGATTTTCGCGTACGCCTAGTGGATGGTTATGCAAGACTGGAGATGTCAGAGGAACAGTTCCCGACGCTTTTGGAATTGCGCTATATAGTCGTGACAGAGCTCAAAAAATATTACGGTGGAGTGTTGTTGGATTTAGAGGTGCGCAATGAACAATGAAATCAGGCAGATTTTGGAAGATGTGCAGAAAGGAAATCTGTCCGTAGACGATGCATTGCTGAAAATCAAAGTAAAACCCTTTGAAGATATCGGTTATGCCAAAGTGGATCTCCATCGGAAGGTACGCAAGGGGGCGGCTGAAGTAATCTATGGCGAGGGAAAAACCGCGGAACAGATTATAGGCATTCTCGAAGTCATGCAAAAGAATAGCCAAGGAACGATTCTCATTACTCGTTTGGCTCCGGAAGTTTCCGACGCAATTGGGGAAAAATCCCATTACCTATCATCGGGAGGCAAGAATAGGTATCGTGGGAGAGCTTCCCAGAGCCGACTGCCTCGGCAATGTCATCGTAGCCACCGGCGGCACCAGCGATATCCCGGTCGCGGAGGAGGCTGCGCTCACGGCTGAAGCGCTGGGTAACAAGGTCGTTAGGCTTTATGATGTGGGTGTGGCGGGACTTCATCGGACACTTGCTTTTCTGGACGAAATAATGAGCGCCAGCGTCATTATCGCTGTTGCCGGGATGGAAGAAGCGCTCCCCAGCGTAATGGGAGGATTGGCTGATTGTCCTGTCATTGCGGTACCAACCAGCGTGGGATATGGTGCCTCGTTCCACGGAATTGCAGCCCTTCTGTCCATGCTCAATTCTTGCGCCAGCGGCGTTTCGGTGGTTAATATTGACAATGGCTTTGGGGCGGGCTACCTCGCAAGTATGATTAATCATATGGGTACAAAAAAGGAGATATGATCCATGAAAGTACTATATCTGGACTGTGCGATGGGAGCTGCCGGGGACATGCTTACAGCAGCACTTCTGGAACTTCTGCCAAATCCCGATGCTTTTATTGAAGAGATGAACGCACTTGGACTCCCAGGAGTTCACATCGAACGGATACCTTCTGTAAAATGCGGCATCGTCGGGACTTATGTATCGGTTACGGTAGACGGTGTGGAAGAGGAGAGTCTTGATTATAACGATCAGCAAGGGCATGACCACGAGCACGAGCACGGGCATGATCACGAGCATCATGACCATCATGCGCAATATGAACACGCACATTCTCACCATCACGACCACAGCCACACGCTCAGCCACGAACACTCTCATGCTCCCGATCACGACCATAATCACACGCACAGCCATGAACATGCACACCGCAGACTTCAAGATATCGAACATATCGTGCGAGATCATCTACCCCTTTCCGACAAGATCAAAGATGATGTGATGGCGGTCTACAATTTAATCGCTGAGGCGGAAAGTCACGTCCACGGCGTGCCTGTAGCCGATATTCATTTTCATGAAGTGGGCACAATGGATGCTGTCGCGGATATTACGGCAGTCTGTCTGCTTATGGATAGGCTTGCGCCGGATGAGGTTGTGGCATCGCCTGTCCATGTGGGCAGCGGGCAAGTAAAGTGCGCTCATGGGATCCTTCCGGTACCGGCGCCTGCCACCGCTCACATTCTTAGAGACGTTCCCATTTACGGCGGGAGCATTAGAGCCGAGCTTTGTACACCGACGGGAGCAGCCTTGCTCAAATATTTTGCCGATCGTTTCGGGCCCATTCCAGCCATGAAGATCAAGGCCATCGGCTACGGTATGGGCACTAAGGATTTTCCTGCAGCAAATTGTGTTCGCGCTTTACTGGGCGAGTCTGAGGACAAGAAAGATGTCGTGTTGGAGTTGTCCTGTAATATGGACGACATGACGGCAGAACAAATCGGTTTTGCTATAAATAGATTATTTGAATGTGTCGCGTTGGATGTCTACACGATTCCCATTGGTATGAAAAAGTCTCGTCCCGGTACGTTATTAGGCACCATATGCAACCCGGCAGTGCTCGTCGACAGCTATAATGATGTCAACGGCGAGAAAATCTTTTACGTCAGTAACCCCGCCCTCGGCCTTTGGGCCTACAAGGAGACCTTTTACAAACAAAAATAATCAATGCCAATTATATATTGCAGGAGGGAAACATGAAAATCAGAAATAACGCAAAGTACAACTTGGTCATCCCCACCAGTATGGGTGTCCGCATCACACCCAAGAATCGTCAGCCGGTGCACGTCAGCCGCGAATATACCATGCATTCAACCAGTGCAGAGTCCAACGTCGGACAGATCTGTGCCAGCTTAGGCTATCCCGTCAAACTCTTGACGACCTTTGTTAAAGACGATGCTATTGCCAACTTTATCAAAGCTGAACTTCGCTTCCGCAACATTGAATACGAAGGACCCGACGTTCCCAAGGGCGGTCCTTGGGGCTATCGTCATCAGTTCAATATCGCCGACAGCGGCTATGGCCTCAGAGCTCCTGAGGTCACAAATGATCGTGCCGGTGAAGTAGGCCGTACCCTGAATGTCAAAGATTTCGATCTTGATCGTATCTTTGGCGAAGAGGGCGCTAAAATCGTCCATATGTCCGGTCTTATCGCGGCCCTCTCCCCCGAAACATCTGAATTCTGTCTCGCCATTGCGCGCAAAGCGAAAGAGTACGGAACCCTGATCTCCTTTGATCTCAACTTCCGCGCCACCTTCTGGAAAAACCGTGAAGAAGAGCTGAGCAAAGCCTTCCATGAAATCGCCAATCAGGCTGATATCCTAATCGGCAACGAGGAAGACTACCAGCTCGCTCTCGGCATCCCCGGACCTGAAACCGAGTTGACTGCTGGCCTGGAAGATAAGATCAGCGCCTTTCGGGAGATGATTACCCGTGTCCACAAGGCCTACCCCAACTGCGCTGTCTTTGCCAATACCCTGCGCGAAGTCAAAAACGCTAACGAGCACGAATGGGGCGCCATCGTCTACGAAAACGGCAACTGGCACATCGAGATGCCCCGCAGCATCCAAGTCTACGATCGCATCGGCGGCGGCGACGGCTTTGTCGGAGGCCTCCTGTATGCCATTTCGACCGGTAAGGATCCCGCGGACTGGGTCAAAATTGCCTGGGCCACCGGCGCCTTGGCAGCCACGATGCTCACGGATTACGGCACCCCCATGAACGAGGGACAAATCTGGTCCATCTACGAGGGCAACGCCCGCGTTAAACGCTAAGCTCAGAACTTGTCCTGTTATAAGTAAACATGATTTGCTTAATTTAATTTCGAGGAGTTTAACATGAAAAAATCTGACATCGGTTTAATCGGTCTCGCCGTCATGGGCGAAAACTTGGTCATGAATATGGCCAATCACGGCTTTCAGGTCTCGGTCTTTAACCGCAGCACCGACAAAGTCACGAATTTTATTGAAGGCCGCGCGAAAGGCATGAGTATCGTCGGCGCCTACTCACTGCAAGAATTGGTAGACCAACTGGAAAAACCCCGTAAGGTCATGCTCATGGTCAAGGCCGGCGCTCCTGTCGACTCTTTTATCGACCAGCTTATTCCCCTTCTGGATGAGGGCGATATCATCATAGACGGCGGCAACTCGCACTTCCCCGACAGTGAGCGCCGCACCAAAAAAGTCGAGGAAAATGGCCTCTACTTTATCGGTACGGGTGTCTCCGGCGGTGAAGAGGGCGCACTTAAGGGGCCTTCGATCATGCCCGGCGGTTCGCCCCAGGCCTGGGAAGCAGTCAGACCTATTTTCCAATCTATTGCAGCAAAAGTAGAAGACGGTGCGGCCTGCTGTGAGTGGGTCGGCGAAGGCGGTGCCGGCCACTACGTCAAAATGGTACACAACGGCATCGAGTACGGCGATATGCAGCTCATTTGTGAAGCCTATCAACTCATGCGTGACGGTCTCGGTATGAGTAATGAAGAAATGCACGAGGTCTTTGCCGAGTGGAACAAGGGCGCACTTGACTCCTATCTGATCGAAATCACCCGCGACATCTTGAACTACAAGGATGAAGACGGCAACTATGTCGTCGACTACGTACTGGATGCCGCAGGCCAGAAAGGCACCGGCAAGTGGACCGGCATTGAGGCGCTGGAAGAAGGCGTACCCCTGACGCTCGTCGTAGAGTCCGTTTTTGCCCGTTCGCTCAGCTCGCAAAAAGATGAGCGTGTCGGCGCCGCCGATATTCTGCTTGGCCCCGACCGCAAAATTGCGGATGCGGATAAAGAAACCATCCTCAAAGGACTTCACGATGCCCTCTATGCCTCCAAGATCGTCTCCTACGCTCAGGGTTTTGTTCTCATGCGCGAAGCGGCCGCCTCTCATAATTGGCATCTCAATTACGGTAATATCGCCCTCATGTGGCGCGGCGGCTGTATCATACGCAGTGCCTTTCTGGGCAAAATCAAAGAAGCCTTTAATAAGAACGAAGCGCTCACCAACCTCCTGATCGACGACTACTTCAAGGCTGAGGTCGCAAAATGTCAGGACGGCTGGCGCAATACTGTGGCTCTCGCCGCCAAAGCGGGAATTCCCATGCCCTGCATGAGCTCCGCCCTCTCTTATTATGACGGATTCCGTTGCGCTAACCTGCCCGCCAACCTCCTGCAGGCCCAGCGCGACTACTTCGGCGCGCACACCTATGAGCGCATTGATCGTCCTCGCGGCGAGTACTTCCATACCAACTGGACCGGCGAAGGCGGCGACACCGCCTCCTCAAGCTACAACGTCTAAATACGCCGCTCTAGGTCTCGCTTGAAGCAACAGAGTGTTGCCAATTTAAATGGCGCTTTGTGGCCAAAGCGTATAGAACCAGATCAGCAGCAGATTAACCGACGAAAAGCCGACGTAAAAATTTGCGTCGGTTTTTCGTCGGCTTTGTGGTCTATGCTGCTACCCTTCTGTCAGATAAAAACACATTTCCCGGAATTGACATAATCGGATACTGCCATCCGGGCAAAGTGGCAGAATGAAGAAAAATACTGGATATTATTGCTGACAAGTGAAATCTTCGACTCAGCCAACCCGTATTGGATACGCTCGTTTTTCTGGGAGCCTTCTTTACTGTACTTGTTTGTTTTCTAATATTTTGGCATTCTACAAATGACTATCATGTAGTCATAATAAGACTGAAGGATAAACAGATGTCTACAACACCCACATCGGTTCGGTTGACACCAGAAACAGATGAACGACTTACACGACTTGCTAGAGACACAGGAAGAAGCAAGGCGTTTTATATTCGCCACTTGATCGAAGGCGGTTTAGATCAGATCGAGTATGAATATCACATTTTGCAAGATGTGTCTGATTATCGTGCAGGAAAACTCAAAACATACTCTATGGATGAGGTTCGTGAAGCGTATGGACATCCCTGAGCAAACGACCCTGTTCTATTTGGGGAAATACATCAAGTTCCTAGACACAAAGCACAAATTAAAACACAAACACTCGAACGCAACCGTGGATTTAGGGGTGTCCCCTAGCAAGCTTTGAACAAGTGATCGTGGCTAATAAATATCGACTCTTCCAATACAATTTTTCTCGAAAAAATCGCGAATGACGACACTTTCTAATGTCTTAAAAAGATGTCTAAAAATCAAAAATCAGGGCAGCAAATCCAAGTACTGCGAACGTGCTTTCATTGCATGAATAACCAGCTCATTCCCGCTATCAAAAACAAGAACCACCAGCTCAAGCATCCGACCTGCAGTATCAAATCCAAGCCTTAATTCTCGTTGCGGATTATCTTCATCAAGGGGTTCAATCCAGAGCGCCCAATTTGCGGCATAAAGAATATCCTCCTCGGGGATACCATGCTTCAACGCAGAGGGATGGATCGATATACTCATGCGGTCAATGACTTGCGAATAAATTCCGAACGGGTCATATTCTGTTCTGCTGCTTTTCGATCAAGCTGTTTCAGTTCTTCCGGCGTCAACCGAACAGCAATCACTTGACTCGGCTCAGAACCTCTGCCCGGCCGACCTCGACCACGTTTTTTCAGAGCATTAACATCGTAGCCCTTCTCCGCTTCATCAACCCAAGCAGCGATTTGCTCCTCGGTTACTTTCTTTTTATTAATTGTTTCTTTCATGTCATTATCGTAATACGAAAACAGCTGAGAGTCAACAGCGAAACGATAAATATACCGAGATGTCGTTTGCCTTAGCACCAAGAAACAAATACAATTCACGCATAAGTGAGCTGTGGGTGCATGTGGGTGCAACTTGGATTGTGGATGCATTATTTTATATATTTAATCAGTTTTTTCCTCAATGCACTCCACACTTTCCAATTTCATAGACCATCAATTTACTCTCCGGATTTTTTGCGTATTTCTGCAAAAACATGCTTAGCCGGAATGGTGTCACCCTATATGAATAGAGCGTCCCGGGATCAAATGTGCCTGCATGATTAGCTAATACGTCTTGCCTTCAAGTAATTGAGGGCTTTTCATTCAAGTATTTGAGGCTCTTTTATTCAAGTAATTAGAGGGTTTTTGTTCAAGTGTTTGGGGATTTTCATTCAAGACTTGCACTTGTCAAGTTTAGTGGATGTGTACTTGTTGTACGTAGAGGCTGCCAAAATAGGTTGTTTTTATCCTATTATTTATAGTAAAATGGTCTTGAAGGAGGTGGAAAAATGATCATTAATACGAAAACGCTTGTATCGATTACCGAAGCCAATCAGAATTTTTCCAAGGTAGCTCGCTTGGTTGATGAAAACGGCATTGCTGTTGTGATGAAGAATAACGTCCCTAGATACGTCATTATGGAATTCAGTCAGATTGAGCAAGAAGAAATTGCGGAACAAGAAGATGTTATGACTCTTTCAAAGCGCTTTATTAATAAGAATCGCGAGGCTTACGAGGCTCTGGCAAAGTGATCCGACTAAGTCGCGAACAGATTATCTTATTGCATGAGCATTTAATAGCTGAAACCGGCGGCACTGCAGGACTCAGAGATGAAGGTCTACTTGATGCCGCCATTCAAGCTCCTTTTATGAGCTTTGACCAAAAGGATTTATTTCCTTCCATTCAACAGAAGGCGGCAAGGCCCTGTTATGGTCTCATTATGAACCATCCGTTTGTCGATGGAAATAAGCGAATCGGCACACACGCTATGCTCGTTTTTCTTGAATTGAATGGGATAGAGCTTGAATACGAACAGAAAGAGCTCATAGACATTATTCTCAGCATCGCATCAAGTCACTCATCATTCGAAGAACTTCTCAAATGGATCCTTGACCATCAAAAATAGAATAATCAGTCGCTGATTATATATCAACTACTGATTTCTGATTTGGCATCGTGCAGCAACATGATGACAAACCAGTAATCAGTGGTGAGAAGGAAAACCGGCGAGCTATACTCTCCGGCCTTCTCGATATCGATAGCGCGTTTCATGATACGCGTTCGACTATTATAAATGTCGTCTTTGGTGGGATTTGCCGGACTTGAACCGACGACCCCCTGCGTGTGAAGCAGGTGCTCTCCCGGCTGAGCTAAAATCCCGATTATGGTGACCCGTACGAGAATTGAACTCGTGACTCCGCCTTGAAAGGGCGGTGTCTTAACCACTTGACCAACGGGCCATTTTACTGGTGGCGGCAACAGGATTTGAACCTGTGACACTTCGGGTATGAACCGAATGCTCTGGCCAACTGAGCTATACCGCCATAACGCGCCAAAAAACGACGCTAGATGATTCTACCTTGAGAATTACGTTATGTCAAATCGATAGCAAAGGACCTTTAGAACGCCGTCCTCCGAGCTGAAGAACAATCCGCATCGCGCGGAGGGATCGCCGGATGCACCAACCTCACTGTTTAATAACGATCGGAATTCCCGCCAGCACGTGGACAACTTGCGATGCTCTTGAGGCGCATGCGACGGCAAGTTTTCCGGCATATTCACGGTCGAGTCTTGCCTCTTTTCCAAGGGGAACGACGCCCGAGCCGACCTCGTCGGCGATGATAACCAGCCTACCGATCTGATTCGATCGCTTAAAGTTTGAGAGCAGGTTTTCGAGAGCTTTTTCAGGAGTCATGGATAATGACCTGATCACCTTTACCATCATTTCAGCGTGATTGACGATGGCATCAAGGGTGACACCTTCCATATCAAGTTTGTCAGGTTCTTCTTCCAGAAATGCAATGTGCATGTCGTCCGACCCAATGTTGGAGCGTTCTCTTTCTGCCAACACTAAACGCACTGCGTCCATGTCGTTCAGACTGCTGGACTCAAGACTCGATGAAAACCAATCTTCGGGAACCGCACTGCCATCAATCAAGAGAACAGGATTTGAATGGAACAAAGAAAGTGCGTAATTCAATTTACCTTGGTAGGCACCACCCGTTATGAAAGTGAATGTCACATGGTCGCTCATACTTCTATCTCTTCCCCCCACTATCAATCGAACAGCTTCATCATTGATGTGTTGCTATCTTTCATGCCTTTATTTCGTTCACTCTCATGTTCCCTATATCAATACCAAGGGGGCAGCGCTTGCGTCAAAGCGAAGACGACCCATACCGTGACTTCCGTCACGGAAAAGAGAAATCCCGCCAGATCTCCCGTCGCTCCTCCAAATGCCTTCACTGAAAAACGTCTGAACATGAGAAGTAACAGGAACGACAACACTACGGCGATGACGCCGCTCCAGTGTGCCGTCGCGATCACCGCGAGGGCGCTGAGCAAGAGGATAACAGTGAGCAGGCCTGTAGCTTTTCTCGGCATTCTCTCACGTAATGCACGTTGCATGCCGTCGCTGCGGGCGGAGGGAAGCGAAGCGCTGTAAAGTCCCGACAGCGAACGCCCGAAGACACCGTAAAGCAAAGACGCGACGATAAGAAGTACACGCCCCGTCGCCAAGATCTCTATCCATGCGGCTAACGCCGTCAACAATAAGAGAACCGTCCCGATCACGGCGTAGACACCGATGTGAGGATCACGCATAATCTCCAGCTGTACTCGCCGATCACGTCTTGATAAGAGGGCGTCGCACGTGTCGGCGAAGCCGTCAAGATGGATCGCGCCCGATGAGAGTATGAGTAAAGTAAGCGCGGTGACGGCACGGAAAAAGACGCTCACACCCAAGAGTTGTAGAAGATAGAGCGCCGCACCGGCGAGAACCGCTCCCGCGAACCCCGCCAACGGAAAGAATGCAAGGGACCATGACAAGTAAACAGGATGAAATGTGTACTGCGGAAAAGGAATAACGGTAAACGTCGACATTGCCAAACAGAAGCTTCTCCAGAGATTTGGCCTTTCTCTTCTTCGCCCTACTGTACTTCGCTTTTTCCCGCTATCTTTCCACATCTCTTCCACATCCCGCGCTCATCACTCCGTCATCACATAACAACTGCATGACAGACCATGTCAAGTGCAACGCTTACAATTAGCGTCCTCCCTGATCCGCAAAACATGCCAACGCACCGGTCCGATCTCTCCGGACAACAGGTATCCCCGCGATCACTTCAACGACAGATGCGCCAAGCGTCTCAACAATCGATTGCAGTACTCGACCTAATAGCTGCATATAGCGGTCGGTCGACGGATCGGGAGCTTTCGCCTTGAAGATATCGGGTGCGACGATAATCAGCTCATCTGTCTTCCTTGCCAGCTTTTCCAACGCGCCCATCATGGCGCGCTCGATGATTTCATTTTCAATCTCAGTCCAATGACCGCCATCGCTTTCGACGTACTTGCCTTGCGAAAGCATGATTCCGAGACAGTCAAGCAGCGCGACCGGAAGATCCTCCCCGTTCAACTCATCGCACCAGAGATCCAGCTCTTCAGGCGTATACAGTTCAATCGTCTCAAACGAATGCTTTGCCCGCATTGCCCGATGTCTTTCTATGCGTTCGATGTTCTCCCTTTCACCATTGTGTCGCAGTGTCGCCACGTAAAGCAAGCGATCCTTGCGCCTCATCGAGGCGTATCGTTCGGCAAGTCCCGACTTGCCGCTCCGCGAGCCACCGATAAAAAGCGTTACCACGACTGATCGTATACTTCGTAAGGCGCGACGCAACCTTCATCGAACGTCTGTGATTCGAGATAGACAGCGCGAGCAAGATCCAGAAGCGGCAGGAACATGAGAGCTCCGGCCCCTTCCCCTTGTTTCATGTTTAGCCCGAGACACGGGCCAATACCCAATTCGCGAAGAGCCGTCTCGCCGCCCTTTTCAGCTGGCAGATGCGAAGGGAACATGACGTAGCGCGTCTCCGGAACGAGTCGAACGAGCGTCAATGCCGCAACAAGCGAGATCAAGCCGTCGAGAATGACAGGAGTCCCCGTCATGGCGGCACCCGCATAAAAGCCGACCATCGCCGCTATATCGAGACCGCCGACTTTTCTGAGAACGTCAAAGGCGTTGTAACGATCTACCTCGCGCGCCGCGAGGGCGTCGGTCAACACTTGAATTTTCCTCTGAAGTCCGATATCCGACAAACCCGCTCCTCTTCCCGTCAGATCTGATGCCGGACGGCCGGTGAGTGCCGCGAGCATCGCTGTCGCGGAAGACGTGTTGCCGATTCCCATCTCACCGGCAACAAGAGCCTTGTAACCTTCCGAAGCCGCCTTGAGAGATAATTCCATGCCGACGCGTACGGCAACCATCATCTCCTCTTCGCTCATGGCATCTTCAAGGAGAAAATTATTCGTTCCTATCGGCATGATGGGCGTATGGACGACGCCGGGATAATCATCTTCGAGTTCAGCGACGCCCAGATTGACGGGCACGACGATACATTTCGTCTCTCTACCGAGAATATTGATCGTCGCCAAGCCGTCGGCGATGTTGCGCACGACCTGCGCCGTCACCTCCTGCCCTGTTTGCGAGACGCCTTCCGCTACGATGCCGTTATCCGCCGAAAACACGAAAGCAGCCCGCGGCGTCAACGCAAGCTCATCGCCGGGCGCCAACCCGGCTAACCTTGCGACGATCGTCTCCATGACGCCGAAAGAGCCGATCGGTTTACAAAGCGAGTTCCAGCGGAACTTCGCACGCCGCTCGCGCTCACGATCGGGAGAAGGAATAGAGTCTACAGCTTCAAAGAAGTCTTCTCGTGAGAACGCCCTCATGTCCTTACCTCTAAGCGCCAATTAAACAGGCGTTTTGAAAAAGCCGGCGATTGCAGCAATGAGGACGATGCACCCCAGCGCCACCCGGTAGTAGGCGAAAATCCTGAAATCGCGTTTGCGGATGTAATTGAGCAGGAATCGGATCACCAAAATCGATACAAGATAGGCGACTCCCATTCCGACGAAAATCGACAGCCATTGAATCAGATTGTAATCGAGACCGATTTTCAGAAGTTTCAGCAAGCTCGCACCAAACATCACGGGAACGGCAAGATAGAACGTAAAGGTCGTTGCAACAGGACGGCTCATACCGATCATGAGCCCGCCGAGAATCGTGGCTCCGGATCTCGACGTTCCCGGAAAGACAGCCGCTACGACTTGGAAGAGACCAATGATCAGAGCGATGCGCCAATCGATCTGTTCGATGCTGACAATACGCGGAATCTTTTTCGTCTTCTTTAGTCCGTGCTCGACAACATAAAAAGCGACGCCGACAACAATCAGCATGATGGCTACGGTCCAAGGATTGTAAAAGATCGCCTCAATCTGTTCATCAAAGAGAAGGCCGATGATAGCGGCGGGTACACAGGCGATCAGTATGATCCACCAAAGGCGCAAAATGCGCTTATCTACTACAAAGGGTGTTTGCCCCAGACGGAATGGTACGAAATCGTCGCGACTCTTTGCCGGTACGGCTAACCTCTTCCGCGGGAAAGGCCATAACTCTCTCCAGAACGTCACGACGACGGCGAGAATTGCCCCAAGTTGAATGACGATTAGGAAGAACGAGAAAAACTTGGCGTTCGATACGGCAGTCTCGCCCGCTTTGAAAGGCAGCAACCTTTCCAGCAAAATAAGGTGCCCCGTGCTGCTGATCGGCAGCCACTCCGTCACGCCCTCAATAATTCCGTAAATGATACTCTTGATGACATCAAGCCAATCCATCCGTGTATCTCCTCTATTAAGTCAATTTGTTTATTACATATTCTTTCAGGCTTATCTGCCGTATTTGGACAAACTCATCGTCCTTGACCGGATATCGGTGAGATAACCCTTATATACATCAATCCGGCAATTGCTATTTCACCGGATTTACTTCCTGCCTCAACACCAAGACCCCGCCCGGAAGCAAGGTAAAGTTTACGCTATCAGGCTGATTGACGCCTTCGCTGATCAAAATACCGCGGTGGTCGTAAAGTTCGAACGATGCGTCTTGTTCGTCGAAGCCTTGGATTGACACGATCTCAGGAGTCGCACCGATGTTGATCGCGATAGCTGTCGTCTCTCCTCGTGAGCGATACGTATAGAAGTAAATCGTTTGAGACTGAACGTCATCGGGCGATTCCGCCGTCTTCTTCTCCTTCGTCTCGCGTTCCGAAAGCAGCACATCCGGTTCTTCTAATAATACTTTACCCGTTAAGTCGCGACAGACACGAAGCGCGCGAACCGCGGCATGCCTGCCTGACAGAAACTGCTCGTCGGCCAGATTGACATTCGCCAAGGCAACCGCCGAATTGTCACCGAGATCGGCGATAAGGGGTAGCGCCACGTCAACAAGGCGCACCGTATCTCCCAAGAGCGCCACATCGACGGATCTCAGCAATTCGGGCATAAATCTGTCACCTATCGTCCGTCGGCGCGGAATCGAATTGATCCAACGCGTGATGTTCGCCTCGACGTCGGCGGCTTCCCTGATCGGACCGTCGAGCAACAGATCACCGGCGTGGTAATCAGCCGACGTATGGCTTCTGCCGTCCTCGTATTTCATCCCGTCGATAAGGAATATTTTATTCTGAACATCGTAGTAGTCCGGCGCCGTTACAATCTGATCCATGATCCAGTGCACGTAATTGGCGCGTGAAATATCGTTCGGCAGGACATCATCCACATCGGTAATTTCCAGATAGATCACGTCGAACGTATCGCTCCATCGACCGATCGCTCCATCACGCGAACGCAGCTTTCCGTATGCCGAAAGCGGCGAACCTGCCAGATACTCAATGAGGTTAACAATCTCCTGCGATGTCACGCGAAGGTCGATTACCAGCCAGGGAACGGCATTTAGACGTTCCGTGTACTGAAGAGCCGCGCCCAAGTTATGAGTCTTCGCGGCGTTCGTCTTCTCGGAAACCCTGCCCTCCGGCAACGCCCACGTTTCAGTCGCATACTTCGACCTTCCGATCGGCACGCAATCGAGCCTGACTACATCGACGGGGAGAGAGAGCCCCTTATCGTCTTCCTGCGTCACCAGCGACGAGAGCGCTTGCGGAGCGTCACCATTTCGTCCGAACCAGAGATTATCGATATAAAGCGTTCCCGAACCGGAGAATCCGATATTAATCCACAGTTCATCCTCGGGTTTCAACCCGTTCGGGAAGACGAACGTAAGACGTCTGTGCTCCCATGAATCTTGTGAAACGGAAACAGATTCACCCACATTTGTAAAGGGACCCGAGAACCAAATCTCAACAGGGCCCTTAATGTCACCCGAAGTATATGCATCAAATTCGAGTTGAAAAAACGGATTTGATTCCTTCACGACGAGACGCGAGAGATCTATTTTCTGTGTCATTCTTGCGTCGAGATACGAGCGATTCGGGTTGTTGACGGCTGTCAGTTCGACCGTACCGCGCGCGATGGAAAAAAGAGAATCTTTTACGGCGAGATACGTTTCAGCAGGCTCGTTCCGATCGCTGCCTTGCGGTAGATGAAAAGATAAAGCGCCCGACCCTCCCGAATCAAGCCCTGTCATCCCCGTATCGGCATCTGATTTCGTCGCGAACGAAGCGCCTCCCGAAATCGCCCATTCTCCGACGGTGAGCGAATCCTGTCGATACGGCTCTGCAAGCTGCGTTGTATCAAGCTCGCGCGTGAGAGGAAGACTCAATACGATGAGGTCGCCCGATTCGACGCTTTCACCTGCGAGCCGCGGCTCAAAAACAAATTTTGCCGTAAGCTCTGCACGCGTCACTTTGCCGTCACTGTGTGCGACGAAGATATCTCCCGAGCGCATACGCTCAACGTTTGATGTCTGCTCACCGAAGAAGGGCCCTTCCTGCTCCCACGTCTCACCCTGATCTTCCGTATAAAGCAATGTACCTTTCTCTGTTCTGATGACGATACGGTTTGTCGCTAAGACGACAACATCCGTAAGATCAGGCCATCGACCGGTACTGCCCGTTTCGTGAAATCTCCCCGTTAGAGCGCCGGCGAGATTGTTTGAATCAATCTTTGTAACGGAACCTTTATCGTGGCGTATTGCCATCTTTCCTCCCGTACCGACAAAGAAAGCAATGCCGCCCGCCGCATCTCCGCCGAGCCAACCTACGGAGCTCGTAAGAGACTCTTCAGACTCCCAATTCACACCGTTCGCCGATGAAATCACCTGTCCTTCGAGCCCCAAGGCAAACACGACGCCATCGTCCGTCGTTACAAAACGCGTGATGGTGTTGTCGGTAATTCCCGAAAGCGGCTCGAGGCCGGTCAAATGTCCGAAAAACACTTCTCCTGCCGCTCCGGAGGCAAGAAAGAAACCATTTTCAAAATCGGGCAACGCGATGTACTCGATCGTTCGGATGGCAGCGGTCGCGTGGACAGGCATCAGCTGCCAAACAATTCCGTCTGAGGACGTATAGAAACGACCTGTCGAATCACCCGCTAAAAAGCCGCTCGCACCTGCCGCAATCGCGACGAGATCGACGCGGAATCCGATATTACGACATTCCGGTACGCCGTCACGCGGCATTCTTAAAATGTATCCCTCCGTACCGCAGGCGACGGCAACCTCGTTCAATTCCGCAAACGCATTCCACTTCACGCCTTCTGGAATCGCGGTCGACGGCTCAACGACTCTCGTGCCTGAGACCTGCCCGGCCTCGTATCCCGTGATCGAACCGCTTTCCAGCTTTCTCATTTCATTTTGAGATTCACGAAACAAGGTGAACGATGCGCCGGTAAAGTACCCGTCCGCTTGTGGGACGTTATCGAGCGTATCTGATACTTTGACGCTGAATTCACCTGACGATCCGCCACTCGCAAAATAGTGCGCATGAATATACTCGGATCCGAATGATCCGTTACTGATGAGATTCGTCGCCGGCAAGCCTATCAGATTACATCCTACGCCGCCTATCGGCTGACGACCGGATGCCGCTTCGCTCAGACGGACGACTTTAGCCGCACGCCTCATCCCCTTGCCCGTCGCATGCCAGACAACCGTCAGAGCAAGTGACACAACGACGAGCAACGCGATCATTGCGACAACAAATGTGCGCCTCCGAAGGCTCGAAGGAATGATCCGAAGACCGCGTTTCATCAGGAACCCCCTTCAGCCGGCAGCTTCCCTCGCAATCGATACAGTCGTCCAAACCCGAAGATCATCAAGGGAATCGCCGCATACAGAATATATATGAGCACGGTCTCGCCTTGCTTAGATAAGCCGAACAATTTTGAAAAGGCACCCGATCCGATGACATTAAAGATGATATGCATGCCGACCGGGACGAGAAAATTACCTGTCAGATAATAGACGATCGAAAGTGCCAGTCCGACGAAAAACACGTACGATCCTTGGATGAGATTTCCGTGAAAGATAGCGAAGAGCAGTGATGTCGCAATAACAGCGAAAACAGGAGGCAATGCTCGCCGCAATTCGTCCTGAATGATCCCGCGGAAAAGCAGCTCTTCTCCGATCGGCACAAGGATGACGGTCGCTACAATCTCAACCGCGAACATCCATCCTTCGGAGGGTTTGAAGTATTTCATAAGCTCCGTATACTTCTTAAATTCAACCCCGAGCGCGGAAGACGAATCGAGTTGCATCAAAAACGCCATCCAGAGCTGAGTGAGTCCCATAGCACCGATAATAATCATAAAGGCGTTGATAATTTGCGCGGGCGAAAGCCGCATCAGATCGAGCACCTGAATGTCATTTCTTTTTCTCCAATAAACGTAGAAGAGGTAAATAGGAATAAGCAGAAGCATCGAAAACAGAGACACGTATGTCTGCGCATTAATCTCGATTAAAAAATCGGCGCGAAAAACAGGGTCACCCAGATTGCTTCGTATCGTATCCGCCGTTGCCGGGTCGACCGACATGGTATAGAAGAGAACATACACAAACATCACCAAGGACATTACGCCCGTATGGAGGAGCATAAAAAAGAGCGGAACAAGAACTGTCCGCACTCTAATGCGCCGCTTGGGCTTATCAGGAACAATTTTCGGCGAGACAAACTCCTGATTTACATGCGTGTTATTGCGATCATTCATCTCTGTCATATGCATTCTATCCCTCAAGCGAGCCAGATACAGGAACGGTTTATGAACGAATGATCGAATCGGTATAACGCTCAAAAAAGAAATCGAATACTCTGTTGAGCTCTTTTCTGCTCGTAATCGATGAAAAGGCCTGTTCGCCGCTTTCATCGCGCCATGAGCGCATGATGACGATCTCGGGATCCGTCCTCGAACCGTCATCAGGCTCATAATTGTACATGACGGAATACGTCGTGCCGTCGAGAGTAAATACGTCGATAATGGAGACGTAATACTCGCGACCGTTTCGCTCGTCTACAAGGATCGCGAGGACTTGATCCTCAGCGCGATCATACGACTCACGTCCGGTCGCACGACTTTTACGATGGCGCTCAGTCTTCGAACTCCGCCTCATCACGTTCGTCCATAAACTCTTCGTAAGCGGCAAAAACGCGCTCGTCTTCATCCTCATCGAGACCGGTCAGCACTTCCTCTCCGTCTTCCGATTCAATGAGTTTCATGAAGAATATGCTAACTTCCTCTTCTTCAATGTCATCTGGATCGATCAGAACACAATAGCTCTCACCCTCAAACTCAAAGTTATCCACCAACATGAAAGGATATTCTTCACCCGTTTCCGTATCGGTCAATACGACAAAATCATCTTCGTCAAATAATTCGCCGCCGCCTTCACAGCATTCCGGCTCATCACAGCAGCCGTCATCCGGCGTAGCGTACATAAGCTGTATCAATGTCATTTCACTTACCCCCTTGAAGGTTTGTTTATTACGAAGTCCAATTCCCGTTCCCGCGCACTGTACGCGCTACTGAAATATGAACGAACGCATTATATCATGTTGCCCGCACAATAACCGCACAGTGCGCCCGACGCTGAGCGTCATCAGCCGACAAAACCGCCTCTTTGCATATCGAGCCACCCTTGTAAAAGGATCTCGGCAGCCAACCGGTCGACGAGTTCTTTGTCGCGCTTTTTTCCGCGCTTTCCGGCACCAGTCTCCGCTATCACGCGACCGGCGATCTGCGACGTGTAACGCTCATCAAACATCTCGACCGTCAATTCCGTCTTATCCCGCAACGCCTCCGCGAATACGACGGCCTCATCGGCGATCGGAGACTCTCTCCCGTCTGTCCTGAGAGGCAGGCCGACAACAATCGTATCGACATCGTATTCAAGACAAAGTGCCGCAATATGATCAACAGGTCCCGGATTATCGCCGTGTCGTCGAGTCACCGTTTCCAAACGTCGCGCAAGAAGGCGAAGCGGGTCGCTAATCGCGATGCCCACTCTCCTTGTCCCGTAATCAATTCCGAGCACTCGCTTATTCACGGAATCAGAGCCGATCGACGTAATCTCTCAAAATAACTTCGAGCAGTTCATCGCGCTCCATGCGGCGAATTACCCCACGTGCTCCAAGATGGCTCGTAATGTAAGTCGGGTCACCCGAGATAAAATAACCCACCAACTGGTTGATCGGATTGTAACCCTTTTCTTCCATCGCTCGCATGACTTCCGTCATAATCTGATGAGCTGCCAGGCGTTTTTCGCTGCCAATTTCAAAACGATTCGTATCTTGTTCGACCATAGGAACCTCCAACATCAGTTTACCATTCCGGGGCGCTTGGTAGTAGCGCATAGCTAACAATCCTGATGTGAAATGATGTAAAGCACCGTCAAACGATCTCGGCGATCGCCGTTTGCCCTTCAATGCCTGTTATTTTCATCGGAACGATTGAGCCTCTCGCCGGCATCTCTTCACCGCAAGCGTCGGGAAGACGGTATCCCTTGACGAATACATATTCGGGCGTATAGCCTTCCGCCCGACCGTATGCGTCGTACTTCTCAATCAGTACGGCGCGCGTTTGTCCCATGCGCTCACGTATCGCGATTTCGGCGAGCTCTGCCGCCTTCATACGCAGAATTTCCGATCGCTCCGCGGCGATCGAAGCGGGAACTTGATGAGGCATCTTGTCGGCAAGTGTCCCGGAGCGGGGAGAAAAACGAAAGACGTGAATACGTAAAAAACCGATCTCATCGCAAAAGGCGAGCGTCTCTTCGAAATCATCCTGCGTCTCGCCCGGAAAACCTGCGATCAGATCGGTCGTGATTCCCGCGCCGGGAAAAGCCGACCGAATGAGCGCGACGGCTTCGCGGTAGGAATCACGCGTATCGCGCCGCCTCATCGCTTTCAAAACACGGTCGCAACCGCTTTGCAACGAAAGATGGAAAGACGGACACAGGCTTTCGACATCCCTGATCTTCTCGATGAATGCCTCTGTGATCAGTCCTGATTCGAGCGATCCGAGACGCAGCCTTTGGACGCCGTCTATGCGATCAAGCGCGATCATGACATCGGCCAAATCCCATGCAGATTCAGGTACGGATATTCCCGATAATGACGATGGCGACGTATCGTACACCTTGCCGGCACCGATACACCGATGAAAATCCAAACCGTACAGATTGAGATTCGTCCCTGTGAGCACAAATTCTGAAAATCCGTGTGCGACAAGCTCTTGCGCTTCTTCAAGAATGATCGGGAGTTTGCGACTCCTCGACGGACCGCGCGCGAGCGAAATAGCGCAGTAGGCGCACCGATTGTCACAGCCGTCCTGAACTTTCAGAAACGCGCGCGTCTCGTTTGGGATGGCCGGTGCCGGCAGCTCTTCATACAGAATACAATTCTCCTGCTCGTCCCATTTCGGCGAACGCCGGGCATCATCCTTACCGGCGCTATGAGTCTCCGAGGAATATCCGAGCGGTATATTCGATGCGCTCACCTCGCTTTCATGGCCGTCCATGTCGTCTAAGAAACCGCTATAGAGCGCACCTGCAGCTCGGTGAGTTGATTCAATCAAACCTCTCTCAATCAGTGCGTCAAGAATGAGCGCGGGTATCCGCGCTCGTCCAACAGTTCCGACCGTGATATCCGCTATGCCGGATAAATCCGAACGTTGCGCATAACAGCCGCAAGCGACGAGCAACGCATGCTCATTGTGTTTCCTGTAACGCCTGAACAATTGCCGCGCTTTTCGCTCAGCTTCAGCCGTGACGGTGCACGTATTGAGCACGAAAACGTCAGCCGACTCGCGATCGTCAACAACGGAAAAACCGTTTCTTCGAAACCATTCGGCCAAGGCGTCCGATTCATATTGATTTGTCTTGCATCCCAGCGATGCGAAGGCGATGCGCATCACAATTCTCCTCCCGAGAACACACAGCCGGCCGGTCGACTTGATGCACGTGTAATCAATCTTTCTTCTTCACACACAGATCATTAGCTCATAGCGACGACACGTACCGCAACGAAAAAAAGAGCCTGCTGGCTCTCCTTTCGTTCGTGACTCCGATGTTCCCCGTTCTAACCGCGACCGGTCAACAGGTAAAGCACCATCGTAATCACGGCAAAAGAAACGGCAAAAATAGTCGTCAGCATTCTCAAGACGGCTTCTTTACTGCGTCCTCTCGACTTGCCGTAAAACGAATCCGATCCCGATTCACCTGCCAAAACGCCGAGTCCCTTTGATTTACTCTCCTGCAACATGACGGTCACAATAAGACCGATGCACGCAATAATATCTAATATGATAAAAATAATCTGCGCGACTTTCATCCGGTATCCTCCCTTTCACAACGTGCGCACGACATGATAGCACACGAGCACTCGTCTCCGCAAGCGTTCAAATCGCCTGAACCGTATTCATTGGAGCAGTTTTTCCCTATTCCGTAAACGGCGCAGGAAGAACGGGAAAATCGCGATGAGAATCAATCCGGCGACATTCGTCGTAATCGTAAAGGCCCACCAGATCCCCTTGACGCCGAGTGACGTGGCCGAAAGCATCGCACCGATCGGCAGACGCAACAACATGAAGCTCGTCATAATGATCGACGGAATAAACGATTGCCCAAGCGCGGAAAAAGCGGAACTCGTCAGCAAAGTTAGACCTTGGAGCAGCTGCGATGCTGAGAGTATCTGCAGGTATTCGCGTCCATGCCTAATCGCTTCGGGCTCAGAAAAGAAGAGTGTCATGATCGACCCGCCGAAGAAATAAATAACGAGCGACGTCACGGTGCAGATCGCGGAAATGAGCAAGAAACCGACGCGATACCCTTTTCCGGCACGATCGAATGAGCGGGCGCCGTAATTCTGTGCGATGAAAGCGTTGACCGCGATGCTGAAACCGTCCGCCGTCATCCACGAAATACTCTCGATTTGGGCTCCGAGCCGTTGAGCCGCTACGGCGAGATCCCCGAACCTTACGATCTGCCGCGAAATCAAAATCGTCGCCGTAGCGTGCGTCGCGCCTTGAACGGAGATCGGCGCCCCGAGTTTCAGAATCGGTTTCAGAAGCTGAAGACGAATACGCTCGCGGAAAAGCCGCAAATTCGAAAACAATTCAGTCCGCCTGATGGCGATCAACATAAGCACATAAGCGACTGTCTCTGCAACAACAGTCGCGATGGCCGCCCCGACGACATCCCATTTAAAAACGAGAATAAACAGAGGATCGAGCACCATGTTGACCCCCAACCCCGTTACGTAGATGACAAAAGGCGTGAAACTATTTCCAGATGCCGTGAGAACAGCATTGTATAGCCGGACTCCGACGTTCGGGATGAGACCGATACTGACGATTCTTATGTACCTCTCAGTCCGAATGATCGTTTCGGCGTCATTGAATCTGTATATCGATGTGAGAACACCTGACATCGATACAAAAATAAGCGTCGCCACGAACGCCATGACATACCCGAGACGCAGTGCCGCACGCGTCCACATCCTCGCCTCATCAGGCCGGCCGGCGCCTAACGACTGCCCCACAAGCACTTGACCGCCCACGCGCGGTATAGAAAACAAATTGTCGACGAACCACAACATCGTTCCGGCCGAGCCGACGGCCGCGACAGCGCGATCTCCTAAACCGGCAACCCAGAACATGTCGGTCAGCGTATAGGCGAGCCCCACAAAGGAACTCGCCATAATCGGCATCGCCAGCCTTACGAGCGTCGGCAGAATACGCCCTTCGAGCAAGTTGATTTCCTTTTTAGCGTGCATGAAATCTCCATCTAATAAACAATCAAAGGAGATTCTAACACAGCCCTTCCGGTCCGTGGCCGTTGAAGTTATGGGCGCTTAGCGTTAAACTGTATAAAAGACACAGGTGTGGAATAGATAGGAGAGTAATATGAATTATTATGCTTTCTGCATTTTCTCCTAATCTCTAAAAAAAGCAAAGGTTGATGTATGAAGATGAAATGGCTTGGCTTGTCGCGGGCAATACACCCCGCTGACAAGAAAGGGACGGCCGGTCTCGCTATCAAGCCTCTCACCGGCTTTTCCCGTGTAACAATTCCCCTTGACATGCAGATCGGTCCCGGTTGCGAAGCGATCGTAGCAAAAGGCGACCATGTCGACATCGGAGATCCTCTCGGAAAACCGCTCGGAGCATGGTGTGTACCTGTACATGCGAGCGTCTCCGGTGAAGTCGAATCAGTCAAGAAAGAGATTTTGAGTGACGGAACGCACACACAGTATGTGACGATCATATCGGACGGCAAAGACACTGTCTCCGAACTCGTCAAAAAACCCGTCGTCACAGATCGTGAGAGCTTTCTCGAGGCTGTTCGCGCTTCAGGTCTCGTCGGACTCGGCGGCGCGGCATTCCCGACACACATCAAGCTCAATCCGCCACCCGACAAAAAAGTTGATACGCTCATCGTCAATGCGGCAGAGTGCGAACCTTATATCACGACTGACAACAGGATTATCTTGGAGAACGCCGATGACTGCATTGCAGGCGCACTCGCGACAGCGCACTGGTGTGGCATCGAAACAGTTGTCATCGGAATAGAGGACAACAAAAAAGAAGCCGCGGCGGCGCTAAAAGAAGCGGCCAAACGTGCGAAGAGCGAAGGGCGCGGCACTGTTGAAGTGAAAGTCCTGCCGACCTCCTATCCGACAGGAGCGGAAAAAGTCCTGATTCAGTTAATCAACGGCCGCATCGTCCCGGAAGGCGGTCTGCCTGCTGACGTCGGCGTCATCGTCCAGAACGTCACGACACTCTGGTTCATCGCGAAATACCTTGAGACGGGCATGCCGCTCGTCAAAAAATGGATTACGCTCGACGGAGGCGCCGTCAAAACGCCCGGCAATTTCGAAGTCCCGATCGGTGGCACCATCGAGGAAGTGATCGAGAAGGCTGGAGGACTCAAGGCTGAGGCGAAAAAAATCATCATGGGGGGCCCGATGATGGGCGTCGCCGTCGACGACATCACGCGCCCGATCCTGAAGCATAATAATGCAATTCTCGTTTTCACGGAAGAAGAGGCGACACTCCCGGAAGAATCGGCCTGTATCCAGTGCGGCCGCTGCTTCCGCGCATGCCCGATGAAGTTGATGCCGGCCGCGCTCGACAAAGCGGCACGCGCCAATAACGCGGATGAACTTGAGGAGCGCCACGTCCTCAACTGCATCGAGTGCGGCAGCTGCACCTACGTCTGCCCGGCCAAACGGTATCTTGTCCAGAATATTCGGAACGGTAAGGCTCTAGTCCGCGCCGCACGTGCGGCCGCCCGCGAGAAAGGAGGTCAAAGCTGATGCTACGTGTATCTGCTTCACCGCATATCCGCGACAAGGTGACGACGCGCTCAGTGATGCTGTATGTCATCATCGCGCTCGTTCCCGTCATCATCGCATCGACTTTCATCTTCGGTTGGAGGGCGCTGTTGCTCTTCGGCATCAGTGCCGCCTCAGCTTCGTTCTTTGAAGCCATTGCCAGAGTTGTAATGAAGAGGAAGCAGACAGTCGGCGATCTCTCCGCCGTTGTCACCGGCTTACTGCTCGCGGCAAGCCTGCCCGTTGACTGCCCGATCTGGATCTTGCTCATCGGAAACTTCGTCGCCATCGTCGTCATCAAACAGATGTTCGGCGGCCTCGGTGACAACTTCGCCAACCCCGCCGTCACGGCGCGCATCGTCCTTTCCGTATCCTTTACGGCTCAAATCTCGACGTTCAGCGTTCTGGGCAAACATATCGGCGAGGCGGCGACCGATCTTGTATCGAGCGCGACACCGCTGGGCATCGTCAAACAGGGTCAGACATCCCTACCCTCAACACTCGATCTGTTTCTCGGACGGCATGCCGGCTGTATCGGCGAGACGTCGGTCATCGCGTTACTCATCGGGGGCGTCTTCCTCCTCGCGACGGGGATCATCGATATTTGGGCGCCAATTTCATTTATCGGTACAACCGCCCTCTTCATGTTGGCGACGGGACAGGACGTTCTCGTCCATCTGCTCTCGGGCGCTCTCATTCTTGCGGCATTTTTCATGGTGACGGATTACGTGACAACGCCAACGACCATTCCCGGTAAAATCATTTTCGGTGTTGGAGCGGGCTTACTGACAGGACTCCTGCGCGTGTATAGCTCTATGCCGGAGGGAGTCTCATTCGCCATCCTTCTGATGAACATTCTTACCCCGCATATCGAGCGCTGGACAACGCCCTTAACGGTTGGAGGTGTCAAACATGCCAAATCATGAGAAAAACAATAAACCGTCTGTCCCCTTCATTGAAAGGGGCGTGATTCCCGCCGTCATTTTGACATTGATCTGTGCCGCATGTGTCGCCCTGCTCGCCGTCACGGCGACGGTCACAGAGGATGCACGCGCGGAACAGGAACAGCTGATGGCGGACGCGAACAAACGCTTACTTTTCCCAGAAGCCGACGAGTATCTCGAAGAATCGGTCACGGAAGCCGGCAAGAGCTTCTCCTCTAACGTCTCCGTTGACTTGTCGATCGATCACCCTTCAGTTGATCAGGTTTTTGTCGTCAAACAGGGAGACGAAGTCGTCGGAGCGATCGTTCGCGCATCAAGTAAAGGTTACGGCGGCATGCTGCCCGTCATGGTCGGTTTTGATCTCGAGGGCACCATCGTCGGCATCGTTCCGGACGCTTCGAATGAGACGGCAGGGTTAGGACAGAACGTCGCTTTAGCTCCGTTCACCGATCAGTTCAAAGGGCGCGCCCTGTCCGATCCGCTCAACGATATCGATATGGTGAGCAGCTCAACAATCTCATCCGTCTCCGTGATCAACTCCGTCAAAGCTGCTGCCGCAGCCTTCAGCGACTTCATGCCGACGGAAGGAGGAGAATCGTAATGAAAAACAAGAATTCACTCTTATACGAATTTCTTAAAGGCATCATCAAGGAGAACCCGCTTCTCATCCTGATGCTCGGAACGTGTCCTGCTCTCGCCGTCACGACATCAGCTTGGAACGGAGTAGGCATGGGAATCGCCGCAACGGCTGTTCTGATTATGTCAAACGTCGTCATTTCGCTCTTGCGGAAAATTATCCCCGACAAAGTAAGAATTCCTGCTTTCATCACCATTATCGCCAGTCTCGTTACTGTCCTGCAATTTCTGATGCAGGCGTACGTGCCGGCGCTGAACGCCTCGCTCGGAATCTTCATCCCGCTGATCACCGTAAACTGCATCATTCTCGGACGCGCGGAGGCGTTTGCGAATAGCAACAGTGTTATCCGTTCCGCCATCGACGGTCTCGGTATGGGCGTCGGTTTTACGCTTGCGCTCTTCTTCATCGGCTCGATCAGAGAAATCCTCGGTTTCGGCACCTTCTTCGGTATTAAGATGCCTTGGATTACGGACGGCGGACTGCAGCCGATGATGATCTTCGGATTGCCGGCAGGCGGATTCGCTGTCTTCGGCATCATGGTCGCCATTACACAGAAACTGAATAAACGGTTTTACGCACGACAACCGCAGGCGGTGATGGGCTGTGCGGAATGTCCCGGCTGCATCAACGCTCAGACTGCCGCTGTCGCCAGCCAGGTGCCGGAAAATCTCGGCGGACCGAAAACGACAAAAGTCGTCGTTCCTGAAACTCTGAAAGAGCCCGGTGTTCTCGCCGATCATAAAGATGCAAACAAGGAAGAAAGTGAGGAAACGAAATGAAAGAAATGCTAATCATCCTCTTCAGCGTCGTTCTGATCGACAACCTCGTTCTTTCAAGGTTTCTGGGTGTCTGTTCGTTTATCGGACTGACAAAAGATTTGAAGAATGCGATGGGCATGAGCGTTGCCGTCATTTTCGTCATGATGGTCGCGACAGGTATCACATATCCCATCTATTGGTCCATTTTAGAACCGATTAATCTCGGGTATTTACAGACTGTAATCTTCATCCTTGTCATCGCCGCTGTCGTACAGGTGCTCGAGGCAATCATCCGAAAGGCGTTCCCCCCGCTCTACAAGGCGATGGGAATCTTTCTACCGCTCATCACGACAAACTGCGCCATCCTCGGCGTTATGCTGATCAACATCCAAGAAATTTACAATTTTGGAAGCGCCATGATGTCATCGTTTGGCGCCGGTATCGGCTACATGCTGGCGATGTTTTTGTTCACGGGTGTGCGTTCAAAAATGGAAAATGCAGACATCCCCGAATTCATGAAAGGCTTGCCTATCACCTTGATGGCGGCCGCTATCGTCTCTGTCTCATTTATGGGATTCAAAGGCGTGATTGAGAACTTATTCGGTTAACTGCGAGGAAGGAGGAATTATTATGGTAATCTTTCTACTCAATCCCGTCCTCAATGCAGCTCTCATCGGTGGCGGCACGGCACTCTTGATGGGCGCAATCATTCTCGTCGTCTTTCATTATTTCAGTGTGGAAAAGGATCCGCTTCAGGAGGAACTTGAGGGCGTACTCCCCGGCGTGAACTGTGGCGGCTGCGGTTACAGCGGCTGTTCTGCCTATGCGTCCGCACTCGCCGACAAGTCCGAGGAAGACACGACACTCTGTACGGCAGGTGGCCAAGATACGGCAACTGCAATCGCCGAGGCGCTCGGTGTTGAAGCGGGAACAGTCGTTCCTCTAGTCGCAAATGTCTTTTGTCAAGGGACGTGCGAACACACGCACGAGCGATATGATTACACTGGAACGCAGCACTGCGCGTCAGCGAACGGCCTCTTCTCCGGCCCGAATTCCTGCACGTACGGCTGTCTCGGTTTCGGCGATTGTATCGCTGTCTGTGAGTTCCACGCGATCTATATCGAGGACGGCGTCGCCAAGGTAAACCACAATCTCTGCACCGCATGCGGCAAATGTGTCAAAGCCTGCCCGAAGCAGCTGATTCAACTCATCCCCAAACACGAGCTCGCGACAAACGTCACATGCTCCAACCACTGGCCTGCGAGAGTCGCGCGGAGCGCCTGCAAGGTCGCCTGTATCGCCTGTAGCCGCTGCGTGCGCACGTGCCCCGTCAACGCTATCAAGATCGAGGACAACCTCGCGGTTATTGACCAGTATGCATGCATACACTGCGGCGAGTGTGTCGAAGTCTGTCCGACGAAAGCTATTCATCGCGGACTCCTCGACGGACCTTGCGCCGTAGACGAGGAGAAAAAAGCCGCCGGATAATCAAAGGCTTTAGCAAAACTTCCGAAAACCAAATAAAGGCTGTCTCAATTCCGCTTATTTGAAAACGAGGACGAGACAGCCTTTTATTGCGATTACTGTCAACCGATTTAGCTGATCGGAAGATACTGATTGAGATCGAAGCGCTTGTAAGTGACATCAAAGACTTCTGCACACTCTCTCAGTACCTTAACAGACAAGTTCTGATGGTTGCCGACGAGCATTAAATATTGATCCTCAAGAAATGGAATCAGCGCTTTCTGAATCGTATCGTCATCGCCATCTATTGTGACGACACCGTAGCAAATATCGGTGGCCGTTTTCTCGTTGTTCGGAGTCACATCCTCTTTTGAGGAAGCGAGCGCTTCATCGTCCAACTTACGTGCCAAACCATAAACTGATTCAGTCATATGCATGGCTTCCGTTATGGAGATATTCCTCTCGGCGACAATCTTTGCGGTAAACGCGGCGCCAATCTGCTCAACCATCGCTTCAATTCCGCCGAAAGCGGTCTCGTAGACAGTAAGGGGAACAACAGACGTTTTCAACGTTTCGTCAGCATTGTGTTTTATAACGACCATGCGTTCTTGATCCGTACTGTTATCCCTATAGAAAGCGAAAGCATATTCCTGCTCAATGTTGACAGTCACCTCTTGTCCCACCCTGCTTTGATCAGCTGCCGGAATCGAGTCCGCGTCGGGCAAGGTGCCCGGCGGCAGGCCATTTTTCTTATCACACGCGACAAAGAACGAGAGTGACAGGATGACAAACGCAACCAACATGACGCATATTTTCAAGCCTGAAGTTCTCATGACATCTTCCTCCTTCTGAAAAATCGCACCGGCACAATCACACCGGGTACATCTTCTCTGAAAAGATCTCAATACGACAGAGGATCTTGATCCTGCAGTTTCCCTTAATTAACATTGTAGAATGAGAAAGGTCAATCGAACAACTTTTTCAAGCATATTTCGTAGTTTGAGCATAGAAAAAAGACCGCCTCATTCAGAGACAGTCCTCTTCATTCTGCTTGGAATGAACCAGCAGCTGATTCGCTCACCTTGCCGGTACATTGATATACCGTCCGTCGGTTCGAAAAATCGTTATGCGCGCTGAACGCGACCGCTTTTCAGACAGCGTGTGCAGACGTTCATTCTCTTAGGGACTCCGTCAACAATGACATGGACTCTCTTTATATTGGCGCGCTGGCGGTGCTTCGCGCGACGGGAAATCTGCGAACGCGTAATCTTTATTTTTCTGCCGAAGAACATATCTTTCTGACAAATTTCGCATCTGGCCATGTTGTATCTCCTCACCTTCGGTGCTTTCAATCGTATCCATCCGCGCAAAAGCGCAAAGTAGATAGTAACACAGAAAATCTGGTCACGCAAACACGATGTTACCCGATTTTCTTGTTGGATCCACGTTAAAGGGCGTCAGAATAAACCATTTGGACATACGAGCCCGCGAGGCTTGAAGATCAATACCCACGAGATCCGACAAATCCGCTGTCACCGGACTCTGCGGGCACTCGATCTCTGAATCCGCTACTTGGGAAGAGCGCGGTCAAAATCGGCGATGATGTCCTCCGCATCTTCCAGACCGACGGAAATGCGCACGAGGCTCTCCGGAATACCTGCAGCTTTCAACTCCTCCGCGCTGTAAGAATTATGTGTCATCGTCGCCGGCTGTTCGACTAACGTCTCGGCATCGCCGAGCGAGACGGCGAGCGTACAGAGCTCGAGCTTGTCGATAGCGGCTGCCGTATCTTCACGACTCATCGCGAACTCGACGGCAATCATGCCGCCAAAACGACGCATCTGTTTTTTTGCGATCTCATGACCGGGAAAATCTTCAAATCCCGGATAATAGACGCGCGTGACGGCAGGATGTGCGCGCAGGTAATCGGCAAGCTTCTCAGCATTGGAGCAATGTCTTTCCATGCGGAGGTCAAGCGTCTTGAGGCCGCGCTCGATGAGAAAAGCGTTGAACGGACTCATCACTGCTCCTGTCAAATCCTTCAATCCGATACCGCGGCAGTTCTCTATGAAGTCCTCGTCACTGACGATAAAGCCGGCGATAACATCGCCGTGTCCGTTCAGATATTTGGTCGCGCTGTGAACGACGACATCGGCACCCAAAGTAAGCGGCGTCTGCAGATAAGGCGAGCTGAACGTATTATCAACGATGACCTTGATCTCAGGATTGTAAGCGTGAACAATGTCGGCGATGGCCTTGATATCAACAATCTTCAAAGTCGGGTTACAAGGCGTTTCAAAGTAGACGACTTTTGTTTTCTCGGACAGCGCCGTCTTCAGGTTCTCCGGGTTCGTAAAGTCGAGAAAAGCGGCATTGATGCCGAAGCGCCCGAACTGATGTGCGAGCAGCGAGAAGGTGCACCCGTAAAGCGTCTCATCGGCGACCACTTCATCGCCTGCTGAGAGCGCAGTCCAGAGCGCGGCAGAGATGGCGCCCATGCCGGACGCCGTCGCGATTGCAGCTTGTCCGCACTCAAGTGACGCCACTTTTTTCTCAACTGCCTCAAGCGACGGATTGCCGATCCTCGTGTAGATATAGCCTTGCTCTTCACCCGCAAAAAAAGCTCCTACGTGAGCTACGGAATCGAATTCAAATGTTGATGTCTGGTAGATCGGTGTTGCCAGCGCGCCCTTTGGATTTTTCTCTTTGCCGGCGTGAATCTGTCTTGTTGCAAAACCTTGCTGATGCTCGTTCCTCATAAATCCCCCCTCGGAATTGCGATCAAAGATCGCGCGAATCGCCCTTCATCATGATCCTATATCGATATGATACCACGCCGCCATGCGGTTCAACGCCAATTCATGGCGCTGTCGCTAAATAGAATCAACCTTAATGAGTGAGTGGTGTCTCGCGTTCCCTAGGACAGGGGGAAACTAAGAGGGAGCCCTCTGAGTAACGGATGGGGTTCCGCTTTAGCAACGAAGAAAATTTTGTCTACAGGGAGCCCTCTGAGTAACAGATGGTTTTTTAATCTGCCTCTTCTTCCAAAGTTTCCAAGAGAAACGTCACAGGACGAAAACCGTCGTTACAGGAAATCATGGCCGACTTCTTGTTCTTCATCCAACCGCTGTAAATATCTTCGCCGCCGTACGCCAGCGTCATGACAAAGGGAGACATGCTGTCCCATGCGCTGTCACAGAGACCGTCAGGTTTCTGCCAGCCGTCGGCGATGAACACCTCGCCTACGGTCATTTCACAAGGTTGTTCAAGGGGGTTCTCGAATTCTTCAATTAAGTCCTCGTGACATACCGTCTTCATGACGGTAATCTTCACTTTTTTCATGCTGTCTTCCTATCAGTCGCGTTTCGGCATGCCTCCGCGCATTGCGTCGAACAGCGACTTGTCCGCAAGTGAAACATTGATCGACGAGATAAACTGATCATTGCTCCGCGTCTTCAGAAGGAGTCCGAGCATCGTTTCAGTCACGGCGGCCGTTTCAAGCTGCGTGAACGTCTTGCGCAACAGCCAAATGGCATCGAGCTCTTTTTCGCTCAGGAGCAATTCTTCGCGGCGCGTTCCGGAGCGCGTGATGTCGATCGCGGGGAAGATACGCTTGTCAGCCAATTTGCGGTCGAGGATGACTTCCATGTTACCGGTACCTTTGAATTCCTCAAAGATTACTTCATCCATTCTCGATCCCGTCTCGATCAGCGCCGTTGCGATGATGGTCAAACTACCGCCGTTCTCGATGTTTCGCGCGGCCCCGAAGAAGCGCTTCGGTCCGTACAAAGCACCGGGATCCAAGCCGCCTGACAACGTGCGTCCCGTCGGGTTAATGGTCAAGTTGTACGCACGCCCCATGCGCGTGATGCTATCGAGCAAAATCACAACGTCCTTGCCGAGCTCGACGAGGCGCATGGCGCGCTCAAGCACAAGCTCCGTGATCCGGACGTGATTTTCCGGTGTTTTATCGAACGTTGAGTAGACGACCTCACCCTTGATGGAGCGCTGCATGTCGGTCACTTCCTCAGGACGCTCGTCGATGAGAAGAACGATCAGTTCCGTTTCAGGGTTATTGAGAGAAATTGAATTTGCAATTTTTTGGAGCAGGATTGTCTTACCTGCTTTCGGAGGCGATACGATCATGCCGCGCTGGCCTTTCCCGATCGGGCAGATCAGATCGATGATGCGAGTCGAGAGTTCCTCGCGACTCGTCTCCAGCGTATAGCGCTGTCTCGGATAAATAGGCGTTAGGCGATCAAAATGAGGACGTCGAATCATCTTGTCCGGCGTTTCGCCGTTGACTTCGCGCACATAGAAAAGCGCCTTATAGCGATCATTGTCGCGCTGTTGACGCACGGGACCCGTAACAAGATCGCCTGTCCGCAAGTTGAATCGACGGATGTATTGCGGCGGCACATAGATATCGCGGCTGCTCTGAATGTAGTTTTCAACGCGGAGAAAACCGTAACCTTCCGGCATCACTTCCAAGACACCGGTCGCGATTTCCTGCTGCTTTTCTTCTTCCTCACCGTTTTCTTCGCCGTTATCGTCTTCAGATTCAACCGCCACGAGCTCTCGGTGTTTGACCTCCGTCGCGGGCACATCGTCTGCAGCAGTTTCCTTTTCAACCGCATCGGCATCTTCCTCTTCCGCACTTTCAGAGCCATCCGCCTTCTTTTTCGAGGTTGTCTTTTTGACTTCGCGCACCGTTTTGGCGCCCGTCTTTTTTCCCTCATCCTCTTCGGCTTTTTTCGCTTTTATCGTGCGCGTTTTGCGTGTCGTCGTTTTCGTCTTTTTTGAAGCTGTCTCTTTTTCGGAGGGTTTCTCTTCCTTAGACTCGGAAACGTTCGACTCGTCCGATGCGGCCTCCGCCTTATCAGCATTTTTCTTTGTCTTTTTGACAGCGGCTTTGTCGGGCTCTTGCTTTATTTCAGCCGTCTCCGAAGCGACATCCGAGATCGTTTCCGCATCCTTTGCGTCTTCAGCTACACTCAACAAATAATCGAGCAGTTGCTGTTTCGTCATGCGGCTCGTGTCACTCGGTCTCAGCAACCCTGAGATATGGGCGATTGCGGCGAGATCTTTCTTCGTTTTGCCACGCAAATCAGGCAGTGCCATAATAGCTCCTCTACTTCATGTTGAACGTGCGATGCCCAAGCATCTGCACACGCTTTACGTCCCCTTACTTTTTCTCTTGGAGATCGAATTGAACCTTTGATTTTTCCCCTCAATGTAATGGCCTTAGCAGGCCACAAACGTATATGAAAAAACATAACACGGGAATTCTGGTCAAGTATAAAACAACTTTCACAAATTCGTCAACCCGTTTTATTAAATGAATTCATCGGGCAGAAAAATAAAGCTGAAAAATAATCTATAAGCCTGCCAAATCAGAGAATTTATCCATAATGCCGAGCGCGATGCCCGTTCCGATCGCGACACAGGAAACGGGATCTTCCGCCACAATCACCTCAATACCGACACGTGTCGCGAGCATACGGTCGAGACCGTAAAGGAGCGAGCCTCCCCCCGTCATCACGATACCGCGCTGGCTCAGATCAGCCATGAGTTCCGGCGGAGTCTGCTCCAGAACGGAATGAATCGCCTCAAAAATAGCGCTCACTGGCTCCTCAAGGGCTTCCAGCATCTCAGTCGAACTGATCGTCAAGATTGCGGGCATGCCGGTGATGAGGTTGCGGCCGCGCACCTCCATCGTGAGCTCTTCCTCTCGCGGATAAGCACAGCCTATGTTGATCTTCAACTCCTCCGCTGTCTGCTCCCCGATAAGGACATTGTGTTTGCGACGAATGTAGCGCACAATCGCTTCATCAAATTTATCGCCTGCGACTTTAATCGACGTATCGACGACGGGGCGGCAAAGCGAGATGACGGCGATGTCCGTCGTCCCTCCGCCGATGTCGATGATCATGCTGCCGCTAGCCTGCGTAATGTCGATGCCTGCGCCGATCGCGGCGGCAATCGGCTCGCGAATGAGGTAGACTTGACGCGCGCCGGCATGACGACAGGCGTCTTCAACCGCCTTCTGTTCCACGGGCGTAATGACGCCTGGAACTGATACGACGATCGTCGGTTTGAAATATCGAACGAGAAAACCCGTGTTAATGCGACTGATAAACTCTTTAAGCATGATCTCCGTTACTTGAAAGTCGGAGATAACGCCATCACGCAAAGGCCTGACGGCCTTTACGATGTCAGGTGTACGGCCGAGCATGAGGCTTGCACGTTCACCGACGGCCAAGACTCGTCCCGTGCGCGTATTGACAGCGACAACGGAAGGCTCGCGTAACACGATGCCTCTGCCATGTACATAAATGAGAACAGTCGCCGTTCCTAAATCTATTCCGATGTTAAGACCTAAACCCATGTAAAACTTCCATTTATCTGTTCCGTCAAGCTCGGGTTATCGAGATATATTAAGACAGTCGAACAGCGGGATCATCCGAAATCTACTCTGCATCTCACTCTCTCGAACCGACGTCGACTTGACGGTGTAATTGTTTGACATACGTCGTCATGATACAATAGTTCGAAGGCATGAGCAAGGAATTTCTGCCTGTTCGGAGACGTGATTCCGACTAATCTGAATGAGCGGATGACCGTTGCATCTCGCAACTGCCCCCCTCAATCCTCTCACTAAAGGAGCGCATTTTGCTGAAGCTCGTCGGGTATATTCTGACATTGTTCTATCTGATGGGAGTCTTTTTTCCCGCAATTCTGCCCGCGATTGTTCTCCTGATCTCACAAATGGCAGGACACACAGCTTTTGCGATTTTCTCGCTGCTCATTGCTCGTGGACTGCGAAGAAGCGCCAATCACTTTTATTATTTCCTACGACTCGTCATCGCCGCTTTTGCGACCGAACTCATTTCCGCTCTGGCAAGTTGGCAACTGCCTGTCATCATGCCTGAGAGGAACGCCCTCTTTACTTACGCCGCGGGAATTGCCATGCTTGCAGGCATGTCGATGACTGTCGGCTGCTACCATGATCTCGTCGCTCATGTCATACCGGCAGACGGAAAATGGGACAGAAAAACACTCTTCGGCGTTCCCATCAATCCCGGCAACTATAGAATATCCCCTATCGTCGGTTTCGTGATCGGTCTATTGAGTATGGGGATCGCCATTTTTGTCACAGTCTATTTCCGATTTTCTCACGGATTCTTCGGACTTCTCTTTATCTGCGTCTCCTTCCTCGCGATGAGAGACTCCGACGAACAGCAACTTCCGCGTTTCCCCCGTTCGCTTTTCACCGATACCACGTCGCTGCTCCGCACTTTCCTCTACGTCGTCTCTCTCATACTCGTTTTCGCCCTTGTCGATCTCATCGTATGGCGCGTCGCTTCCACCTATTCTTTCACGCGTTTGGCGATACTTCTCTCAATCCCGCTTGCTATCGTGCTGCCCGAACCGACAAAGCCTCCCGGGACAGCACGCCGGTGGCTGACGTACGCATCCCTCCCGGCACTTACGGCACTTGTCACCATAGTCAAATGGATCGTCGGCTGACCGACTTGCGTATCAACTTATTGAAGAAGGATATGATCAACATGCAGACGAATAGTATTGGATTGAATCGTCCGGCAACGGACTTCAGAGATCTGTTGTTGTCTTGCAAAGAGCGAGTCCCTGAGAAAATTGCTTTTCGTTATCGTATCGACAGAAAAAATTTTCGTGACGTCAGCTATTCTTCTTTCGCACAGGAAGTAGAAGATCTGGGCAACTATCTTTTAAGCCAAGGTTTTTATGGAAAACACATCGCGATTTCCGGTACGAATTCCTATGAATGGTTGCTCGCGTTCTTTGCGATTACGACAAGCGGGAATGTAGCCGTAGCGATTGATCCTGAGCTGGGTGCGAATGAATTAAGAAAACATCTGCTTCAAAGCGACAGTGAGGCAATCTTCTGTTCTCAGAATAAACACAACCAGTTGGCGTCTGTATGTGATGACGATGATTTTGACGTTATACATTTCCCGATTGAATCAGCCCCGAATAATACATTTAGTTCGAATGATCGAGAGGGGCAGCGTTCATACGCTGACGTAATTATTGATCCCGATTCTCCGGCTGTAATCTTCTTTACCTCCGGTACTTCAGGGGATAGCAAGGCGGCAGTAGTAAGTCATGCCGGGATAGCGGCAGTCGCACATTCGTATATGGAAATCTTTGCCCTTCCCGCGATCAATCTCGCTATCTTACCGTTTCATCACACTTTTGGTTTGGTCGCCGGCGTCATCATCATTCTTTTTTCAACGAACACTGTGTTTATCAACACGCAGATCAAGTATTTATTGAACGATATCAAGGATTCTTCTGCGAGTCTTATTTGTGTTGTTCCCGCTTATCTTGAGCTTTTCCAAAAGAAGATCGAACACTCTTTGATGCTTAGTAAATCGGTCAGGAAATTTCAAATAGGACGCAGAATCTGTAAAATCTTTCTTGCCTTCGGCATTGATTTGCGATGCATCATTTTCAAAAAAATCCATTCCGAATTTGGCAATCACTATCAGACATTTATTACCGGCGGAGCTCCAATTGGCGACGCAACAGTCCGGTTCTTCCGCGATATCGGATTCAATGTTTTCAACGGATATGGACTGACAGAGACATCCCCGGTTGTAGCAGTGGAATATTTCAATGCAACACGTGCAAACAGCTGTGGCAAGCCCCTCAGCTGTTGTACCGTCCGCATTGCTGAGGATGGGGAAATCTTCGTTAAGGGTGATAATGTGTTTTTGGGCTACTACAAAGACAAAGCACAGACTCGAGCGGTTCTGAATAACGGAGAATTTGCGACAGGCGATATCGGTCATTTAGATGAAGACGGCTTTCTGTTTATTACGGGCAGAAAGAAGAATCTTATCGTCTTGTCGAATGGAGAGAATGTTTCTCCTGAAGGAATTGAAATACAGCTGCTCCAAGAAGAGGGAGTAGAAGAGGTCGTTGTCGTTGAACACGAGAACCGCCTAGTGGCTCTAATATTTCCGTCAGACGGATACAGAGGTAATGAAGAATATTTCCGTGATTTGTGTGATCGTTACAACAGGCAAGTCCCTCCAACGCGACGGATCGCGGAGATTAGATTGAGAGAGACAGAGTTCGAGAAGAATTCAAGCAGAAAGATACTGCGTCACAGGATAGAGCTGTAGGGTACTTGAATTAGAAGATTCTGTATGAAAATAGCCGTCAATACAAAAAAATGTAACGACGGCTACTGTAATTTGGAATAGAAATCAAATGTTGATAAGAAAAATCTGCTTTTATTATCCGAAAAAGGGTTAACATTAGTTGTTATTTATATATTCCACTATCTCTTTCGTAACTTCATCAGCTTTGTCATTATCAACTTGGCATGTGCCGGCATTTTTATGGCCTCCGCCACCGTAATTGAGACAAATCTTACCTATATCTATCTGAGACGCTCTATTGATTATGGATTTCCCTATCATGATAGGCGTATTCATACCTCTGAATCCTCTCGTCAGGTGTATGGATATTTCGATCTCAGGATACATTGCGTAAATATTGAACCTGTTGCCTGGATAGATTGTTTCGAGGTTTCTCTGGTCTACAACAACTACCTTGCCTTCTACTGTAGATATTTCTTTAAGCTGCTCTTTGAATCTCTCGCTGTAGTCATTGTATAAATCGACTCTCTCTTTTACGTTGGGAAGCTCCAAAATTGCATCTATATCATTCTCAAGGCAATAATCTATAAGCTCCATCATAAGATTGTAATTAGATATTGTGAAATTGCGGAATCTGCCGAGTCCCGTCCTTGCGTCCATTAGAAAACTCAATAAATCCCAACCTTGAGGATTCAAGATGTCTTCTTTTGAAAATTCAGCGGCATCGGCTTTATCCACATAATGCATTATTTCATCGGTAATACGGTTGAGTTTAGGATTTTCCCTGCCGCCGAAAAAGTCAAACACTACTCTTGCGGCACTTTTTGCTTTTCCATCTATGATATAGTTCTCTTTTCCGAGAACCTCTTTATTTCTTATTGTCTCCGATTCATGGTGGTCAAAGACTATCCCTGCCCTATCGTCGTAAGGAAGGTTCGTAGTAATATCTTTATCGCTTAATTCCACCTTGCCGTCTTGCACGTCTTTAGGGTGCACGAATTTTATATCATCCAATATTCCGATTTCTTTCAATATCATGGCACATACCAGACCGTCAAAATCCGAACGCGTTACCAGAGAATACTTATCATATTTAAAAACTTCTTTCTTCATTTAACTCTCCTCATATATCGTTTAGTTTGATTGCTAGCTTGATTTGCATGTAAATTATACAGTAATTTTTTAATTAGGGCTCGCTGAACAAATCGGCATTTAGCATTTCATCATGCCAAGCTGAAAATCCCTGCAGCCGAAAGCCATCTCCTAGCCTTTTGCGAGCGCGATTTCCACCAAGCTGAATGCCATCGCACTTATTGTACCGAATAACCCTATGAAATACACTGATATCAGGCGTTTGATGATCGTTCGGTAAACCTTGCCAGCTGTGGTTCAAAGAAAAACTCTGATTTTTAAAAGCATCTAGTTTGACTCACTGCAATAGACATTGATTTACTCATCAGTTCATTAATTGAAACAGAAGATTCAAGTTTTTTTGCATTTTCAGGGTGTTCTCCGCGCTGATATTCACTGATACCACTAATAGAATTCACATATTTGATCAATTCATGTCACCGATACACTCAGAACTCTTTCTTAGCATAAATCGCGGCGGAAAGAGTGAATGAGACAGCATTCAAAAGAAAGGTTACTCCCAAAATAGCCAGCCCTATGATCCTCAAATCAAACAAGATCAGCCTGTCAAATAACTTTATTATTAAGTCTTTGTTTCCACCAACATAGGAGAAAAATGCGAACACAATGAAGTACAGGGCGACAAAAATGAGTCTGGCTTTTTCCGCTCCGAACTTGTACATCAATGGAAGCTGAATGACAGAAACAACTGTGGTAAGAAATAGCAGCGCAACGGCAATCAAATACCACGGGATCTCTGACAAAACGCTATCTTTCGCGAACAGCTTTAACAAGACAGCAAAAACGGCACCTATAACGGCGACAATCCAAACAAAAGCATACCGGCTCAAAACGATGGTTCGGCGTTTAATCGGACCGGGAATGATGTATTGATCCACGTTTGACTTAGTATCTGAACCCCAGAGCATGCCGATTAAAATCAGCGGAACAAGCATGAACATCAGGGGAAGAGCCATGACTTTCCCTTGTTGCATAGTATAGAAGCCCACAAGGAACAGAATAATTACGAGCAAGAAGAGCGCTTTTTTGAGAGCAACTAGATCTTTGTACATTAGTGCGATCATTTCCGTTTCCCCTTTATCATATAGACCATAATTTCTTCGATGCTGACTTTCTCAAGCTCAAAATCGCTCGGCACCAGTTCTCTCTTCAGCATGACTTCAACACCAAATTTGTGCGGCCTTTTGCCGACAATCGCCTTGTCATCTAATTCTTCAAGCTGTTTCTCGCTCAAGGAGGCGATGCCATACTGGTTCATCAGATCGTCTTTTGTTTCCATAAACAGGAGCTGTCCCTTGTGGATAAAAGCGATATAGTCTGCCACTTTTTCCAGATCTGAAAGAATGTGAGAAGACACAAATACCGTATGGTTCTCATTCTGAATATAGTCTAAGAGAATATCCAAGACATCATCCCGGATGACGGGATCAAGACCGCTTGTCGCCTCATCCAAGAGTAAGAGTCTTGCACCGTGGGAAAGAGCCAAGGCCAAACCCAGCTGCATTTTCATACCCCTTGAAAAATGTTTGATCGACTTACTGTCCGGCAAGTTAAATCGGGCAACCAGATCGGAAAAAGTTTTGTCTTGCCAAGCCTGACCGTAGAGTTTCTGATGAAAGTTATGCACGTTCTTCAAGGTCATATCCTCCGGCAAATAGAGGTCATCAAATACGTAAGCGATATCCTTTTTCATCTGCGGGGTAAATTCCTGAACATCTTTACCAAGCAGTCTGATTTCACCTTCATCAGGAAACATCAGATGAAGAAGAAGTTTAATGGTCGTGCTTTTTCCAGCACCGTTTTCACCGATATAGCCGACAATGCAGCCCCTAGGTACAGTAAGATCAATTGGCCCCAGCACAAAGTTGCCTAGCCTTTTCTTTAACCCTCGAAGTTCAATCGCATTCAGCATGTTCACTCTCCAATGTTCTAATCATTTCAATCAGTTCATCGTGCGACATACCGGCCAGCTTCGCATAGCGCAAGATCTCCGCGATGCTGGCTTCTATTTTTTTTAGAAATCTTTCTTTCATCAACTCCGTGTTTTGCGGAGCGACAAAACTTCCTTTGCCTTGCACGGAGTGAATGAATCCGTCGTTTTCCAATTCGTCATAAGCGCGCTTTGTCGTGATCACGCTGACCCTAAGTTCTTTCGCTAAAAGACGTATAGAAGGCAGGAGTTCACCCACTTCCAGCTCCCCATTTAGAATGGCATCCCTGATTTGATTTTTAATCTGCAAATAAATCGGATCATTACTCGAGTTTTTGATCTTTATATTCACAAGTCACCTCCGCACGACCAACTGTTTATACTGTATATTAACACTTATGCTCTGTCAAGGGGTAACCTGTCATTGAAACTCGTGCTTTTCTAGAAAAACAAACAGACGCCTATGATTTCAGAAAATACAAAAAACGCAGCCATCAATACAAGAATTTGTTTCAATAACTGCGTTCTAGGTTAGCGGAGGACTGATTGGTTGATACAAATCACTCGAATTGTTCTAGTAGTTTACAGTTGATTTTTCCAGTCACGACGACCATACAAAATACGCCTTACTTCCATAACGTCACCATCGACAACATAAAAAATAATGTAGTTCTTCACATAAATTCTATGGTAGTGTAAGGAGCGCTTTTTCTTTGAGGGGTAGATCTCAAAACTTTCTGCAAAAGGGAGACGTTTCTTAATCGCTTCATGTATATCATCTACTAGCGAATATGCAGCCATCGGATTTTCCAGCTGCAGGCTGATGTAGTCGACAATGCGGTTTAAGTCTTCTTCAAAAAGCGGAAGAAATCGCAACTTATATTTCTTCATGACTCTTTAAGCGCTTTTTCACTCGAGCGAAGACTTCATCCGCCGTATAGCGTTCTGTCGTTGTCTCTGCTATGAAATCAGCTTCATCAAGTTTCGCTTCTACATCTTCTGTAAGTGCGGCATAATGTTCCAAACTCATAACAACCATCGTTCCATAGCCATTCTTTGTTAAATAGACTGGCGTTCCTTCCTTAACAGTCTTTTCGATTTCTGTGAAACGATTGCGCAAATCGGATACCGGGCGAATTATAATCATTGCGACAGCCTCCTTTTGTAGCGTTATTTTATCATAATTACGCCATCTTGTAAAATCTCCAAAGTAGAATTGGAGCAAAAGAAAACAGTCGTCAATACATGAACTGTATCAACGACTGCGTTCTAGGTTGGCGGAGGACAAGAGACTTTTCCTTTCAGAAAAGGGTACACTGTCGAGGGCTGAGATTGAAGAACACACGGGTTTTAAGCGTACCAAAGTTCTGGAAGAGTTAGGGCAAATGTTTAGTGACGGCAGAAGTAACCCTCCACGAGTACGAATCAAATGATCGATCGGCCTAGGAACCTTTCACTTACCGTCCTATCTGCCGCGCTACCTGCCAGAAACGGTAGATAGAGCGGTAGATAATTTTGAAAAGCAGGAAAGAAACGTCACGGAGTGATCTATTATTCGGGGCCAACATTTCAAGTGGATTGTTTTCGTTTTGCTATGTTTGCCATAAACGGACAACAAAACGGATATAATCCTGAGTCGTTTTTTTGTCCCTTGAAATGTTGGTTGGGGGGCGAGTACATCACTGAAAGAGTATTGCAAAGCGTGTACAATTTGTATGTTATAGTTTTGCAGGACGTGTCAATCTTCCTTATGCAAGTTTTGCAGAACGTGTGTGACTCGTGTAAAAATACTACCGACGAAACGGTTTATCGCTCTATCTTAAGGGGGAATATTGGAATGATCTGCCGGCATCGTCTTCAAACTCATAAGAAAACTTGTATGGAACTTTCTTCGGTACTACCTTGTATTCCTCTTCAATTTCTTCTGGGGTTTTAAAAAAGCTCAACTGTCGTGACAAAGCATTGAGCGCTTCTAGTGTATCGGGATCCCAATTGCGCTCTACTTCTTCTATTTTAAACCCGAGCACTTTAGTCGGTTTAAACACAGCCAGAGAAGTCCCGTCATTTTTAGCCTTGGCAATAAGCTCACTCAAGTTTGTGTACGGCTTTTGATTTTTGAAAATAATACTATGACGTTCATCCCAATTTGCTGTTTTAGGTCTTTGCTCAACAATTATCGAAGGCAAATCCGGACGATAGGATTCCGGACGAAAATCACTAGTATTGCGAGCTACAGCAACCTCGATCCATGTATACTTTGAATACTTTTGTTCAAAATCGAGTTTTCTAAACGGAACAGGATATAGACGAATCCATGATCCATCTTCAAGAACACCTGCAGTGCAAACAAGCTCCGAATATGACTTTGAAACGGTTGGATATGTCTTTACAAGGATATATACCCTCTTCGTTTCGTACATTATAAATCAACACTCCTCGTTTCATATGTACTAACGAGATAATCTCTTATAACGTGTCTGTGGCACATATCAGGTTCTTTTTCATAACACATTAGGGCTATACGATTTTCATAACGTAACAGGGAGTAAAGCTTTTCAAGGTAAGGCTTGAGGTCGGGAAGCGTTTTTGCATAATCATCAAAAAGAAAGCGATAATCGACTGTGGACGTAAGAGCAGCTCGCTTCTTAGACTCAATTCCAAGGTTAGGGATATGTATATACTTGATTCCTACTCCACTCGCGATACTCTTGAGCCTATTTTTGGAAAAGCCGAACTTGCGACTATTTGGATTTCTGCGAACATCACAAAGTAGACGAACGTCATTCTGAATCAGCGTATTCATGAACGCCTCTGCACTTCTTCCCTCGTAACCTATTGTAAAAAGTGTTTGGTCTTGGTGTGAATAAGTCTGTTTTTTGCGCCGAAAACGATCTGATTCATCTCTGTTAAAAAGTCGATCAAGTATTTCACTGTTGATTGCATAATATGGGTATTCACGGTAAGTTTTTCTTAAAAGATCATCTCCTCGTTCGTCCGCAATATAGAAGAGTGGTTCGCGCTGATACTGCCCT
>DUVH01000017.1 GCA_012841145.1 Clostridiaceae bacterium | reverse complement strand
CGTATCTCGGGGTTACGCTCGACACTGAAAATTCCTATCAATACGGCCCCATCTGTGTCGATAAAAAATTTCGTTCGACAGAAGTTTTCCCGAACCTTTTCGAGTTTTCACGCCGCGAAATGAGTCGCCGCTATCCGATTCTCATTACGTTTATCAATCAGATCAACGGTCGCTCCATGCGTGCACACGAAAAGATCGAGCTCGACATTATTAAACCGTTCGTTTTCAATCAGAACAATTACTACGCGCTCGGTTACGATATGTCGAAACGTACGCCGGGCTCGACGATCTGACGTTCCGCTCGGCGCTCTGCCGTCTTACCCACAATATCCGGATATGCGATAGGAGTAAACGCATGGGTACGGATTTTGCACTTGAACATCACAAGGGAAAACGAAGCGAGAGGTACAGGCATTTTCTCTCTTCGCTTTTATCCGCTTTCGCGCAGGCGTTTTTACTCTCCCACACCCTCTTCCTGATCGTCGCCGGTCACAGTATCAACTTCGATCCGCTCAAAAAACTCAGCACACGCCATTATGCCTTTATCATCCCCCCCGTGATCCTTTTGACAGCTCTCATCGTGTTCGCACGACACAAGCAGCTCCGTATCGCAAATCGCCTGACATACCACTCTTGGCTGCTTTACGGCTGCGTTCTGGCAACACTGACCACTCAGGCGAGCGTTGTACTCGGCATCATTCTCGTCTCAATCGCCTTAGCGCTTTACTCAAGACATAATGAAATCGCCTATCTGCCTTTTTACGTGTACCTCATCGTCATGTTCACTGCGTCTCTCTTGCGAAACGGCAACGAATTGCCGGCATTCTTCATAGGTCTTCCGAATTTCCCGATCATTAACAAGGAGACAATAACGAGTCTTCTAATTTTTCTTCCGATTATGATCATGATGCTCGGGTGGCGCGAACTCAATCGCCCGGAGAAAACGCTCAAATCCTCTTACGAAAAGATTCCCCTGTCAGCTTATCGCGTCCTTCTCACAGTCAGTCTGCTTATCCATGTCGTCTGGGCAGGCTGGTTTCTGATATCGCGTATCCGTACGTTTGCGGCTTCAACGTACGACATGGGGATTTTCACTCAGATGTACCACTACATGAGCAGAACGGGGCTGCCCCTGACGACACTCGAACGCGATACGCTCCTCTCACACTTTAAAATTCACATTTCGCCGATTCTGTACGTTTTGCTGCCCATTTTCAAAGTGTTTCCGAGCGCTATTACAATTCAATGCTCACAAGCCGTTCTCACCGCATCCGGATTCATTCCCGTCTATCTGTTGGCAAAACATTACGGCCTCGACATAAGAGCGCGTCTCGTTTGGACATCGCTCTACCTTCTCTTGCCCGGCATGATCTTCAGCAGCTTTTACGATTTCCACGAAAACGTCTTCCTCGCACCCGTCTTGCTTTTTCTTCTTTACTTCATCGCGAAAGGCAGCACCGCGGGGACGGCCGTTTTCACTCTCTTGACACTGATGATCAAGGAAGATGCCTTCCTGTATGTCGCCGCAGTCGCCCTTTTTCTCTTGTTCGGCGCCAAAGACAAAAAAATGACAACTTTTAAACAGGAGAAGGCGGTTCCGTTGGCGATGATTATGTTGGGTTTCGGCGCAGTCTGGTTCGGAACGGCGCTCGGCTACCTTACCAATCATGGGATGGGGCCGATGACGAGTCGATTTAACAACCTCATCAGTTCACCGAATGTCGGTTTGCTCTCGGTGATTCCGACCGTATTTCTTAACTTCACGCTTTTTGTCGAGACGCTTTTTGTCAAATCAAAGATGGGCTATATCCTGACCGTGTTGACGTCTCTCGGATTCTTCCCACTTTTGAACAGAAAGTTCCATCGGCTCTTTCTGTGGATACCTTTCATAGTGATTAATCTCATGAGCAACTACGAATACCAGTACCGTATCGATTTTCAGTACAACTATGGAAGTCATGCGCTGCTCTTTGCCCTCGCGATCCTGACGTATGCCGACTGCGTTGAGGCATTCTCGAGCAAGCGAAGCGTCGCTCGACAAGGCGCTCAACATTTGAATAAGCCGCCCGCGATTAGGCGCGTCGTCATAAATGTTTCAACTTCAAGGAGACGTCGCACGAAGTTCAAACGTACGGTCATTTCGTCTCTCCTGTTGCTCGCATTCATCGCCTCATTGACACAAACGACGATGATGCTGAAAACTCGAACGAAACGCGTTAAACTCGTCGCTCAAAATGTCGCCCCGCCTTTTGCTGAGACGGTCGAACTTCTCGACCGTATTCCGCGCGACAGTATTGTTGTCGCGGACGGTCTCGTCACCGTCCATCTCGCTGACATTGAAGAGTTGTATGATGCAATGTATTACAACTGGGAAAAAGAGCGTCCTATCCCCGACTATGTTGTCTTAAGACGCGCGGCGATTTATAACTACCAGCATTTCGATATGATGATACTGTCAGGCTTTAGAGAAGTGGAGGATATGTCTTCCGATTGGCTCCTCGTCATGAGGCGCGATGACTAGCGTAACACCTTATATTCATCGCGGCTCAGGTCTTGCAGGAAGCTCTTCTTCGTCGCAGCGGCTTGCTCAAAAAGTCTATACCCTTCCTCACGACAGGCATGGCACGCCTTGCGCGGTATTGTAACGCCGGCCATGCTCGCTCCCAAGTCGTTATATGAATGGATCGTGTTTACGCCGGGACATTCGCGGCATACTTTAAATTCCTGCACCTGCAGTTCCATAATCCCTGCCGTGTCGTAGTAGACCTGACGTCGACGCGTAACGGATTGGCGACTGCCATATTCTCTCTCTGCGAGCTCTTCTCGCCGACTCCAGCGCTCATTCACCTGCTCCGAAATCTTCCGCACCTGTTCGGTTACCCGATCAGACTGTCGCCATTTGCCCAGATGGTAGTCAGGTTCAACAACACCTGAGTAATCAAGTCCCGCCATGGCAAGAATGATTCCCGTATTCACATAAGGTAACGCCCCCTGGATGGAATAGCCTCCTTCAAGTACAGCGATATCGGGATTGAGGCGCTCATTGAGCACAGCATAACCTTGCGCAGAGAAATTCATATTGGTGAGCGGATCTGTATAATGGTTATCCTGTCCGGCCGAATTGATGATCATATCGGGCTTGTATTCTTCGAGAATCGGCAAGACCGTATTTTCCAAGATGTAATGGAAACCTGCATCTCCCGTGTTCGGAGGAAGGGGGATGTTAACGTTGTAACCGAATGCACCCGGTCCACCGAGCTCATCAATGTCGCCCGTTCCGGGATAGAGCGTCCTCCCGTCCTGATGAAATGAGATAAACAGCGTGTCGGGATCGTTCCAGTAGATATCCTCCGTACCGTCACCGTGATGACAGTCGGTGTCGACGATGGCGACGCGTATGTCACCATATCGCTGTCTCGCGTACTCGAGACCGACAGCCTCGATATTGATGATGCAAAAACCCCTGTCACCGTACACAACGCGCTGTGCGTGGTGACCGGGCGGTCTTACCAAGGCAAAAGCCTTGTCAGTCTCACCGTCCAATACGGCGTCGAAAGCTCTTATCACGCCTCCGGCGGCGATCAGGTGTGATTCCGTCAGCAGGCTCTTCGCGTCGGGAAAACAAAAATGTACGCGGTTGACATCGTGAAACGTCGCCATACCCGGGTTAAAAAACTCGATTCCTTCGATATCTTCGATCCCTTCTTCAAGCAACTGATCCTGTGTATACAGGAGCCGCTCTTCACGCTCGGGATGGCTCCGAGAGATCGCCCAGTCGAAAGCCGGGAACATAATCAGGCCGAGTGTATTGTTCGCTTTCATCTCAGTCACTCTTTCTCAATTTTTCGAGGAGTCCCGGCTTAATCTGAGCCCTCACTCGAATATTCCTGTCAACACGTCTTCCGTAACCCTGCACCATGTTAAATGAACTCGACTCGACGATTTCGACGTCAAGCTGTTTTTTCTTAAGGCCTAGCGACTTTCCGGCTTCACGTACCTCCGAGAGAGCGAATTCTTCTGCCTCGCGCAGATTAAAAGTGCGATCAATCGGTTGATAAAGTCCTCTCTCAGGAATCGACATCATCTCTCGTCCCGTGTCGGCGATCATATTGATTTCGATCGTCGGCTTGGCGAGAGCCGCACCGATGGCGTTTGCGATTTCGTGGTGTTCGGGACATAAGACGGGCAACCCAATAGCTTCTTCCAAATAACCTGACAGCGAAGCGGCGGGTCCGCCGATAACTTCGACTGCTTGCGGTCGTATCGTCCGATCGCGTAATAATTCTTCAATCGTATACACAGGACTCTCGTTTAACTTGTTGAGAACGCGCTCAATCGCCGATTGTATCTCATCACACATCCGCATGACGATCATCTCAGCAAGCGCCATTGCATCAAAGCCGCTCTCGGCCGCCATGTGCTCGACGGCATTTCTCGATTTTTCGCGGTACTGCGCGTCCAGTTTTCCGAGATAGACAAGGGCATCTGTCGGTGTCAGAGATTCTCCGCCGAACGCGACAGGCAGACCCTCTCTTCTCGGTCCGATCTTCAAGATGCCCTCTTCGAAACGCACATGGCTGTCTCCGCCGATCCCGATCGATTGACTGAACAGCGCTCTCACGAGTGTCCTACGACCGTCAATCTCGATTCCGAGCGGTTCGAAGACAGGTACGCCGTCAACGAGAAAGAACATGTCGGTCGTCGTCCCTCCCACATCGATTAGAACACGATCCGACTGTTCGTCATCAAGTAACGCCCGCATCCCCATAAAACTCGCTGCAGGGCCGGACAGGATCGTCTCGACGGGTTTTAACATCGCCCCGTCAAGGTCGACCGTTCCGCCGTCAGCTTTTAAGACATAGACAGGCGCATTGACCGAACTTCGCAGAAGCGCCTCGCGCATCGATTCGGCAAACTTCATAAACGTCCGGCTGACAGCCGCATTCAAATAAGCCGTCCTGACTCGTCGCGGAAAATTCAATTTGCCCGACAGCGTGTGCCCCACCGTAATTTCATCGTAATCGCCTTCGAAATATTTCCTTATGCGCTGTTCGAATTCGGGATTTCTGGTTGAGAATTTCGTGACGACAGCCAGCGCCTCGACGGGACTCTTGAGCAGTCGTTCACGGGTCTCATCGAGCTCCCTCATGTCGAGATCGCGCACAAGGATTCCGCGGTGATCGACACTGCCTGACAGATGGATGATATGGTCACCCATCCGTTCAAAATGCCACTTCAGACCTGGTCCTGATTGTAAGATCAGGGCGACATTGGAAAGTCGCCCTTCAACGATGGCATTCGTCGAAATCGTTGTGCTCAAGTGGATGCGTTCGACGGCATGTTTATCAACATGACGGAGCAAGTCCTTAAGACAACGCCAGATACTTGCAAAATAATCTGTATGGTCAACCTGATGCTTGACGGAAGCGACGAGAACGCCTTCCTCAATCGCGGCGCCGTCAATATGGGTACCACCCATATCTATGCCGATAATCATATGAACCTCCCGTCATCACCGTAACACACATTGCACGCTACGGAATCAGGCGTCATCGGCATCTCGCTTTTTGACGCTAAGATGCGGACGGGTCAATCGCCCATTCACCGTCCACCAATACGGGAACGGACACTCCGTCCTTTCTATAACCTGTCACCTGTAGTTCAGGCCCGCCGACCATAAAATCGATATGAATCATGGAATCGTTCGCGCCGAGTTCTCTTCGCGCTTCTTCCGACATTGTATTTCCACCACGGATCGCCTCAGCATACGCTTTGCCGAGCGCAAAGTGGCAGGAAGCATTCTCATCATACAACGTGCTGTGAAATAGCAAACCCGATTGAGAAACGGGCGATGAATGTGGCACGAGGGCAATTTCACCGAGGCGACGTGCCCCCTCATCCATACCGAGTAATGTCTCAATGACGTCACCGTTTAGACGAGCGTCGAAATCGACACATCGACCGTCCTCAAAAGTAAAAGAAAAGTCCTCAACAATCTTGCCCATCACGACGAGAGGTTTTGTCGCCTTAACCCGTCCGGTACAGCGGTCGGCATGGGGCGTCGTAAAGATCTCCTCCGTCGGAATGTTTGGCATATATTTGACACCGTCGGGCGTGACCGATGAACCGCCGAGCCACTTATGTCGATCGGCCAGTTGAACAATGAGATCCGTATCCGGCCCTTCATAATGCAAATACTCGAAATTCCGCTCATTGAGCCAACGCTCATTCGCTTTCAGGTGAGAATCGTGTTCCGCCCATGCCGCAACAGGATCGTCAGCGTCTATGCGACAAATGGAGACGATCTGATCCCACAACGCATTTAAGGCGTCCTCTTCCGAACAATTGGGAAAAAGTTTTTTGGCCCAGCGAACGGAAGGACTTGCAGCGACAGCCCACTTGATATCACCGGCATCCATGTACTTAGAAATCGGCTTGAGCGCGATATTCGCCGCTTTCTGCGACCGTTGAATCTTCCCCTGATCGATGTGACCTAAAAGATCGAGCGATGGGGCACGAAGCGCAATACGATGATATTTTTCCTTCATCATGCTCTCGATGTACTCGACCTCAAAATCGGGAAATACATCGAAGACATCGTCGCGCCCCTCCTCATAACGAGCAAGAACGATATCGTCATCATTGATCAAGGTGATGACGTTCCTCGCACCGCGCCTCCAGCACTCGCGGACAACAGCCCGTGAAAGCTCAAGCGACTCCGTACCGACGTTAACCAGTACATTGTCGCCCGCCTGCACATTGACACCGATGCCGACGATGACCTCGGCGTACTTCTTCAATAAATGTCGATCCATGTTGCGCTAGGCTTTCGCCTTCTCCTCTGCGACCTCTGTTGCGATCTCGATAGCGCGATTGACAAACTCCAGACACTGCGGACGACGCTCAGGAGCATCCAGATCGTCTGTTCCGAGATGTTTCACGCGCAGATCACGGCAATTGAGCTCGCCAAACTCCTCTT
>DUVH01000016.1 GCA_012841145.1 Clostridiaceae bacterium | reverse complement strand
TGGCTGTGTTTTAACTCGTCACGGTCGGTAGTCTTCATTGACCTCCACCTCATTTGGTTCTGCCCTTCACTGGCTCTCGCCTGCTACTATGGCTTCGGCTGACTTCTCATCGTTCGTTGTTACTACTTCCTCGCCAATGAGACCTCCCGGGGTAAGACGCTTCATCTTTCCTTCCATTTACCTGCCGCATTTACACTCTCGGTTCCGGGTAACTTTTGGGTTTAGCTTGTTAGGCAGCCTTGCCCAACCTCGATATGCCTGATGCGGTTCGTATTCCTCAGGCCGGAATTGTGCCGCAGACTTCCTTCAGATTCCGCCTCGCGACGGACACCCTTGTCCTTGGCTTGCACTTGGTCGTTACCTACCCGTGCAGGGGACTTGCACCCCCCATATGATGCGCCATGCCCGGCACACAAAGTAAGAAGGAGGGCTTGTTAACCCTCCTCCCTTCGTTGAACCTAATTATTTCTCGAACCAGAACACAGATGTATTACTGGTTGTATGAAAATTTCGAATTTGATAAAGAATTTCAATTGTTATCAGTCAAGCACCGTCTTTCCATCTTTAACGCGAACAAGGAAGCTACTACGCACTGCTTGTCCTTTTTCATCAAATTTCAGATGACCAGTAATCCCGGCATATTCGACACCTTGCAGTGCTTTTTGCAGACTCTCACCGTTGATATCTCCGCTAATACCTTTCATCGCTTCTGCAAGCACACAAACCGCATCAAATCCTTTGGTTCCTTCAGGCATCTTGCGCCACAAGAGATCTTTCTCTTGCCACTTATCTACGAAATACTTGTGTAATTCCTGTGATGCGGCAGCTTCCGGTATAGCAGGGTTAAAGAATGCAATGGACCTCAATCCTTCAGCAATATCAGCCCCAACTAGTTCAATGATGCCATCCGTAAAATCCGAGCCACCCGAAGTAAGGACTGGCAAGTCCACGCCGAGATCTTTCATCTGACGCAAAATTAAAATAATAAGACTAGAATCCGCTGTGAGAATGATTGAGTCTGCACCTGAATTTTTGATTGTAGTAAGTTGAGAATAGAAATCAATTGCATTGCCCTCGAAATACTCTGAGCAAACAATCTCTCCGCCCTGTCTTTCAACGACCTCTGTAAATTCCTCTTCAGCACCGCGCCCCCAATCGGTATTGACACCTAATAATGCAACTTTGTTAAAACCGATTTCTGGCAATATCTCCTCAACTGCTTGGGCTTCCTGCCTTGTTGTTGCCGCAATTCTAAAAACAAAAGGATTGCCCGCTTCAGTAATTTTAGCGGCACTAGCAGTTTCGACTACAAGGGGAACTTTGTTAGACTCAACTGCAGGCATTACCGCTAATGTCGCAGAGCTACCGCAACAACCGACTATAGCCACAACTTCATCCTGTAACATTAGCTTGTTGGCAGCATTAAGAGACTCGGCCGGGTCATTTTTGCCGTCAGCGATGATTAACTCTATTTCTCTTCCGTTAATACCACCTTTTTCATTGATCATGTTGGCGGCAATTTCGGCACCTTTGGACACTGCCTGACCCGTTTCGGCAGACGCACCAGTCTGAGGGCCAATGACACCTATTTTTATCTTTCCTTTTGCCTTTGATGGAGCACATCCGATTAATGCAATAGCAATCAGTAGGATGAACAGCCACAGCATCCCTTTAATAACCTTTCTACTCATTTGTTGCTTCTCCTTTTCTAGCGATATCAAGTTCTCTATTCTCATAACAACTAACCGCCAAGATATAATTCTTTAATCCTGGGATTCGTTGCCAATTCCTCTGCCGATCCTGACAAAGAAACCTTTCCGTTTTCCAGACAATATGCTCTATCTGAAAGTTTTAATGCCAGTTTTGCATTCTGCTCCACTAAAAGAATCGTCATCTTTTCTTTCTTAAGCTCGAGAATAATGCGAACAATGTCTTGGATAATAATTGGAGCCAAACCCAATGAAGGCTCATCCAACATCAGAAGTTGCGGTCTTGCCATCAATGCACGAGCAATCGCAAGCATTTGTTGCTCTCCACCGCTAAACGTGCCTGCAGCTTGCTTTTCACGTTTCTGCAGAATTGGAAACATAGCATAAACTCGTTCTAAGGACTGCTTGATAACTTGTTTGTTGTTTTCTGTAAAGGCTCCCATTAACAGGTTTTCATAGACAGTTAACTGTGGAAACACATGTCTTCCTTCGGGACACATAACAATACCCTTTTTAACGATCTCATAGGCACGCAATCCATCAATGCGTTCTCCACGGAATGTAATTAAACCCTTGGCAGGCGGGCGCAAACCGGATATCGTTCTCAGCGTTGTTGACTTGCCTGCACCGTTAGCACCTATCAGAGACACGAGCTCTCCCTCGTTTACATTGATCGATACTTCATGCAATGCCTGTACTGTGCCATAAAAAGTGTTGATATCTTCTACCCTTAGCATCTAAATATCCCTCATTCACTAAAATCCATGATATCGCCACCAAGATAGGCTTCAATGACGTCTGGATTTGTCTGTATTTCACTAGGCAGACCTTCAGCAATTTTAGTGCCATTTGCGAGCACCAATATTCTGTCTGAGATGCTCATTACAAGATTCATATCGTGTTCTACAAGGAGAATTGTGATACCCTCATCACGCAATAGCGCTATTAACCCCATTAACTCAATGGTCTCCGTCTCGTTTAGACCGGCAGCCGGCTCGTCCAGCAGGAGCATATCAGGCTTAGCTGCTAAGGCAATACCAATTTCAAGCAATCGTTGTTCTCCGTAAGGTAGGCTATCTGAAAGATGATTCGCCTTATTTTCTAGCTTGAGAAGAGCTAAAATCTCATAGGCTCTCTTCTCAGCAACTTGCTCCTCAGCTCGGACTGAGGGTGCATTGATCAGCACATTGAACAAATTGGACTCTAATGTCCGGTGTTGAGCTATCTTCAAGCTTTCCAAAACTGAGACGTTCGAGAACAGACTAGTAATCTGAAAAGTGCGAACTAATCCTTGTTTCGCGATGGTAGCTGCAGGTAATCCAGCGATCTCTTTCCCTTTGAAAATAATACTTCCTTCGCTTGGCTTATATGTCCCGGCAATAACATTAAACAATGTTGTTTTGCCAGCCCCGTTAGGACCAATAATCGATACAATCTCATTTTGTCCAACGTTGAATCCAACGTTATTTACAGCAACCAAGCCGCCAAAACGTTGCACCACACCTTCAACCTTAAGAATACTCATGCAAGGCTCCTCTCTTTTTCTTGATAATCCTTGCGAAGGACGGTACAATTCCTCTTTTCATAAACAAGATAGAGAACATCAGAATCAAGCCATATATCAGCATCCGATAGTTGTCGATTGCTCTTAGCCATTCGGGTAACAATGTAAAGATGATCGCCCCCACAATGGGACCGAGCACCGTACCTTTTCCACCTACGATTACCATTACAACTATGGTTACCGTGTTAGAGAGCAGGAATAAATCCGGACTAATGAACGTCACATAATGTGCATAGAAGGATCCTGCGATGCCGGCGATACAAGTACTGATCATGAAAGCTAAAACCAAAAACCGCTCACTATGTATTGCAACTGCATTAGCAAGCGGTTCGTTCTCGTTCATTGCAATAAAGGCTCTACCAAACCTTGAGTTTTTGATACGCCAAATGATATACGACACCAACAAGACGAGTAACAGGATAAAGTAATAGTAGTGTTTGTAGGTAAAATTAACACCGAAAAGTTTCACAGGACTTATGCCTTGGAGACCAAGGGGACCGTTAGTTAAGCTCATCCAGTTGTTCGTCACCAACCTCATCACCTCGCCAAGCCCTAATGTAACGAGGACAAATGCCGATCCGCGAACACGAAATGTTAGCTTGCCAATCAGATACCCTAAGAACGTCGTTGCCAATCCCGCTGCTGGCATTCCTAGCCAAATAGGAATTCCCAACCTCACACTTAACAGGCCGGAAATATATGCACCAATACCGTAGAAAGCAGCGTGTCCCATTGAAAGCTGGCCAACCAAACCGATCATAATGTTTAACGAGGAGGCAAGCAGTGTCCAAATCCCCGCCATGATAAGCACATTGAGAACGTAGTTATTGGTAACAACAACAGGAACTGCCAAGAGGATTAATACAGGAATCGTTTGCAGGAGTTTCGTCGTAGTTTTATTCATTTTCATGCATGAACCCCCTTCTTTCTTTTTCGAGACATCAATCCCTCGGGCTTAAAAAGAATGACGAGAATAATAATTAAATAGCCAAATGCATCCTTGTAACCTGAAGCAATGTATCCCGCCCCCAAACTCTCTACAACGCCTAAGAGTAATCCTCCGAGGATGGCACCACGAACATTTCCTAATCCGCCAGCAGTAACCACAGCAAATGCCTTGCTTGTCGCTAATGCACCCATCGTTGGCGATATTACAAAGAGCGGAGCTAAGAGAAACCCTCCGGCGGCTGCCAAAGCCGCGCCAAAACCGAACGTTATGGAGTACACTCTTTCAATATTTACACCAACAACTTCTGCTGCTTCCATATCTTGGAAAGTAGCACGCATAGAACGCCCGGTCTTTGTTCTTCCGATGAATAAGCTAGTAAAAATGATGATAGTTAGTGAGATTAAAAAAACCAAAATCCTATCGGTGCTGAAAACTACATCACCAATTGAGAAAGTTTTCAAGTCAACTAGGGTTGGAACCGTTTGAGTTGCCCCGCCCCAAATGAGTAATGCAGCATTCTGCAAAACTATTGAAAACCCTATCGTCATAAGCATTGAGCTGGTCGATGACTCTTTTCGAAGAGGGCGAAGAAACAACTGCTCAAAACCAATACCTAAAAAGAGAATTAGCACGAACGTAAAAAGCATCGACAAAACTGGATTAAGTCCAAGTATTGCCCAGAGAGTGTAAAGAAAATAAGCACCTAGCATATAGAATTCGCCATGAGCAAAGTTAACAATTCGCATGATGCCAAATATTAAGGTCATTCCCATGCCGATCAGAGAATAGGTACCTCCAATCACAATGCCATTAACCAAATACTGAAAGAAAACAGTCATATAGCTACCTTCCTTCCTAATAGTTTATAAAGTTAAGGTACGATCTAATTGACGAATATTTTGTCTCCGAATAAACTTGCCATAACCAGCAGAGCCAATTAATTTTCCTCTGTCGTAAACTACTGTTCCACGCACAACCGTTTTCATGACCTTTCCCTTAAACTTCATCCCGTCAAACGGTGAATACTGCGCCATGCTGTGCATAGACTTGCTATCGTATATCCACTCTGCATCACAGTCTATGATCGTAAAATCGGCATCGGCTCCTATGGCCATACTTCCCTTTTTGGGATACAAGCCGTAATGCTTTGCAGGATTTTCGCTTAGAACTTCCACCAAACGTTTTAAGCCGATCCTGCCCTTATTCAGACCTTCACTCACCATGATTGGCACAATTGTTTCGACACCAGGAATTCCCGGAAAGCTATTCCAAATCGTCATGCCTTCCGCCGTTTTTTCTGATGCAATCTCATACGGAGCGTGATCAGTAGCAACAAAATCGACAGCACCATTTCGAAGTTTTTCCCAAAGTATCTCGTTATCGTTAACCGTTCTGAGAGGGGGAGCAATTTTGGCAAAAGACCCCCACTTCCCCATAGATTCTTCAGCATTAAGAACGAGATAGTGCGGGCAAGTTTCTGCTGTTACATCTATACCGCGCATCTTACCGGCTTCTATCAGCTTGGCACCGACACCTGTACTCATATGCACAACGTGCATCCTTGCCCCTGAATACTCAGCAAAACTAATGCACAATTCGATCGCAGATTTTTCCGCCAATTCCATCCTTGCTTCTGCCCAAGCAACCGAATCCATCCTCCCTTCTTCACGTAACTTGTTTACAAAATAATCACAAATTGTGTAGTTCTCTGTGTGCACACCCAAAGGCAGCCCAGTCTCTGCAACAACTTTAAAAATTTCCAAGAGTTCCGCATCATTGCTACGGGGATACGATGGTACCGATGGAGTCATATAAGCTTTAAAACCGACAACACCTTCATCTGCCTGTTTTTGAACATTATCGAGCTTCCCCTGGCGAACATCTTCCCCGGTAACTCCACCCCAGAGTGCATAATCCACCATGGCTTGCCCATCAATAGCTGCTATTTTATTCATCATGCTATCAACATCACGCACTGAGGGAATACTACAGCAAGGCATGTCAATAACCGTAGTAACTCCGCCCGCTGCCGCAGCGCTTGTTCCCGATAGAAATGTTTCGCGGTGGCAAAACCCAGGATCCATAAAATGCACATGTGAATCAATACATCCAGGTAACGTTAAAAAGCCTTCCGCATCAATTTCGTTTCCTCGCTGAATACATCCACTATCCTCAATGAAACCAACAATCTTCTCATTGTTGACCAAAATATCGCACAAAATTGTCTCTTCCCCGAAAGGAATGCGCGCATTCTTCACTACCAAATCGACCTGCATAATATTTCCTCCTAAAACTTATTTCTTTACGCGTAAATACCGGGATTCGTTGTAGAATTCATAATTAATTCACATCCATGTATGCTTATTATTTTGTGTGGGATTAGTGAAGGGTAAGCGAGAGAGTCAAAAACATCCAATTTGATTCTTCTCAATCTATTAAAATCTACCTCAAGATCTCCCTTTAACAGATACAGAAATTCCTCACCCGGGTGAGAACTGTATTCTTGGGGACAGTATCCCGCAGGAACAGTCATTATATGAACGTTCGTGTTCACAAGATTTGGATCTGTAAGATACTCAAGTAAAACACCATCGCTTCTCAATATACGATCACGCCCCTCTTTTTTTACAGCTGAGATGTTCAATATCCGTTCTTGAATGAAAAAGGCGTACAAAGGAACATTAAGCGCATTGCCAATGGCCTCAAGAACTCGCAAGTTCATATTGACACTATCGTTTTCAATCTGCGAAAGATATGAAACAGATATGTCTGCCTTCTCCGCCAGTTCCTTTAGGGTCATATTTTTATCTGTTCGAATGTTACGAATCATCTTTCCAACATTAAGCATTCTTCAGTTACCTTGCGATTGATTTCGGTGACATCAAACTTATTTGATGTTATCGTAACGAGATTCTACATTTTTAGCAATTATTTGTCAAGCGAAATCTTAAAAATGATGCAAAACCGACAAAAACCAACAAAATCCGACAAAAAAAGCAAAAATCAAAGTTTTCCCCAAAAACGTTAATTGGGAGATTCTGAAGACCCTTGAAAAATGATATCTGGACTATACGACAAACAAAAAACGCACAAAACTAAAGCATGCGAAGTTCGTTGACCTTTTACTATAGATTACGAGAACCAGCCAAGGGCGCGAGAAACAGCTTTTCTCCAAGCTTTTAGTTTTTCTTGGCGCACTTCTTCGGTCATCGCCGGTTCAAAAACGCGGTCGATCTTCCAGTGAGCCTTTAATGTCTCCACACTGTCCCAGAAGCCGACGGCCAAGCCGGCAAGGTATGCGGCCCCGAGCGCCGTTGTTTCGACGCATGCGGGGCGGTGTACGGCGACATCGACGATATCGGCCTGAAATTGCATTAGAAAGTTATTTTTCGCCGCCCCTCCGTCGACCTTTAATGACTTCAGTTCAAGTCCCGAGTCTTCCTGCATCACCGCCAGAACATCTGCAGTTTGGTAAGCAATCGATTCAAGTACCGCGCGCACCAGGTGTTTGTCATTGACACCGCGCGTCAGCCCGACAATACATCCTCTGGCGTCTTGATCCCAGTAAGGCGCGCCGAGTCCCGTAAAGGCGGGAACGATATAACACCCGTTCGTGTCTTCAACCTGTAGCGCGGCGGTCTCCGATTCTTCAGCCGTATCGATGATTTTAAGTTCATCACGGAGCCATTGGACGGCGGCGCCTGCGACGAAGATCGATCCCTCCAAGGCGTAGTACACGCGGCCGTCGATGCCCCAGGCAATCGTTGTTACGAGACCGTTTTGACTGAAGACAGGCGACTCACCCGTATTCATCAGCAGAAAACAACCCGTTCCGTACGTGTTTTTCGCTTCTCCAGCCGAAAAACAAGCCTCGCCGAACAGTGCCGCCTGCTGATCTCCGGCAGCACCCGAGATTGGAATGGGCACTCCGAAAAACGATTCATCCGCCATACCGAAAACGTGACTTGAAGGAAGAACCGTTGGCAGAATCTCAGGTGGAATGTCGAGCAGTTGTAAAATTTCTTCATCCCAGGAAAGCGTTCTGATGTTAAAGAGCATCGTGCGCGAGGCATTGGAATAATCTGTCACATGTACTTTTCCGCACGTGAGTTTCCAAATGAGCCACGTCTCCACCGTACCGAAAAGAAATTCGCCGCGGCGAGCTTTTTCACGCGCTCCCGGCACATGATCGAGGAGCCATTTAATTTTCGTTCCGCTGAAATACGCGTCAATGACGAGCCCCGTTTTCTCTCTGATTAGCGAAGTCAACCCCTCTTCTTTCAAACGGTCGCAAATTTCCGACGTCCTTCGACATTGCCAGACGATCGCGTGGTGGATCGGTTCTCCCGTCTCACGATCCCACAAGATGGTCGTCTCGCGCTGGTTCGTGATGCCGATCGCCGCGATGTCTTCAGCCTTTGCGCTCGCCTTCTGCATCGCCTCGACGGCGACGCCCATTTGCGTCGACCAGATCTCGTTCGCATCGTGCTCGACCCAACCGGGTTTCGGGAATATCTGTCGAAACTCTTTCTGAGCGACAGAACGCACGACACCGTGCTCGTCGAAGAGAATGCATCGATTACTCGTCGTTCCTGCGTCAAACGCCATCACATAGCGCGGCATGACCTCACCTCCTCAAAGAAAAGACGTCTATACATCATCTCGCCCGAACCTCTTGATTCAAAACACTCTCATCGTCTCGTCCGATATCTCGTCCTATTTCTTGCCTTAAATCATTACTCGTCGATATCGCGCGTCGCGATGAAGTTCGCCTCGCTGCCGAACAACGAAGCAATAACGATATCGCCGCGGCGTACGGGCGGGATGAGCTCGACATCATCAAGCAGGAGCATCGCCTTTGCAATGTCCGATTTATCAATCGCGATGTCTGTCTTGACGGAACAGCGCGGGTGCTTCCGACTTCGGACGCGAACGGACGATGTCACGACACGTGTGGGATGCATGGCTTCTTCGCGCCCGTACGCCGCACCTCGAAGACAGGCGTTGCCCGTCACGGCATAATCGTTCTCGTCATCGACAGCGAGATGACAGCCGCGTGGACAGACAATGCAAATGTACTCTTTCATTCGGACTCACCATCCTCTTTTGCAAAACAATTCATACCCAATCGATATGACGGCATTTCCCTCTATCAGGCCGCCATCTTGCGTTAACGTATTTCTTCCACTGAGATTGTCAATTCGTCACCAAGCACCTCATCGAGTTGTTCACGTTTCAAAGTGACGTGTTCCATCTCTCCAGGCGTCATATACGGTCGACGGAAAGATGCGATAACACGATCGCCGTCGCGAAAGACGATACGTCTTGGCGTTTTGTACGGAGTCTTCACGCGGAAGAACACGCGGACATGGTCATCGACGCATTGAACCCTGATCCTCTGCGGTACCGTATACGTAACGGTTTCATCTTTAACAAGCGAAATGTATGGTGTTTTCTCACACGTTCTCTTATGAGAAGTATGTGCACACCGGAGTACGTATTCGGCTGCCGCTTTACCGGCTCCTTCACTTTCCGTCGTGACGTAATCGACGAGATCGTGGACGTGAAGGACATTGCCGCATGCGAAGATACCGGAAACACTCGTCTCTCCGTTTTCGAAAACGATCGGACCCGACGTCTTCGGATCCATTTCCACGCCTGCAGCACGACTCAATTCGTTCTCGGGAATAAGACCGACGGACAGCAATACCGTGTCGACGTCGAATACTATTTCCGTTCCGTCGATCGGATTAAAGTGATCGTCTACCTCTTGCACCGTGACCTTCTCGACGCGTTGCCTGCCTTCAATCTTCGTGATCGTGTGCGAGAGATAAAGCGGAATATCAAAGTCTTGAAGACATTGCACGATGTTCCTCGTCAATCCTCCCGAATGAGGCATGATCTCCACACAGGCGAGCACTGTCGCCCCTTCGAGAACCATGCGTCGCGCCATGATCAGGCCGATGTCGCCGGATCCCAAAATGATGACGCGCTTTCCGACCATGTAACCTTCGATGTTGACATAGCGCTGCGCTGTGCCGGCAGTAAAAACTCCTGATGCTCTCGTCCCGGGTATTTGAATAGCACCGCGTGTCCGCTCGCGACATCCCATCGCGAGGATGACAGCCCGACTCCCGACGGAGCGATAGCCCTCTGCCATACTCATCAGACGTACTGTATGGCCTTGCTCGCCGGGAATCAGCTCAAGCACCATCGTGTCACAAAGGACGTCGATCGCCTGCCCCTCGAGCCGATCGATGAGCCTAGCGGCATATTCGGGACCCGTCAGCTCCTCGCCAAAATAGTGAAGACCGAAACCGTTGTGAATACACTGGTTCAGAATACCGCCGAGCTCCACATCACGCTCGACGATAAGAATACGTTCGAGTCCGTGCTCGCGAGCACTTAGGGCGGCACCGAGACCGGCCGGTCCTCCGCCTATGACAATCAGTTCGTAGTCATCGTACATCTTCACGTTCTACCATTCCGTTCAATATGATATCTTCGAGTGCAGCTTTTACAACTGTTCGGCACGCGGGCTATTGCAACTTGCTATTTGTGCGAGACCTCTCGCGATCTCGGATCCTTTGTTTCTCCGACCAAAATGGTGCTGCCGCACCCGTCTTCTACAATATTCAAGGGTTCGTGCCCGGACTCGCGAGCAAGAATCTCCAAAACGCGCGGTCCGCAGAATCCGCCCTGACAGCGCCCCATGCCTGTTCCTGTTCGACGTTTCACACCGTCGATCGATACGGGAGGAATCTCGCGTTTCATCGAGGCGACAATCTCACCTTCCGTGATCGTCTCACAGCGACAGATCACCCGCCCGTAGAGCGGATGCTCACGCACGAAAGCGGCGCGCTCTCCTTCCGGAATCTCTTTGAAGCGGACGATACGGCGTCCACCACGCCAATCTTTGCGCCTTTCCCTGAGAACCCCCTCCTCGCCCAAAATTTCTCGCGCGATGCGGGCAATCGCCGGCGCGCACGTCAGTCCGGGCGACTTGATCGCCGCGAGATCAATAAAATTCGTCGCCGATTTCGCAATAAAGAAATCTCCGTACGTACTGTTCGAGCGTACGCCGGCAAAATTTCTAATGCTCGTCCGGACATTGAGGTTCGGCACAATTTGGCGGGCTTTTTGAGCGATGTCCAAAAGAGCGTCCCGCGTCACCGACGTATCCTCACGATCGCCGATGACTTCCGAGTTCGGACCGACCAGAAAATCTCCGTGAATCGTCGGCGAGACGGTGATGCCTTTCCCCGCACACGTAGGACATGGAAAAATGACGGAACTAACAATCCGGCCTGCCGCTGTTCCGTCGAGAAGATAGTATTCGCCACGCGTAGGCACAATGTCAAAGGCCGGAGGCGCGACCATGTTATGGATTCGATCGCTTTCCACGCCGGCGGCATTGATCACGTATCGCGAACAAATCGTTGTTATCTTTTCAGGCATCGCAGCTTTCGCAGCAGAACAGGAAGTATCGTGCTTGCCATTTTCCAATTCGCTTTCGTTGGCTGACGCACAGGATCCTGCGCCTATAACACACGATTTGATCTCATAATGATCGTCTTGCCAAGACATGCCGCAGACTTTCGTGTTCGGCATGAATGTGACACCGTTTCGGACAGCGACTTCCGCCATCGCCAGCGCGAACTCCCAGGGATTGAGGACACCCGATTCAGGTATCCAAAGCGCCGCTACGATGTCGTCGGACAAGTTCGGTTCGCGCGATCGGACAACATCCCCATCAAGTATCTCGAGACCTTCGCACCCGTTGGCGATACCCTGCTCCAAAAGCAGCTCGAGCGTCGCGCGTTGCGCTTCATCGAAGGCGACGACCCACGAACCCGTCTTTATGTGCTGGACGTCAAGCTCTTCACATAGTTTGAAACAACGACGCATGCCTTCGACGTTCAGCTTCCCCATCAGCGTATGAGGTTCAGGATCGTAACCGCCGTGAATAATCGCCGTGTTCGCTCGCGACGCTCCCATCGCGACGTCGTTTTCCTTCTCGATCAGCACGACGCGAAGTTCGTATTGAGAGAGCTCATAGGCGACAGCGCAGCCGACCACGCCCGCCCCAATAATAGCCACATCAAACATGCTTTTGAGCCTCCGTTCTTCTTATTCTTTTCGACCGATGCGGACCGCGGAGACAGAAAAAGACGATAAACTTCAGAAGTCGCGGCGAGAGCAGACCTTCGCTAAGACGCGCAAGCGCTCGCAAAGGCATGCTGAGGACGGCGCGACGGTTCATCTGACGATCGCCCGGCATCGCGTCGGCTCTCTTTGACGCAATCTTCAAAAACAGCGGTCTAAGCGGTCCGCGTATCGCACAAAGCGGCGCATGGACGCCCTGAAGTGCGACCGATTCAGGCACTTTGCGCCCCAGAAGTTGTTCAAATTCAACTTGAGAGACCGGTCGATCCATCGTCTTGTAAATGGCCGGGATTTTCGAGGACGTGTCAAGACCGGAGAATAGAAGATGGCGTTGTCTCAAATGCTCTATCGTGACGGTTCCGGAATCGCCTGTCATGCGATCACTTTGCCCGTTGCCGTGAAGCTCCAGTGAAGCGATCAAAGGAAGATCGCGGCAGTTAGGGCCACAGAGGAAATAATACACGCCGTCTTCGAATATTTTTTCGCCTTGCGGCGTATACGTCTTAAGGCGATCGTGCGGTATTTTGAGCACGATATCGCGACTTTCGCCCGCCTCCAGCTCGACTTTTGCCCATGCCTTTAGTTCATAAAAAGGACGAAGCAGAGAACTCGTAGGGAAGGAGACGTACGCCTGAACGACTTCTTTAGCTTTTCGTTTCCCGATATTTGTTACACGAACATTCAGGAAAACATCGCCTGCCGTCAGCTCTGCCTCGATCTGTTCATATCGGAATTTCCCGTAAGTGAGCCCGTATCCGAAAGGGTACGCGACAGGCTTGTCGAACGTCACGTGATAGCGATAGCCGACATAGATACTCTCTCGGTATTGAGCCAAGAAATCTTGCGCCGGATAGTAGGGATCGGATGCGATATCCTCCTGTTTTTCAGTCCATGTCGCGCAAAGTCTCCCCGAAGGACTGTGCAAACCGTAAATAAGCGATTGCAGCGCTTCATACGCGCCCTCGCCGGCATAATTCATTAATAATACGGCATCCGCCCGGACGTCACCCAAAGCGATCGGCGCGCCAGTCTGCAGTATAAGAACGATCGCGTAACCCTTATTTTTCAGCCGATCCACCGCCATTTTGTCTTCAGGCGAAAGTTCGAGCGACAGGCGATCATACCCCTCCGCATCGGGAGACAATTTGGCAAAATATAGGCAGACACCAGCTTTGCGGTCATTATCAGATTCAGTGACTGTCAAATCAGCGGCAACGTCTGCAGCTCGTTCTCTCGACTGTCCTCTGATAACTTTACTTTTCTTCTCAAACTCCTCTGCTCCCTCTCGACGAGGCTCAAGGATGTAAGGATGCTCGCCGTCGCGCCATTGTTTCAGCGGCGTGTTCGTAACCAAAGGTTCCACCCTTGACGATCCGAGCCCCTGTATTTGCGCTTCGTCGATCGCTCCGGCCAAGAGGATTGTGTCTGTCGCAGCAAGAGGCAAGAGATCGCCATCGTTTTTTAGCAGAACCATGCATTCGCGAGCGACATCGACAGCGACACGGTAATGGCCGAGACGCGCAGATCTCTTCATGGCGCCCGCCCTGTCTTCGAGTTTTTCGATGTTCGTAAGCGCGCGATCGATGAGCTCCTCGTCGAGCTGTCCTTTTCTATAACCTTTCTTGATCTCTGCGCTTGAAGGGCTTGATCCCCCGGGCATCTCAAGATCCATGCCGGCTTCCAACCCGAGGACTCTGTTCTCGACGCTGCCCCAGTCGCTCACGACGCAACCATCATAGCTCCATTCAGAGCGCAGGATGTCGAGAAGCCGCTTATTCTCACCTGCGTTCAGGCCTTCAAAGCGATTGTACGCCGTCATTACGGCCCATGGATTCGACTCGCGGATTGCGATTTCGAAAGGCATGAGATACAGCTCGCGCAACGCTCTCTCATCGACGACGCTTTCAGCAAGGAAACGGTCTGTCTCTTGAGAATTGAGCGCAAAATGCTTGAGCGTTGCCGCCACGTTTTTCGATTGAACGCCGCGTATGTAGGCGGCAGCCGTTTTGCCGCTCAAAAGAGGATCTTCGCCGAAATATTCAAAGTTGCGCCCGCATCCGGGATGTCTTTGCAGATTGACACCCGGCCCGAGCAGCACGTCTACGTCCTGAGCGATACATTCCGTCGCAAGCGATTCGCCGACGAGTTCGACGAGTTTTTCATCCCAGCTGCAGGCGAGCGCTGAAGCCGTCGGAAAACACGTTGCTCGCAACGTACCCCGCGGCGCCTCTTTTCGGAGTCCGTGGGGGCCATCGGAAAGACGGAGACGGGAACCCTTGAGAAGCCAGTACCCGTCTCCCTCCAGATAACTGATTTTCTTGTTGAGACGCATGACAATCCTCCCCGTCAGAGCGCGGACTTCCCTTTAACGACATGACAGACGACCGTAAACGGTAGCGTTCGTCTCGTCAGGTCAATTTACTGATCGCCGCCTCAATGCGATCCATCGCGGCCGTCAAATTCTCCATCGAATTTGAATACGTGAGCCTAATGGCGTTCGGAGCTTCAAAGGCGTTGCCCGGCACGAGCGCGACACCCGCTTCATCGAGAAGGTAGTCGGCAAGCGCCGGCGCGTCGGTAATGACACGATCACCTACGCGTTTCCCAAACGTTCCCGATACATCGGGGAATAAATAGAACGCACCCTCCGGAAACGGACAGCTGACACCGGGAAGCTTGCTTACGCGCTCGAACATGTAGTTGCGCCTCTCTTCAAAAGCTTTGCGCATGAATTCGACATGTTCGTCACACTCTTCCAGCGCCGTTATGCCGGCCCACTGGACAAAAGATGTGCTGTTCGAGGTTGTGTGACCCTGTAATGCCGAGATGCCCTTTATAATCTCTCGCGGCCCGGCGGCGTAACCGAGACGCCAACCTGTCATCGAATATGCTTTTGAAAATGCGTTGACCGTCAGTGTCCGCGCCCAGACTTCCGGCGAGAACGATGCGATGCTTACGTGAGGCGTTGTCCCGTAAATAAGCTTTTCATACACTTCATCCGTAATGATAAAGCAATCGTGCTTTACGGCAAGTTCCGCGACGCGTCGCAGACTCTCCTCCGTATAAACGGCGCCTGTCGGATTGTTCGGCGAATTGATCAGGATAACGCGCGTTTTCGGCGTGATCGCGCGCTCGATCTCATCGACATCGAGCCTGTTGTCGGAAGCGACGGGGACGAGGACGGGAACACCTTCAGCCAACTTGACCATCTCCACGTAGCTTACCCAGCACGGTGTCGGTATGATCACTTCATCGCCGGGGTTGCATAAAACTTGGAATGCGCTCGCGAGTACAAACTTCGCCCCTATCGAGACGATGATCTCGCTCGGATCGTACGTGATATGATTGTCCTTCAAGAGCTTGCGCGCGATCGCTTCTCTCAAGGGCAGGATGCCGGGCGTCGGCGTGTACTTCGTTTTTCCTTCCAGCATGGCACGATGCGCCGCCTCGATTACGGGTGGCGGTGTGTTGAAATCAGGTTCGCCGCTATTCAGCGCGATAATGTTTTTACCTTCCGCGCGCAATTCGGCAACTTTTGCGTTGAGTTCCAACGTCTGCGATGGAGACATCCTCCTGACACGATCTGAAACCATATATTTTCCTTTCAGTACATAAATTCCGTGTTTGATGTTTTATGATCGACGGGAAACTGTCGAGCGAGCACGTTTGATCGCCCCGATCAGCTTCCCTAATCTCCAAGTCATGATATCACGAGACTGTCGATAACTGCGATAGATATGTGATACATAATTTGTGCATAAGTACTCACACACATCGTTGCCCATCGTGTTACACTAAAACGTAATCGATATCTGCCGACCGGAACAATTGCGAATCATGTCGCGGTCGCAAGCTCGACAAATAATATCGTATCGAATAGTTTTTGAGACATCATAAGTTAAGTGAGGTAATCAATGGTAAAGCATAAAAAATTATTGGAGTGGGTTGACGAGATGGCAGCATTGCTTGAGCCTGACTCGATCCATTGGTGTGACGGTTCTGACGAGGAGAATGAGCGACTCTTGGAAGAAAACGTCGCAAACGGTGCCGCCGTTCGTTTAAATTGCGAGAAACGCCCCGGGTGTTATCTGTTCCGCAGCGACCCGTCCGACGTCGCTCGCGTTGAGGGTCGCACCTTCATCGCTTCCGAAAGCGAAGACGACGCAGGTCCGACAAACAACTGGATTGATCCGACTGAACTGAAAGCGACAATGCGTGAGCTCTATCGCGGCGCCATGCGCGGACGAACCATGTATGTCATTCCTTTCAGCATGGGACCGCTCGGATCACCGGCGGCAAAAATCGGCATCGAACTGACGGACAGCTCCTACGTTGTGGCCAACATGCGCATCATGACGCGCATGGGTAAAGAAGTGCTCGACCTGCTCGGAGAAGACGGTGAATTTGTGCCGTGCCTCCACTCGGTCGGCGCCCCGCTTGAGCCCGGTGAGGAAGATGTAGCGTGGCCGTGCGCCCCTATGGATAAAAAGTACATCAGCCACTTCCCCGAAACGCGCGAGATTTGGTCATACGGTTCAGGTTATGGGGGTAACGCGCTCCTCGGCAAGAAGTGCTTTGCGCTTCGCATCGCCTCCGTGCTCGCCCGCGATGAAGGCTGGCTCGCCGAACACATGCTGATCCTCAAGCTGACATCTCCCGAAGGGAAAGTTTACTACGTCTGCGGCGCCTTCCCTTCCGCCTGCGGCAAGACGAACTTGGCCATGCTGCAACCGACCGTGCCCGGCTGGACCGTTGAAACGGTCGGCGACGACATCGCATGGATGCGTTTCGGCGAAGACGGACGATTGTACGCGATCAATCCGGAAGCCGGATTCTTCGGCGTCGCGCCCGGTACTTCGTACAAATCCAATCCGAACGCAATGGAATCGGTCAAACGCAATACGATCTTCACGAACGTCGCCCTGAAAGATGACGGTGATGTGTGGTGGGAAGATATAGACGAACCGGCGCCCGAGCATCTCATTGACTGGCACGGCAACGATTGGAGCCCCGCATCGACTGAGAAAGCGGCGCATCCCAACGCGCGCTTTACCGCGCCTGCAACGAACTGCCCCTCCATCGCGCCAAATTGGGACGATCCCGAAGGCGTGCCGATCGACGCGATCCTCGTCGGAGGACGACGTCCTTCGACAATCCCGCTCGTCTACCAGAGCCTTAGCTGGGAGCACGGCGTCTTCCTCGGAGCTGTCATGGGCTCTGAAATCACGGCGGCTGTCATCTCCGACAAAATCGGGCAAGTGCGCCGCGACCCCTTCGCGATGCTGCCCTTCATCGGTTACCACGTCGCTGACTATCTCAGCCATTGGCTTGAGATCGGCAGAAAAGGCGACCCCGATAAACTGCCGAAAATATTCGCAGTCAACTGGTTCAGGAGAGGCGAAGACGGACACTTCCTGTGGCCCGGTTTCGGTGAAAACAGCCGTGTCCTGAAATGGGTCGTCGAGCGCTGCGACGGTGTCGTCGGAGCGAACGAGACGGCGATCGGCTACCTCCCCAACGTCGAGGATCTCTATCTCGACGGCTTAGATTTGCCGGCGGAAGACCTCAAAGCTCTCACCACCGTCAACCGCGATGAGTGGCAGCTTGAACTCGAGGCGATCCGTAAGCACTTCGAAGGTTACGGACCGAAAATGCCGAAAGAACTGTTCGACCAGCTCGACGCCGTGGAGAAGAAGCTGTAAGCCGATTTTGAGTAAAAGAGTAAAGCCCGCAGATCTTCGGCACAATATCACTGCGGTAAAGGGGCTCTAAATCACTTCTGATTTAGAGCCCCTTCGTCTATCCTGAAGGCATATGCCTCCGGTGGCAATTATCCTTGACCAAACGTCTCCAAAATCGTATCAATGAAATCGCCGATGAGTTTCAGGGAAACACCTTTTCTATAGTCCGCGGTCGAACGCAGATCGCTTATCGGGTTGAGGCGTTCGCCATACGCATGAACGACGTCTTGTTTCATCGCCTCAAGTGAATCCAACGACTTCCCTTTAACCGTCTCCTCGAGATCCTTAAAGCGCAGCGGCGTCTTGTACATTGAAGCGAAACTGATCGCAAAATCCGCGACTGTTCCTTTTTGAATCTCCGCTGCCGCGGCCATGGCAATCTTTGAGATCGACATGGCGCGACGACTTCCGATCTTCTCATAGTAGAAGTGGTTGTACGCTTTGGGTTTCATGATGATATCGACGAGCAATTCGTCAGAGCGCAAATCGATGTGTTTGCGCGAAACAATAAAAGCATCGAGGGAAACACGCCTTTCGCCTTTCAGACTCTTGAGAACGAGATCCGTATCGTACAGAAGGAGGACGGGCAAGGTATCTCCTGCAGGTGAGGCATTGCAAATGTTCCCGCCGATCGTGCCGAGATTTCGGATGGCGGGGGAGGCGATCCGGGACACAGCCTCACGCAACAAGTCGGGACAGTCCTCTTCTGCGAGAAGCGACGAAAACGTAAGGCCGGATCCCAGATGCCACCCCTCGGCATCGCGTGTCAACTGCTGGAGTTCGGGCAAATCTCCGAGAAACAAAAAGGAGGCCTTCGGATCCCGCTCCACCATAACATCTGTACCTCCCATATATGGGATGACTTCGCAGTCGTGTCTGATGCGCAACGCCTCATTTAGTGATTGAGGTTTTCTATTATTAATCGCCATGATTGACTCCACTCTATATTCCTGCCGTCCAAACGGTACCTGCGCCTCGTTCTGAGGCTAGCTGAACCGCTTTGACGATCAGTTCATACCCCGTGCAACGGCAGAGATTTCCCGACAATGCGATACGAATCTCCTCTTCCGTAGGTTTCGCACAGACGGAGAGCAAACTCTCTGACGCGAGAACCATACCGGGTATACAGAACCCGCATTGGACAGCACCGACCTCTGCAAAAGCATCCGACAATACTCTGAACCGCTCTGTCTCGCTGAACCCTTCAATCGTCATCACTTTTTTGCCTTCAATACTGCCTACAGCGATGAGACATGAATTCGCCAATTTGCCGTCGATCAAAACGGAACATGCGCCGCATTCACCCTCTCCGCATCCCTCCTTCGCACCGGTCAGCAAAAACTCCTCTCTCAATATGTCGAGAAGACGTGACGATGGCAGCGACGCTGTTTCAACATTTTCACCGTTCAATACAAAAGAGATCATACTTCCTCCTGTAAACTTTCAAAGATTTTTTCCGGAGTGAGCGGAATACTTAAATAGACACGCTGCGTAACATTCTCGACAGCATTCACATACGAACTCGCCACGCCGCAGAACGGCAATTCCGCCGCACCCTTCGCACCGAAAGGACCCGCTTCATACGGGTTATCGACAAAATCAACGTGGATACCTCCAATATCGTATGCCGTTGGAATAATGTAATTGTTCAGGCGATCTTGCATAATGACGCCATTCTCGATTTCCATTTTTTCCATCGAAGCGTATCCGTAACCTTGAACGAGACCGCCGTGCATTTGTCCCTCCACTAGATTGCGATCTATGATGCGGCCGATATCGAATACTCCCCAAATGTTCACGAGACGAACTTCCGACGTCACCGTATCGAGTTCAACCTCGGTAACGGTTGTCGACCACCCATACGTCGCGAAGCCGTCACCGTTGAATGTCTTGGTATTCCAAGGATTGACGGCATCGCGTTCTTCACGGTAGTGTTCCTCGATCACCTGCTCCTTCCCGGGAATCCATTCATCTTTGAGGCGTAACGCGGCGCGCTGCAACATACGGCCTACAATTTGCATCGACCTTGACGCATTCGTCGGACCCGAATTAGGAACGCGCTGTGTGTCGGGCCGAGGACAACTGACCTGAGACAAGGGAATCTCCAGTGTCTCCGCAATGACTTTACAGAACGATGTGTGGATTCCTTGGCCCATATCCGTACTCGAAACGAGCGCTTCGACCGTATCGTCGGCATGTTTTCGAATACGAACGACGCCTTTTACGAAATCACGCTCGGCAAAACCCGCAAAACCGCAACCGCGTCCGAGAAATCCGATACCTATTCCGCGGCGGTAACGCCCGGTATCTTTTGAATATGCCTCACGCTTTGCATAATAATCTGACTGTTCCAACACTTTATCCGCCATCTCCCGAATGAAAACAGGATCGCGGTACAAACCGTCAGTTGCCGTTCGATCACCCTGTTGTGCAAGATAACTCCTGCGATACTCAACGTGATCGCGCCCCAAGTGTCTGGCAATGTGTGCTAGATGTGTATCGACGGCGAAAATTGTCTGTGGATCACCAAAGCCCCTGAATGCTCCCGTCACGACTTGGTTTGTCTTCTTGACACAACCATAGGCGCGCACGTGATCAACGACATAAGGGCCGAGACAGTGAACAAGGCTCCGCTCGATCACCGTTGTCGAGATACCGAGATAAGCTCCGCCATCAAGCGTCACGTTCACGTCCATCGCCAGGATGTTGCCTTCTTCATCGAGCGCCGTCTTGTAGATCATACGTGCAGCATGTCGTTTCGTCGTCGAAATGATATCTTCCTGTCGATCAAAGACGAGTTTGACTGGCTTGCCCGACACATACGAGGCGAGAGCCGCCTGCAGTCCTACCACTGAAGGGTAATCCTCTTTTCCGCCGAAACCGCCGCCGACCGTCGCTTGAATCACTCGTACGTGATCATCGTCAAATCCGAAGGCATGCTTGATCGCATTATGTATGTAGAAGGGACATTGCATCGCTCCGCACACTGTCATATACCCGTCTCGGTATTCGGCAACGATCCCCTGGGGCTCAAGGTAAGCGTGTTCCTGAAAGCCCGTCGTCAAGACCTCTTCAAAGACTTCGTGCGCTTCGTTGAAAACTTTGTCGGGATCACCTTTCACAAAACGACAGTCGTGTAAGATGGTATCGGATTCCGTAACGTCGAAACATGTCGGAAGATCTTCATACTCTACAGAAATCTGTTCCATGAACCGGCGAGCCTTCGCTTTCGTTTTTGCGACGACGATAAGGATCGCCTCCCCCACGTATTCAACTTCTACGTCATTCAGGATGAACTGATCGGGGATATCGACCAAGACTCGGTTTTGAACAGGCACATCTCTCCCTCTTGCAACCCATGTGTCTTCCGGTATCTCCGGAATGTTAATCGACACAATCCGCGCATGCGGTCTTTCCGATCGCAGAATACATGCGTGATAATAATCGGGCGATTGATAGTCATCGACAAACTTCGCTCGACCGCTTATCTTTTCATCGAAATCTTTTCGTTTCACAGGACGTGATATAGACATGCTTCTCACCTATCTTCCTCCGGTGTTAATTTTTCAAATTTATCTAAGTAACTTCCGTCGAGAAACTCCTCAAAGTAAGTCACAAAATAGTCTCCGTTCTCGTAAGTCACCGCGATCTCCGTAAACATGCCGGGCAGGCGTGCCGCCTGAGAAAACAGGGCACTTCCGCTTGTCGCGTTTGCATCCATCTCAATTGACTCGTAGTTCAAAAAGAGAGGCGTCAGGTACGGATAGGAGCGCTCTTTATGGAAGGCTTCCACAAACGCCTCTTCCGTGATTGACGTACGGTAGGCCTCCGTCAGGTACGGATAAATCTTTTCCGGTGTCTTAAAATCGTAATTGACGGCGTTAACGAAAGCCCTCACACGTTTTTCCGCTCTTGCGCACGATTTAGGTGCAGGCAAAAGTGTGATAAGGCATACGACCACAGCTACAAGCAGCGTCGCAGCAATAATCGTTACTCGCATTCTTCCGCTCATCGTCCGCTTACCGCTCCATCCGCACGTAAGGCTTTGTATAGGCGCTCGGCATCTCGGCTTTTCGCGAAGTGCTGATAAGCGCGAAGATGGTAACGATATAAGGAAGCATCAATAAGAGCTGGTTTGGAATACCGGCACCGATGGCCTGCAACCGCATCTGAAGCGCGTTCGAAAAACCGAAAACGAGCGAACCGACTAATGCCCATCCCGGTCGGAATTTCGAGAAGATAACAACGGCAACGGCCATGAATCCCTGTCCCTGCACCAAGTTATCCGTAAACAGATTCATGTAAGCCGTGCTCATGTACGCGCCTGCAGCTCCTGCACAAGCGCCGCCGATCAGGACGGCAATATTGCGTATCAGCGTCACGTGAATACCTTTCGCGTCAGATGCGCGCGGGTGTTCTCCGACCATTTTGACACGCAATCCGAAGGTCGTACGCTCCATGAGAAACCACGAGACGGGAATAAGCAGAAACGCAATGTACGTCGGAACATTGTTGCAAAAGAGCACGGGACCGATGACGGGTATTTTCGAGAGCAACGGAAGCTCCACGACGGGGAAAGGATCAATTTGCGGAGGCAGCGTGCGCACACCGAAAATAATGCGATACACGTAGGATGCGACCCCCGCGCCTAAGATATTGAGCCCGATACCGGCGATCACCTGCACTGCGTTCATCGTATTGCTCAACCACGCCATAATTGACGACCAGAGCACACCGACAACAATAGCTGAGATAAAACCGAGCCAGAGGCTGCCACTGAAATACGATACGGTAAAGGCCGCCATCGCGCTTACGATCATGGTTCCCTCAACACCTAAGTTCAGGATGCCGGCTTTCTGTGTAAAGATTTGCCCGAGCGCTGCATACAGAATGGGGGTTGCCAGACGGATTGTAGCGGCTAAGAGGCTCGTCAGAAATGTTAAGCTAAAAATCTCATTCCACATAGATTCCCCGTGCCTTTCTCGCTTGCAGCTTCTGCTGAATCATAGGCTGTGTGATCAACAAGACAATGACAAGTCCTTGAATAATGTCGACGATCGAATAGGGGATAGCCGTCATCCGCTGCATCGTCGCACCGCCCACAAGGAGAGCAGAAATGAAAAACGACGCGAACAGAATACCGATCGGTGACATTTTCCCGAGCAACGTAATGACGACCGCAAGATCTCCAAACCCGGCGCCGATCCCCTCCAGGAGTCGGAAGTGGACGCCATAGACCTCAATCCATCCGACAAGTCCGGAAAGCGCACCGGACAGCATCATCGTCCAAATGATCGTTCTGTTGGCGTTAAGTCCGGCGTAATTCGTTATTTTAGTGCCGTGACCCAGAAGGTCGACCGTAAAACCAAACCGACTGCGCCAGAATAAAATGATGAGGATCAGTACACCAATAGCGACGAAAACACTTGTATTAACACGCAAACCAGCTCCGAGCGGTGTCAGCTGAATAGACTCAGCCATGCTCGATGACTGCGGATAGTTATAGCCGCCGGGCTCCTGCATAGGACCGTAGACCATATAGGCCAACAAGTAAAGCGCAACGTAATTGAGCATCATCGTCGTGATAACTTCGTTCGCATTAAAGCGAACGCGAAGCCATCCGGCGATCATCGCCCATAATGCACCGCCGATCATTCCGAAGATCGGAGCAATGATCATATGGAGCCACGGAGGAAGAGGGATGTATAATCCGACAACAGCGGACGTGATCGCTCCAACGATCATCTGTCCTTCCGCTCCGATGTTCCACAGTTTCGCCCGGAATGCGATTGAAACACCAAGCGCCATGATCATGAGCGGCACCATTTTGATCATAATTTCCGAAATACGCGACATGCTTCCGAGCGCCCCTTCAAGCATGACACCGTAACATTCCAATGGACTTTCACCTGCAAACGCAATAAAGAGGGCGCCAAGCAAAAGAGCAGCCACAACAATGACAGCCGTTTGCCAGGTAGTCGAGATACTGCTACGCAGACGCCGTTTCATCATGTCTCTGCATCCTTTCTCCCAGCATGAGCGGACCAATTTCCGCTACCGATGAACGCCCCGGCAAAATGCCCATAATCTTACCGTCGTAAATTACGGCAATCCGATCGCTCACCTGTATGATTTCCTCGAGGTCGGCAGATACAAGTAGCACTGCCGTTCCATTGTTGCTGCTCTCGATAATCTCCCTGCGAATATTCATCGTCGCATTGATATCAACGCCGCGAGTCGGCTGATTCGCAATCAGAACGGAGGGCAAGCCGTTCAGCTCGCGTGCGAGAATGACTTTCTGCTGATTTCCTCCCGAGAGATCCTTAACGAGCGCATCCTCTCCGATGGCGCGTATATCAAATCGTTCGATCATCTCTTTCGCGTGGCTTTTTATCTTGTTGCGAAGAAGCAAGCCGCGCGATGAAAAGGCATCCGTTCCGTATTCTTTGATGATTAAGTTGTTAGCTATATTCCAGTCAAGGGCAAGCCCCACGTCTCGACGATCTTCCGGTACAAAGGAAACGCCGGCATTGATAAAATCTTTCGAATTTTTACCGGTGAAATCATCGCCCTTGACATAAATTTGGCCCGCCTCGACAGGGCGCAATCCCGTCAACGCCTCGCAAAGCTCCTTCTGACCGTTACCATCGACGCCTGCAAGTCCGAGAATTTCACCTTCCTTAATGTCGAAAGAAATATGATCGAGAGCGATGAGGCCCTTATCGTTCTTAACTGTCAGATCCTTGACGGATAAAGCGATGCAATCGCCCGTACATTCATGGGTCGACTGCAAGTCGAGGTCGATGTCATACCCGATCATCATGGATGACAGATCACGTTTCGTCACCGTTTCATCGATCTTTCTGCACCCCACATTTTTACCATCTCTGAGAACGGTCACCTCATCGGCAACCTGTAGAATCTCATCAAGCTTATGCGTGATCATGACGATCGACTTGCCGTCATCAACGAGCTCGCGCAGCGTGATGAAAAGTTCGTCCGTTTCGCTCGGCGTCAGAACGGCAGTAGGCTCATCGAGAATGAGGATATCGATATCCTGAAAAAGAACGGACAGAATCTCTATCCGCTGTTGTTCGCCGACGGAGTTCTGCCAGATATAGCTGTCGGGATCGACTTTCATCTTGTATCGCTCTGCTAACTCCAGAACTTCACGTCTGAACTGATCTTTTCGAAGCAGGATTTGGCGTTTTCTGAAATTGCCCGCCATGATGTTCTCTGTCACCGTTAAGGGATTGGCGAGCATAAAATGCTGGTGAACCATTCCAATCCCCAGAGAAATTGCTTTCTCCGGGGACTGGATGTCTACGCGTTCGCCTTTCAGAAAGATGTCCCCGCCCTCCGGCTTGTAGAGACCGTACAGGATATTCATTAACGTCGTCTTGCCTGCGCCGTTTTCGCCGAGGAGCCCGTGAATCGTCCCGCGACGCAACGTAAAGTTCACATGATCGTTTGCCGCTTTGTGACCGAATATTTTCGTTATATCGCGCATTTCTACTGCGATCGATTCCATAGGAAACACCTTTCTAAAACTTTTGCCAAGGTGATGGCTCGACGTCAGTGAAGTCGTTTAGTTCTTCGGTTCATCAATTTCCGGCATTTCCACGGTGCCTGCCTTGATTCCTTGGTAAACTTCCTCAATTTTCGCCTTATCCTCTTCCGTCAGCATGCCCTTCGGATCTATGATCGGCGCATAGATAATCCCGCCGTTTTCAATGGTAATCCAGTAGAAGCGTTCCGACTCTTCGCGACCTTTGAATTTGCCGGCATTGATGTCATTGAAAATGTTCTCGATGACCGTCACCCAGTTGTACACGATACCTGTCATCACATTGTCTGGGGCAAGCGTATTTTGGTCGGCAACGTTACCAAGACAAATCTTATCTTTTTCTTTGGCAGCTTGAACAACGCCGAGTCCAATTCCGTCGCCCGAATGCCAGATGACATCGACGCCGGCATCATACATGCCGATTGCCGCTTCCTTCGCGCCGACGGTGTCCGTCCAGTCGCCCGTGTATACTTCTTCAATCGTTACTTCAGGGTTGACGCTCTTTGCGCCCGCCTTAAATCCTTCGTGTCCGCGGAAAGTCTCAGACGCATCGGCGCCGCCAATGACTCCGACTTTATTTGTCTCGGTCGCCAATCCGGCAACAACTCCCATCAAGTATCCGCCCGCTTCAAGGTGAACATCGTAAACGGCGGAATTATCCACCGTCTTATAGCCTGTCCCCAACAGAAACATTGTGTTCTCATACTTGGGCGCAATTTTCACGATGGGCTCCATGAACTGGAAGCCGTGTCCGAACACGACATCGTAATCCTGACTGGCAAAATCGATCAGCGCCGGCTCAATGTCCGCTACCTCGTACATATTCTCAACGACTTTGAGATCAATCTTGTCCTTGTTTGCTTCTGCATAACTGTCAAGCGCCAGGAACATCGCCTGGTTGAATGACACGTCATCCTTCTTCCCCGGCAACACGAGCGCGACCTTCAGTTTGTCGCCTGTCGTTTCACCATTTCCTCCCTGCTCTTTCGACTTACAGGCAAAACCTGCAGAGAGAATGAGTACGACAGCAAGTGCCAGCGCCATTCGTTTCAAAGACTTTTTCATGAGTACCTCCCTATCATCCGTGACTCGTTGCGCAGCTTACGGCAATTTAATATTACCATCTAAGCTGTTTGGTATTACTATTAATCATATAACCCTGTTTACCCTTTGTCAACGATTGCACCAATATTTTTCAGGCAAGATGAGCCTTTTTCATGCAAAAAGCTCCAAAATAATGAAATTACTCGACAACTCGACAAAATGAAAGGTAACACTGTAATATGTCTACGTATTACTATTTCACTGATTGATGTTTTAAGCGGATATCAGTGATGGCTCGGTGTATAGTGCTGCACATCGTATGGTTATGTGCACGGTCTTGACCGTCAGAGAGAGAGGAGGAAACTTTATGGCGGCCAAAAGAGGAAAAAACTCTGCTCATAGCAGAAATGACAGATCGGTCTCATCTATTTGGAATGAGCTTTTGTACGATATTCGTTTTGGCCGTTACAAGGATGCCGACAAGCTGCCGCCTGAAACGGAACTTGCCGCTAAGCTCGGTATCAGCCGCACGCAGCTGCGTGACGGTCTGGCAATTCTTGAACAGTCCGGTTTTATTACGAGGCGGCGCAGAATCGGCACCGTCATCAATCGCCACGTCACTGAAGTCAGCACGCGTATTGACTTGGAAGTTGAATTCCTCGATATGATCGCACAGGCAGGTTATATTCCGGGAACTATTCACCTCGAAGTCAAAACGATTACGGATAATGAGAAAGTGGCATCCAAGCTGCAGATACCGTTACATTCCCCCGTTCTCTCCGTCGCGAGGGTCGTCACGGCGGACGGACGACCGGCAATATATTGTGTGGACCACGTACCATACGAACGCATTAAAGACTACAATTTCACACCGAAAGATTTAGAGCCGCCGATTTTCCATTTTATCGAGAATTTTTGCCATACAAGCATCTACATGGATCTGACTGAAGTGTCTCCATATACGGCTGACGAACACATTAGCGAGTTGCTCCAAGTTCCCGTCGGTGCGCCCGTTCTCCATCTCGATGAAGTGGCTTACAACATCAACGATGAGATTATTCTGTACTCCGACGAATATTACGCCGACGGCATCCTCAACCACATCGTCCTACGAAAGAAATTCTAATGAAAACTTCTGCCATTTATGGCACTTTTTTCAATAGAATGATAGCACAATCCAAAATCATTATCCATACAATACCCGCCCTGTACTACAATGAATAAAAAGAATCACTCCGCCGGCAAGGAAGAGAAAGGAGCCATCATGTCACTACTCATTCAAAACTGCACTCTGCGAGGACGCGAAGGTTTATGGGATATCTACTGCGAAGGTAAGACAATCGCCGCCATCGGGCAGGGACTCGACAAGAAATCCGATACAACGATCGATGCGGCGGGTAACCTGCTCGTCCCCGCGTTTATCGACCCCCATATTCATCTCGACAAGGTCAACATTCTCGACTCCGTGCGAAAGAACGTGAGCGGCACGCTGACGGAAGCGATCGAGATCATCTGGGATCGGAAGAAGGCATATACGGACGAAGATGTCATCGAACGTGCCGGAGCCGTTCTCGATCTGGCACTGATGAACGGGACGCTTGCTATGCGCACGCACGTCGATATCGACACGATCGGCGGGCTCAAACCGCTCAAAGGTGTCTTGGCCCTCCGTGAACGATACCGCGACAAAATGACTCTCCAACTCGTCGCATTCCCGCAGGAGGGAATTCTGAAGGATCCGGGATGCGATCGACTGATGGAAGAAGCGATGAAGATGGGTTGTGACATCGTCGGAGGTATGCCGGCGAATGAAAACACGCCGGACGACAGCCTCGCCCATGTCAAATTCTGTTTCGATCTCGCTGAGAAGTACGACGCCGACATCGACATGCACGTCGATGAAACAGATGATCCTTTTTATCGGACGCTTGAAATGGTGGCGGACGAAACGATCAAACGCGGATGGCACGGACGTGTCACGGCGGGACACACATGTGCGCTCGCCGCTTACGACGACCACTACGCCTCCTATGTCATCGACAAAGTCGCGCGCGCCGGTATCCACATGATCACGAATCCCGTCACGAACTTAATGCTTCAGGGACGCCTCGACAAACAGCCGATCCGCCGCGGCATCACGCGCGTGAAGGAACTGCTTGAAGCCGGCGTCAACGTCAGCTTCGGGCAAGACTGCGTCAACGACACGTTCTATCCGCTCGGGTGTGCCGACATGCTCCAAGTGGCAAACGTCACCGTTCACGCAGCCCAGATGAGCCTGCCTCACGAGCTGGAAAAGGTCTTCGACATGATCACGACGGACGCCAACAAGATCATGAATCTGCCAGCCTACGGACTCAAAGAAGGTTGCGACGCCAACCTCGTCCTAATCGAAGCGAAAAATATCCGAGAGGCGATCGCACTCGCTCCGAACAGACCGTACGTTATTCGCGAAGGAAAAGTGATCGTCAAAAACGTTCGAACAACGGAATATATCTTTTAGCTGGGTGAATTGACGCAACGTTCAAAGGAGAGGTTGTCTCAAAACGAGACAGCCTCTCTTAAGTTGGGTGTTCAAGGTTAATTTTTTGACCACATTCGAGATAAAATCACATGTGACTGGCCAAAAGTAGTGATTCAGCCAAGCGCATGTAATTCTTTAGAACTGCAAAAAACTGTCTCGTTCTCACTGTTAGCGGTTTTCAGAAAGCTCTAGGAAAAAGCACTGAATCGATCTTACCAAAGCGGACGATCAACGCTCACCATATATCCCGCGTCGTAAATCGCCATCACATCACCGCGACGGATAGCCTGATCGAGGAGTTTCTGGTCTGTGGCGCAATACCCTGAAATATTGTGGACGCCCATCTCAAAAAGGGCAGGCGCCATACAGGCGGAAGGACCGACGAGACTGACTTTACAGCGATCGCCGGCAACATCAAGCAATCGCGGAAGCGTCTTGTTCGTCAAGGTAGACCCCGTGATAAAGACATAGTCGTGTTCACGGAGAATATACTCGGAGGCGGAATCGGGATAATCGCCTTTCTGAGGGCGGCGCTCGATCACAATCAGATCTGAAATACCGCCGATCTTGCGTTCAATGTGCGGGAAGTGACCGATAACGGCAACTTTTTTGCCTGCGATTTCATCTTGAAACGCAATAAATGCATTGAGCTGCTTGCGCTTTTCATAATCGACGGCGCCCGTGCAGATCTCCAGGCCGCGAAAACCGCCGAGGCTCTTCACTTTTTCGACGGTATTGTAGTAACAGTTCAACGCCGCCAACCCGAGCGACGCCTCGAGAAAATTCCACGACTTGATCATCGCCGCCATGTCTTTCAACGACATCCCTTCAAAAGGTTCGGGGAATTGAGAACCGGGTCCGCGCTCGTGCATACACATGGCGATACCTGAGTTCTCACCTGAAAAGACTTCACACCATGTCACGCCTTGTGAATAATAATCTACTTTCCATGAAGGGTCGACTCCTTCAATCAGGGCGTCGTAAAGTTTCCACGGGTTATTCATCATCTCGTCGCTCCTAGGGAATGATTTCTCTTGACAATTATAGCAACAGTCTCAGCGAATAGATTCAAAGTGCCGCGAAAAACAAGGCGGACTGGCAAAATTTACCGTCCGCCTATGATTACAGCGTTTTTCTTTTTCTTCTTTTAATTGCCGGAGCTATGATCCTTTGTCCCAATAACCCTCATGTAAGGCGAGGAAATCAGGCACAAGCTCAGGAAACGGGCCTACAATTTCCATCGGTTTTTGACCGCAGGCGATAACGACAGCGCTCGGCAAATTCAACGTCGGGTTACGGATGTCATCGCCTGTCACTTCTTTGAGCTTCGATTCAGGACAGATATACACCATTCTCCCCAAGTTTCCCCAGTACATCGCACCCGTACACATGGCACATGAGTCGGCGCAATTGTACATCGTCAGTTTTGACATGGCTTCCTTATCGTAAATTTGTGACGCTTTTCGCATCAGCAATGCTTCCGCATGTGAAGTGCAGTCACCTCCGCGCGTGACCTCCTCATTGCCTTGTTCCATCAGAATATTTCCCTCCGCATCAGCGAGAAGACAGCCAAACGGATGATCCCCGCGCGCCTTTGCCTCCGCGCAAATCTCGATGGTTCTCCGAAGCAAGGCGACTTCGTACGGCTGAAGCTCTGAAAGCTTGCGCTCTCTTTCCTCATACTGAACCTTAAATTCTTTAATCATGGATCTCCCTCCTTATCGTGTCGCTTGCAAAAGTAATCAACGCGTTTGATGAGATTTTACCATAAGTAGTACCATTACTCTTCTCCGCCGACTAGCTCTCTTGAAAATTGACGTGTTCAGGACAACGAATGTGACACGAAGACTCGTCAATTTAAGTTTGACCATCCGTTACACAATAGAGTACACTGAACTCAAACACAGACGTTATTCATTTTCAGATGAATGATCGTATAACGCCTGATATGCAAGCATCAGAGATCACGGCGCCAAGATGTTTGAGCAATGCCGGAAGTCAATCGTCGTTGTGCGGAAACTGCGTCGATTTCGACGAGATGGAGACATGTCACGAGAAGCGACATGGCGTAGATGCGATTAAGCCGGAAGGAATCTATGATACAGTCTTTCGATTTCATGAATGAGAAAATTGTCGCTTCGGGGCGCCGGCGCATTGCCGTAGCCGTCGCTCAGAATGAAGATGTGCTGCTCTCCATTGATAAGGCGTCGGCGTTAGGGATCGCCGAACCGATTCTCATCGGTCATCGTGACAAGATCATTGAAGCCGGCAATCGCTGCGGAGTCAGAGCCGAGCAATATGAAATCATCGAGGAGACGGACGACGTCGAGGCGTGCAACTTGGCCGTTCGCTTGATACGCATGGAATATGCCGACGCCATTATGAAGGGGCTCGTCGGCACCGCCTACGTGCTCAAAGCGATCCTGAATCGCGAAACGGGAATAAGAGACGGAGAGTTGCTTTCGCATATCGGTCTCTTTTTTATTCCGAAGATCAATCGTCCCATGATCGTTACCGATGCCGGGATGTGCATCGCTCCCGATGTTGCGGCGAAAAAACACATCATTGAGAACGCCGTCAAAGTCGCGCACTTGCTCGGAATCGACGAACCTCAAGTCGCGTGCATCTGCGCCCTTGAGAAAGTAAACTCCGCCATGCAGGCGACCGTCGATGCGGAGGAACTCGTGCGAATGAATCGGGAAGGCGATCTGACGGGGTGCCGCGTGGGCGGTCCATTTGCGCTTGACAATGCGCTCTTCCCGGATGCGGCGCGCCGTAAAGGCGTCACCGACCCGGTCGCCGGAAACGTTGACATCTTGCTCATGCCGAACATCGAGGCGGGAAATGTTCTTTATAAAGCGCTCGCCTTCCTGTGCGACGCCCCCGGTGCCGGACTCGTTCTCGGAGCAAAAGCGCCCGTCATCGTGACATCTCGAAGCGATTTAATGGATGCGAAACTCAATTCCATCACATTGGCACTTTATATCGCCCTTGAGCAGGAACGGCGCAAGGCGGGGACTGAACGGTTGAGCAGGCAGGAGAGATAGAGATGGCACGATTACTCATCATCAATCCCGGATCGACCTCGACAAAAGTCGGCATTTACGAGAATGGAGCGCTCTCTTTCGAGAAAACAATCCGTCATGGAGCTGAAATGGAACGTTTGAAGGATCTCAAAAGTCAGCTCCCCGTCAGACAGAAGCTCATCCTCAATATCTTGGAGGAAGAAAACATAGATGTCGATTCGATGGACGCGATCGTCGGACGCGGAGGACTCTTACACCCGCTCGACGGAGGCGTCTATGAGGTCAACGCCGCCATGATCGACGATATGACGGCGTGCCGGTACGGATGGCATTCGAGCAATCTTGGCGGCATCCTCGCATACAACATCGCAACTCGGCACAACTTAAAGGCGTACATCGCCGATCCCGTTATCGTCGACGAACTGGAACCTTTGGCACGCATCTCCGGATGGCATTCAATTGAACGTATTTCTATTTTTCACCCGCTCAATCAGAAAGCCGTCGCGCGGCGCTTTTGCCGTGAACATGGCGGTTCGCCGCAAAACTGCAACTTGATCATCGCCCACATGGGAGGCGGGATCTCCGTCGGCGCACACAGGAGAGGCAAAGTCATCGATGTCAACAACGCGCTGTCGGGTGACGGACCTTTTTCACCGGAACGCTCAGGCGGACTTCCGATTTTTTCGCTCATTGAGCTCTGCTACTCGGGGAAATATTCGGAAAGCGAATTAAAAAAAGCTCTTGTCGGAGGAGGCGGTCTCACTTCTTACCTTGGAACGAGCGACGCTCGTGAAGTCGAGCGGAGAATAATCTCCGGCGATGAGAAGGCGAACCTTATCTATGAAGCGATGGCTTATCAGGTCGCCAAAGAGATCGGCAGCGCGGCAGCCGTTCTCAAGGGCGACGTCGACGCCATATTGCTCACGGGAGGACTCGCTTACGGCGAGGGGTTCGTAAAGTGGATTATTGATCGCATCGGTTTTATCGCGCCGGTCCACGTGTATCCCGGCGAAGACGAACTGACGGCATTGGCGGAAGCCGTGAGCGAAGCGTTGGCGGGACGTGAGCCGTTATGCGTCTACGAGAAGGAGTGACGGTTTGAAACTGCCAGAGAAACAAATCACGATCATCTCGGGACATTACGGGACGGGGAAAACGGAATTTGCCGTCAATCTCGCCTTTGCCATGGCGCGTGACGGCCGAAAGACGGCGCTTGCCGACCTCGACATCGTCAACCCGTATTTTCGGTCTTATGAGCGCAGCCGTGAACTTGAATGCGAGGGTATCACTGTCTACGTAACGTCTAACTTCGGAAAGGCGGACATCCCCGCGCTTCCGCCCGACATCATGGCAATTTTCGCAAATCGTCAGCAGCAGAGCATCATCGATCTAGGAGGCGACCCCGTCGGTGCGCGCCTTCTCGGCTATTATCAGCCGCAGCTAGACCGGATCGATTTCGATTTCTGGTTCGTGATCAATCAAAATCGCGTTGAAAACGGAACGATCGACAAGGTCAGACGCTACTTACAACTTACGGAGGCGGCAAGCAAGCAGCAGATAACGGGCATCGTCAACAACACGCATCTCGGCGAAGAGACAACGGTAGATGTCATTTTAAGCGGCGATGAGTTCGCGGCAAATGTCGCTAAAGCGATAAACCTGCCGCTCATTTATACTGTAGCTGAACGCAAATTCGAGGAAGAATTGAAAGGCCGACTGAACGGCTCTTTTTTTCCGATCGATCGATATATGACAAAACCATGGGAACTCGGTGACCACGAAGGAGGACTATTCGCATGGCAAAAGGAAGGGTAACGTTTCGGCAGGATTGGTGTAAAGGCTGCGGCCTTTGCGTCTCGGTCTGTCCGAAAAAGATCATCTTTCTCGATGAAAGTATGACGAACCGCAAGGGGTATCACCCCGCCACGGTTAAGGAAATGGACAAGTGCATCGGGTGCGCCAATTGCGCGCGCATGTGCCCGGATTCCATCATTACCGTGGAACGCGAGTAGAGGGGGGCAGTATGGCAAAAGAACTTTGGAAGGGAAACGAAGCCATCGCGGAGGCGGCCATCCGCGCCGGATGTCGATGCTATTTCGGATACCCGATCACACCTCAGAGCGAAATTCCCGAATACATGTCGCTGCATATGCCGAAGGCGGGGGGCATCTTTCTTCAATCTGAATCGGAAATCGCCGCCATCAACATGGTCTACGGCGCGGCGGGCGCCGGGGCGCGCGTGATGACGTCCTCATCGTCGCCCGGCATCAGCTTGAAACAGGAAGGCATCTCCTACATGTGCGGCGCCGAGCTGCCGGGAGTCATCGTCAACGTCATGCGCGGAGGCCCCGGACTCGGAACGATTCAGCCTGCGCAAGGTGACTATTTTCAGGCGACGCGCGGCGGCGGCAACGGAGACTATAGGTTGATCGTCTTCGCGCCGGCCAATATTCAGGAAGTCGTCGACCTGATGCAGGAAGCCTTTGAGCTAGCAGACCGCTACCGCATGCCCGTCATGATGCTTCTCGACGGCATGATCGGCCAGATGATGGAGCCGATCGAGTGGAAAAAACCGCCCGTGTCTCCGGACGATCTGCCTAAAAAATCGTGGGCGACAACCGGCACAAAAGGTGAACGTGAGCCGAACATCATCAATTCGCTTTTTATCAGCCCGGAAGCGTGTAATGCTCACAACCATCGTCTGGAAGATAAATACCGACGCGTTATCGCAAATGAGCAGCGCTACGAGACGAACGACACGGACGGTGCCAAAATCATCTTTGTCGCCTACGGCACACCGGCTCGACTCGCGCGCGCCGCCGCGGGCATTCTCGAAAAAGAAGGCATCAAGGCCGGCGTCTTCCGCCCGATCACCGTCTGGCCGTACCCGTATGAAGCGCTTCATCAGGTCGCCGCGCAAGAGAGCGTCAAAGCCGTCGTCACCGTTGAAATGAGCACGGGACAGATGGTTGACGACGTACGCATCGGAGTCAACGGCGTCAAACCCGTCTCCTTCGTCGGGCAGGCTGGAGGTGTCGTTCCGACGCCGCGCGAAGTGGCAAATGCCGCGCTGAAAGCTTTGGGGAGGTAAAAGCATGGCAATCGTCTATCAAAGATCGAAAGGTCTCGCCGATATTGAAACACACTATTGTCCGGGCTGTACGCACGGAATCATTCATAGACTCGTCGCCGAAACGCTTGAAGAACTAGGCGTCCTAGGGAACACCGTAGGCGTCGCGCCGGTCGGTTGCTCTGTCTTCGCTTACGACTACTTCAACTGCGATATGCAGGAAGCGGCACACGGCCGCGCCCCCGCCGTCGCGACAGGCATCAAACGCGTGTTGCCTGACAAAGTCGTCTTCACATATCAGGGCGACGGAGACCTCGCCGCGATCGGCACGGGAGAAATCACGCACGCGGCGATGCGCGGAGAGAACATCACGACGGTCTTCGTCAACAACGCTATTTACGGCATGACCGGCGGCCAGATGGCCCCGACAACACTCGTCGGACAGCGCGCCACCACGGCGCCGCTCGGCCGTGACAAGAGTCACGCGGGATCGCCAATCCGTATCGCGGAAATGCTCGCGACAATCGATGGCGCCGCCTACATCGAGCGTGTCACCGTCACATCGCCCGCCAACGTCATGAGAGCGAAACGAGCCATTAAGAAAGCATTCGAACTGCAAATCGAAGGACGCGGATTCACGCTGATCGAAGTCTTATCGACATGTCCGACGAACTGGGGCTTGACACCCGTTAAAGCGCTCGAATGGCTGAACGAGAACATGATTCCCGTCTTCCCGCTCGGCGTTTACAAAGACATCACAAAGGAGGCATGAGATGGCTTACCATGAAATCATCGTAGCGGGTTTCGGCGGACAGGGCGTCATGTCGATCGGCACGACGATGTCGGAAGCAGCGATGGCGCAGGGCCTGAACGTCAGCTGGCTGCCGTCATATGGCCCTGAGATGCGTGGCGGTACGGCGAACTGCAGCGTCGTCATTGCCGATACGGAAATCATCTCGCCGATCGTCCTCGAGCCGAGCGAGCTCATCGCTATGAACCAGCCGTCCCTCGATAAGTTCGAGCCGACCGTCAAACCGGGCGGCTTAATCCTCGTCAACGAATCGATCGTTGAGCGCAAGGTCAAACGCGACGACGTACGGATCGTCTATGTCCCGTCACTCGAAATCGCTTCGGAGCTCGGCAATATGCGCGTCGCCAACATGGCGATGCTCGGCGCCTACATCGAGGCGACTAAATTTTTGAAATTTGAAACAGTCGTTGATATGTTGCGAAACATTTTCACCAGCAAAAAGGCTCACCTCGTCGAACTGAACGAGGTCGCGCTCCAGCGAGGCGCCGCCTGCGTGAGACTGTGAGCAAGAAACAGATGACTCAAGGGTATTCGGCAAGAGGGGGTGCCGCGTACCCTTACCGTCAGCAACTTCCCCAATCAATCTCGAAGGGAAAAGATGTACAAAGCGTCAGCTCCGCAAGAGATTGATTCGAGAAAGGATCAACAATGGACATCAAGATTACCAGAACAGAAAACCCGAAAGTTAAACCGACAGACGAGAGCAAACTCGGCTTTGGGCGTATTTTTACCGACCATATGTTTATTGTCGAGTACGACAAAGGCATTGGGTGGCACGATGCGCGTATCGTCCCGTATGGACCGCTTTGTCTCGATCCGGCATCACCTGTCTTTCATTACGCACAGGAAATATTCGAAGGCACCAAAGCGTACAGATTGCCGAATGGTGAGGTCGGTTCTTTCCGCCTCATCGATAATGCGCGCCGCATGAACCGAAGCGCCGATCGCACTTGCATGCCCGCCCTTGACGAAGATTTTCAGGTCGAAGCTATTTCGCGTTTAATCGATCTCGATCGCGACTGGGTGCCGAGCAGTGAGGGAACGTCGCTCTACATACGACCGACGATGATCGCGGACGGCAAGAGCCTCGGCGCACATTCCGCCGAGCGCTTTATCTACTTTGTCATTTGCGCGCCGTCAGGATCGTACTATCCGGACGGCATGAAACCGGTTCGTATCCGCATCGAACAGCGTTATGTACGTGCCGTCAAAGGCGGCATGGGACGCGCGAAAACGGGCGGGAACTACGCCGCCAGCTTCAAGGCGACGAAAGAGGCTATGGATGCCGGATTCAACCAAGTACTCTGGCTCGACGGGCGCGAACAGAAATACGTTGAAGAGGTCGGCGCCATGAATATGATGTTCGTGATCGACGGCAAGATCGTCACAGCGGAACTCGGAGATACCATCTTGCCGGGCGTGACGCGCGACTCCGTCATCACGCTCGCCAAAGACCGCGATATGATTGTGGAAGAACGCCGTATCAGCGTCAAAGAACTGTATGAGGCACATGCTGAAGGACGCCTGACGGAAGCGTTCGGTACAGGCACGGCGGCCGTCATCTCTCCTGTCGGCGAGCTCCAATACATGGGCGAATCGATCATCATCAACAACAGAGAGATTGGATCCGTGGCGCAGATGTTCTACGATATACTCACCGGCATCCAGCGTCAGACTGTCGAAGATATTCACGGCTGGATCGCCGTAATACCGCACTACTAGGTCGTTTCGAGAGTTTGTGCAGGCTGTGCAACGAACAAAAAGCCTGATTGAAGATCAACGAAGAACGGGATAGGGGGATTACATTATGAAGAAAATACCGGTCGTCGTTTGTTTGCTTTTGATTGCATTGATGTTGTCAAGTGCTTGCACCCTCGGTATCAAAGTCGGCGATCCGAAAACAAATGAAGAGGTCATTGAGGTCGAGGTCGATATTGAAGATACCGAGACGGTCGAAACCACTGAAGCCGAAACTACTGAAATTGAATCTACTGAATCGGAAGAGACAATAATCACCTCCGTCATCGCAAAGGGAGAGTTTGCAGCTCGCGTGATCGACATCATCCCCGATTATGTGCTTGACGGAGAAACGCCGAGAATGCTCTTAGTCGCATGCTACCAGACAAAGCCCTTTCTGCTTGAGGTCGCGGATTCCTTGTTGGAAACTGTCAGCAAGGGCAAGACCTATCGATTCGTTATCGAGGAAAAAGCGTTAAGCGGAGAAGCTTTGAATCTTTTCCAAGGCAATGAGAAATTTATTGACAACTTGTCGCTGAATGAACAATTACTCCTCTTCGACCTTTCCATCGCGTCCGTTGAAGAAATCGAGGAAGACGGCATGGGTGTTGCGGAAAACCGCATCACGTTTGAACGTTAATCTGTAAAAACGCCAGAAGGGAATGAGAGGTTAACAGACACAGAATACCTTTGCGTCGTTAAATATAACCTTAGGGTCAAGTCGCCGAGGCAACCGCCTTGGCGACTTTTATCATGATGGCGCATTCAATACGCTTTTTGAAAAGTTCGCAGCCGAACGTGTCGATTCCGAAGAGACTTCCCGACATGTGAAATGCGTTCGCGGCACAGCCTCCGGCACAATACAACTTCGCCCAGCAATCGCGACACGCCTCACGGGCAAAGATGTTGCACTTTCGAAACTCATTTTGAAGATCTTGTTCCGTCACGCCATCATCAAGAGTACCGATGCAAAAGGACGGATCATCGACGAGCTGATGGCACGGATAGAGGTCGCCCGTCGGCGTCACGGCAAGATATTCCGTCCCTGCCCCACAGCCGACGATCCGCTTGTAAATGCAGGGACCGTGCTCGAGATCGATCATGAAATGGTAGAACTCGAAAGGGTCGCCCTCGCGCTCGCGGCGCAGCATCTCTTTGGCAAGCTTCTCGTATTGTTCTTTGAGGACCGGCATGTCCTCTTCCGTCAGCGCATACGGCTCGTCCGGGCGGCAAACGACCGGCTCCATACTAAGCTCACGAAACCCGAGGTCGAGCATATGAAGAATATCGTTCATAAAATCGGTGTTGAGGTGCGTATATGTACCTCTGACGTAATACGTGCCGCGGTTACGTCTGCGAACGAGTTCGAGAAATTTCGGAACGATACGCGCATAGCTGCCTTGCCCCCCTATATCGACACGAAAACGGTCGTGCACGTGAGGGCGTCCGTCGAGACTGAGGACGACGTTATGCATCTCTTTGTTCGTGAACTCGATCACGTCGTCATCGATAAGCAGGCCATTCGTCGTCAACGTGAAACGGAAATGCTTGCCGGTCTTCTCTTCGACGGAACGTGCATAAGTGACGACATCTTTGACCATCTGCCAATTGAGAAGCGGTTCACCGCCGAAGAAGTCGACTTCAAGATTCCGCCTCGATCCTGAATGATTGATGAGAAAGTCGATCGCCTTCTTGCCCGTCTCAAACGACATGAGCGCCCGCTCTCCTTTGTACTTGCCCTGTCCGGCAAAACAATAAGAGCAATCGAGATTGCATGTGTGAGCGACATTGAGACAGAGCGCCTTGATAACATCTTCATGTTTCCGGCCATACTCATCCGCGCCTTCATCATGATCGAGTTGTGCGTTTGCTGTCGAACTCTTCCTCTTCGTCGTCGGGAATCCTGGACCCGCAAAAAGTCGCGCGGCGTGATCCGTACGAGAGAACAGCTTTTGCTGATCGACGAGCTCCTCCACTTCAACGAGCGCTGAACGGATATCGTCAGGTTCGAAACGATCGGAAAGCGCGCGAACGATATCTGTCCTGCCTGTCTTTTCGTACAAAGAAATAATCTCGTAGACGAGCTCGTCTACGAGATGAATACTGCCGCTATCGACGTCCAACACGATGTTGTAGCCGTTCAGTTTATACTGATGTACCATCCGCTCATCCGCAAGAAACCGGCGCGCCGTCTTTTCAGCACGGCATGCCGACGCTTCGGGCCTTCATCACAAAAGTAATGCGATTAGTCGCGCTCCTGCTCACACTGCTGATTCGCGACACCGCACGACGTTTTGCAGGCCGATTGACAAGACGTCTGACATTCACCGCAACCGTCGCGCCTGTCAGCGTCAATCAGTTTACGCGTCGGCAAAGTGATAATTCTCTTTTTATCTGACATTGTAAAAACCTTCCTTTTGTCTATTCGTGTCTTTTACTACTATAGCACGACGTTAACATACCTGCGCAAACGCCATGACGACCAGCACATATCCATGACGAAATACGCGGAACTGCCCACGTTACACGTATTGTCATAGTCTCTGTTGACTGCCGATCAATTTCCCCGCAATCGCAAGCAAGATAAAATCCAAACCGTTGACGACGAGAGCGATACCGATCAGCAGACCGATAAACGTAAGTCCGATCGTCGGCGATAAGATTAATAGGACGCCTGCAAGGAGCAGCAGCAAACCGAGTATGAAGGTAACAGTGAAAAGCTTCTGATTAAAAGATTTAATCTTCACGGAAGCGACGAGCGAATACACAGCGTAAGCGATAAACCACAAGCCGACCGAGTAGATCAGAAACTTCCACGTCTCGTCCGGTTTGATGATGAGGATTAAGCCGAATATAAATAGAAGCCCTGCCAGCACGAGCACAAAAGAGCTCGTCCACCCCGTCTCCTCACGAATGCGTAAAAAGCGCATGAAGAAACCAACACTGCTGACGATGGAGACAATCCCCACGACAATCAGAATGAACTTGAGCGTTCCCTGCGGATTCGCAAGAGTAAAGATGCCAGCTGTCAATAAAGCGACGCCGATCAGCATCAGTTCCCAGAATACTCTCTTCGGAGTTTTTTCCATCTTATCTTTCTTATCTTTCACGTTCTCAATCATATGTTTTTTCCTTTACTTGCCGGCGATCCCCACGCCCTCGATAGCGACCCACGGGAGTACGCAACTTCCGTCTTTTACGACTTCCTTTGAGAGCGCCTTGATGTTCATAAGAAACTCCGCCAAATTGCCGTTGATCATCGTTTCGCTCAACGCCTCTCTAATTTCGCCCTTTTCAATCAAAAAACAGTTTTTCGCAACACCCGAGAAATCGCCCGATGCGCTCGGCGAACCGCCGGACAACCGCGCGACGAAAATTCCGCGGTCAATGTCGCGAATCATCGTCTCGAACGACTCCTCGCCCGGTTCGACAATGAAGCTGCCGAGCGATGAATTGGGCGACCGCTTGTAGCCTGTTTTACGAGCCGCGTAGTCGCTGAGACGGAACTGTTTCAGGACACCTCGCTCGATCATATCGTAATCTTCGGAGATATAGCCTTCCGATGTGAAACGCTGACCGGCGACGATATCGGGGTGATGCGGCGCCAGCTTCAGACTCAGCTTCTCGCTCGCAACCTGCTGCCCGATCTTGTCAAGCCAGAGGCTCGTGCCGTCCAAAATTACACCGTCCGACGCGTATGTCCCGATGCACATTGCGAGCAAGTCGCCGAAACAGTCAGGTGTCAGCAACACCGTTCCCGTAAACTTGTCATCCATCGCCTTCGTGACAACTTGTCTCGAAATAGCGGCCAAGTCCGATTCAAAACTTCCAAGTTCAATAAAAGGAGTGTCAAGATCAAGAATCTCCACCGAGGTTGAGAAGAATGACGATGTCGCTTCGTTCTCCATCGCATTGAACATGAGGTCAACTGAATAGACCCCGCGCCGCGAGATAAATCGACTCCCTGTCGAATAGAGGCTTAGCCCTTCTCTCAGAACATGCGTCGCCATGAGCGAACCGACGCTGATAAGGGGGAATCGCGCACGTATATCGGCCAAAAACTCCGCACAGCGCTCAAACAATTTCTCTTCATCGCACGCAAGAGGTCCCGTCTCAAATAACTGCTCCGGAACCGGAGGCGCGAGCTGCCACGCTTCGTCAGGATCTGCAGCTTCCGCCGATTTTAAACAATTGGCAGCTCCCTCTCGTATGGCCTCTTCATTGACCATATTTTGGGACAGAACGCCGCGCCGTCCATCTATTGTCGCCATAAAGCCGACGGAATCATCAAAAATCGTTCGATATAGACTGAACTCTCCCCACTCCGCCGTCAATTCGCGCATGACGGAACGCGACACGGAACAGACAGCCTGATCGGCACCGCCCTTCTGAAGAGCCGATACTCCGAGTTGTGCCAGTTTTTCCATCGCTATCATGCTTTGCCTCCCATCGTCAGACGGCAGCGAATATGCGGGCCGCCCATCCCGACCGCCATCGGCTGTTTCTTTCCGCAAAAACCGGCGCTCACCCACTCTAATTCATCGGAAACCATGTCGACCGTTTTCAGCATCTCGAAAGCGACCCCCGAAATGGTTGTATCGAGTATGGCGCGTCCGAGCTTTCCTTTTTTGATTTCGTAACCGATCGTCACGCCGAACATGAACTCGCCCGTCATATCGGCTTGTCCATTGCCTGAATCAACTAAATAATAGCCATCGTCCACCGAGGCGATCATGTCCTCAAGTTTGTCGTCTCCCGGCACAATCGCCGTATTGCGCATACGGATGAGCGGCTCGTCGGAGAAAAGCCATGCGCGCGCATTGCCCCGAGGCGTCATATCGAACAAATCAGCCGATTGGCGATTATTCATGTACTCCGTCAGGATGCCGTCTTGAATCAACACGGCGTCTTCCGCCTTCACGCCCTCGTCGTCAACATAGACAGGGAGAGGTGTCGGCTTTCCGAAGACGGTATGAGCATAGTCGACCATCGAGACTTTCTCGGAAGCGACTTGCTTGCCGAGCATATGCGCCGACACAGACCCGCTCTGAACAAGGTCGGCTTCCACCGTATGCCCTACGGCTTCGTGAGCGAGCATCCCCGCCATACGTCCCGAAAGAATGCACGTAGCCTCGCCCGCTTTCGCATAGACGCCTTCGCATTTTTGTTGCAGTTGTTCGTACAGCTTGTCGATCTTCTCCTTCGCTTCATTTAGATCGACGAAATTGTGATCGATGGTGCCAAAACCTCCGATCGCCGCCATTACGTCAACCGGCGTACCGGCCGCCGATTCCGCCGTCAGTACGACATACACATAACTGCGAGGCGTGACGACATGCGCATCGTATCCGTTCGAAACGGTAATAACCTTCTCGACCGAATCACTAAAAGCGCTGACACGCCGGCTGATGATGTTCGGACACCGGGCGACGATATACGCATCAATCGCTCGACAGAGTTCGACGTAAAAAGACTGCTCCGCATCGGTCACGGACTCTTTGAGTCCCGTCATGCCTGTCGGCACCGGAGAAAGGCGACCCTTCGTCGATTTGACATGTTTTTCAAGAAAAAGCGCATTGTTCGAAGCTTCATTCAATACACTTTTGACAGAATCAAGCGTGTACTCGCCCTTTGACGAGAAACCGTAGAGACCTCCGCGTCGAACTCGCGCACTCACACCCTTATAATCTTGGCGGACGTTGCCGATCATCTGACCGTCCAAAAAAGAAACACGCCGCCCCGTATTATGCTGCGCGCGCAACTCGCTTTCCGCGCCATCAATAAAATATCGCTTGCATTCAAATAATGTGTCGCTGAGCATAAAAGATCGTTCCCTCTATTTGATGGGATTAATGATACTACACCTCGCGAAACGGAGTGTCATAAAAATGTTAACTCAGTTGGTGCCTACTCTCGTATTCGTCTTGCGCCATCTTTCGATATTTATCCATTTTGAGCTTGAAAAGCTGGGCGCTCGTCGGAGGCGTATACGTGATGGCGTTAGCGCCCGCCTGTATCGTCCTGAGTATCGTTTCGTCCGTTGAACCTCCTGTCGCAATGATGGGGATCGTCGGATAACGTGTGCGGATGCTTTTCACGATATCAACGGTACGATCCGCTCCGCTCACATTGAATATTTGAACACCTGCTTCGACTCTCGATTCGATGTCCATGTACTCCGTTACGATGGTGCAGACGATCGGTATATCGACGACGGCCTTAATGTCGCGTATGGTTTCGAGCGTTGTCGGTGAATTGACGACGAGGCCGACGGCGCCCTGCGATTCGGCGAACATCGCGATCTGCGCGCATCGCTTGCCTCCCGTCGTTCCGCCGCCGACCCCGGCAAACACAGGCACCGGCGAGATCCCTATAATCGCGCTCGTAATGGCGGGGTGCGGTGTAAACGGATAAACGGCGATCAGAGCGTCGGCATTGTGGTTGATTGCCTGTGCGGCATCTGTCGTAAAGATAATCGATTTAATGCGCTTCCCGTATATGCGAATACCTGAACATTCGGCGATGACCCCCGGCATTTTGATGATGTCTCCGCGAAGCGGCGACGTAATCTCGGGGACATATTTTCTTTCTTTTTTGTGTTGAATGGTCATAACGGCTCCTGTCTCTGTTGATGTCTGAAACGACTGCCGAGGCTGAACAATTCTATCGATGTTTTTCATGATGCTTTTTGTCGATGAACGGTGTGATTACCGGTCTTTTCTATTATACAACGAGTACATCTGTGCTGCTAATAATAAGTAAAATAATACACAAATTCGTGAAAATTATACGCATTACGGGTTGACAGTTAATGCGCAAAGCACTATGATTAGTATTACTATTATCGCCTTCTTCACAGAAAGGCACGATCAACACCATTAGGCGGCCGGAGCGACGACGCGTTCAGTACTTCCTGAACATGCCGGCATGCAGTTAGTGTTCATTCTTTTGGCACAGTTTATCGATCTGACAAGCCGACACTTTCTGAGAGGAGATTTCAAATGAAGCTATTCAAAAGGCTGACAGTTCCACACACTTTTATTATTCTAATGGGCCTTATTCTAGTCGTTTCAATCCTGACCTATATCATACCGGCAGGATCGTATGACCGGCACTATGATGAGACAACAGGACGAAACATCGTTGATCCGACTTCGTATCACACGATCGAAAAGAATCCAACCACGATCGTAGAGTTTTTTGAATCTCCCGTAACGGGCTTGGTTGAAGCGGGCTACGTGGTTGCACTGACTTTTGCTGTCGGAGCCGGCGTTTTTGTACTTGAAAAAGCCGGCATCATCACGGGAGCGATACAAGCTTTGACCAAAAAGCTGCGCGGCCGCGGAATCCTCGTCATTCCGATTCTCATGGTCGTTTTCGCCCTAATCGATAATTTCATCGGAATGTGTGAATTAACTATGGTTTATGTTCCGATCATCTTACCGCTGATGCTTTCGATGGGGTTTGACTCTATGACCGCTGCGGCGACAGCATTAATCGGTTCACAGATCGGCTTTTCTCTCGGCGTGGCAAACCCCTTTACGACCATTATCGGCCAAAAAATTTCCGGTCTGCCTTTGATGTCGGGCTGGTGGTTCCGCTTAATTGTCCAAGTAATCTTCATGATCGTTGCCGTCTACTACGTCATGCGACACGCCAAAAAGGTAAGAGACAACCCCGAGAGCGGCCTGATGTTTGAGATTGATCAAAAAACACGGGAAGAACTAAATACCGATAATCCAGATACGATTGCCCTGACGTTGCGTCAAAAGCTTGGCGGCATTTCCGCTATTCTTATCTTCCTGCTAATGGTCGTAGGCGTCATATTGTGGGGCTGGGATATGCCGGAAATCGGTGCGGCTTTCGTCGCTATCGGTATATTTGGCGGAGTTATCGCCGGTATGAAGGGAGAACAAATCTGTAATGCCTTTGTCGAGGGTTCCGCAAGAGTCTTGGAAGGTGCCTTGATCATAGGTGTTTCGCGTGGTATCGCGGTCGTTATGGACAATGCTCAAATCACCGACACCATCATTCATGGCCTTGCCACCGTACTAACGGGCGTTCCCGCCATCCTGTCTGCCGTCGGCATGATGGTCGCACAGACGATTATCGAATTTTTCATCTCTTCCGGGAGCGGACAGGCAGTCGCGACAATGCCGATTATGGCTCCCTTGGCAGATGTCATCGGCGTTACGCGCCAAACTGCGGTTATGGCGTTACAGTTCGGCGATGGCCTTGTCAATATTTTTTATCCGGTTTCGGGCTACTTTATGGCCACGATTGCCCTTGCAAGAGTTCCGTATAAAAAATGGGTGAAATTCTTCTTCCCGCTCCTGCTCATCCAATGGGCACTTGCTATTATTGCCATGATCATTGCCCAAGTCATTCAGCTGGGGCCATTCTAAGAAAATATAATTCGGCAACAATTTTGTCGGATGCGGGGGCTCACGGGCCCCCGCTTTTAATATTTCTAAAACATGAAAGCCTCTTCCAATGTCAAGCTCAGTCAACCGAGCACACTCTTGAATGCAGATCGATTCGTTGATAAAAAATCCTGATGTATCCCTTCAAGTTGACACTTGTTTAGCTACTGATTATCATGAATCCATGTCTTCGATAGTACACTCAAAGCAGCGATAGATAGCAGGCATTTTCCCTCATAAAGGAGGCTTTTCATGTCAGAACGAACCATTATAATCATCGGAAGCGGTATCGCGGGACTTTCAGCGGCAGAGGCCGCCCGCAAACAAGACCCCGATGTAAAGATTATTTTGTTATCTGAAGATACATACCTTCCCTACCATAGACCGCGCCTTCCGAGTGTCGTCATGGAGCCGGAAATGATCGACAGAGTTTTTCTGCACGATCAGGCGTGGTATGATGAACGGCAATTCGACCTTCGTCTAGGTGCTTCGGTTAATAGCGTTGACGTAGATAATCAGCGCGTTGAATTGTCGGATCTTTCGACGCTGAAGTACGACAAGCTGATTCTGGCGACCGGGAGCCGAAGCTTTTTGCCGCCGATGCCCGGAAATGACCTGCCCGGTGTTTTTACGCTGTGGACGCTCGACGACGCAAAGGCGATATCCAATTTTGTCGAAAAAGCTCGGACAGCAGTCGTCATTGGAGGCGGATTGCTGGGACTCGAAATCGCGTACGCGTTGAAAAAGCGCGGCCTCGACACGACAATTCTCGAACGCGGCCAAGCGCTTCTCTCAAGGCAGCTGGATGCCCGCGCAAGCGCCATGTTCCAAGAACAAGTTGAGCGCCTCGGCATCAAGGTTAGAAAAGAAGCGTCCACCGCGGAGATTATAGCCGATCCTGAGACGGGAAAAGTCTCAAGCGTTAAGTTGACGGACGGCTCCGTTATCGCGACCGACCTCGTGCTCGTCTCGACCGGTGTGCGCGCACGCACGGAGACGATGGATGGCGTAGATATTGAGATCGACCGACGTTTCGTGACGAATAACCGCATGGAGACGAACATCCCGAACGTTTACGCAGCGGGCGACTGCGCCTTGATGGACGGCATTTGGTACGGCCTTTGGTCCGTTTCCACGCGAGAAGGAAGAGTTGCCGGCGCAAATGCCGCCGGTGGCGATGAAATCTGCGTCATCCCGCCGCCACCCTATCTCGTTAACACGATGGAGACGCGTGTCGCATCCGCCGGAGATATCGCGCCGAAGGGTCCGGAAGTAACCTCGCAGATTTCTTTTGATGAAACACAGCTCACGTACGATCGCCGCAATTTCATCGGAGACAGGCTTGTCGGCTATATCCTGTTGGGCGATACGACTCCGTTTTCTATGTTAAGCCGTGAGCTGCAGATGGGATAGAATCGCAAAACCTGCTCCTTACTGGCAAAAGGGGCAGGTTTTCTTTGCGGCTCATCTGTGCAACACATGATGGTTTGGCAACATGAGTCGACGTTTTGTGGGCTCCGATATTAACTTGAGGGAAAAGAAAATTGCTGCCGCTGCGAGATAGCCAACCGAGCCACAGAATTCCTGTCATCACCGTTGCTCTTATTATTTTCAACGTCGCGGTTTTTATCTATCAGCAGACGCTCGATCCGCTGCACTTGTACGAGTTCTTACAGCGGTACGCGTTCACGCCACTCGGATTTCGCGAAGCGATAAAAGCAGGCGAGTTCTACTATCCATTGATCACAAACATGTTCCTGCACGGCGGGAGAAACCGCCGTGAACGACGCAAACAATCCTCAAACTGAACAAGAGATCGTTTATCAGATCAGTGAACAGGGCGTCGAGGTGGAGCTTGCAGGTGAACGTGCTATAGGAGAAGATAACCCGTGATTCTCGAATGTATTGCCACAAGCTTATCCGATGCGATCACCATTGAATCAAACGGCGGCGATCGCATCGAGCTCGTCTCGTGCCTTGAGCGCGGAGGCTTCACGCCGAGCGACAGTCTCATACGAGCAGTCCTTGAGTCCGTCCGCATCCCCGTCGCCGTCATGCTGCGCCCCGAACAAGATTCCTTTCACTACTCGAAGCACCAATTATCCGTGATGAGGCGAGATGCCCTGCGATTTCAGGAACTGGGCGTTCAGCACGTCGTGACGGGCATCCTCGATGAGGATGGAATCGCCGATGTGGCGACACTCTCAAACGTGCTTGAGGGAACGGATTTTGACGTTACCTTTCATCGTGCCATTGATGATAGCTCCGATGTTGCAGCCTCTCTCGAGCGCATCAACGGCTACCCGCGCATCACGCACATCCTGACATCGCTGGGGCGAGGGAGCGTTGCCCAAAACCTCGATCGCTTACCGTGGTATTTAGAGCACGCGCGACCGAAGCTGATTTTAGGAAGCGGGATCACGCACAGCAACATCGAGCACATTTATCAAGCACTTCCGTCGAAGGATATGGATCTTCATATCGGAACGGCATTGCGATTCGGCAATGCATCGAACCCCATTGATGCGGAGAGCGTGAAGGAAATCGTTGAAATTGTCCGCCGTCACGATGCGCGTGATAAGATCGGGCAAGTATTAGAAGATAACTCGATTGACGAGGCACGTCGAGCTTTCAAGGAAGCAGGATTCGGACTGTTTGTTCATTTCGGACTCTATTCTCTTCTCGGCGGCGAATACAAAGGAAATGAAACGCCCTTTTTGGCGGAGTGGATCCGGCTCACACTCGATATTCCTGACGATGAATACCGAAGCTTGGCGGCCTCTTTCAACCCAACAGCTTTTGACGCCGACCGCATCTGCGAACTCGCGCGTTCCTGGGGCATGAAATACATCTGCCTTACGGCGAAACACCACGACGGCTTCGCTCTGTTCGATTCATCGACTGATTCCTTTAACAGCGTCGCAAAAAGCCCTTCCGGGCGCGATTTCGTCCGCGAAATGTCGGAAGCGTGCGCAAAATATGATTTGCCCTTCTGCGTCTACTACTCGCAAGCACAAGATTGGGATCATCCGGGGGGACTGCGCGCCTACCGGGAAGCGCCGCCCGCACCGCTGTTCGAGCAATACTTGGAAGAGAAATGCTTTCCGCAATTGCGGGAACTTTTGACGCGGTACGGACCGCTCGCGATGATCTGGCTTGACACTCCGATCTCCATGACTCCCGCACAATGCCGTCGGGTCAAAGACCTTATCCGTTCGTTGCAGCCGACTTGTCTCATTTCCGGGCGCATCGGATACGGCCTTGGAGACTATATTACGACGGGCGACAACATGCTGCCAAGTGCTTCACAAGTAAAACTATGGGAAATTCCCGCCACCTTGAACAGCTCGTGGGGATACAAAAGAAATGACCAAAATTGGCGCACGGCACGAGATGTCATTCACCAGCTAACGAAGGTCGTCAGCCGAGGGGGCAACATGCTTCTCAATATCGGACCCGACGAGACCGGCGCCATACCGAAACCGTCTCTCGATGCATTGAATGAGACGGGAGAATTTCTTCGCGTGTACGGCGACGCATTTTACGGAACATCATCCTGCCCTGATTATCCCTATGAGCAGGATGATTTTTATCTGACGGGAAAAGAACATCGCGCCTACATTCACTTAAGACGCCTGCCTGGAAACAAGAAGCTCCGGCTCTATCACATCGAAAACAATCCGACTCGCGTGAGAGAGTTGTCAACCGGGATCGAACTTGAGTTCGTCACGACGAAAGATTTGGAAGGACACTCTTGCTGGACTATCGACCTGACGACTGCTGAGCCGGTATTTGAACGATCTTTAGCGCGTTGGGGAAGCGCTGTCGTTGAAGTTGCAATAGAAGAAAGCGTCCTGCAAATAAGCGACTTATAACGTCCTCGACTGAAAAACGTTGGCCGGACCGCTGACGCACCGTCTCCTTCTCAAGAAAAGCAACGATGGAAGGCCCTTTTTCGAGTTTTCTTTTGTTCGATTTTCTATTGCAAGCAAATTGCAATAGTTTTATGCTAGATATGTAACAAGAAACATGAGGCGAATCGAACATGACAGAAACGGCCAAAAATCACGCTCATAGACGTATGACGCAGCAGCGCCAAGTTATTTCCGATTGCCTCAAAACACTGAACCACCCCACTGTTGATGAGATTCAAGAATGCGTCATTCGGACGGCGCCCACAATCAACAAGGCAACCGTCTACAGAACGATGAACCGAATGGTTGAAGACGGCGAAGTCGCCCGCCTCGTCGGAGAGGATGGGATCTTCCACTACGATGCCACGCTCGATCCGCACTACCACATTCTTTGCGAGAAATGCGGCACGCTGTCTGATGTGGATATGCCCGTTCTTCCACAAATTGATCAGCATTTCCCTCAAGACAGCGATTTTCAACTGACGGGACACGATGTCATTTTTAGAGGCATCTGCTCAAAGTGCCGAGACAATAACCGAAAGAAGACCGAGGAGGACCGCGGAAATCCTGAGCCGCACAATCGATGACCCATATGATGCGGACGCAGCGCCCACGTCACAGAGAATTCAAAAAATGGCAACATCCCGCGCGGATGTTCAACGGGTGAGATATCACCACCGATAAAAGAAACGTTAATAACATTAAAAGGAGAGACGAACATGGATCTTAAAGGAACGAAGACCGAAGCGAATCTGCAGGAAGCATTTGCCGGCGAGTCGATGGCGCGCAACAAGTACACGTACTATGCCGCGAAAGCACGCGAGGAAGGATACGAGCAGATCGCAGACTTTTTTGAAGAGACAGCCAGAAACGAAATGGAACACGCCAAGCTCTGGTTCAAACTGCTGAACGATGACAAGATTCCGGGAACGCTCGAGAACTTGGCCGATGCGGCGGCAGGCGAAAACTACGAGTGGACAGAAATGTATGCAACGTTCGCAAAAGAGGCTGAAGAAGAAGGCTTTAAGCGCATCGCCACACTCTTCCGTATGGTCGCCGCCATTGAAAAACATCACGAGGAACGTTACAACCGCTTGAAGGCGAACATCGAGGAAGGCATCGTTTTCGAGCGTGAAGACAGTGAAACAGCATGGATCTGCGCCAAATGCGGACACATCCACGTCGGCAAAAAAGCGCCCGTCATTTGCCCCGTCTGCAAATACGAACAAAAATACTTCCAGCTCGTTGCAGAGAACTACTAAGCCGATTCATCGAGTTTCATAGAACGACGCGAATCATGCGGATAATCCGACGATTCTCCTTGAAGGGATCGTGCGGATTATCCGCTTTTCTTTTTGCCTTCATGTGATAAATAGCAGAAAACACTGACAGTCGTGGTATGATTTATGGACAAACTGAAAGGTCCAAGAATTATGAGAAAGCTGTCGAGAAAGAATGCAAGTCTCTGGATATCGTTAATGACTTTTTCAGCAGGCTTTATGAACGCTGAAGCGCTGGTCGGTCCGGCTTTTGCCGTCTCGCACCATACGGGCAATCTCACGCAGTTCGCAATCGCGATCAAAAATGGAAAATGGACGCTCGCCCTCATTTACTTGGGCCTGATTGTCGTTTTCTTCCTAGGTTCCACAATTGCCGGCATGCTTTTCTACCAATGTGACGTCGGTCGATCAAAACGTTACGGATACTTCCTCATCTTTCAGGGAGCCGTATACGTGCTCATGTCGTTCATCATACCGGACACGCTGCTCTTGATCCCATGCTTTTATGCCTCATTGTCGCTTGGCGTGCAAAACGGTATCTTGATGAACTTCCACGGGGTGACGACGCGCACAACACACATGACCGGCTATCTCACAGATGCGGGCGTTGAGCTCGGCAAGAGACTCCGCGGCGCTAAAAAGGATCGGTGGAAACTTCCTTATTTCGTGCTGCATATGGTGATTTACGTGATCGGCGCCGTCGCCGGCGCGCTGTTGCGCCATACACTGCTGCTTTACGCTGTAACAATCGCCGGAACCGTGCAAGTCGCGTGCGGAATCGTTTACTTTGCGGGAGTCATGCCTGAGTACCGAAAAGAGCGGGCTGTGCAGTTGTAACACCAAAGATACAGGTGCTTTTTATTATTTATTTAAGATATTAATAACTCTCTGATAATGACACAGGAGAATAATGCAAATGCCTTGTTTATTTTTATATTTAAAATCATGCGGACAAAGGCGACTAGATGTATCCGGAATGGCACACAAGGTACGATTCTGTCGAAATAATTCAAGTATAATTGCAAATGAGAGGCAATAAGCCTGTCATATCAACTTGTTAATAATAGAAATAGGCGCGTTAGCAAGTGCCACATTTTTAAGGAGGAGAGTATCATGTATAAATTAGACGCATTACAGTATCCCTACGATGCGTTGGAGCCGGTCATCGACCAAAAGACGGTCGAAGTACACCACGGCAAGCACCATCAGACTTACGTCAACAATCTCAATAAGGCGATTGAAGGACTTGATCTGAAAGAGCAGACGATCGAAGAACTGCTGAGAGATCTGAGCCAAGTTCCGGATGAAAGACGTCAAGCCGTCATTAACCATGGAGGCGGACACTACAACCACCTCGTCTACTGGGCAACGATGACACCGGGCGGCGCAAAAGAGCCGCAAGGTGAACTCGCGAAGGCGATTGACGAGACATTCGGCGGTTTTGAGAAGTTTAAAGAAGCATTCGAAAAAGCAGGCGCCGGTCAGTTCGGCAGCGGTTGGGCATGGCTCGTCCTCGACAAAGGTGAAATGAAAATTGTCCAATCCTCGAACCAGGATTCGCCCGTCAGCAAAGGCATGATACCCCTCCTCGTTAACGACGTCTGGGAACACGCCTACTACCTGAAGTATCAGAACAGGCGCGCCGACTACTTAAAAGAGTGGTGGGGCCTCGTCAACTGGGATATCGTTGCCGATCGTTACGCTAAAGCTAAATAAGACAGCAAGTGCTCTCTGAAGGGGCCACGTTACGCTGCATCCCCCCGACAGCAATACGGTTGGCTCCCGGCGGGGTGCTTCTATAGATAACTTTATACAGTTAAAGGGAAAGGGGCTATCTCTTTTTAGAGACAGCTCCTTTTTCGTCACATTATTTGTCCGAACACTCGGCATCAGTGTTCAATTTTTCAGTTAGCATCGAAATTTTGGATTTATGCTCGGAATGAGAGTACAGTTTTGCAGTTAATATCGAATTTTTGCACTCTGCGGTCGGGTAATGTACATTTTTGATCAAATGAATCTGATCTGCCCTTAGCCGACCGCCTCCTCAAATGATTGCAGGACGGCGGCGAGATCGTCTGTCAGATACTCGAAGCACTCATTCTTTAGAAGGTCGGGAACGCCGTAAAAGGCTTCCGCAATGCTGCCGGCAATGGCGGCGATCGTGTCGCTGTCACCGCCGAGCGAAACGGCAGTTCGAATGACGTCTTCAAAATCCTCGCCGTCGAGGAAAGCCGTAATCGCCTCCGGCACCGTTTCCATACAGGAAAGCTGATAAGTATAGGTCGGACGGATCTCATCGACCGTCCGGCTGAGATCGTACTTGAATCTCGATTCAATGTGCTCGCGGATCTTTTCTTTCGAATGCCCCGTGCGAGCTAGAAAGATGGCGGAAGCGACGGCTTCGGCACCTTTGATTCCCTCCGGATGGTTGTGCGTGACATCGGCCGACAACCGCGCCATCTGACGCACTTTCGCAAGATCATGAAACAGCCAGCCGACGGACGACACGCGCATTGCCGAGCCGTTTCCGTAGCTGCCGTACGGCTGTGGCCGCGGACTTGTGAGCCATTTCGTGAACTTGGCGCCGTAACCGGCGTCAGGATACCTTCGCCCGAACTTCTGCATGGAGTGAATCAGCGCCCCTCGAATACTCAGCTCTTCGGTACTGTAGCCCATCTCCAAAAAAGCATCAGCCACCGCCAAGGTCATGACAGTGTCGTCAGTAAAGCGCGATCGCTCAGAAAAAAGAGGAAAGTCCTTCGTCCGAACATTGTTTGCCGGTTGTTCGTACGGACTCCCGACAATATCACCTAAAATTGCTCCAAACATATCAGGTCAAGCTATGTCTAATTTGCGGTGTGCTCTAAGGCTTTTTTGAGGACGAGCACGCAATCGCTGAATGTTCCCACGGTAAATCTATTCTTATCGTGCCGCGCAACACAAGCAAACTGCTCAAGAAACGGCTCAACGCCTGCCGTCTTATCCCAGCCGGATACGCCGTCGAAGTAGTGCATCGGCACGGTGACGTCCGGTTTGATTGCGCGAATGATCGCCGCGGCATGCAAGGCGTCAATCGTGAAAAATCCTCCGACGGGAATGAGCGCGACATCGAGTCCTTTTAATTGCTCAAGCTCGTCCTGTGACAGATCTCTGCCGAGATCGCCGAAGTGCGCCACACGGATGCCGTCAAAATCAATGACATGTATTTTATTGGGTCCGCGAAGCTTTCCGCCTTTATCGTCATGGCACGTATCGATTACTTTGACGGCGACATCGATCGGACGACCTGAGAGCTTCACACGTTCGCGCGCGTTATGGTCGTCATGTTCATGAGAGACGAGCACGAGATCGGCCTCAAGATCTAATGTCGCAAAACCCGGCACTTCGAGATACGGATCAAAAACGACAGATTTCTCCGCACTCTTCACTTCGAAACATGCGTGACCGTGCCAAACAACTTCGACCGTCCGCTTTTCACCGCGTAATGTGTTATCCATTTTGAGCCTCCCATAAGTACTAAAAAAACAATTAATTAACAAGATCAAGATGCGACTTAATTATAATATATGCGGCCATCAACATAAAATGGAAACTCGGAGGGACTAATGGATCGTCACATGTTGCTCGACACGTATCAAAAACTTGAAGAACGTTTGGCAAAACTCGATTTCGCATCGCTGTGGCCGCGTTTTGCGAAACCGTCCTACGCACTGTACACGGACGAGTCCATGTGCTTTGACGGGGAGTTGCTGCCTAAGCCTGATCATTTCTACGGCAACACGGCGATTGAATATGAAGGCAAGATGATCGCCATCTGGATGTTGAAGTCCGAGCAGATTGAGACGGATACAGATCTCGACAGGCTGACAGCCAGAATCGTGCATGAAATGTTCCACGTCTTTCAGATGGAAAACGGCGAATCGCGCTTCCCGAACGATCTAGAGCTGATCGCCTTCCCCCTCGATGCAAAACTTGTCGCGCTCGCATACCGCGAAAACGACCTTTTGGGCCAATTTGCAGACATGATGAAAACGGTTTCGACAACCTCCGGCGATAACCTGCAAGAACAACGCCTGGACGCGATGACGACACTTCGTAGAATGGCAGAGATTCGCAACGAGATGAGGACGCTGAGTGACGGCGCAACGATCAACGAATGGCGCGTTGAAACGCTCGAAGGTATCGCGGAACATGTCGGGTTTAAGGCGCTCCGCCAGCTGAACGGCGAGCTCGCCGCAAAAGAGATCGACGTTTACGTCGAGTATCTTCGCAAGGCGACCGATGCGATAGACCACAGAGGCCGTGGCTATCACACAGGATTATTTCTGCCTTTGCTTGCCGAGACTGCGGAACTTGATTTCGATCGAAACTTCACGATGAAGAAAACGCTCTGGGAACTCTTCGAACAGCAAATCGTTGCAGCAACGGGCAAAATAAACGTTCGCGAATTGATTCTGACGGATGAAGAGTTGGAAAGAGCGCATGCGACAGTCGACCGAGAACGCCGCAGACGGGCAGATATCCTGAATTCCTTTCAGACCAAGTTTCCCGTTGAAAAGCCGGTTCAGGCGAGCATTTGCGGTTACGATCCGATGAATTTCATGCGTGTAGATGACTATCTCATTTCAACCAGTTTTCTGATGATCGATCAGGAGGGAGAGAAGCGTCGACTGATGGGAGAGCATCTCCTCCGCATGAAACCCGGTGATTATTGGGCTGTTGAAACGCTGTACGTGTCTGAGTAATCGTAAGTGGCAGAAACAGGAATATCGACACACTCAGCGTTTTGCGGTTAACTGCACAAAGCATTTCGATACAAACAACTTATCGTCGCTACGAAATCGCGACGCTATCCCGCATAAACAACTTCTTGGTGAAATAGAGCTAGGTATCGACGCGGAGTATCATTCCGCAATAATTGGAAACGCCCCGCCAATCATTCTCAAGCCGTCAATCGACAACAATTGCTTTCATGATCTATACTTGTGGGTAGTCATTAAACGGAGGAGAGATACCAATGAGGGATCAATTAAGCGAAATCCGAGTAACGGGATTAGATGCTTTTGCGACGGCGGGGACGGCAGAGTCGTTAGAATCGCTCCGCCAACATTATCTCGGAAAGAAAGGGGTCTTGACGGAGATCCTGAAAGGGCTCGGCAAATTATCACACGACGAACGCCGACAACTCGGACAGCTGGCAAACGAAATCAAAAAATCGTTTATTCAGGCGATTGATGAACGCAAAGAGGAACTCCTAGAGAATGCGTCGTTTCTCGAGATTCGTCCCGACTTGACCATTCCGGGACTCGGCATCGCGGGCGGCGGTCTGCACCCGATTACACAGATGTGTTACGACCTGAACGATGCCTTCCGCTCTTTGAACTTTGAGATTTTTAGTGAAGATGAGATCACGAGCGAACTATATGCGTTTGACTACCTCAACTTCCCTCCCGATCACCCGGCGCGCGATACGATGGACACTTACTGGCTTGCAGGCACGGAAGACAAACGAGGAGCCGAACGTCTCTGCCTGCGCCCGCACCTGACAGGCGCAAGCGTCCGTTACCTCCAAAAGCACGGAGCGCCGGCACGATTCGTCTATCCGGGAACCGTCTTTCGAAACGAGAGCACTGACGCGCGCCACGAACGCGCCTTCTATCAATACGAAGCGCTGATCGTCGATCGCGATTTCTCTTTTTCATCGGGACTCCTGCTCGTCCGCACGATTTTGGAAAAAGTCTTCGGGCACGACGTCCCTGTCCGCATGCGCGCCGGATTCTTCCCGTTTGTTGAACCGGGGTTTGAAATCGACATGCAGTGCAGCGTGTGCGACGGCGAAGGCTGTCAAGTCTGCCAAAACGTCGGCTGGATAGAAGTCATGCCCGGCGGAGCGCCGCACCCGAACGTCTTGCGCGCAGCCGGCCTCGATCCCGACATCTGGAGCGGCTTCTACATCAACATCGGGCTCGACCGTCTCGTAATGATGAGATACGAGATTGACGACGTGCGTCTGTTCCGAAGCGCCGATCTCCGTTTTCTTGAGCAGTTTAAGTAAATAATGAATCAGCCCGGTGATCGCCGCGGGATCGTGATATGGAAGACGATGCCGGCATGGCACCAAGCACAGCACCGCCAAAGCTGACAGCATGAACAGCTACCCAAAATAGACAGAACACAACCGCAAAGCGTTTAATTAGAAAAATATATAGGGAATCACTATGAAAGCATCATTGAACTGGATTCGAACATACGCCGATCTGCCGCAAGATATCACGGCGGAACAACTCGCACACGACTTGACGATGCAGACGGTCGAAGTGGAAGAAATCACCAACCCAGCCGACCTCGTCGAAGGAGTCGTCATCGGACGCGTCGTCACGATCAGAAGACATCCGCAAGCCGACCGCCTCGTTGTCTGCGATGTCGATATCGGTCAGAAAAAAACGAGCCAAATCGTCTGCGGAGGCTCGAACCTCTACGAGAACCAAATCGTCGTCGTGGCGCCTCCGGGCGCGAAAGTCCGCTGGCACGGCGAGGGAGAGCGCGTGGAGCTCTCCGCCGCCAAAGTTCGCGGCGTCGTCAGCCACGGAATGATCTGCGCCGCATCAGAACTCGACCTGGAAGGTCTTTTCCCTCCGTCAGAAAGCGAAGAACCGGAGATCGTCGACCTGACGGAACTGTTCCCCGACGCGATACCGGGGCAACCGGTCGCCGACGTCCTGGGACTTGACGACCTCATCATCGACATCAACAACAAATCGCTGACGAATCGTCCCGACCTCTGGGGCCATTACGGGCTCGCGCGCGAACTCTGCGCCATCTACGGCGGTACGCTTCATCCGCTCCCCGCGACAGAGATTCCTTCCGGCTTGAAAGATTACTCAGTCGAAATAGTCGACGAAGACCGCTGCTTCCGCTACGACGCCGTCGTCTTCGAAGGCATTGAACTGCGTGAAGCGCCCTTTTCAATGCGCAAGCTCATCTGGTCGGTCGGCATGCGCCCGATCAACGTCATCGTCGATATCACGAACTACGTCATGCTCGCTACCGGACAGCCGACACACGCGTTCGACGAATCGCATGTCAGCAACGGCATCCGCGTGCGAACTGCGCATGAAGGAGAGCAGCTTGAGCTGCTCGACGGCCATAAACTGACCCTCTCGCCGACTGATCTTTTGATCTGTGACGGAGCCGATAAGGCGATCGGCTTGGCGGGAATCATGGGCGGCGCTCAAGATTCCATTCTCCCCGAGACGAAGGACATCGTCCTCGAGGTCGCGAACTTTGAAGCGATCAGTCTGCGCCGGACGGCGTCACGCCACCACCTCCGAACGGAAGCTTCGATTCGATTTGAAAAAGCGATCAACACGCAACGCTGCGATCTCGCAGTAGGGCTGACGTGTCAGCTGATGGCGGAATTGCAGCCGAACGCCCGCATCGTCGCCGCGGGCACGCACCGCGTGCGCGAGACGGAGGCGATCGAGATTCCCGTCTCGCTTCACTTTCTCAATGTCCGATCAGGTCATACCATCACGGCGAACGACGCCATAAGCGCTTTGGAACCACTTGGGTTCGTTGTCACGTATGACGGTGACGACACGCTCAATGTCATTGTCCCGAGTTGGCGCGCCACAGGCGATGTGGACATCAAAGATGACATCCTCGAGGAAGTCTGCCGCATGATCGGCTACGAAAACTTCGAGTACAAACCTCCCGTCATCACGCTCGACAAACCGATCAGGCAGCTCGCCCATGAGAGCGAACGCGCCATCCGCGAATTCTTGGCTTTTCGCGCCGGGCTCCAAGAAATCTACACATACCCGTGGGTGTCCGACACCTTTATCAATATTACCGGCGGCGACACAGATTCGCTCGTCGCATTAGCCGCCCCGCCTTCGCCCGACCGCCGCTATCTGCGCGGCTCGCTCATCCCGAACTTATTGGAGTCCGCCGTTTTGAACTCACGCTATTACGAGACGTTCGGGCTCTTCGAGCTCACGCAGGTTTTTACGAAAGGTGCCGTAAGTCCGTCTATAGATAAAGAAAAACTCCCCGTGCAGGAGCGCCGCCTCGCGATCGCTCTCGCCGGTGTAATACCTTTCCTGCTCTTCCGTCGATTGAAAGGAATTCTCGCTAGACTCCCGCGCTTCGGTCGTGTCGAGGAATGGCGTTTCGAGCAATCGGGAGACAAAATGACGTGGGCTGACCACAATGTCTGGCTCAAGATCGTCAATGACAAGGGCGACGAGCTGGGATTGATGGGCTTGTTGTCGCCAAAAGCGACTGAAGATTCAGGCTTGCGCGTCCCTTGTGTCGCCATCGCAGAAATCAACGTCGAAAAGCTCGTCCCGCTTCAAAGCCGCGACAACCTGTATGAGCGCTTGCCGCAATTCCCGCTCGTCGAACAGGATCTCTCCATCGTGCTTGACGAGGATGTCTCATGGGCCCAGATTTATGAGGCCGTCGAGAATCTCGTGCACGACGCGGAGTTCGTCGAAGAATATCGCGGCGAACAAGTGCCGAAAGGAAAAAAATCGCTCATGTTCCGCTTCCGGTTAGCATCTGACACCGGAACGCTGACGGCGGAAGAGATCGATAAGTTAAGAAATCGCCTCATCAAGAAATTACAGTACACACTCGGCGCTGAAATGCGATAAGAGGGTAGTGTCTCAAAAAGAGGCACCTCCTTTATCAAACAGAAATAGTGCGCGAAATTGGGAATCTCTCTGTCTCAAGACGAGACAGCCCGATCGTGCACAAGAGGGGAGACTCTATTGAGACACCACCTTTGAGGAAAATTGCGAGTGAAAACGATCAAAAGCAAAGACATCTCACGGAGAAACAGCTTCATCGGGATCGGCTCCGCCGTTCTGGCCGCCCTGATTTTCGGCGCGTCACCTATTGTCGCCAAACTTGCTTATACAGGCGGAAGCGACGGGTACACCATAACCTTCACGAGATTTCTGTTTTCCGTTCCCGTCCTCTTCCTGATTGCGAAGGCGGCCAGAATCTCCCTTCGACTGAGCAAACGGCAGTTGTTCACGCTTCTTTTCGTAAGCATTGCGGGCAACTTCGCTTCAACCGTGACGCTTTACTGGTCTTTTCAATATATCGGCGTCGGGTTGGCGATTGTTTTGCATTATCTCTCCCCCGTCATCGTCATGGTGATTAACATCCTGCTCTTCAAAGAAAAGGCAAAGAGCTGGAAGATCTTATCACTGATTCTCGCGTTCACGGGCATGCTTACGTTCTTTACCAAGTCCGGCGGTACAAATTTATTGGGCACGGTGCTTGCCCTGATTTCGGCCTTCAGTTATGCCGTTATTTTTCTCGGCATTGAACATACGGCGCTCAACGAACTGCATCATGTCACGCTGACTTTTTACACAAGTCTCTTCGTCAGCATCGTTTCATTTATCATTGGACAGATAAGCGGCCTCTTAAATCTTCACATGACGCCGTCGGCGTGGGGCTATTCCTTCCTGCTCGCCCTGATGGTCGGTGTCGCCGGCTTCGCCCTCTTAAATCACGCCATCGTGTTGGTCGGGGCAAGCACGACCTCCATCATCGTCATGCTGGAGCCGCTGACGGGTGTCGCCATCGGATACCTAGTTTTGAAAGAATCGTATTCTCTCACCAATTGGATCGGCTGCGCCCTGATCTTGCTTGGCGCCACCATCATTTCTGTCTTTTCATTAAAAGATTCCGCCGCCGATCAGATTTAATGATTCCAAAGCTCTTTTTGCCGGCATCTTTTATTGAGGCACCTATATGAAAACTTCTTGACCATCAATAGTCAAGAAACAGCAATCGACTGCTCGTTATTTTCGGAAAGTTTAAATCAATGCGGTACTGAAATATCTTTCCACTCTGTCCGGTAAAACTGTGACGATGTTTTTATCTTGACCATACTTTTTCGCCATCTGAATAGATGCCCAGACATTGGCGCCGGACGAAGTGCCAACCAAAAGCCCCTGCCCGCTGGCCAATGCTCTTGTCGTATTAACGGCATCTTCATCCGTTACCTCAACAACCTCGCTAATTAGGTTGACATCAAGCACATTGGGGATGAACCCATCGCCAATGCCTTGAATCTTATGAAACCCCGGCTCATGTCCTAATAGCGCAGAAACATTTTTCGGCTCCACGGCGATGATCTTGGCCTGTGGATTCTTTTCTACTATAAAGCGGCCTATGCCCGTCAGGGTGCCACCGCTCCCCAGCCCGGAAACAAAGACATCTACGCGACCCTCCATTTGTTCCCAAATTTCCGCTGCTGTGGTTAAGTAGTGGATCCGGGGATTATTCATGTTTTCAAACTGTTGCGGTACATATATATTCTCGTCAGTAGCTTGTTGCCGTTCCGTCTCCGCGACGGTTCCGCCGATACTTTCATTGGCATCAGTCAGGATCAGCTCGGCACCCAGAGCGCGGATGATCTTTTTTCTTTCCTCACTCATATTTTCCGGCATAACAATGACCACCCGGTAGCCTTTTTGTACACCGACTAATGCAAGACCGATACCGGTATTGCCGGAGGTGGGCTCCATGATCGTCATGCCGGGCTTTAGTTTTCCCTCGGCTTCGGCCTGCTCAATCATATATTTGGCCACCCGGTCTTTGATGCTGCCGCCGGGATTCAAGTATTCAGCCTTCGCAAAGATATTTAGCCCTGTGGCTTTTTTCAGGCTGATAATCGGTGTACCGCCGATAATATCAAGAATGTTGTCAGTAATCATATTTATCCACCTTGTCATATCAGTGTATTTTCTCGCATGACCCGGAATAACTAAAACGAAAAATGTCCTGTTAATTCCTAGTAGTTTACTATTTATATATTAAAGAGACGAATTATACAAGTTAAAAGAATGCCCAGTTTAATCAAATCGTTTTACATTATTCTGTTTAATGACTAAACTGGAATTGTTCTCTACTGTAACCGGTGACAAACAATCAGCTTGCAGGGTCAAAAACCTGCAGGAGGAAAAATGGCCCCGTTTTGAGCCTAAGGAGTATTTGTAATATGTATAAAAATGCGAACGTTTTTTATCCACAGGATGAAATGACTACTGTTTTGTTACCGGTAACAATAGGATGTTCATATAACAAATGTACCTTCTGTTCTATGTATAAAGACGAAAAGTATAGTGAAGTTCCTTTTCCGGCTATAGAAATGGAACTGAAACACGGCTATAAGTATACAGAAAAAGTATTCCTAACCGGCGCGGATCCTATGTCTATAGGATTTGACAAAATGAACAAGTTGCTAAACATGATTCGTAAACATCTGCCATATTGTGCTTGTGTGGCATCCTATGCGTCCATAAGGAGTATTTCCAAATATTCGCTTGAAGAACTTTCTATTCTTCATAACTTGGGACTTAGGCTTCTATATATCGGCTTTGAAACAGGTAGAGATGACGTACTGAAATTAGTTAATAAGGCTCATACAGTCAATGAAGCAATAACACAAGCAAAGAAACTCAACGAAGCTAAAATACCATTTAATTCAATTATTATGTATGGGATTGCCGGCAAGGGTCAATCTGTAGATAACGCCGTTGCAACGGCGAACATGATCAATAAGTTTTCGCCAAGATCCGTCATTACGATGAATTTAACAGTATTTAGCGGAACAGAACTACACAAGACGATCGAGAAAGGTTCTTTTATTCCGCCAAGCGGCGTCGAGCGGTTGCTTGAAATAAAAATACTTTTAGAAAATCTTGAACCTGCTCAACCAATGACATTTGATACTACACATCCGACAAATATCATCAAGATAAAAGGCACATTGCCACACGATAAAGATCGGTTAATTGATGAAGTAGATCGTCGTATAAATTTATAACGAAATCTGTTTGCATATCATTAATCTGAAAAATGTCATCAATACGTGTTGAAAAATCTTGCTACAAGCAATGAGATCGGGGAAGTTTAAGTATAGAAACAAAAAATCCGGGTTCGACACAGTAAGGAGCGAACCCGGAAATCATTTTTCACTCGATCGACTTAATACGTTTCGATGAAAAGCTCAAAGTACTTCTGCTCGTGATCGCAAGCGGGGCAGAGATCAGGTGCGGCTTTGCCCGTATGCAGGTAGCCGCAGTTATTGCACTTCCAGACAACTTCCTCGTCACGCTCAAAGACGCGACCGGCCTTGATGTTGTCAAGCAGCTTTCTGAAACGGATTTCGTGCGCCTCTTCAACTTCTGCAATCTCGCGCCACACGTAAGCAATCTCCGGGAATCCTTCCTCCTCGGCAATATCGGCAAACTCGGGATACATCGAGTTCGCTTCACCGTGCTCGCCGTTGATCGCGCTTTGCAAATTCTCTACCGTATTGGCGTAAGTGACGGGGTAGTCCCAGTTGACGTTCACGACTTCATCCGGCTCAAAATCTTCACGCAAGAACTTATAAAAGCGCTTGCCGTGTTCAACTTCATTGCGGGCAGTTTCTTCAAAAATGTTTTGGATCTGAACGTAACCCTCCTTATTGGCTTGCTTGGCCGCCACATTGTAGCGGAAAGTGGCCTGAGCTTCTCCGGCAAAGGAAATCATCAGGTTTTTCGCTGTCCTTGTTCCTTTTAATGACATAAAAATCCTCCTTCAAAGGTATTCCTCTTTGTTTTACTCTATTGGCCCCATCATTCTACCACGCTTGACCCTTGTTCACATTCATCGTAACGTATGAATGTGAACAACGAAACGAGGTCTATTTTCCGTGTGTAGGCGTTGCTTTGCCGGCAATCCTCTCCTTGAGGAACAAATAACGCAAAAGCACATTTGCGGGACTTCTATACAGCGAAAAGTATGTTTTTGTTTGTCGGTTTTTCACTTGCAAATATTCGTATGTTTGAGATAATAACATGTGGTGAACTTTTGGCGATTGACACTTGGCGGAGAACAAGAGACTTTGCATGCGAACAAATACCAGATCGTAACGAATAATCCGATGGTCGCCGACGTGTTCGGCGAGAGATGCCGCGTTGTTTTTTTAGAACAGGGCAGCGATCGCGATGTGATCGAAACGGTCAGAGATCTCGTTCATCAGCATTATCGCGTTTTGACGGCTCCTCTTGCGGGGAGTGTCAAACCTTGGGAAACGCCATATCGTTCCGTCATGGTCTCGACGAGCAAAGGTTCGGCGATCGATGAGACGTCGCTCGAGCTTGTCGAGTTTGCCTTGATGGTCATCCGTCAATCAAAGGAACGCCTTGAAACGACGAAGCCGTCGATCGACAGCGACTTTCAGACGATTGATCTGAGTCTTATCGAGAGCGCGTTGCCGTCGGTCGAGGCGATTGGGCGGATTTAGATCACGAATCCGTCTATAGAAAACAGAAAAAGAGGTGAGAACGTGAAACTTGAAGTGGGCTACATTGACATTAAGGGCATCCGTTTCGGCGATTACAACGCGGTCGAAGACGGTATTCTCATTGTCAACCCCGAGCCGCTGCTCGAGCCCGTACTGGAAGACCCCCTCATCAAATCCGCACATTTCGAGATCGCAACGCCGGGCGAGAGCATCCGCATCACGCCCGTTAAAGATGTGATCGAACCTCGCGTTAAAGTCGAGGGCGGCGGTGGTGTCTTCCCGGGCATGGTATCGAAAGTCGATACAGTCGGGTCGGGAAAAACACACGTGCTCCGCGGCATGGCAGTCGTCACGGCAGGTCCTATCGTTGGTTTCCAAGAGGGAATCATCGACATGACAGGTCTTGGAGCAGAGTACACGCCTTTCTCAAAACTGCACAACCTCGTACTCGTTATGGAGCCTGTTGAGAACTTCAAACAGCATGAGTATGAGGCGGCCGCACGGCTCGCAGGGTTGAGAACGGCAGCGGCGATCGGTGAATTGGCGAAAGAGCTTGTACCGGACGAAACAGTCGTTTACGAGACGCCATCCGTCGCGGAATCATTTAAAGAAGAGTGGAAAGATCTGCCGCGTGTCGGTTACGTCATGATGCTGCAGAGCCAAGGACTCCTGCACGACACGTACGTATACGGTGTAGACGCGAAGCGCACACTGTCTACCATGATCAGCGCCACGGAAGTGATGGACGGCGCGATTGTCTCCGGCAACTGCGTGTCGGCATGTGACAAGAACACGACGTACCATCACCAGAACAACCCCGTCATTCATGATCTGCTCGCCGTTCACGGCAAGTTGATCAACTTCGTCGGAACCATCATCACAAACGAAAACGTCTACCTGGATGATAAGATCCGTTCATCGGACTGGACAGCCAAAATGGCGAATTACCTCTCGCTCGATGCCGCGATCATCACACAGGAAGGTTTCGGAAACCCCGACACAGATTTGATCATGAACTGCACGAAACTCGAAAAACAGGGCATCAAGACAGTCATCATCACGGACGAATACGCCGGGCAGGACGGAAAGAGCCAGTCGTTGGCCGACGCCGACGAACTCGCGAATGCCGTCGTTACGGGCGGAAACGCAAACGAAGTCGTTGTTTTGCCATCACTCGATCGCGTCATCGGCACGCTCGACTATGTCGACATCGTAGCCGGCGGTCACGACGGATCGCTGCGACCTGACGGTTCCATCGAAGCTGAACTCCAGATCATCATCGGATCGACGAATGAGATGGGCTTTAACCGCATGAGCGCGCGATAAAGGAGGAGAAAATGAGCAAATTTAAAGTTGTCCATTACATCAACCAGTTCTTCGGCCAAGTCGGCGGCGAGGAAATGGCGCATATCCCGGCTGAAAAGCGTATGGGGCCCGCGGGTCCCGGCTTGGCTTTTTCCAAGCAGTTCGGTGATGAAGCGGAAATCGTCGCGACGATCGTGTGCGGAGACTCCTGGTTTAATGAGAATCTCGAGCTCGCCACAAAAACGGTTCTCGACATGGTCAAGGAGGAATCCCCCGACTTGTTTATCGCCGGCCCCGCCTTTAACGCCGGCCGTTACGGCGTTGCCTGCGGCACCATCTGCGATGCAGTCAAGAAAGAACTCGGCATTCCCGTCCTGACCGGCATGTACATTGAGAACCCCGGCGCCGACATGTTCCGCACCGAAGTCCTGATCGTCTCCACGGCGAACAGCGCGGCTGGCATGAGAAAAGCCGTCCCCGTGATGGCGAAGCTCGCACTCAAACTCGTCAAGGGCGAGCGCATCGGCGCATCCGTCGAAGAGGGATACATCCCTGACGGTGTCCGCAGAAACTTCTTCGATAAGAAACGCGGAAGCACGCGCGCTCTCGAGATGCTGCTCAAAAAAATCGCCGGCAAACCGTTCGAAACGGAATATCCCATGCCCACGTTCGATCGCGTGCCCCCGATGCCCGCCATCGTCGACATGACGAAGGCGAACATCGCCATCGTGACATCGGGCGGTATCGTCCCGAAGGGCAACCCCGATCGTATCGAGAGCTCTTCCGCATCGAAATATGGAAGTTATAATATTGAAGGCGTCGACGATCTGACAGGAGAGACATACGAAACGGCTCACGGCGGTCACGACCCTGTGTACGCCAACGAGGATGCCGACCGCGTCATCCCTGTCGACGTTCTCCGTCAGTACGAAAAAGAAGGAAAAATCGGCAAGCTTCACGACTGGTACTACTCGACCGTCGGTAACGGAACCGCCGTCGCCTCAGCGAAGAAATATGCTGCCGAGATTGCGGAGAAACTTCACAACTACGATGTAGATGCCGTGGTTCTCACTTCGACCTGAGGAACTTGTACACGTTGCGGTGCAACAATGGTCAAAGAAATCGAAAGAACAGGCATCCCCGTGGTGCACATCTGTACGGTCACCCCGATCTCGATGACAGTCGGCGCGAACCGTATCGTCCCGGCAATCGCGATTCCGCACCCGCTGGGCAATCCGGAACTCCCCTTTGATGACGAATACGCTTTGAGGCGCAAACTGGTCGATAAGGCTCTTGAGGCATTGTCCACAGAGGTCGACGATCAGACGATTTTTGAAGTCTAATTTTATGGTGATTGTCCGGAAGTTTCAGGAAGGCAAAGGACATATGGAAAAATTGTACGATCTCATTATCATCGGAGCAGGCCCCGCCGGACTGACGGCAGGTCTTTACGGCGGGCGTTCGCGACTCGACACGCTCCTGATCGAAAAAGGCCAGGACGGCGGTCAAATCGCCATCACTTCCGAGATTGAGAATTTCCCCGGCGGACTGTCAGGCCCCGATAATATTGAAAGCGGCGCAGAGCTGATCGCGCGCATGACGGCCCAAGTCGCGCACTTCGGTGTCGAGCGGCTGAACGCCAACGTCACGAAAGTCGAACTCGAAGGCAAAGTGAAGCGCGTCCATACACGTCAAGGCGTTTATGAGTCGAAAGCCGTCATCATCGCGACAGGCGCTCATCCGCGCCTGATCGGATGCCCCGGCGAAGCTGAATTCACCGGACGCGGTGTCTCGTACTGCGCGACATGCGACGGTTCGTTCTTTGAGGATTTCGAGGTCTTCGTCGTCGGCGGCGGTGACACGGCCGTTGAAGAGGCGATCTACCTCACGAAATTCGCACGCAAAGTCACGATCATCCATCGTCGCGATGAGCTTCGCGCCGTCGAATCGATCCGCGAGCGCGCATTCGCGAATGACAAGATCGAGTTCATGTGGAATTCCGTAGTCGTCGGACTGCACGGCGACGGTATTCTCTCCGGGATGACGGTCAAAGACACAAAAACAGGTGAAGAGCGCCTCATCGAGGCCGACCCCGATGACGGGATGTTCGGTGTGTTCGTATTTGTCGGCTTCTTGCCGAATTCCGAGCTCTTCCTCGACCAGGTCGAGACGGAATACAACTACATCGTAACCGATGAAGCGATGCGGACAAGTATCCCCGGCGTCTATGCGGCGGGTGATGTTCGCGTGACACCTCTACGCCAAGTCGTCACGGCTTGTGCGGACGGTGCGATTGCCGCGATGCAGGTGGAACACGATCTCGCCTCGGGCGTCATCGGATAATTCAAGGTTTGGCAGCGACGAGAGAGGCTCAATCCTCTCTCATCGCTGATCAACGATAGGGAAAAAGCGTCTTGCGCCATATCCGCTCGATACGCATTAATGGCGGCAGAGCGGAGATGGTTTTTGGTTGCTATGTAAACCGCATGAACGAAATCGCACCCCGTCACGCCGATTCGTTTTATAGCGAAATGCACAGGTCGCTTTTAGAAGATATAATTTGATATGAAATCAGATTAGGAAGGAAATACGTATGCTACAACTTGACAGAAAAAACTTTGATGAAATCGTCCTCCAGGGCGAAGGCGCGATCCTCGTCGATTTTTACGGTGACGGATGCGTACCCTGTGCCGCGCTGACGCCGCACGTGGAAGCGCTTGAGGAAAAATACGGAGACAAAATCCTTTTTACAGCACTCAACACCACTAAAGCACGCCGCCTGTCCATCAGCCAGAAAATTCTCGGACTGCCGGTCGTCGCCATTTACAAAGACGGCGAAAAAGTGGAAGAGCTCGTTAAGGACGATTGCACTCCTGAAGCCATTGAAGAGATGGTGAAAAAGTACATCTAGATAATAAAGTGTCTATCACGAAGGGCAATATTCAGCTCAATCGCATGCCAAAGATTGACCGTTCGTGATAAACTATATAATCGTGACGATATTACTTTGTCGCGTTACGGGGTGGGTTCCCCTTGATCACCCGAGATCAAATGAAAGGAGATGATTGAATGAGCATACTCGACGGTAAAAAGGTCATCGTCATCGGTGATCGTGACGGAATACCGGGCCCTGCCATTGCGCTTTGTGCGGAATCAGCCGGTGCCGAGGTCATTTTCTCCTC
>DUVH01000002.1 GCA_012841145.1 Clostridiaceae bacterium | reverse complement strand
GCTAGAGGCATCGTTCGCGGCATCGTAACAGATCGTTACAAATTTGTACGTTATTTCTCGCCGATCGGTTTCAATACGCCAACTACGATCGAGGAACTTCTATCGCATAACGACATTCAGCTGTTCGACCTGCAAAATGATCCGGATGAACTAATCAATTTGGCGGCAGATCCTGTCACAAATGAAGCATTGATTATGGAATTGAACGCTCATCTAAACAGGCTGATTGAAAAAGAGATCGGCGTTGATGACGGGCGGGAAGTGCTGAAAGTTCTGAGAGGATTGCAAGAGAAAGCGAACAGAAAACAACCATTAGTACCGTAGAACAGTAACGATGGATAAACGAACGTATGCCATGTTAGCGAAGCCGGTGAGCAGCGCCTGCAATCTTCGCTGCGAATACTGTTACTATGCCGAAAAAAAGGAATTGCTGGAGATCGAAAACTCAAGGATGTCGTTAGGCATCCTTGAGGCATTTACGCGTCAAAGCCTTGCCATGCAAGGAAGAGACGCCGTGGTTGAATTCGCATGGCACGGTGGCGAGCCCACGATTGCGGGAATTCCATTTTATGAAGAAGCTCTGAGGTTGCAAAGAGAGTACGGGCAAGGACGGATAATCCTGAACACGATGCAAACAAATGCCACTCTGCTGACTGACGAATGGTGCCGCTTTTTCAAAGCAAACGATTTTTTGATCGGTGTGAGTATCGACGGACCGGAGTCGCTTCATAATGCCTACCGCAAAACAGCGGAAGGGCGAGGCTCTTTCACTGAAACCATGCGTGGCATCGAATTGCTGCAAAAGCACGGAGTTGCGTTTAATACCCTTACCACGGTGAACCGAATCAACATGGAAAAGCCGCTGGAAGTCTATCGTTTTTTGCGAGAGTTGACGGATTACATGCAGTTTCTTCCGGTCGTCGAGCGTATGCCGACTCAGTATGAAACGGAGAAAGGGCAGCTTTTTGCCACTCCGCCAGGGTTCTATTCCATTAAAATCAAGCACCCCCTCACCGATTTTTCAGTCACTTCAGAGGGCTATGGCGGTTTTTTGTGTGCGATTTGGGACGAATGGAAAAAGCATGACTCTAAGAAAAAGCATATCCAGCTCTTTGATGTGACAATCGGCAACCTGAACGGAATACCGTCCTCTCTTTGCGTCCATAATCCGCTCTGCGGTCACTCCGGGTGCGTAGAGGCGAATGGCGACGTTTATTCATGTGACCGCTATGCGTTTCCGGCCTATAAATTGGGCAATATCACCGAGACTTTTCTTGGCGAGCTGATGGAGCAAAACCGGGATTTCGGGATGCACAAAACATACGGTCTGCCGGAAGAATGTCTTGATTGTCGATATATTAAACTCTGTTTCGGCGGCTGTCCCAAAGACAGGCTTTGGGACAACAAAAATTACCTTTGTACAGGGTATAAGATGTTTTTCGATAAGGTCTGTCATTCGATAAAGCGGTGATATTTTTTACTATTCTTTGTCGCGGTCGCGTATTCATTTCTCAATATTCCTTCTTTCGAACAAATAGCCTTTGGCTTCACTCCCGATATTTTTAAACCAAAAGAGCGATTAAGGGCAGTTAGTTCTTCAGCTCGGATACTTCAGCTGGAAAAACAATATTGAATCGGCAGAGGCAGGAATTACATCTTAGATATAAAATTCCGCAGTTGCGAAATGTTTTTTGACAATTTTGACAGTGTTGCATTTTATACAGCCTATATATTATAATTATTCCTTAAATAAACACGTTTATCGCAGCCTCAAGCACCTTAGAGGCATGAACAAAAAGTGGAGGGTGATTAATTATGAAGAAGGGATTTGCGGGAATTTTGGCTCTTGCTCTGGCAATCATGATGCTGTTGTCAGCTTGCGGACAAGGAGGTCAGCAAGATTCGAGTACAGGAAAACAGAACGGGGCTAAACGTATTGCGTATTATGCGTACGGTTCTGAACCGTATATCGACTTGGATCCGAGCGTTGAGTACTCAAACGGACTAATCGTTTTACACAATGTCTATGAAACACTGACGCGTTATGACAACAAGACAGAGGAAGTAAAGCCTTTGCTTGCCGAGTCGTGGGAAGTGGACCCCGAAGGTAAAGTGTGGCTGTTTAAGATCAAAGAAAATGTCAAGTTTCACGACGGTACCGACTTGAATGCGGAAGCGGTACAAAAATCCATTCAAAGAACGATTGATATGAAGATGGGCGCCGCGTTTGTTTGGGACAGCGTGGAAGAAATCAACGTTAAAGATGATTATACTGTGGAATTTAAACTCAGTTATCCTGCTCCTTTGGATCTGATTGCTTCGGGGTCTTACGCCGCGTTTATCATGTCTCCCAATGCTGTGGAACAAAACAGTGACTGGTTTAATGCAGGTAACGCTGCAGGCACCGGCCCGTACAAAATTCAAAAAATTACAAAAGGCGAAGAAGTCATCTTCACGAAATTTGATGAGTATTGGGGCGGTTGGAAAGATAATCAATACACGGATATCATCATTAAAAAAGTCGCTGAAGGTTCGGCAAGAAGACAACTGCTGGAAAAAGGAGATGCACAGGTTGCAACTTCATTTTCGGTTACTGACTTAAAGGCATTGAGGGACAACAAGAGCGTTGTTGTGTCGGATCATGAAACATGGCGCAATGTTATCGGATTTTTTAACAGTGAAAAGGCGCCCTTAGACAACAAAGACTTCAGAATCGCTTTGGCTTACGCATTTCCTTACGACGAAACAATCAATGAAATTAAAGAAGGTCTGGCGGTTCAGTCATACGGCCTGATTCCGAAAGGACTGATCGGTTACGACGAAAGCCTGTTCCGTTATTCCTTGGATATGGATAAGGCGCAAGAACATCTGGACAAATCAGGTGTCGATACGAACGGTTTGAAACTGGAGATGACATTCACCTCCGGCAATGAAGTGTACAGAAATTTCGCACAGCTCTACAAAATCAATCTGCAAAAACTGGGCATCGAACTGGACATCAGGGAAATGAACTGGGATAACGTTTGGGAAAAATCCAAGAACCCTAAACCGGAAGACAGACAAGATATGCTGGTCATGAACTGGTGGCCTGATTATGCAAGTCCATTAAGCTGGCTGCAAAGTCTAGTTCTTTCAGAAGAGGAAATCCTGTTCAATCTTTCTTACGTCAACGATCCTGCATTGGATGCCAAAGTAGCGGAAATTGAGCAATTCATTGCTGTCGATAAAGAGAAAACACACGATTTAATCGTTGAGGTTCAGAAAAAGATCATCGAAGATGCGTATTTCTTACACATCTATGACGACATGAGTTCATGGGTAACAGATGTTCATTTTAAAGGCTTTGAGCCGAATCCTGCCTACGAAGGTGTTGTCTTCTTCTACGACACATATTTTGAGTAAAGGGGTATTTGAATCGAGGCCAATCAAGGTCATTAGGAGGCGATAATCTTGGCACGTTATATTGTGAGAAGAATATTGTTGGGGCTGATTGTGCTTTTGGGTGTGATCACGATCACATTTACAATTACACGTGTGATCCCTTCAAATCCTGCGGCAAAGTGGGTCGGTCCCAGAGCGACTCCGGAACAGATTAAAGCTGCGGAAGAAGAATTGGGCTTGAACGATCCTTTACCTGTGCAGTTTTTCAACTATATTAAAGATCTCTCGAAAGGCGATTTCGGGAGATCTTTAAGAACACATCAGCCGGTCAAGGATGAGTTAATAGCGTTTGTACCGCCGACATTGGAGCTTGTACTATTAGCCTTTGTATTGGCGGTGCTTATCGGTATCCCGTTAGGCATTTATTCGGCAAAGAAGAAAGACAAAGCTTTAGACCATATCAGTCGACTGTTTTCCATCGGTTCGGTATCTTTGCCTACATTCTGGGTGGCATTGATCTTTCAGTTGATTTTTTATAGAGTGCTGGGCATCTTTCCTTTAGGCGGACGCGTCAGCACAGAGACGACTATCTTTTATGATTTGCCGAATATCACGGGTCTGCTTATTTTCGACAGCTTAATCACAGGGAATTGGGCGGTTTTAAAGGATGCGCTTTGGCACATTGTTTTGCCGTGCATTACGATCGCCCTCTATCCCATAGGATTGGTTGCCAGAATGACGCGTTCCGCGCTTCTAGAAGTCTTGAATGAGGACTATATTACCGCGGCAAAATCATACGGCTTACCCGAAAAAATCGTTTTATGGAAATATGCCTTAAAGAACACGCTGGGGGCGACAGCGACCGTTTTAGCGCTTTCTTTAGGGTATACGCTTGTGAACACCTTTTTGGTCGAAACAATTTTCAGTTGGCCGGGACTTGGCAGCTATGTCGCCACTTCAGTCGTAACGCTCGATTATCCGTCGATTATGGGCGTTACGATCTTTTCGACGGCGAACTATATTGTGTTGAATCTCATTGCGGACATTATCATCGCGACGGATCCGAGAATCAGATTGTAGGGATGAATTTATGGAAAAAGTAAGTGCGATGGACGCATTAAAACCGAGAATCAAGGAATTTAAATATTCCTTATATTTACTGAATCGCAATTTGCTGACGCGCGTCGCGTTTATTACGGTGATTGCTCTATTTTTAATTGCCCTTCTTGCCCCCATCATCAGTCCGTATCCTGAACATATTAAAGACGAAGCCAACGTTACTCAAAAACTGCTGCCTCCGTCCTCAAAACACTTTTTCGGGACGGATGAACTGGGCAGAGATATTTTCAGCAGAGTGTTATACGGCACGCGCGTGTCTCTGACGTCAGCCGTTCTTTCGGTCGGACTGGCTTTGCTGGTAGGCGTTCCTCTGGGAGCTATTGCGGGCACTGCCGGAGGTGTTGTGGATGAGGTGATTATGAGAATCACGGACATCTTTTTGAGTTTTCCGCCTTTGCTTTTGTCAATCGCCATGGTCGCCTTGTTGGAACCGAGTTTAGGCAACGCGATGATTGCCATCGCGCTGTCATGGTGGCCGTGGTATACACGATTGGTAAGGGGGCAGGCCGTTTCCGTCAAGGAACGAAAATTCGTTCAGGCAGCCGAAACGATCGGTACATCAAAGTGGAAAATTGTGTTCAAACATATACTGCCCAATACAATTTCGCCGGTCATCGTGCAGGCGTCGATGGACATGGGCGGGGTTATACTTACCATCGCTTCATTGAGTTTCTTGGGATTGGGAGCGCAAGCTCCGACTCCTGAATGGGGACTCCTGATCAGCACGAGCAGGAATTACTTCCCGGATGCCTGGTGGTACAGCATTTTCCCGGGGCTTGCCATATTTATCACAGTACTTGTGTTCAATTTATTGGGTGACGGATTTAGAGAAATTCTAGATCCCAAGACACGTAAGAATTAAGGCGGTGGACTTATGGCATATTTTGAGATTAACAACCTGAAAGTGTATCACCATACGTTTGAAGGCAAAAAAACCGTCTTGGATATTGATGCCTTGACCATCGAAAAAGGAAGCACGTACGGTATTGTCGGAGAAAGCGGATCGGGGAAAACTGTTCTCGCATTGTCAATCCTCGGCCTCCTTCAGTGTCCGCCGGGAGAAATAACGAAAGGAGAAATCCTTTTAGACAGTGAAAACCTGCTCAATTTGAAGGATAAAGAGATGCAGCAGAGAATCAGAGGCAAGAAAGTCTCTATGATTTTTCAGGATCCGATGTCTACCTTGAACCCCGTTTATACCGTGGGCACGCAGCTCATGCATGTTTTGAAGGTCAACAGAAAACTGAATGATCGCCAAGCGAAGCAGGAAGCTTTACACATGATCGAAGTCGTAAAGCTTCCTGATGCCGAAGATATTTACAACAAGTATCCGCATCAGCTGAGCGGAGGCCAGAGACAGAGAATCATTATCGCCTTGGCTCTAGCTTGCGGTGCCGAATTTCTGATTGCCGATGAACCGACGCGTAATTTGGACGTTACGATACAGGCAAGCATCTTGCAGTTGCTGAAAGAATTGCAAAAAGAATTTCAGATCACCGTGTTGTTCATCGCGAACAATTTGAGTCTAGTGTCCGTTTTCTGTGATGAAATCGGCATTTTGTATAACGGAAAAATTATCGAAAAAGGACCGGTCAGAGAACTTTTGGACAATCCTCAGGACGAGTACACGAAACTGCTGATCAGTTCGGTCAAGACTAAAAATGATAAATCAAGCGGAGAACTGGCAGATGAGATACTGTTGGAAATCAAAAATCTTAAAAAGTACTTTCCGGTCAGTACAGGATTTTTCAAAACAAAAAAACGATTTGTTAAAGCAGTCGACGGGGTTGATTTAACGATCAAAAAAGGTGAGGTTTTAGGGATCGTCGGCGAATCTGGATGCGGCAAATCGACATTGGTCAACACGATCTTGAACTTACACTCTCCGACTTCAGGAGAAGTCGATTATCAGGGTCGGAACATTTATGAATTAAATGACGCGGATACGCTGAAAATACGCAAGAAGATCCAAATTGTATTTCAGGATCCGTTTTGGTCTTTAAATCCTAGATGGCTCGTCAAAGACATCGTTTCGGAACCCTTAGCGGTTCATGAGAATCTGTCCGCGAGCGAAACGTTGAAACGAGTTAACGAATTATTGGATATGGTTGGACTGGATGAAAGCGCGGCGTTTAAGTACCCGCACGAATTTAGCGGAGGACAAAGACAGAGAATCGCGATCGCCCGATCGCTTGCCGTCAATCCCGAGCTTGTCGTATTGGATGAGCCGACATCATCGATCGATATTTTTTCGCAGACACAAATTTTGGAATTGCTTCAAGAACTGAAGGAGAAGTTTGAACTGACCAACATTCTGATTTCGCATGACTTGGGTGTCGTCAATAAAATGTCGGACAATATCGCAGTGATGTATTTAGGTAAAATCGTTGAATACGGAAAAGCTGACGGTGTATTCAGTCATCCGCAACATCCTTACACGAAAGCATTGTTTAACTCTATTCCGTCTTTAGCGATCAATAGCGTGGAAGAACTGGAAACAATCGAAGGCAACGTGCCGAGCGCCATCAATCCGCCTGAAGGATGCCGTTTTCACACGCGGTGCCCTTTTGTTACAGATCGATGTAAAACCGAAGAGCCTGAGACGGTCGAACTAGATAAGGATCATATGGTTTCCTGTTGGCTTTATGGAGAGAACCATGGCTAAAAAAGTCGGACTCATTTCGATGGGGCAGTTTTCAAAGGCTTCGATCAAAGAAGATATTGCGGAAATTCTTGAACCGGAATTTGAGATTGCGGGCGTCGGCATTTTAGATGGGCTCACCCCCGACTATATCCGCGAGCAATATTGGCCGAAAGACGAAGAAAGTTTTATCGTTTCTACGATTGAACAGGGTCACGTTGTTAAACTGGCTGAAAAACATGCCGCGAAGTTGATCAACGAGAAAATTAAGTTTTTAGAAAACAACGGAATCGTCTGCAATCTGTTGCTGTGCACAGGATGCTTTCAGGGACTCAAGTACGAACACTTTTTGATTGAACCTCAAAAAGTGATTCGCGCCGCACTTCAGGTTCTCAGTGTACGTAAAGTCGGCATCATCGTACCGGAGCAGGAACAAATAGATGACAGCTTCGAACAGTATGAGGAGTTTAATCCAATAGTTGTCGCGGCCTCGCCTTACGGTGAGCTGGAAGAGATTGAAAAAGCGTGTGCGAGCTTTCCGTCAGATCGAGAAATCATTCTCTTGGACTGTATGGGATTTACACAGAAAATGAAAAAGACCGTTGCAAAGATCACGGGAAAACACGTCATGCTGCCAAGGACTTTGGCGGCGAGCATGTTATCAAACATAGGATAATCCGGAGGAATAGTGTATGAAAAAACTGGAAAGACAGGATATTATCGATATTTTATACGGGTGCACCATATTGGGAACAGGCGGCGGGGGCTCTTTAGTAAGGGGCATCGAGCTGATTGATAAAGCTTTAGCGCAAAATAAAGCATTTGTATTGGCGGATTTTGACGAGCTGGATGGAGATGATTTGATCGCGACCCCCTATTCATGCGGGGCTATTTCACCGGATACGGAAGAAGAAAAGGCGAAATATCAACACTTGCCGGTCAGCAAAGAAGTACCGCATGTCACCGCGCTTAAAGAGATGGAAGACTATCTGGGTCAGGAAATCAAAGCCGTCATTTCCACGGAGCTCGGCGGCGGAAATACGGCGGTTGCCTTTTATACCGCAGCTATGTCCGGAAAAGTAATCGTTGACGGTGATCCCGCAGGACGGTCTGTTCCGGGACTGCAGCACTCCACCTACTATCTGAACAATCTCAGCATCACCCCGATGGCGCTATGCAATATGTTCGGTGAGTCATTGATCGTGTCAAACGTTGTGGATGATTTCAGAGCTGAAACGATTGTCAGAGCGCTGGCGGTTGTCAGCAAGAACTCGATCGCCGTCGTGGACCACATTGAAAAAGCTTCCGTTTTGAAACATGCGGTGATTAACGGCGCGATTACACACGCTTGGAATATAGGGAAAGCATTCAGGCTGGCGAAAGAAAATAACGAGGACATTGTGGATGCCGTCGTGACGGAAGGTAATGGCAAACTCCTTTTTGAAGGGACGGTCACAGAGAACAAATGGGATACGGTTGACGGATTTACGGTTGGCGATGTGTTCATTGACGGAACGGAAGACTATCAAGGGGACGCTTACCGCATCTGGTATCAAAATGAAAACATCATTTCATGGAAGAACGACGCCTTCTTTGTCACAGTTCCCGATTTAATCTGTATTTTCGATAAGAAAAAACTGGAACCTGTTTTGAACCCGTATTGCGATGCAGGATTGGAAGTAGCAGTGTTCGCATTGCCGGCACCGCAAGAATGGACGACACAAGCGGGTCTGGATATATTCGAACCGAAAAGTTTCGGTTTTGATGTCGATTGGACCCCGATCGTATAAAAGAGTAAGAACATGGCACGCGGAAGGTGTCCCTGTCATCATTCCGGTCGGTTTGGAAAAACTGATTCCCGGAAATATCAACGACATTGTCAAAAAAACGGGCAGAAGAAACAAGCTTTACGCTTTCGGGATGTCGGTCGGCTTAGTACCAATAATTGGAGAAATACTGACAGAAATTGAAGCGCTTAAGATTTTGTTCCGGGCACAAGCCATGCCGATCGGCGCGGGAGGCTTGGGTAAAGCACAAGGAAGCATTACTTTTAATGTCTCGGGCAAGAAAGACGATCTTTCAGCCTTAAGAGATTATGTGTTGGCGCTCAAAGAGAGAAATTTGCACTCGAACGTTGAGAATGAATGTAAGGCCGTGAATCGGCGCTGCGGAACACATTTGCACTGTATTTATAAGGACGGATTAAATTTGCCGAATGATTGATGAAAGCGGGTAACATCCTAAGTGAGATATTCCATCCAAAGAGCCTGACTTACTTCACCGCCTGATCAATCATCTCGAACAGTATTCTCTCGAGATCGGAACGGAGCAATTCAGCCATTTGCCGTTGTTCATCTTCCGTCATCTTTTCAAATTCATAAGCGGCCTCCGCCATGTATTCTTTTCCATCGTGTTGGAAATAAATTTGATAGATGTTGGAAGTCGATGAGCTCATTTTCTCGAAGAGCGTTTTATGACCGCGATATTCTTCGCCGGTCATAAAACGATCAAGTTTTCCGGAACAGTTAACGGAATAATGGACCCGCTTGCCCATGCGGTCTTGAAAACCTGAAATAAGGTAATTCGTCGGCTCAGTCTTCTTAAACGTCTTCCTCCCATTCCAATAAAGGAGGGTCCATTCGATGTCTTCCAGTTCCATCCTTGCGAGATTGGGGTATAGGACGTCCTTGTACTTATCAAAATATTCCAATTCGGATTTCATTTTCTCGAACGTCTCAAAATTCCTGCTTCCGGGCATCTGTGCCCTATATCGCACGATGCTGTCAATAATCACGAACACGATGAGTACAACGACGCATACGATGCCAATAACGATAAGCGTCTTTTTCCTTGACGTTTTCTTAGCCACGGCGCGCCTCCTTTCCGGAGCGTTCACAAGCAAGAGTTATTGGAGACATCTATATTTTACCATCGACATCAGGAATCTGGAGATGTTTTGTTTGTTTCAACCGTGTCAGCTCATCATTCTTCCCTCCTCCTTCTCAGAAACAGGACGATCGTGAGAAAGACGACCGCAAGTCCGAGGAACGGTATGGCGTGGAGCGGGAATGTTTCACCTGTTTTCGCCGGTGGCTGCGTCGCATTGTTCAGAAGAGTCACAGTCAGTGTCTCGCCGTCATCCGTCAGCGTCACGTCTACCCCTTGTTCATTTCGATCGTACCCTTTCGGCGCTTCCGTCTCGATAAGCCGGTAATCGCCGCAAGGAAGTTTCATGATGGAGATCGCGCCATCTTCATCCGATACAACTTCCGCAAGATCACCCGTTGCATCGGCAATGTACAGTCCGCTCTCCTCTCGAAACCGCATGAGTTCAGGCTCTTCGCCATCTCGCAGTCGATAGAGCTCAAACGTTGCGCCTTCCAGTCGTCGACCGTTCTCCATATCTTCCTTCACGATGGCAAGGGACGTCGGTTCATTCGTAAACGTCTTCGTTCCGCTCACGTTCCCATAAGCGTCGATTGTGAACGTAAAAGTCTCTTCGTTCAGAATGTAGCCCTCCGGTGCCAAGATTTCACGGAATGTATACGTGCCGGCTCGAAGTCCTTTTAGTTCCGTCCGACCATCCTCATCGGTCGTCACCTCATGAATCATCTCACCCGTATCGTCGAAGATTTGAATAATCGCGCCCGCAACAGGTTCACCGGTCACAAGGTCGGTCTTTTTGAGCGTGATTTCCGTCTGACGGTTTCTGACAAAATGCTCCAAACTGTAGCATTTTTCGTTTAACGTCAACACTATGCCGTCCGAATTTATGAAATACCCCGGCAAAGTCTCTATCTCCATCAAGCGGTAATCGCCATATGGGAGACGAAGCACCGAAATAGCTCCGATCTCGTTCGCCACGAGTGTCGTAAGCTCACCGTCAGCATCTGCAATGTACACACCGCCTTCCCCCAGTCGGAAGCGCATCAGTTCAGGATCTTCTCCGGCGCGAAGACGGTAAAGATCAAACTTGACTCCCGGCAACTTTTTATCAGGTTGGTTTGCGTCAACTTTATAAATCGATACCTTTGTCGGCTCGTTCGTGAATTCGGTTACGCCGCTAACGTCGCCCAGTTCATCAATCGTGAATGTGAAACTCTCTTCATTCAGGACATAACCGTCCGGAGCGAACAGCTCTTTGAATGAATATGTGCCAGCCGGAAGTCCCGAAATCTTCGTCTGCCCGTTTTCATCAGTCGTCACTTCGCGTACCCGGACGCCTTTTTCATCAAAGATTTGGATGACAGCACCCGCAACAGGTTCGCCCGTCGCAAGGTCGGCCTTCTCAAGCGTAACTTCTGTCTGACGATTTTCAACCTTCACACTTGACTTGCCATCAAGGGCGAAATCACGCGGTGTCGGATCTAACACGTACCCTGACGGCGCCATTGTCTCCACGAGACGGTAATCGCCGTTAGGAAGACGTAAGACAACAATCTCACCGTCAGAGTTTGAACAAATGGTCGTGAATCTGCCGTCTTTATCGGCGACGTAGGTGCCGTCTTCCAAACGGAAGCGCGTCAGCTCAGGTTCTTCTCCGGCGCGTAAGCGATAGAGCTTAAATACAGCGCCTTTGAGACGTCTCCCGTCTTCTGCATCTTCCTTTACGATGGCGAGCGACGTCGGCTCATTTGTGAACTCCGTCGTTCCGCTCACTTCTCCATGAGAGTCGATTGAGAACGTGAACGTCTCGTCGTTCGCTATGTAACCTTCCGGGACGAGGACTTCTTTGAATGTATAGGCTCCGGGGGGAATGCCTTCAATCTTCGCCTGTCCGTTCGCGTCGGTCGCCACTTCGTAAACCTTGACGTTTTCTTTATTGCGGATTTGGATGACGGCACCTGCTACAGGTTCGCCCGTCACGAGATCTGTCTTCTCAAGAGTCACCTTTAACAAACTGTTAATGGCATTGAGTTCAAGCTCGCCTTCTTGTTCGTCCAATGTGAAAGCATGAGGCGTCGGGTCTAATGCGTACCTTGTCGGCGCTTTGACCTCTACAAGGTGATAGTCACCGTAGGGCAGCTGTAGCACTTGAAACATGCCGAGTTCATCGACAACAAGTCTCGTAATTTCTCCGTCGGCGCTTGCTATGCATAAGCCGCCTTCGAAGCGGAAGCGCATAAGTTCAGGCTCTTTTCCTTCACCTAAGCGGTAAAGCTCAAAGACTGCGCCTTCGAGAAGACTTGCATCATCTGTATCGCGCTTGTAGAGGAGGAAGGACGTCGGATGATTTGTTAACTTCGTCACGCCACTCACCTCTCCGTAAGCGTCGATCGTGAACGTGAACGTCTCTTCGTTCAGGATATAACCGTCCGGGGCGAGCGTTTCTTTGAACGTGTACGTGCCGGCGGGGAGTCCTTTAATCAGCGCTTGCCCGTTCTCGTCGGTCGTGACTTCGCGTACCAGGTCACCCGCTTCATCGAAGATTTGGATGATGGCGCCCGGTACAGGCTCGCCCGTCACGAGGTCGGTCTTCTCTAGCGTGATTTCCGTTTTGTCGTTTTTGACGGTTGTGTTTGCTTTATCGTCGAGAACGACATCGAGCGGCGTTGGGTCGAGCACGTAACCTGATGGTGCCGTGATCTCCACAAGACGATACTCGCCATGCGGAAGTCGCAAGATGTTGATCGTGCCTTCAGCGTTCGATGTGACGGTAGTGATTTCTCCGTCGGCAACGGCGATGTAGTTTTCTCCTTCCAGACGGAAACGCATGAGTTCAGGGTCTTCCCCGGTGCGCAAGCGATATACCTCAAAGACAGCGCCTTCAAGGTGTATTCCGTCTTCTATATCCTCTTTTACGATGGTGAGCGCTGTTGGCTCGTTCGTAAATTCGGTCACGCCGCTCACATCGCCATAAGGGTCAATCGTGAACGTGAACGTCTCTTCGTTCAGGATGTAGCCGTCCGGAGCAAGCGTTTCCTTGAATGTGTACGTTCCGGCAGGTAGTCCTACGATCATCGCCTGTCCGTTCGCGTCGGTCGCCACTTCGTAAACCTTGACGTTTTCTTCATTGCGGATTTGGATGACGGCACCTGCTACAGGTTCGCCTATCGCAAGGTCGGTCTTCTCAAGTATCACTTCGTTCTTCTCGTTCTCGAGATTGATCACAACAGGGGACGTGTTATCCGATGTCTCTTTTACAGTGAACGCAACGGGATCCCGCAGGCGTTTGTAGCCGGGTGATTCTTTCGTCTCAACGAGTTCATAATCACCGATCGGTAAACCGAGAACAAGAATCGAGCCGTCGGTGTTTGTCGTCAGCACCGGTGAGTTGCCTGTACTCGCTGCGGCTTCCCGCACATATGCGGTCAGCACTGTATCGTAGACGAACCGTTGAGCGTTTTTGTCCTTGTCCTGAATCCGGAACTTAACGCCGTGAAGAGCTTCGCCCGTCACATTGTCTTTCTTGTGAATCTCAATGCGAGTGAGTTTGTTTCGCATCACGACGGGTTGTACGTTGCCTGTGTCAAGAACCGTAAACTCAACGTCGGTTGCTACGGTATAACCTGCAGGAGAAAGTGTCTCACGCAGGATGTACGTCACGCCGACTTTCAGTCTTCTAATGGTATGAGGTGTATCGGTTGATACCCACTCGTCCACGATGGCGTTGCTCGCCTTCTCGATCAAGCGCAAGTGTGCGCCGGGCAGCTCAGCGTCGCCTGTAATTTTTTTCTTAGAAAGTTCAATCACCGTCGGAGCATTCCCGATCAGTTCGTCATATGTCTTACCAATGAGAGGAATATCAACGTACACTGTATCTCTATTGATCTCGAAGGTAATGTCGTCGAGAGAGGCATATCCTTCCGGAACTTTTACTTCTTTCAAGGTATACGTGCCGGTTGGAAAGACGCCCGCCGAGATAGCGATGCCTTCATCGTTCGTGATCAGGCGATCTACGGTGACGGGGCGTCCGTCGATAATCACAGTGAATGTCACAAGATCGCCGTTCTCGTCATAGACTTGAAATTCTACGCCTTGAATCGGGTCACCAGTCAGTGTGTCGCTCTTATTGATTCGGAGTCTCAAAAGGACACGCTCGTTTCGTACGTACTGGTTGACGACGACTTCGTTATGAATGATCTTTACTTCGAAATCTTCATCGTTGATGAGGAAAGCGTCAGGGGCGTCCGTCTCACGAAGGATGTATGTGCCATAACGCAGATAGGGCGTAACCGCCATGCCATCCACGTCCGTCGTTAGTGTACCTACGGTGTTCCCATAAAGATCAACGGCGGGTGTGTCGTCCGGGTTGAATAGCTCAAACGTTGCGCCTTCGATCGGGGTTGCGTCGCCCTTTGCAAGCTTGATGATGCGAATCTTGCCACGGATCGGCACGTTTTCGATCGGCAATTCAACTTCGACGACGGGCGTGTGCATATCCTTATACGTGAGCGTCACATTGTGGACGGCCGTGTTCGGTAGATACCCTTCAGGCGGTGTCCTCTCTGTCACAGTGTAATCGCCTAGCGGAAGACTTATTGATGTCGCTACACCATTTGTATCGGTCGTAATGGTGTCAACGATCACGTTGCCGGCATCGTGCACATCAAAGATTGCGTTGGCGAGCAGCTCTTGGTTGATCGAATCTCGCTTAATGATCTTAATACGCCCTTGAGCGGCTTCGTTCGTCACCGTCTTCGTTGTCACGACGACCGGCGTGTGCATGTCCTTATAGGTCAGGGTCATGTTGAACGGTGTTGTGTCAAGGAGATAAGGCGCAGGGACGAACGTTTCCGTCACGGTGTACGTGCCTAGAGGCAGAAGACCTGTCTGCGCTTTCCCTTGAGCGTTCGTTGTAATTGTAGCAACAACAGTTTTGGCGGCATTTCTTACTTGGTAAACAGCGCCCTGGACAGGTTCGTTGTCCTCATTTTGCTTTGTGAGTTCAAGGCGTCCACGAGCGGCTTCGTTTGTCACCGTCCTTGTTGTTACGACGACCGGCGTATGCATGTCCTTGTAGGTCAGGGTCATGTTGAACGGAGTCGCGTCAAGGATGTAGGGTGAAGGGACGGATGTTTCCCTCACGCTGTACGTGCCTAGAGGTAGAAGCCCTGTCTGCGCTTTACCTTGTGCGTTCGTTGTGATGGTTGCGACAACAGTGTTGGCGGAATTTCTCACTTGGAACACGGCACCTTGGACAGGGGCATTGTTCGTGCCTCGTTTAGTCAGTTCAAGGCGGCCTTGGGCGGCGGCGTTACTAACCGTCTTTGTCGCCACAACAACCGGTGTGTTCATGTCCTTGTATGAAACGTTGATGTTGAACGGCGTCGCGTTGAGGATGTAGGGCGAAGGAACGGATGTTTCCGTCACGGTGTACGTGCCTAACGGTAGGATGCCTGTCTGAGCTTTGCCCTGTGCGTTCGTCGTGAGCGTCGCGACAAGTGTGTTCGCAGAGTTTCTCACTTGGAAGACAGCGCCTTGGACGGGGGCGTTGTTCGTGCCTTGCTTGGTGAGTTCAATGCGCCCTTGGGCGGCGGCGTTGCTGACCGTCCTTGTCGCCACGACAACGGGCGTGTGCATGTCCTTGTAGCTTAGGGTCATTTTGAACGGCGTCGCGTTGAGGATATACGGCGCAGGAACGGATGTCTCCGTTACGCTGTACGTGCCTAGAGGCAAAAGCCCTGTTTGAGCTTTACCCTGTGCGTTCGTCGTGAGCGTCGCAACAAGTGTGTTCGATGCATTCCTTACTTGGAATACAGCACCTTGGACGGGGGCATTGTTCGTGCCTTGCTTGGTCAGTTCAATGCGGCCTTGGGCGGTGACGTTGCTGATCGTCTTTGTCGCCACAACGACCGGCGTGTTCATGTCCTTGTACGACAAGTTTATGGTGACAGGTGAAGGATCAAGAATATAGGGAGTGGGGACGGATGTTTCCGTCACGCTGTAAGTGCCTAAAGGCAGAAGTCCTGTTTGCGCTTTCCCCTGAGCGTTCGTCGTAAGTGTCGCAACGAGAGCGTTCGAGGCGTTTCTTACCTGAAAAACGGCACCCTGAAGGGGTGTATTATTCACGCCGTGCTTGGTGAGCTCAATACGTCCTTCTGCGCGATTATTTTCGAATGTGACGCCGACCGTTTGGTTTGTTTGCAATGTTACCTGCTTGACCGTCGTGTCACGTAAATAAGGAGCGGGCACAGAAACTTCTCGGACGTAAACAGTCGTTCCGGCTCCAACATTAAACCGTTGAGGGACGGTCGTGCCGTCGGCCCGTGTCGTCAACCGAACGGTACTTCCCGCCGGAAACGTCGAAGACTGGGAGAGATCGAAAACGGCTCCGGCAACGTTCGCACCTGTCCCGGCGTCCTTCTTCGTCACCTGTAAAAACGCGTCGCTCGGCGCGTTCGTGATCGGAGTGTTCCAATAAACACTGTTGATCGTGTCCATCTCGATCTCGATTGTCCGCGGAGTCGGGTCGAGTGTATATCCGCTTGGCGCCTTCGTCTCCGTCAAGGTATATGTGCCGGGTTGAAGCTCCTTTGGATATGTGTACTCCGAAGAGGTCATTGTAATCGGAAGCACATCTCCCAGAGGTGATTCAAGAGTAAACTCAGCACCCGTCAGTCCTGCTCCGTTGACTGCATCCGCCTTCTTGATACGAAAGCCGCCGTAATCCTGAAATACAGGAGCTTCGTTCAGTCGAAACATATTCGAGATGAAATAACCCTTGTTCGGATCGCCCGAGTTCCATTCGCGGTTGTACTGGTTTGTGCTAACCCATTCTGCGCCGCGAGACGAGCTCATCGTGATGAAGTAGCTCGTATTCGCGTTATAGTTAGGAATTTGCAAATACGCATTCTCCTCCGGAGTTACCTTGCCGATAACAAGTGTTGTATGCGTATTCGCCGAAGGCGCAGACGGATTGTTCATTGCATCTCGATCACCGGAGATAACGATGTCACCTATACGCAGTTGAGTTTTGTCAACGGGCGCTACGTGTCGCGTGTAAAGTTGCGGCATGGCGATGAGCTGCTGACGCAAGGCGCTGGTACTGGACGTGTCGAAGACAAGACCATTGCTGTTGGCGAATGCATGGGATGTCGCGAGCGTATCGGCTAAAGAATAGTACTGCCCGTTAATCTTTGAAGCCGTCGCCGTGTAGAGGACGTGTGTCACGAGATCTACGCAGCAGAACTTTCGAGTTGAACTCGCTAAGGGTATGTACTCCGATCCCATGAGGATGTTGTTGTATCCGTAACCGACTTGGTTCGCCCGGTCAATATGCGCTTTCGCAGAACGAAGAATTCGTTCACGCGAAACCGAGATATCCGACGGCTGAAGTGTCGGTCGTTGCGCGGCGGTATATGCGTGCACGTCGTGTGGACGTTCCATTACAGGAACCACAGATAGAAACAGTAGACAACAGAGGAGGCTCAGAAGCAGTGCTCCCAACTGTTTAGCGGTTATATACATTCGTTTTTGCATGCCTGTTTTCCCTTTATCAAGTTTTTGTGCGGGTATTGACCATACAAATAGGAATCGCATGCACAGCTCTCCTCTTTCTGTCGTTGACCGACGTGAGCCGACAATTTGTCTTTTTGGGCAAGAAAAGAGCAAGAAGAAAGCGGCAATAACGCCGCCTCAAAATTAGTTGTGTTGACGAACAGGAAACTGTTTCATTTGTTGTTAGGTTATTTAATAGCCATAGTTGAAGTAAATGTAAGCGCCGTTTAGACCAGCGGTTCCCCACGCTGTCTGCCCATATGCAAACTTCGTCCACATCGCGTTGAACATTTGGTTGTAGTGACCTGAAGAACTTTTAATGTTTTCCAGAAAATCCTCCACAGTCCATTCCGGTTGTGCGCCCCTCAGAGCACATCCTCCTTGCGAATATTCTTCACCATAAGTGATACGAATCCAAAAACTCTCAGTAGCAATACACTCCTTCTCCCCATAACAGTAATCACAGCCGGGACAAGGCATGGGGCGACGATGCCCAAAAAGGCGGAGCTGCTCATTCGCGCGGATGTCGGCAATCTTCTGCAGGGTCGCGTCTCCGTACGAGACACGGACATTATTTCCGATTCTTGCGCGTTCTTCATTGATCATAGCGACCATGTTCGCTTTCGTGATCGGGCGCCCCGACTTTTTCGTCGCGGTTGTAGTCGTCGCTGGAGTTACGGTCGTAAATGCTGTTGCTGTCGTCGGTATAGCTGTGGTCGTGGTAGTCGCTATTTTTTTCGACGTGGTTGTCCGCTTCTGTGTCGGTTTGACTGTCATGGGTACAGTCATGGTCGTCGAATCTTTCGGCGCGGCCGTCACAGTCTTCGGCAGATTTTCAGATGTTGTCGGAGCGGGGATCGTCGCGGAAGATTCACATCCGGCATCAGACAAGACAGGTGACGTAGCCGACACCGTCTCCTCCGGTTCCCCTATAACACTTGGATTAACAGACTCTCCCGCAAAGCTTGTCATTAAGAACTCCGTCGTTGCGGTCGTTTCCATGCTCGCAGATCCATCCGGCATGGGGATAATCGGTGCATGACAAGCTGCGGCCACCATTATAAAACAGGCAATCAGGCAGAGGCCGAGCAGCTTACAAGTTTTGTGTCGTCTATTATTCACGGACACCCTCCTGTTTTATCCTACTGTTCAAGGCTGCTGACAAGAGCCACGATTTGGTGCATTTTGTACTCCCTTTTACTCTAGATGTAACATCATTTGTCTTTCACGGTATACTGTTTCTAGATGTACATGTTCGCGTACGCTTTAAGGAGGAATGAACCATGATTCATACGAACATTACGAATTTTCGAAAGAATCTTTTCGAATTGATAAACCAAACAATCAAATACGGCGAGCCGGTCAATGTCATCACAAAAGACGGCAATGCGATCGTCTTGAGCGAGGATGACTACAACGGACTTCTTGAGACGCTCGAGCTTCTTTCAACTCCGGGAATGAAAGAAAAGATTGTAGAAGGTATGAATACCCCCATTGACGAATGTCTCGAAGAATCTGAGGTTCAGTGGTAATGTTTGCCATCGTATATACCAAGAAAGCTGCTCAGGATATCCCGAAGCTCAAGGCCGCAAAACTTGATACGAAAGCTAAGGCTTTAATCAATATTTTGAGAGAGAATCCTTTCAAAACACCTCCTCGCTATGAAAAACTGTTAGGCGACCTGCAAGGTGCTTATTCTCGGAGAATCAATATCAAACATCGTCTTGTCTATGAAGTATTTGAAGAGATCAGGACGGTGAAAATCCTGAGTATGTGGTCACACTACGAGTTCTAATTTAAAATACAACTCTTTTATCCCCTTGCATTCTTTCTTCTCCCTTCCGCTCGACTTAGAAGAAACAGAGACACCTCAAAGCCGCCGACGACCCAATTAAATTCTTAACCTTGAACGCTAAACGCAAAAGAGATTTTATCCGCTTTTATCGGCATTAGCGTGCAGTTTTGACGATTGAGCGACACGAAAATGCAGGGCCTCTATTTGTAAAAAGAATTTTCATAGGAAGTTTATTCTGTTTAAATATTAAAGATACCGTTTGCAAAAAACACAACAAATGACCCGAGTACGTTATAATCACGGAGAGAAGACGCTGTCATCAGAGCTTCAATTTTTATAAGCAATGAAAAGCAGATAGCCGATCAGACTTTATGAGTGGTGCGATGTCATTTTTTGGCGCGCCCCACATAAAGGGAGGTAAATATGAAAAAATGTCTAAATTGCGGTGCCGAGTCAAGGGACCAGGCAAAGTTCTGCACATCGTGCGGAACTCCTTTTCCCGTGGAAGCCGCAGAACAAGCACCGGAAAGTGTTATTGAAACGGTGGGCGCACCCGTTGTGCAAGCACCGGAAGCACCTCTGCCCCCGATGTACGAACCGGCGCCGGTAGAGGAGGAAGAACAACCGCCTGTCGTTGAAGCACCGGATCCGTATTCATACGCAGACCAGCCGCCCGTCGCCGAAGCACCCGCTCCGCCTGCGTACGCAGAGCAGCCGCCCGTCGCCGAAGAGCCGGCTCCGCCCACATACGGTTATGCTCCGGCAGAGCAACCCGCTCCGCCGACATACGGCTATGCGCCACCGGCACAACAACCGCAACAACCTGCTGCTCCACCGCCGCCGCCTTATGGATATGAACCGCAGGCACAGCAGTCCACTGCCCCTCCGACGTACGGATACGCTCAGCAGCCTCCGTCGCCGCAGGCGGCACCTGCTTACGGCTACCCGCCTCAGGCGCCCGAAGCACCCAAACCGAAAAAACCTAAAAAGAAGCGTCGCTGGCTGATCCCTGTCATTGCGATCAGTGTGGTCATCGCCCTACTGGTTGGCGCATACTTCATTTTTGCCGATCAGATCAAAGGTCTCTTCGGTTCGCCTGAAAAGAAATGGCTCGATGCAGAGAAATCGTTGCTCACGGCCGATGAGGATTCCTTGTTTGGACTTGTTCAAAAGTCGCTGGACAAACAACTCTCCCAAAAGAAGTTCGGCGGCGAAGCGGCAATTTCAATTGATGTGGAAGGTATTGACGATCCTGATGCCGCAGCTATTTTCGATATTGTCAGAAAGCTCAGGCTCACGGTCGGCTTTAAGGCCGAAACCGATACGGACGATCTGCGTTTCCACACGAAGATCGGACTCGGCAATCGTGAAAAAGAAGGAGACGCCCTGACGCTTCAGATTTACAGCGTTGACGGCAATTTCGTTGTGGACGCGTCCCCGATCCTGCAGAACCCTCTCGTTCTCCGAGCCGAGGCGTTGCAGGAAATGATGGATGTGGATGACGATTTTTCTGTCCTTTTCGCACAAGAAAATACCAAGTTTGCAAATGCGATGAAGAACATCGCGAAGATTATGTCTTCACCGGAAAAAATCGGTGGTGACTTGCTCGATATCGTCGCCAAGCATGCAGAAAAGCCTGAGGTCGAAAAAGGCGCAGAAGTTACCGTTAGCGGAATCTCACAGAAGTTCGACAAGTATACGGTCATCGTAAAAGCAGAAAAAACTCCCGAGATGTTTAAAGACATTCTCACCTATATCCGCGACAACGAAGATATTCGCAAAGTCATCGAAGAGCTGGCGGCAATCTCCGAGATTCTTGATCCCCCGATGCCGGGCAAGGTTTATAGCAATGCTTTCACGTACGAGGACTTCGTGGCTGAGCTCAATGACGCAATCGAAGACATCGAGAAAAATCCCGACAATTACAGAGGCGAGTTTGATCGCGTGCTCTACCTCGACAAGAAAGGCAACCCGCAGGGTGGCAAGCTGACCATCTGGAATGTGGATGATGGCGACAAAGAAAAAGTTTTCACCATTGAGGACGCCCACGTCGAGTCGGACGGCAAACACGCATACAAGTTGTTTGTTCAGGCGGAAGATGACGAAGCGCTTATTTTCACGAGCCAATACACGCTCAAAGATAAACTCTACACCGGAGATTTCGATTGCAAGATGTCAAATGACGGCAACGAGACGACTCTCTTTACCGGTTCGGTGGCTGACTTCGGTTTCGCAGAGGCCGACGGACAAGTTTACCCTGTCGGGAAACTTGCGCTTGACTTGGATAATCTCAGCGGCGGCACGTTCTCGGACAGTCCCGGAGTAAAGATCATATATGACGGCAAAATTGAAAAGAAGAGTGATGGTTCGCATTTGCTGGCAACCATAGAGTTCGGGATTTCAGATGCTGACATTGGTCTGTCCGCAATTAAACTGACGCTCGACCTCAAGTCACTTCCTGAGAAGGACATTACGTTCGAGACCAAGATGCCGACCGATTTCGTCGATTTGACGGATGAAGAAGCTCTTGAGGCTCTCGTAGCTAACGATCCTGGAATCATGTTCAGAGCTATGTCGGTTTTGTCGGAGCTCGGCATCGATATTAGCCAGTTCATGTTCGACTAGCCGTCACAGTGCAATCGTCCGAGCTAGTTGCAAACAACCTCAATAGGAAGCAACACTTATACTCAACCGAGCGCCGCGTCCCTCGCGGCGCTCGAACAATGCTCGGATGCGAGAGGATTAGCGTCGTGCTGAACGATCGCAAGAAAATGACTTCAGAGAATGCGGGGAGCGAATGAACGAAGGACTGACTGTACGCAATTTGACGAAAGCGATGCGCGGAACGCAGGTTCTCAGGAACCTTTCATTCGACCAGCCGAAAGGCAGCATCTACGGCATTTCCGGCGACAACGGTGCCGGTAAAAGTACACTGTTAAAGATCTTGGCTTCCGTCCTCGTTCCTGACGGAGGCCTTGTTTCGTTTTCGGGAATACCGCTCAGCAGTAAGGCGGATTGGAGATCGCTCATCGGATACGTCCCGCAGGAAGTCGCTTTGGACGACCGCCTGCGCGTTCGCGAGACGCTCGAATTTTGGGTGGCCGTTCGCGGCATGCCCGCTTCAATCAGGCGTCAGATCGTCGAAAGCGCGAAGACCGACCCACTTATCTCCGACTTCGTCAACAAACCGATCCGCGAATGTTCAGGTGGGATGGCGAGGCGAGCGAGCCTTGTCGTCGGCCTCTTCGGCGATCCGGCGCTATTATTGCTCGATGAGCCGTTCTCGGGCGCCGATGCCCGAAGTCGTGCCATGATGATGGAGCGCTTGTGGCATCTCCGCAGCCGCGGGCGCACCGTCCTCATCGCAAGCCATGTGGAGAATACTCTGACGGCGCTCTGCGATCGCGTGCTGCATCTTGAAAACGGACATTTCCCGGAAATCAACATCGGCGCGCCGACACGATGAGGGATCGCATGTGAACGGTCATGATCGCCACAAAAACACGTCGCATGTACGGCGTGAAGACATGACGACGGTTCCCGTATCTTTTCGCGAGAGGATGCGGTCGTTTCTTGCGATTTTTCGTTGCGATGTACGCGCGGCACGGACGGGGTTGCTCGCCGTCCTGCTCTTTTTTTCTGTACTCGTCGCGCTTGTCGCTCCCCTCTTGAAAAACGGCGAAAACGACGAGCCGCTCAGCAAACACCTGAAGTTTTCCGTGTCAGTCGTCGATGATGAGGAATCGTACTTCGGCAAACTCGTCGTCGAGGTCGTCGAAGACGTCAAGTATCTCGACCAGGTCTATTTTGATACCCTCGAAAAGGCACAAGAACGCCTCGACCGCGATGAGACGATCTTGTTCTTCACGCTCCCTCCCGATCTCTTTCAACAGACGCGCACCGGCTCTGTCAGAGAATCGATTCACCTCTATCTCAATCCGCGCAAGCCGATGGAGGCGGCGGCCATCGCGACGCTCATTCGCCAGTATTACTTCGCGGTCGACCGCATTTACAGCGCTGTCTTCGGCTTCCAAAAAGAATACGAAAAGCTCGGAGGCGATGAGAACAAGTCGTGGAAACAGACAACAAAACATGCCCTTGACTCTCTGAACGCGTATTTCACGAAACATCGTTTCGTGGAAAAAGGCAGAAACCCCGACAAAAGCGTCATTTTCCACGCACTTTCCGGCATTCTCCTGATACTTGCCTTTATCCCTGCGATGGGCGTTCTCTACCAGACAAGCCGCATGTGCCGAACGGATCTCGAAGACAGAACGACACTCATCGCCGGTCGGATCTCCCCGGCCATCTCACGCGTGATAACGGGACTTATCTGGTGGGTCGTGCTCGTCATCCCGTGGCTCGTCGCTTTGCGTATCGCCGGCATCCTCGAGACAATGCTCCCGATCACACTCGTCCTCATAGCCGTCTACCTTGCCGGCGCAAGCCTCATGCTTTTCATCGGACGCGCGAACGCGGCGACCGTGAGCGTTTACCAAGTCGGCTGGCTGATCTTTTTCGCGCTCCTGCTGTTCGGAGGCGTCTTCTATCCGACTTCGCTTTTCCCGGCTTGGCTGCGCACGGGCGCGCAATTCACCCCGATGCACGCACCCATGCATGCCGTTTTCGCGGCCCTAGCGGAAAAAGGGACGATCGCGACCAGCAGTGTACTTCTGTCCTTTTGGCCCGTTCTGCCCGCAGTCGCGCTCGCTTTTATCAGAATTAGACGGAGGCGCTCATGCGGTTGAGATGGCTTTTGACATTGATTCGCCTGAAGCTCGGCATGATGGCGCGCCGCCCTTTCCTGATCGCGTTCTGTCTCATCATGCCCGTACTCATGTCGCTTCTCGCGGGCTCAACCTTAACCCGAAATGACCTCTCGTCGGTGCGCGGGGCATACGTCGATCACGCCAAAAACGAATTTAGCGAGGAACTTGTCGAACTACTCGCGACGAGCGGGCTTCACTGGTCGGAAATAACGGAAGAAGAATCGGAGCGCGCCGTCGCGACGGGCGCCGTGGACGGCGTCGTGCTCATCCCCGCTCACTATGGAGATAAAAATGTGACAGATCAGGACATTGAAGAGCCTGTCGTCGCAACGTATCTCCCGGGGAAAAACGCCATCGCGAGCGACCTCGTCATCGAGAGCTTCCTGATCTCAGCCCTCGCCCTTACGCGCGAAACGATCCTGATCGACGATTTGCTGACGATGGCGGACGGCACCGTCTCCCGCGGCGAGATGGTTGCGCGATTGCATCAAAGTACCGACGAAGCGCGCGCAGCGGGAGCGAGCTTGAAGCTTGACATCCATAATTTGCCGCCCGACCAAAGGGCGCCGATCGTCCATATTCCCGACTTTGCCGTCGAAATACTCTTTTTGTCGATCTTCTCGCTCCTAGGCAGCCTCATGATGGCCGACGCCGCAACACAGCAAAGGCTCCGCTCCATCGACGGAGGTCCATTGCGCGATTACGTCTCATCCCTGATCGCTCTGGCTGTCGCCGGGGTCATTCAGCTATCACTCATGGTGGGGCTCACGAGGCTCATCATCCCGGGCGTCAATCGACCGAACGGCTACTGGCTTGTCATGGCCGTCTTCCTCCTGCTCATGCTTGCCTTCGGACAGCTCGTGTCGCTGATGCCCTCAGAGCAGCGCTTCGTTCCGGCCTCACTCCTCCTCTTCCTCTCCGCCCTAATCGGCGGAACATTCATCAAGCTCCCGTCCGTCGTTATCGAGCGCGTCGGACAGTACACGCCGCACGGATGGGCGTTCGCCCGTTTGAGCGGCATGTCGACGACCTTACCTCTCGCTGCCGTTGCGGGAATCGGATTCGGACTGCTTATCCTCTCTTACATCCTTCAAACTCACTCTCATCGCCTGACAAAATAACAAACAAGATCGCCGGTCGAGACTGTCATCGGTCGTATCATTCCGGGACCGAATCTCTAGCAATCCCGACATGATTCATCGTTTTGTTGCGGAACATCGCTGTCCGGTCGAACCGCTTCTTTTCTTTTCGTCAGATATCGCGTCTTGGGAATGCCGGCGTGGTAAAGTTAGGATGATAGACGATAGCTTGACGATTGGCAGAAACGGCATTTATGTAAGCGACGGATTTACAGAGGTTGACAGCATGACGAAACAGGGGAAATCGATTGAGAAGATAAGAGAACAGCTTGGTCTCATCCACATTTACTGCGGCGACGGCAAAGGCAAGACGACGGCAAGCGCGGGCTTGGCCGTCCGCGCACGCGGGCGCGGCCTCAACGTACTCCTCACGCAGTTTTTGAAAAGCGGAACGTCGGGCGAACTCGAACCACTACGTTCGCTTGGCGTTGAGATTATTTCGGGTTCTTATTCGCAAAAATTCGTCTTCATGATGAACGATGAGGAAAAAGCGGAGACGCGCCGTCGTTGCGAGACGCAGTTTCGTGAGGCGATCGAAAGAAGCCGCGAAGGTATCGACCTTCTCATCCTCGATGAAGTCATGGGCGCCATCGCGACCGGTATGCTCGATGAGCAAGAAGTCATAGACTTCCTACAGACGAAGCCGCCCAACCTAGAGGTCGTTCTTACGGGACGCGACCCGTCACAGGCGCTGATCGATCTTGCCGACTACGTCTCGGAAGTCGTCATGAGAAAACACCCCTACGTGACATCCGGTCTCATCGGACGTGTAGGCATTGAAAGATAATCAGGGAAAAATTGAAACATAGGACGAGGCCGAAAATGCTATATCGGAATCAAATCGAGAGGTAAGCAAGAAAGAACTTAAATACAGGAGAATAACGATATGCGCGCACATCATGACACGATTTTGACCATTGATCTGGGCGGCGAACTCGCCCGCCTGATCGTCCATAAAATCCGCGATTTGAATGTCTACTGTGAGCTTTTGACGCCGCACCGCGTGATGACACGCGAATGCTTAACGGACGAGACGCTTAAGGGTATCGTCGTCACGGGTAGGATTGATTCGTCTGTTTGCGCCGAAACGGCGACTGACTGTACGACACCCGGTCTCTGGGAAAAGATCCTCTTTGCGAATGTGCCCGTGTTCGCCATCGGGACGGCCGCCGTCGAAATGCTGCGGGCGAGTGGCTTTGACGATGAGAACTTGTTCTTTGATGTCGAGCTCGTCGCCATGAAGAAACCGGGCGAAGAGGCTGTCATCCTTGAACCGTTCTCGATCGGCGACCACTTGGAACCGTTTCTCTATGATGTCTGCGGCTGCAAGGGCGACTGGACGGTGGAAGCGTTTATCGAAGAAGCAGTGGCCAATGTCCGCAAACAGGTTGGCGACAAGCACGTCGTCTGCGGACTCTCGGGTGGTGTCGATTCGTCGGTCGTCGCCAAGCTGATCTATGAGGCAATCGGTGACCAGCTGACGTGTATATTTGTCGATCACGGATTTATGCGTAAAGACGAGCCCGAGATGATTCGCGAGATGTTCGCCGACACGTTCAAGATTCGCCTCGTCGCCGTTAATGCATCCGATCGTTTCATTGGACGCGTGGAAGGCGTCCTCGATCCCGAGCAAAAGCGGAAGATCATCGGTGAGGAGTTCATCCGCGTTTTTGAAGAAGAAGCGTCGAAGTTCGGCGGCTCTGCCTATCTCGCTCAGGGCACGATCTATCCCGATGTCATTGAAAGCGGTGGTGGCGGTGAAGTTGTGAAGAGCCACCACAATGTCGGCGGACTCCCTGAGAATATAGATTTCGTCGGGATCGTCGAACCTCTGAACGTACTCTTCAAGGAAGAAGTCCGCGCCGTCGGCCGCGCCCTAGGACTCCCCTCATCGCTTGTCGATCGTCAGCCGTTCCCCGGTCCGGGACTTGCGATCCGTTGCCTTGGAGGCATCACGCGCGAGAAGCTCGAGATTCTGCGCGAAGCCGACGCCATTTTCACCCGTGCGATTGTCGAGCACGGCTTTACTGACCAAGTTTCGCAATACTTCGCTGTCATGACCGGACTCCAATCCGTCGGCGTCGAGGAAGGTATTCGCACCTACGACTACACCATCGCACTACGCGCTGTGAAGACCGACGACTTCATGGTCGCCCGACCGGTCGAATTCCCCTGGTCCTTCCTGCAATACGTCACGAATCGCATTACGTCGGAAGTGCCGCATGTGAGCCGTGTGGTGTATGAGTTGACGGGGAAGCCGCCGGCGACGATAGAGTGGGAGTGAGGATGCGTCATGTTCTTGCTCGACAGTTAATGGTCTTTGAGAATTTAGATAGCACTCGCAAGACAAGAAAGCACGTAGACATGAGAATGAACCAGAGAGAATGAATAGCGTGCACCTTTAGGAAATGAGTATGGAAATAAAGTACCTGCTAAAGTTTACATCAAAACATGAACACGCCAAAGACCTTATAGATGGTAGGCTCTTCATGAATCAAGCAGCTTTTTATCATGACCGAGGAGAAGGACAGGGCGATATCAGAGAAGGTGCTTTCACCCACACATCCATGGCATATTGGGGGTCTTCACGCCCAATTTACTGCATGTATGCTGCATATGAAAACCAACTTGTTGATAACATTGTTGTTGTTCCACATAAATTAGTAACTGATTTTCAAAGTGAATATGTCGTGGTGGTAAATTACGAAGAGTTCATTCAGATGTTAGAGAACAAAGAGTTAAGAACAAAATATGCTTTAACATTTGGAATAGTAAATTATCACAACATGGAAACAGAGGATTCTCATCGAATATTGGAAGGAAAGGTAGAACCATTACTTATCAAACACCCCTTCTATAGATATCAACAGGAATTCAGAATAATTGTTCACGAAAACCTAGAGGATATCACGGAGAAAGGAATTGTTGATGGCATGGAAGTAGATTGTATAGTAGGCCGCAAACCTAAAACTTATTTACTCAAAAGAGATTTAGGAAGAATTGCAAAAATTATTAGGCTCGATGACTGTCATATTATTGGTGAGAAGCTTTTCATTAACCTAAACTCAGAAGAGAAATCAAGTCCGCAGTTAGTTATCAATTGACGACAGTCCTGCTGACAAAATGATGTGGGCAGAAACGTGGTTAAGAGAGAAACGGAGTTATTGGGATGAGAGAAAGCCAAAACATCGAATGGAAAGAGTCCTGGCGCGATGAGTATTTGAAATGGATTTGCGGCTTTGCCAATGCTCAAGGCGGCAAAATATATATTGGGATGCGTGATGATGGCACCGTCATTGGCGTCCAAAACGCTGAGCGTCTACTTAATGATCTTCCAAATAAAATTCAAAACAAGTTAGGCATTGTAGCGGATGTCAATTTGCTCAAAGAGGGCGAACATGAATATATTGAAATCGTCGTAAATCCCTGGTCCTTCCCTGTTAATTATGATGGTGCGTACTATTATCGAAGCGGCAGCACAAAACAGCTATTGCGTGGAAATGCCTTGACTAGTTTTCTAATGGAAAAAACGGGACTAAGGTGGGACGCTGCAACCATTACCAATGTCGGTGTGGAAGATTTAGACAAGGAAAGCTTTGACATCTTCAGACGCGAAGCACTTCGAAGCGGTCGCATGACAAAGGAAGATTTAGATATCTCAAATGCTGAACTTTTAGAGAAGCTCGATTTGACGGTCGATGGCAAACTCAAACGTGCCGCGGCTTTATGTTTTTATCGTCAACCGGAGAAAGTCAGCGCAGGTTGTTACGTGAAGATCGGCAAATTTGAAGGAAGTGAGATTTTATATCAAGACGAAGTGCACGGCTCCCTTTTGATCATGGCCGATCGTGTCATTGACTTGATTTATCTAAAGTATTTGAAAGCCGCGATTACTTATCATAAAGAAACCAGAGTAGAGACCTACCCATTTGCGCGTGAAGCCATAAGAGAGGCAGTTTTCAACGCCTTAATCCATTGTAATTGGGCAGACCATGTTCCTGTGCAAATTCGGATTGAAGACGATGTAATGTATGTGAGCAATTGCAGCATGCTTCCATTTGGCTGGACCGTGGAGACACTGTTAGGCTCACACGCTTCAAAGCCTCATAATCCCGATATTGCTCGTGTGTTTTACAGAGCGGGCTATATCGAAAATTGGGGACGTGGAATTCAGAAAATACGTGATGCATGCAAGGCTCATGGCGCAGAAGAACCAGAATATATCGTCCATGCCGGAGATATTATGGTCAAGTTCAAAGCTCTCCAAAGTGCCATTGTGACAGATTCCAAAGTGCCAAATGTCACAATGGATGTCACAATGGATGTCTCAATAGAAGAAGGAATCTTACATTTGATCAGAGATAATAAAAATATTACAACGACTGAAATGGCTGAGTATTTGGCAGTTACTAGACGAACCATTCAAAGAGTTTTAGATGACCTGAGAGACAAAGGTGTTGTCGAGCGCAAAGGCGGTAGGCGCTATGGATATTGGGAAATAGTTGACTCTGCTGAGTAGACATACCATCCGCTACGCACCGCGTAGCGGATGGACGGGCTCATTACGATCATAAAAGCAGCATCAGCACTGAAGCTACAAAAGAAATGTCAAGTAATGAGTTAACAAAACATGATAGTGCGGAACTTGCCATAGAGTATGAAAGCATTTACCGCGAAGCAAAAGAAATATTGACTACAGCTCGAAATAAAGTTTATCGGGCTGCAAATTTTGCGATGGTGAAGCGTATTGGAATATTGGAAAGGCAATTGTAGAAAAGCAGGGCGGAAAAGAAACAGCCGAATATGACTCTCGGCTTTTTGAAAACTTATCTGAGAAAATGACAAGGGATTTCGGGAAAGGTTTTACCACTACTAACCTCAAATATATGCGCCAGTTTTACTTAACTTTTCCAAATCGTCACACGCTGTGTGACGATTTAAGTTGGT
>DUVH01000015.1 GCA_012841145.1 Clostridiaceae bacterium | reverse complement strand
TATATATAAGTTTATTAGCATACAAATATGTTAGGTCGCTAACGCGCAAGCATCGGATTTGGATATCCACGGCCATTCGGGCGTGAATACCTTCATCCCCCGGCTAAACCGGGCTTGTTAGGGGACACCCCTAAAACCCCAATTACGCACAATTGTTTACCCATATTTTTCTTCATGTCTACTAATGAGTCGTATTTCGGCTCTTGCTCGCACAAGCGACTATTATGTGACACATAGGATGCGGGGGATAGAGGCGGTCGAAGACACGAAAAATCAGAAAAATTATAAAAATAGTATCGTTTTAGTATCACGAAAAAGTAAAAGCCCCATGTGTAGGGGCTTTTAGTGTGTTGTGGTGGAGACGAAGGGGATCGAACCCTCTACCTCTTGAATGCCATTCAAGCGCTCTCCCAAGTGAGCTACGTCCCCGTGGCGCTTGATTAAATTAGCACAGAGTGTTCGAATCTGTCAAGCAGTCGATGAAAGCATTGACGAGTAGAGGTTTAACCCATAAAATATACTAGTTGGTTAAAAAATTTTAATGAATAGAGGTCATATATGAGCCACGGAATTTACAAATACCCGCTATACGATGTGCGCGAGATCGTTAATCTGCGCGACATGATTCAACAAAGTGAGAAATTGTACGGAGAACGCAATGCTTATCTTTTGAAGGATCCGATCGCGACACGTCAAGTCGCACCTCGGAGCGAGGAGGCCAAGAATCTTAAGATTGACAGGACGCGTCCCTATGTTGGCGTCACGTTTAAGCAATTCGCGGCGGATGTCCGTGCGTTCGGAACGGCGCTGAAGAACAGTTTGGTCAAAGAGAATAGCCGCGTGGCGATCCTCGCCGAGACGCGTTATGAATGGTACGTCTCCTACCTTGCGGTCGTCAACGGACTTGCTATTGTCGTCCCGCTCGATAAAGAGCAGCCTGCGAACGAGATGATCAATCTCATTAATAGCGCCGAAGCCGATATTTTGCTCTTTTCAAATCACAAGAAAAAAATAGTTGATGAGATCCGTGATGAGATTCCCGGTGTCGAGCATTATCTCAATTTCGATCTTCCGGGAGAGGACGAGTCCGACCTCTATTTCTGGGATCTTCTGCAGGAAGGAGAGAGACATCGGAAAGAGGGTGACCTCACGTACGATACGCTGCCCATCGATGCGGAGGCGATGCAGATTCTGCTCTTTACTTCTGGAACAACGGCGCGGCCGAAAGCTGTCATGTTGAGTCATAAGAATGTCTGCAAGAATCTCATGGGTATGTGCTCGATGCTCTATATCGATGAGTACGATGTCTTTCTCTCGGTTTTGCCGCTCCACCATACGTATGAGTGTACGTGCGGTTACCTTTGTCAACTGTATCGCGGTAGTTGCGTCGCTGTGAGTGAAGGGTTGCGCTATATCCTACAAAATGTGCAGGAGGCGAAGCCGAGCATTATCCTGCTCGTGCCGCTTATGATGGAGGCCTTCCACCGCGGTATCATGAGAAAAGTGAAGGCAGATCCGAAGATGCTGAAGAAATTCAATTTCGGTCTCAAGCTGACGAAAGCGCTCCGCAAAGTCGGCATCGACTTGAGGAAAAAAATCTTCAGCGCCGTCCATGAGAATTTTGGCGGCAATTTGCGTCTGCTGATCGCGGGCGGGGCGTCAATCGACGAGAAACTTCTCGAGAATATGCAGGATCTTGGTATCCACTGTGTTCAAGGATACGGTCTGACAGAATGCGCACCGATTCTCGCGCTCAACCGCGGAAAACATTACAACAACAAAGCGGCCGGCTTGGCTCTGCCGGGCGTCGATGTTAAGATCCACGAACCCGACGAAAACGGTATCGGCGAGATTATCGGTCGAGGCGATAACGTGATGATCGGCTACTACAATAACGAGGAAGCGACGCGCGAAGCGATCGATGAAGACGGCTATTACCACACGGGCGATTTGGGCTATCTCGATGAGCAATCGTTCGTCATTGTCACAGGACGAAAGAAGAATAAAATTGTCACGAAGAACGGCAAGAACATCTTCCCCGAGGAAATCGAATTCTTGCTCCAACAGCAACCGCTCATCGCGGAAGTTGTCGTATCCGGAGTGGAAGCCAAAGATGGTGATGTGATGATCCAAGCTGAGATCTTCCCCGATCGCGAGGCGATCGATGAAGATCCGGAACTTAAAGGACTTCCGCTGACCGATGAGCGCGTCAAGGACAAGATTGATGAACAGGTTCGCGAGGTCAACCGCAAGCTCGTAACGTATAAAGCCGTTCGCTCCGTTGTTTTGCGTGATCAGGAGTTCGAGAAGACGACGGCAAGGAAGATCAAGAGGCATTAATTACATTCACAACATTTTTGGAAAACGTAACATAGAACAAAGGCCGGCGCCATGCCGGCCTTTTTAGCGTATCAAGAGAACACAGTATAAAAATTCAGCTTAATTTGAAAAACTCCACAGCGTCACCGGCGCACAGTACAAAAATTCAATCTAAACTGAAAAACTGTACTTGGACGACGCCAAAATACTTAGCCCCCTAAGCTGTGCAAAATTTCAACTTAATTCGAAAAATCGCTGCCAAAAGTTGAAAAACCGCACATCTAGGGTGTTGGCACCGGGTGAAAAGTGCAAAAATTCAATCTAAACTGAAAAATTGCACATGGTGCAGAGCGTCCGAACAAACAGCGCGACGCGCAAGGGGCTGTTGATCAACAGCCCCCTTTTCCTTACTCATAAAACGACGGTGACGATCACGTTTCGGGGTTGTAGGAATCCCTCAGAGCGACCGAGCGGTTGAATACGAGTTTGTCATCGGTTGTATCGTGGCAGTCATGGATGAAATAGCCCGTTCTCATGAATTGGTAGCCGATGTGCGAGCGATCCTCTTTGAGCCAAGGTTCCACATAGGCGTTCTCGATGACGGTGAGCGAATCGGGATTTAAGAGCTCGTGATAGTCTCGTTCGCTTGCATCAGGATTCTCAACGGTGAAGAGGTTATCGTACAGGCGCACTTCGGCTTTGACTGCCGTTTCCTCATCGAGCCAATGGATTGTGCCTCTTATGCGTTCGCCTTCACGAGCGGTACCGCCGTGCGTCTTGGGATCGTATTCGGCGAGCACTTCGATGATTTTGCCGTCCTCATCTGTTTTATATCCGGTGCACTCGACAATATAGCTGCCTCTCAGGCGAACTTTATTGCCGGGGAAAAGGCGGTAGTACTTTCGAGGCGGATCAATCATGAAGTCATCGCGCTCGATTAGGAGATGGCGCGAGAAGGTTATTTCGTGCGTGCCGGCTTCAGGCTTATTCGGCATGCTGTCGACGACAAACGTCTCCTTTTTGCCTTCCGGATAGTTCGTAATCGTCAGCTTGACGGGATCGAGAACGGCCATCGCTCGGGGAGCACGCTCATTCAGATCTTCCCTCAGGCAGTGTTCGAGGAACTTGATGTCGACCATGCTGTCAACTTTCGAGACGCCGTTCCGCTCGGAGAAATCGCGGATTGCTCGCGGCGTGTAACCGCGGCGGCGAAGTCCCGATAAAGTCGGCAAGCGCGGATCGTCCCAACCGTCGACCAGTCCTTCTTCAACGATCTGGCGCAGTTTGCGTTTGCTCATGACGGTGTAATTGATATTGAGCCGTGCGAACTCGATTTGTCTCGGTTTGGAAGGGAGTGAGCAGTTATTGACCACCCAGTCGTAAAGCGGACGGTGATCTTCAAATTCGAGAGAGCAAAGAGAGTGCGTAACGTACTCGACGGCGTCCCCGATAGGGTGTGCGAAATCGTACATCGGATAGATGCACCAGTCGTCACCCGTCCGATCGTGCGTTGCGTGTTGGATACGATAGAGGACGGGATCACGCATGTTCATGTTGCCGGAGGTCATGTCGATCTTGGCGCGCAACGTATACGCGCCGTCCGGAAATTCACCGGCGCGCATTCTTCTGAACAAGTTCATGCTCTCTTCCTTGGGACGGTTGCGCCACGGACTTTCAGTACCCGGTGTTGTCAGAGTGCCGCGTGCGATCCGCATCTCTTCGGGCGTCTGCTCGCAGACGAAAGCGAGACCTTTTTCGATGAGCAGCTCAGCTTGCTGATATACCTCCTCGAAGTAGTCCGAAGCATAGTAGAAACGGTCGCCCCAGTCGTAACCGAGCCAGTGAACGTCTCTTTTGATGGCTTCGACATACTCAACATCTTCCTTCTCGGGGTTTGTGTCATCCATTCGTACGTTGCAAATGCCGCCGAAAATTTCCGCTGTGCCGAAGTCAATGATGATGGCCTTGGCGTGCCCGATGTGGAGATAGCCGTTCGGTTCGGGAGGAAAACGTGTAATAACGGTTCTGCCTTCCATGCGTCCGCCTTGCCCCACATCCTTGGCGATCTCATCGAGAATAAAATGTGAGATTATATTTCCTGTTTCCGTTTCTTCTTTAGGTGTGACGCCAGTCACAATGCCGGGAAGGCGTTTTTCGTCGGAATCGTTTGTTTTATGCATCTTTAAATCCTCTCAAATAGGTGTGTCGTTCATGTGTGATAATGCGATTTGTTCGGAGATGATTTTCGGTTCTCCTAAGTGAGTTCGAAATAGATAGCGGTCAAGCGTGAAACGTTCGGTAACGGTTCACAGGGCGATCGATTCGACCATTCAGGTAATCAGATTGTCATCATCCCTTCAGATAATCAATTGCCGCCGCGAGTCTGGCGAGCGCTTCCTCACGACCCAGTATCATGGCCGTCTCCGTCGCGCCGCCAGAGGTCACCCGTTGTGCCGCGAGGGCGACACGAAGCGCCCCCATAACCTGACCTTTCTTCCGTCCCGTCTCTTCACATGCCTGCCCTAATAAGGCGGAAAGAGTAGTTTCATCCCAGACCGCGACGGTTTCGAGTTTGGGGCGCAGTTCATTCAATATTACAGAAGCGCTGTCGGCGTCAAGCTTAGCGCGTTTGTTGAAAAAGAGTTCGCGTTCGTAAGGAAGTCGCTCCGTCAGAAAACGGATCATCTCGGGGATGTCGCTAAGCTTCGTGACGCGCTCGCGCAGTACATGTGCGAGCGTATCGACGTCGTACTTCTTCTCATCGAATAGAGGGTCTGCAATTTCTTTGACCATGGCGCGCCACTTTTCGAACGGTAAACGCCGGATGTACTGTTCGTTCATCCAGTTGAGCTTGTCATAAGCGAAGACTGCCGGCGCTTTGTTAATTCCCTTCGCTGAAAAAATCTTCTCCAGTTCGTCAAGGGAGAATATTTCACGCGTTTCCCCACCGGGAGCCCAGCCGAGGAAGGCGATCATATTGATGATCGCTTCAGGAAGATATCCGTCTTTTACGAGTTCTTCAAAGCTCGTGGAGCCGTGGCGTTTGGAGAGCTTCTTTCCGTCTTCGCCGACGATTAGCGGCAAGTGGACGAACGTGGGGATCTCCCAACCGAAGGCGTCATACAGAATGCAGTATTTCGGCGTCGACGACAGATACTCGGATCCTCGGACGACGTGCGTGATCTCCATCAGGTGATCGTCGATGACGTTTGCAAAATTGTAGGTCGGATAACCGTCCGACTTGATAAGGATCTGATCCTCAAGCTCTTGATTCATGACGGTAATGACGCCGTAGACTTCATCTGAGAACGTCGTCTCGCCGTCAAGAGGCATTCGTTGACGGATGACGTGCGGCTCTCCTGCGGCGACGCGATGAGCGGCAATTGCGGGATCGATGTCGCGGCAGCGGCGATCGTATCCGATAAATTCCGTTTCTTCGTCTTCCCACATATCTGCCAGTCGTTCGACCGAACAAAAGCAGGGGTATGCGTGTCCGGAGGCTACAAGTTGATCGGCGTATTCACTGTATAGATGAAGGCGCTCGCTCTGAACGTAAGGCCCGTTCGGTCCTCCGATATCCGGTCCCTCATCGTGGTGAAGACCGCACACGTCGAGCGTTCGATAGATCGCTTCAACGGCTCCCTCAACGTACCTCTCGCGATCGGTGTCCTCGATGCGCAGGAGAAACTTTCCCCCTTCGGAGCGCGCGATTAAATACTCGTACAGCGCGGAGCGCAAGTTGCCGATGTGCATGATGCCCGTCGGACTTGGTGCAAAACGAGTTTTTGTGATTTTTGCCATAAACATCACCCTAAAAAACGGGTTCGCCTCCTCGTGTATCGCAATCTCATCAATGATATCATAATTGCGCGGAATATCAGCGGTGCACGCTGTTTACAGATTGCATAAAAATAAGGACAATATACGTCATGTTCGGATACGTGAGACCTGAAAAACCTGAACTTCTGATGCGCGACTTCACTTTGTACAAGGCGGTTTACTGCGGTCTTTGCAAGGCGATCGGGAAACGGATCGGTCAACTACAGCGTTTTACGGTTTCGTACGACATGACTTTTTTGGCACTTCTGCTCCTCGCTTTTTCGACCGTCGAGCCCGACGTCAGACACGAGGGGTGTGTCTTGAATCCTTTTAAGAAGAAGGCGATCGCAGCTGACCATCATGTGCTGGACTACGCGGCGGACTTGTCGTGTCTTCTCGCATATGAATCGATGAGAGATGACGCACAAGACGATAAACCGATTCGCGGGCGCGTGCTGTCGCTCTTGCTCCGGCACTCCGCGAATAAGGCAGTTCGCGCGAGACCTGCCGTCGCATCGTACATCCGCGATGAGCTGAAACAGCTGGAAGAGATCGAGAAGGGGCGCTCGTCGCGTGATCCCGCAGATTGTTTCGGCGATATCCTAGGGTGTCTTTTCGAGGACGGTTTTGATGTAATCGTATCATCGGAGGATATTTCCGAGCGGGGACAGGACGGCGTCCCGAGCGCTCCTAGATGGTATGAGAGCGAGCAAAATGCCGACCTCTATAGGACACTGCTTGGCGACGCGGGGCGTGCGCTCGGTCGATGGGTATATTTGGTCGATGCGCTCGACGATCTGGAGGACGATCGCGCTAAGAACAACTGGAATCCGCTTTTATCGCTGGAGAACGGCAGTAAGATCGCCGAGATGCGACTGATTGAGGCGGAGGAGGCGATCGACAGGAATCTCGCTCTTTTGACATATGAGCGCTACGGTGGGCTTGTGTATAATATCGTTACGCTCGGTTTGCCTATGACGCGCGGCCGTGTGGTGGCGGGGGAGCCGCTCCCCAACGTCTAAAGTTCTGATCGTTTGTAGGAGTAAATAATGAGTAAAAACCCATATTCCGTCCTCGGTATCTCTCCGGGAGCGTCCGAAGAAGAAGTCCGGACAGCGTACCGAGAACTCGTACGCAAATACCATCCCGATCAGTTTCAGGATGAGCGCGCCAAGGAACTTGCCGAAGCTAAAATGCGCGAGATCAACGCGGCGTATGACCAGATTACGCTCGGCAACGTTCAACAGGATCAGCAACAGCATCCCGGATGGGATCCTTTCGGATACGGCGGACGTCGGTGGACGCACCAGCAGTCGCCATACGGCGATCCTCAAAACCAATCTCCATACTATCGCTCGGGCGGAAGTGAAGATTCGTGTTGTCAAACGCTCACATGCCTTTGTTGTGCCGACTCTTGTTGTGAATGCATGGGCGGCGATCTCTGTCTTTGCTGCTGATTAAGGTATGGCGAGGGGAACGAGGTCGTCTTTTTCCGGTTCTGCTCAAATCGCTTTGGGCGGTATTCTATCGGCCCTTTGTTGGTTATTCCTGATTTTGGCGGGTGTCCTGCCAACGGGCCGTTTTTTTCTCTTGACGCTGGCTTCTCTCGTCATCGTCGTCGCTCATCTGGAGCTCGGTTCGCGCGGCACATTTCTTGTCTATCTCGTTACGACAGTTCTTGCCTTCATCCATCCCGGTGTCTTTTCCGGCGTGATGTTCGCCTTTTGTTTCGGCCATTTGCCTCAACTTATCATGTTTTTACGCGTGCGGACGAGCATGTTCGTCACAAAGCTGGTGACGCATATCGTCATGTCGGCGATGGCACTGATGGCACTCTTTATTGTCGGAATCGATCGTGTTGTGTTTACACGATTTGAGCCGTCGACGCTTGTGATTATTGTGCTCGTGATGGTCGCATTACAGATTTTTCTCCTCGTATACCATTACGTCTTGAAAGTTTTTGAACAGTTTTACATGGATAGAATTTCGCCGTGGGTGAGACGGCGCTCATAGCGTTCTTCCGATTCTTACGAATAATACGCCTGATTATCGGTCTTTCTGTTCACCGATGAGAATGGAGCGCGCAGCTTGGACAGTGTCCTCCAGTGATTTGATACGCTGCCAATAGAGAATTTTTCTAATTTCCCGGATAATAACGAATAAGAGAGCGAGTGACAGGACGACCGCGATTCCCATGATGCTGTAGGCGAGGTTAGGGTTGCGCGACATCAGTTGAATACCGCGACTTATGATGTTGTTACTCGCCAGAATATCGGAGTCCGATCCGACGCGCACCGGTATACGCGTGCCGTCTTTCAGCGTAAAGAGCACCTGCCCCGTCATGGTACCTCTGAGAATAGGCAAGGGGTAAGGCGCGTTTCCGATGTAATCGAGTTTCGGCGTGAGAAAGTGGTCCGTTTTCGGGTGGATGTAATCGACGGAATCGAGGTACATCAACGAGAACAGTTCGCCGTTTTCTGCCGCTTCCGGAGCCCCGGGGTATTTTTCGCCGGAGCGTGTCAATACTGATTTAGTGTAAAAAGTATCGATCTCCTGGTAGAGTTGCAAAGTCGGCTGTATCGTGCTCGCTTGGTTGAGCGATGCCGTCAACGTCATGACAGAGATGCCGTCGACTGTCGATCCGGTGGTGACCGCCAAGGAGTAGCGATCCGACATCATCAGCCAGGCACACGTGATACGGTTTTCGGACAGCGTTCTGAGCCTGCTCGCCGGAGAACGCATCGCGACAACACGGACGCCGGTCGAAAGCGTCACCTGTATCAATTCTTCTTGAAGGGAGAGTACGTTTTTTGCGCGCGCATTCGCCTGTATGGCGGAGAGGAGCCGTGCCACGTCTCGGAGCGTCGTCTTTGCCGTTGATACCCTGTCGGATGCCTCGGGTAAGGCGGGAGCTCCGGAAGCATTTTGAGCGATATGTTCCTCCAGTATGGCGGCGGCATCGGCAATTTCACTCGCAATGCTCGATTCGCGTTCCGCCCGCACTACATCACACCTGTGAATAGTCGTCTGACTCATACCGAGCATCATGGCCGTTTTCTGCATTTCGGAGACGAACTCCCTTCTTGAGCCGGCGATCTTCTCGGCGAGCGCGACTGCTGCCGCATCAGATTGCTGGAACATGAGACGCAACAACATATATCGAACGGGAAAAGAGTCGCCTTCTCGGAGCGGGATATCGATGTGATCCTCAAACTCGGAGATCCTCGCGGCATCTTTACTTATGGGAATCATGTCATCTGCGGCAAGGCGCTCGGACGCGAGATAAAGAGTCATCAGACGAGAAACGGCGGGAATTTCCAGAACGATCTCGCTGTTTTTCGCATAGAGTTCCGATCGGAGCGACGAGTCGAGCACAAGTACGGCGGGAAGCTTGACGGAAGGTTCGAACCCTTCACTGATACGTGGTTCCGACGGTTCAGTTGTCTGTCCGTCGTCCGCTAAGACGCCCTGCGATGACGGGAGCAGGGAGAAAAAAAGTGCGGCACATAGCAGAACAGCGGCAAAAGACCGTTTTGACGACAACGGAGAAAAACTTGAAAACACCGATTGCAAGCCGACTTTATTCACACCCAGATCATACCATACGACGCCCGTCGTCCGTCGAGAACGAAGTGTCGAGTGTGATACAATTAACTCGCTTGTTTGGCGCGTCTTGCGGCGCAAACCAGACACAAATGATAGAAAAGGCAGGCGTGTTCGGACAGATGAATCGGCCCCCGTACAGAACGTTAAGACTCCGTGTATTCTCGCTGTTTTTTGTGATTTTGCTTCTTTTAACCTTCACAGCATGTTCGACGGAGACTGACAAGGAAAGTATTCGTATCGCAGATTACGGAAATGACGGCGCCGATTTCGCACGAGAACTTGCCAAGAAATTTCCGCGTCGTGAGGCGTTTACCGGCCAGGAGAAAGATGCGTCCGCTTTGATCGCCGAACGGTTAAAGTCGTTTGGTTATGAACCTGAGATTCAGGAGTTTAAAGCCGTCGCCGGCGACGGCAGTACGAAGGCTTCGCAGAATGTGATCGTTCGACTTGACGGTCTGGGGTTTCGCTATGCTCCTAAGTCGAAAGACGCGACAGATCAGGCGACACCGGGTCGAGCGGACGATCTTGTCTTGGTTGTCGGTGCCCACTACGATACTCCGTCAGTCCATCTTGAACCGAATGAAGAAGGGTACACGGAGCCTTTAGTTGCCGACGGCATCCATAACAACGCGTCAGGCGTCGCTGCCGTGATGACTGCAGCAAAGATCATGCGCGAGATGAAACCGGGATACGATATCATTTTCGTTTTTTTCGGAGCCGGAACCGACTCCTTCGCGGGAGCGAAACATTTTTTGAACTCATTGTCAAATGAAGAACGTGCGCGCATCGACGCTATGGTCAACGTAGGTCCGATCTTCGCAGGCGATAAGGTCTACGCGCACGCCGGGCAAAATTCCGTGACGGGCGGAGAGTATAAAAATTACGCTAACAGAAGAAAGCTCTATCAAATGACAGATATTTTCTTCGAATACAAGCTCAATACGCGGAACGGATACGCAATTTACACGAATCAGGCTTCTTTTATCGCTTCGACGCGTACCGGCAAGAGCGGGATTTTTCGCGAATGGACGACGAAGCTTTCAGACCATACACCGTTCGACGATGCAGGTATTCCCGTTGTTTTTATGGAGTCCGGCGAGTACCGCATCAAGTCTATTGAGGAAGTCGGACTGGAGAATAAGAACCCTCTGTTTATGGCGTCGGAAGGTGTGATTTCCGGGACGCAGTTTGATCGACAGAGCACACTGGAAGATCTTTTCAAAGACATTGAGGAGCAGAGCGCGCGACAGACATTACCGGTCGATTGGGATACTCAGGAAACTCAGGAAGAAGAAACGGACGGGAGCGTTGATGAGGATGAACAGCAGCGCATTCCGCGTCTGCCGTTGCGAGTGAACAATACGGCGTTTGTGATCGTACAGTTGGCTAGGAAAGGCCCGCTCGATTACGAGTTCGACGGGTAGCATGCCTTGTGCCGGCCGGCCATTGTGCGATATGAATTTTGCCGCAATGCACCGTGATTTTCGTTGTGCAATAAGAAGATTCATAACCGATGTAAGTGCGCAGGAGGAGAGAATGAAACGATGAATATCTTAATGACGTACAAGATTTTAGGTGTGTCGGATGTGCTTTTTTGGGGCATCATTCTGGCGATCGCGGTTATTGCTGAATTAGCGACCCTGAACCTAGTCTCAATCTGGTTCATTTTCGGAGCGATCGTGTCACTGATCGCTGCACTTCTCGGCGCTTCTATAGCGTTGCAGTTCGTACTTTTTGTCGTTCTGTCAGGTGTTGGTTTTATTATCTTTTTCTTTGCGATCAAGCCGAGGCTCGCTAAGCGCGTCGTCAGAGCGACAAACGCCGATCGCATCATCGGCCAAGAGGGTGTCGTCATCGAGCCGATCGATTCGATAAAGGGCACGGGACAGATCAAAGTGCAAGGACAGGTCTGGAGTGCGAGGGTCGAAGGCGAGGGAACGATCGCGGAGGGCGAACTCGTACATGTTCTCGGCATCGCTGGCGTTAAGGCGATTGTCAAACCGGTTGCAGGGGATACGCCGACGCCTTGGACAAAAAGGTAAAGTGAAAACGCTCTGACATAAAGAGCAAGAATATGGTCGCCACGACCACGATGGGAATTCAACGAGGAGGATCCTATGTACAGTTTGTTTTTAGCATCGTCCGTACCTTTCATAGGATACATTGCATTGGGCATACTTGCACTTGCCGTTCTGATCATCTTTGTCAGGAATATTCGTGTCGTCCCTCAAGCTCATGCGTTTGTCATTGAGCGTCTCGGTACTTACAAGACGACATGGCACACGGGACTTCATGCGAAAATGCCGTTTATCGACAAGATCGAACGTCGTGTCTCGCTGAAGGAGAGAGTCGCCGACTTCCCTCCACAGGCCGTCATTACGCGAGATAACGTCACGATGCAGATTGATACGGTCGTGTTCTATCAGATCGTCGACCCGGTTCTCTACTGTTACGGCATCGAAAACCCGATCGTCGCTATTGAGAACTTGTCGGCGACAACGCTACGTAACTTGATCGGAGATCTGGAGCTCGACGAAACGCTGACATCGCGCGATGTGATCAATACGCGTATGCGCCAGACACTCGACGAAGCGACAGACCCATGGGGCATCAAAGTCAATCGTGTAGAGTTGAAAAATATCATCCCGCCGAGAGAGATTCAGACGGCGATGGAGCGCCAGATGAAGGCGGAGCGTGAGAAACGCGAGAAGATCCTGATCTCTGAGGGCGAGAAAGAAGCTTTGATCCGCGTCGCTGAAGGAGAAAAAGAAGCTGCGATTTTGCGTGCCGATGCGAAAAAGGAGCAGGCAATCCGCGAATCGCAAGGCCGCGCGGAGGCGATCCTGACGATCCAGAAAGCAACGGCGGAAGGCTTGCGCATGATCAAGGAAGTCGAGGCCGACAGGGCGCTGATCGCGCTTAAAGGTCTCGAGACGATGGTGAACGTCGCGGACGGTCGTGCCACCAAGATCATCATCCCGTCGGATATCCAAAGTCTTGCGGGCATGGCGGTATCTATTAAAGAGTTAATCAACGATTCAAACATTGATACGTCGACGGTTGCTGATCCGTCATAACCCGGTTCGCCGTTTTTGGATGCGGCGTTTTACGCTATGATACATGTGAATGAGAAGAACGAGGTGACATACGCCGCGAGGTGCAGTGTCACCTCGCTTTATGTTCACGTTCCTTTTTGTCACGACAAGTGTGGCTACTGTGATTTTTACTCGATCGCCGGAGCCGGCGATGACCTTGTCGATGCTTGGCACGAGGGTATCCGGACTGAACTTCAACGCATCGGAGAAGAGGCGTATGACCACGGTGTAATGATTGAACCGCTTGAGACGATCTATTTCGGCGGCGGGACGCCGTCGTTTTTAAGTCCTGATATCATCGCCTCGATCATTGCACACGCAAAGTCACTCTTTATGTTGAAAGACTGTTGCGATATCACGCTCGAGGCCAATCCCGAATCGATTGCCGGTGATTTGATGTTCGGAGAGAGTGATCGTGGGCGAGAAACGGCACATCGTTGGGTCGAGCCCGGTATCAATCGCGTCAGTTTCGGTATGCAATCGGCGACCGATTCGCTTTTACGTCTTGCCGGTCGCCGTCATACGTGCGCACAGGCGGTTGAAGCGGTGCGAATCGCCGCCGATGTCGGGTTTCGCGATATTTCAGTCGATTTGATGACGGGTCTGCCGTCACAGACCGTCGAAGACATTGAATATGCTCTTCAAACGATCGCTCAACTGCCCGTCAATCACGTTTCTTCGTACGCCTTGACTGTGGAAGAAGGGACGCCGTTCTACTTTTTTCGAAATGAACACCCCGCCCGATTCCCCGATGATGAGGCGGAGCGTCTGATGAACCGTCGACTGACTGACGGACTTCTTGAGTTTGGATTCACTCATTATGAACTCAGTAATTTTGCACTCTCCGGCGCGGAATCAAAACACAACCTCGTCTATTGGAATGCCGACCCCTATCTGGCGGCAGGTCCCGCTGCCGCCAGCTACATGGGCGGGATAAGGAGACGCAACGAGACCTCGATCGAGCGCTGGCTCGCCAACGTCTACGATGCGGCGCAAGGGCCTTACGGACAGGCGATCGTCGAGGAAGTCGTCGACGAATCGGCCGCCCGCGTCGAGACGATGATACTCGGTTTGAGGTTGATGCGGGGTGTTTCGCGTTCTCGTTTTCAACTAAGACATAATATCGACTATGACGATGTCTTCGGCGATCAGATGGCGCGCCTTGAGGAAAGAGGACTTCTCGAACGCTCCGATGAGTGCGTCTGTTTAACGGCAAAAGGGTTCGATTTTGCCGATGTTGTCGCCCGCGAATTTCTCTAATCGAGGGAAGATAAATCTTTTTCTCAACAATTAACGGCGTTGTCACGTTCGTCACGCTCTCTTTCTTGACACACCATTTAGATGGTGATATCTTGTAATTAGCACTCAACGCCATCGAGTGCCAAAGCGAGAAAGGACGAGCGACATGGACGATCGTAAAAAGATCATATTGAAGGCAATCGTAGACGATTACGTCAAAACTTGTGAGCCTGTCGGATCGAAGTCGCTTGTCAAACGACACAATCTGAACTATTCGTCGGCTACGATTCGGAACGAGATGGCTGAACTGGAAGAGATGGGATTCCTCGTGAAACCGCACACTTCAGCCGGTCGCATGCCGTCCGATAGGGGATATAGGGCATATGTCGACAATATGCTCTCTCTGCCGGAGATTCCTCCCGAGGAAGAAGTCGCCGTCCGACATTTTTTGTCGGAGAATCTCAGGGAGGCGCGCGAGATGATCGAGCGCACGGCTGAATACTTAGCGGAAAAGACGAACTATCTCTCTGTCGTACTCTCGCCTCAGTATTCCGATACGAGTTTGGAACAGATCAAAATCATGATGATCGAGCCCGGGAGGGCGATCGTCGTTCTCGTGCTGTCACCCGGCGTTGTCCATGACAGGCTGATCAGGATACCGTCGTTAATCGATGAGGAGGATCTCAACGAAATCGGTCAGGCGATCGAGCGCTGTCTGGCAGGCAAGCGTCTCGATGACATCACACTCGTAACGATTTCGTCGGCTGCCGAAGAGACGGAACTCCCCGAAGCGCTCGTTAACCAAGTCTTATATGAGGCGTATATCGCGATTAAGCAGACAGAGAGGATCGACGTTTATATTGACGGCAAATATCGACTGCTCAAACACCCTGAGTTCCGCGATGTCGATCGTGCCAGCCGTTTCTATGACACGATGCGGCAGGAGCATATGGTAGCGGGCTATATGCTGGAGATGGAGCAGGAAGAAGAAAGGAACATCGTTGAGGGTCTAGATACGCTTGAAAAGATGGAGTCTTCGCCGACTGCCCTCGCTACACGAAAAGACAGACCGGCGTATATGGTCAGGATCGGGCAGGAGATCGCGCTGAGCGGCATGGAAGACATGTCGTTCATTACGACGACATATAGGATTGGGCGACAGATCTCGGGACAGATCGGCGTCATCGGACCTAAACGTATGGAATATGGAAATATTATCTCGCAAATCAGTTTCGTCAACAGGGTGCTCTGCGACGTGGCAAGAGATCATTACGCACGCGTCGATGACCACCCGGAGATTGAGGACTGAAAGAGCGTAAGAGGCAAAGGAGTGTAAGTCGGCAATGAGCGAACGACAGGGAGAAGCGAAAGCGAAAGAGAAGAAATACCGTTTGACGGAAGAAGAGGTCGTCGAAGAAACGACTGTTGAACTGCCTGAAACGGAGGAAGTCGAAAAGGAAGAAACGGAGCAGGACAAGTATGACGAGCTGAACAGGCGCTATCTTCGCGTTTGTGCCGACTTCGACAATTACAGACGTCGGACGCGCCAAGATCAGGCGATAAGCTATGAAGAAGGCGTTATGGAAACAGTCCGCGCCCTTATGCCCGTGATCGACAGCATCGACAGCGCGATCAAGGGGTCATCTCAATGGGAAACGGATGAAGCGCGCGAGATTACGGAAGGGATCGTGTTGATCGGTCAACAGCTCAATGAAGCGTTCCGAAAGCTCGGAGTCGAAGAGATCGAGGGTGTCGGCTCACAGTTCGACCCCAACGTCCACGAAGTTGTCCTGCATACAGAAGAAGAGGATCAACCGGAAAACACCGTAACGGAGGTATTCCGGAAAGGATACAAAAAAGGCGACCGCGTCATTCGACACAGCATGGTCAAGGTCGTCAACTAATACTGACGGAAGACACACATGCTCGCGCCTTTGCCATGGGGGACGTGAGCCAAGTTAAACCGTGGCGCAATAAAACGACTATAACGAAACGAGGAAATGATTATGGCAAAAATTATCGGTATTGACTTAGGAACGACGAACTCCGTTGTCGCTGTGATGGAAGGCGGAGAGCCGGTTGTAATCCCTAACGCGGAGGGAAGTCGAACGACACCGTCTGTCGTCGCTTTTACGGCGACGGGAGAGCGTCTCGTGGGGCAGATCGCGAAAAATCAGGCGCAGAAGAATCCCGAGCGCACGATCCAGTCGATCAAGCGCGAGATGGGAAGCGATCACCGCAACGTGATCGACGGAAAAGCGTATTCGCCGCAGGAAATTTCGGCGATGATTCTCCAGAAGCTGAAACAGGATGCGGAGGCGTATCTCGGAGAGACCGTGACGCACGCCGTCGTGACCGTTCCCGCTTACTTTTCCGACTCTCAACGTCAGGCGACGAAAGATGCGGGACTTATCGCCGGACTTACCGTCGATCGCATCATTAACGAGCCGACGGCTGCGTCGCTCGCTTACGGGCTTGATAAAGAATCCGACCAGAAGATCTTGATTTTCGACCTCGGCGGCGGTACTTTTGACGTCTCGATCCTGGAGATCGGGGACGGCGTCTTTGAAGTGAAGGCGACTTCAGGCAATACGCGTCTCGGCGGCGATGACTTTGATAATAAGATTGTTGACTGGATGGTCAGTGAGATGAAGAGAGAGCAAGGGCTCGATCTTTCAGGCGATCGTCTGGCGATGCAGAGACTGCGCGAGGCGGCGGAAAGGGCGAAGATTGAACTGTCGAGCGTTCTGACGACGAGCATCAACCTGCCCTTTATCTCGGCCGACCAGCACGGTGCGAAACACCTCGATCTCTCGCTGACGAGAGCTAAATTTGATGAAATGACATACGATCTTGTCGAGAAGACGAAAGTGCCTTTAAGAGCAGCGATGAACGATGCCGGTCTGAAACCTGCCGACATCGACAAGGTTCTATTAGTCGGCGGTTCGACGAGAATCCCTGCCGTGCAGGACATGGTGCGTGATTTCTTCGGCAAGGAGCCGTTCAAGGGTATCAACCCCGACGAGTGTGTCGCGATGGGTGCCGCCATTCAGGGCGGTATCTTGGCGGGTGAGATTGACGACATGGTTCTGATTGACGTTACACCGTTGACGCTCGGCATTGAGACGCTCGGCGGCGTTATGACGCGCATGATCGACCGCAATACGCGTATCCCGACGAGTAAGAAGCGAATCTTCTCGACGGCGGCTGATGGACAGACACAAGTTGAAGTCCACGTCCTTCAAGGTGAGCGCGAGATGGCGGCGGGCAACAAGTCGCTCGGTCGCTTTATCCTCGACGGCATCGCCCCTGCGCCGCGCGGTATTCCGCAGATTGAAGTCAGCTTTGATATTGACGCGAACGGCATAGTGAACGTATCCGCGATCGACAAGGGAACAAACCGTCAACAGCACATCACGATCACGGCGAGCACGAACCTGTCGGACAGCGAGATCGATCAGGCTGTCAAAGACGCGGAGCGCTTTGCAGAGGAAGATCGCAAGAAGAAAGATGAAGTCGACACGAAGAACAGGGCAGAGACGACGATCTACGAGACGGAGAAGCTCTTAAAAGAGACAGGCGACAAGTTTGACGGCGCAGATAAACAGGCCATTGAAGAGCATCTGGCAAAACTGCGCGACAGCCATGGCCGCGGCGATCTGGATGCTATGAAACAAGATATGGAATCGCTGAGCCAGTCAATCTATAAGGCGTCTGAGAAACTATACCAACAGGCTCAGCAGGAACAGCCTCCGCAGGCCGATCCTTATCAGCAGCAGGCGAATGGCCAAGGTGCCGGCCCCGGAGCGTATGAGGCTGATTTCAAAGATGTCGGCGGCGACCCTCAGTAAGCGGAATTTCAGAAGATAATTCGGCGGACAAACTGTAATCGCCGAGCAACAAAATCAACCGCATGAGAGCGGGGAGCCGCCCCGCTCTCATGACGCAAGAATGATAAGATAGAGTGGCGGAAGAGAGAGTATATCCATCCGCACAGGAGGTCACAATTGGCAGGAAAACGCGATTATTACGAAGTGCTTGGCGTTCCTCGCGATGCGGACGAGGGTGAGATCAAGAAAGCTTTCTGGAAGCTTGCGAAGCAGTATCACCCCGACGTCAATCCCGATGACAAGGACGCGGAAGAGAAATTCAAGGAAGCGAATGAAGCCTATGAAGTCCTTTCCGATGCCGAGAAACGTGCCAATTACGACCAGTACGGCCATGCGGGCGTCGACCCTTCAGCTTACGGCGGTTTCGGCGGCGGAGCTTATAACATTAATTTGGATGATCTCTTTTCGACACTTTTCGGCAACTTCGGAGGGTTCGGCGGATTTGGCGGTTTCGGCGGCACGCAGACGAGACGCAGAACGGGTCCGACGCGCGGCGCGAACTTACGCTATCGCATGAATCTCGATTTTGAAGAGGCGGCTTTCGGAACAGAACGTGAAATTTCGATTCGTAAGGCGGATCGCTGTTCGACATGTTCAGGTAAAGGGACGGCGGACGGGACAGAGCCTACGATATGTCCCGTTTGTGACGGAACAGGTCAGGAACATACGCAGCAGCAAACGCTCTTCGGCTCGATGCTGACGTCGCGTACGTGTTCGCGTTGCGGCGGTTCGGGACAAGTGATCACAAACCCGTGTCCGACGTGTCACGGAGAAGGCACCGTCATGCGTGACAGAAAGCTCCTCGTTTCCGTTCCGGCGGGCATTAACGAGGGTGAGATGCTGACGCTTCGCGGCGAGGGGGAACCGGGTCGCAACGGCGGTCCGTTCGGTGACCTCTATGTCCAGGTCTTTATCAGGCCTCATCCCGTTTTTACACGCGAGGGCAATATGACATTCTGTGAGGTGCCGATCACGTTCGCACAGGCGGCTCTCGGCGATGAAATAAACGTCCCGACGATTGACGGTGAACAAAAATATAAATTGCGCGAGGGAACGCAGCCCGGCGAAGTATTTACCATGCGCGGGAAAGGTATTCCCTATATCGGCCGTCCGACGGCGCGTGGTGATCATCAGTTCCGTGTCGTGATTGAAGTGCCTCGTTACCTGTCGCAGGAGCAAAAGGATTTGTTGCGCGCGTTTGACGACTCGTGCACGGAGCAGAATTATGTGAAACGTCGCGGTTTCTTTGAGCGTGTGCGCGATACGCTGAAAGGCAACACATCGACATGAACCTTATCGTTGTCGATTTGGAGTGGAATTCCGCGTCGAGATCCCAAAAAGTCGATCAAGAACTCGCGTCATTAATGAGATTTGAAATTATTGAACTCGGTGCCGTGCGCTTGAGAGAGGATCTTTCGCTCGGCAGCGAGTTTCATCGTTATGTGACACCTGTCTTATACAAGAAAATCCATTATCATATCGCGGCAGTGACAAAAAGAACACAGCAGAGTCTGCGTGAGGGCGTATTATTCACGCACATGATCGACGATATTATCGCGTATGCAGGCGAAAACCCCGTTTTTGCATCGTGGGGAACAGCTGATGCCGACGTATTTCTTTCCAATTGTCACTTTCATGATGTCGCAGGCGATTTCAAATTTCGTGCCCTCAATGCACAGGCAGTTTTTTCCGGTCTGGCGGAGGGTGAGACGTCGGGCAATCAGCGCTCCGTCGAATACGCACTCGATTTTCTGAGGCTTCCAAAGGATCTCCCGTTTCATGAGGCGATTACCGACGCTATCTACACGGCCCGTATTTTGGCGCGCACGCTTGAGATGGAATTGACGGATCATCCCGGAGAGACGGTCGAGTCTCTGCTCAAGCCTTATATCTTCGATCCGCACTTGACAAGGCAGTTGGAAAGCGTCGTCACGCTTGACAAAGGTATCGATGTTGTCTCGTTTCTTGAGTCGCGCGAATATACGTGTCCCGCGTGCGGGAGAAAACTTGATTTGGCCAAGACCGAATCAGGCGGTTATTGGCATACGCTCAAAACCGGCAAAAGGTGGTTTGCCGCGGCGAAGTGTGAGGAACACGGCGATATCGAAATCTCCGTGAGAAAAGCGAGACGATCCGACCTGCAGCGTTATACGATACGTACGCTCATTCCTGATCGCCCGCTCAAGATTCCCGTTTCACACGAAGAAAAGACACCGTTCGTATGGATTGATCCCGATGCTTAAAGTTTGGTATTGAGGCAGAAGGACTTAGGGGGGATAGGACGTCTATTCTTCGAGGACACCCTTGGGAAGATTGGCCCTTTTTACCAAGTATTGGTTGACTTCTTTCATCAGCTCTTCAGAGAGCGTATGCATCACACGCTGGAAGACTTCGACTTCCTCTTTTGAAAAGCGGCGTTCAATGCGCTTCGTGAGAATTGACGAATAGCGTTGACTCGTACCGTACAAGTCGAGGAATTTGTCCGTGACCTGAAGCAGTACGACACGCCCGTCCTCTTGGGAGCGGATTTTCTTCACGAACCCTTTCTTTTCGAGGTTCGCGATTTTGTAGGCCGCGTTCGGCTGTGACACATTGATGAATTCGGCGAATTCTGTCAGTGTCGGAAGTCCGAGACCGTAAATTGCTTCGGCACAAAACGTTTCAAGTGCGGTGAGCGCATCCTCCTCATGCACGTCCATTTTCCGGAAAATGCGTCGGTAGTAATACAGTTTGAGTTTTTGATAAATCGAATGGATATCATCTTGTAACATCTATTTTACACCCCTTGAACATATTAACAGATTCACACCGGAAATGGTGATAACGCTGTGTTCGCAAAGAGTCGTGCAGCGTATTTTAAGTATTTTCTGTCAACGCAAACATGAATTCCGCTTGACAGACCGTCTTTCCGTCTACCGTCGCTTTACCCTCGGCAAAACCGATACCAGCTTTTTTGCCTGTGAATTTTGTCGTCATAACAAGCGTATCTCCCGGTCGAACGATTCCTTTAAAACGGGCGCGATTGACCCCTGCGAAGAGCGCAATCTTTCCTCGATGCTCCGGCATGGCCAGCACGGCGATGGCACCGACTTGTGCGAGAGCTTCAATCTGCAGAACGCCCGGAAAGACAGGTTGCCCCGGGAAGTGACCTTGGAAAAAGATCTCATTCCCGGTTACCTGCTTAATTCCCTTGGCGAATGAACCGAGTTCTCCGTCAATGATGCGATCGACGAGAAGGAAAGGGTATCGGTGAGGGAGAATGTTCTGAATCTCTTCGTATTCGAACGCAAGAGGCTTTTTGTCAGCGGCTCCTGTCTGTTCATGTGATTGATTTGGCATTGTTTGTGTTCTCCTATCGGGTTTTAAGCTTCTTTCCAGACTTTGAAGGCGATACTCGCATTGTGCCCGCCGAAACCGAGAGAGTTGCTGAGCGCGTAGGTGAGATCGACATGACGGCCCTTACCGGGGACATAGTCGAGATCACAATCGGGATCCTGTTCGCTCAAGCCGATCGTCGGGTGGACGAACTGGTCTCGCAGCGCGAAAATAGTTGCTGCCGCCTCCAGAGCTCCGCTTGCTCCGAGCAAGTGACCAGTCATCGATTTTGTTGATGAGATAAGGAGCTTATAGGCGTGCTCGCCAAATACATTTTTGATCGCCTGCGTTTCCATGACATCGTTGAGCGGCGTTGAGGTGCCGTGAGCGTTGATGTATTGGACGTCTTCGGGGTGAATGCCCGCATCCTCAAGACAAAGCGACATCGATCGCGCCGGCTGTTCTCCGGACGGATCGGGTGCCGTCATGTGAAAGGCGTCGCACGATGCGCCGTATCCGATGATTTCGGCGAGGATCGCGGCGCCGCGCTTTTGCGCGTGTTCAAGTGATTCGAGGAGCAGGACGCCGGCGCCTTCGCCCATGACGAAACCGTCGCGACGTCTGTCGAAGGGTATTGAAGCGAGCGCGGGATCAGCCGACCGCGAGAGTGCGCGCATCGAAGCAAAACCGCCGAACGCCATCGGGGTCAGCGTCGCTTCCGCGCCTCCTGTCAGAGCGAGATCGAGATAGCCGTCGCGTATTTTGTGAAATGCCTCGCCGATCGCGTTCGTTCCGGCGGCACAGGCGGTGATGATGCAAGTGCAAAGACCTTTAAATCCCGATTCCATCGCGACGGAACTTGCCGTCGTGTTGGCGATCGTCAGCGGGATAAAAAAGGGCGAGACGCGGTTATATCCTCTGTTCAGAGCATTTTCCACTTCTTTTTCGACCGTTGAAAGTCCGCCTATACCTGATGCTATGATGACGCCTGCCATGGCGGGGTCAAAATCGCCCTCGGAAAGACGCGCATTTTTTAGCGTCTCGCGCGCGGCGATCATGCCGTATTGCATGACGGGATCGGTGCGACGAATCGTTTTTGAATCAAAGTAGTCGGCCGGGTTATAATCTTTCAATTCTCCTGCGACTTTGATGTCGATGTCGTCGCGCTGAACGCGCGTCATATAGCCGATGCCTAGCGTACCAGATTGAATGTTCTTTCTATTTGTCTCGGCGTCTAAACCGAGCGGTGTCACGAGGCCGATACCTGTGACGACAACACGTCTCTTATCCATGTAAACCTCCCGTTTCCTTTTCCTTTATCCGCGAAGCATGCCGCCGTCGACGGAGATTGTCTGAGCCGTAATATAGGCGGCGTCATCGCTTGCGAGAAAAGCGGCGACCGCCGCGATATCTTCAGGTGATCCTGCGCGCTTCTGCGGAATTTGCGCCATGATCGCTTCACGAACCGATTCGCTCAGCACATCGGTCATTTCAGTCTCGATGTAGCCCGGCGCGATGCAGTTGACCGTCACACCGCGTGTGGCGAGTTCGAAAGCGAGGCTCTTGCTCATAGCGATCAGCGCCGCTTTAGAAGCCGCGTAATTGATTTGCCCCGCATTTCCTGTGAGTCCGACGACGCTCGCGATATTGATGATTCGCCCGAAACGACGGCGCATCATGATTTTTCCCGCTTCTCTCATTAAGATGAAAGGGGCGCGCTGATTGACTGTGATGACGTCATCGTAGTCGTCGTTTGACATTCGGACTGCCAACCCGTCGCGCGTAATGCCTGCGTTGTTGACGAGAATGTCGAAGCGACCTTCTTTATCTGCGATTGTCTTGACGAGTTTTGTCGTTGCATCAAGATCGAAAAGGTCGGCTCTGATCGTCTCCGCTTCGAATCCCTCAACGTCAAGTTCCCGACGCAAAGCTTCCGCTCCTTCAGCCGATTGGCCGTAATGCAGGTACAGTTTTCTGTTTTCGGAAGCCAATCTCTTCGCGATAGCGCGCCCGATACCTCGGCCGGCGCCTGTGACGAGGACAATCTGTTTATCTGTCATTCTCTAGTCTCCTTTAATTAAGTGTCGCCAATAACGCGTTAAAAGAATGAAGATCGCTGACTGTGAAAGCGACGGAGTCGGATGATTTCTTTTTCAGCATGGGCGTCAGAACGGCGCGCGGCGCAATTTCGATGAAATGTGTCCATCCCTCTGCCAACAAGGTATCCAGACAACCGTTCAGATTGACTGTGGTGCTCATTTGACGCGACATGAGACGGGCGTAGCGCTCGGAAGTCGGCAAGGAGAGGATTTCCTCAGGAACATTCTCATCCGACATAAATTCTCCGAGCGCATTGAGCGGCATGGGGATGACAGGGTCCGAGGCCCTGTGACCCGATATTTCCGCAGCGAGCTCATCAACCTCATCTTCGAAGACGGAGGTGTGGAAAGCTCCTTCACATTCAAGCATGACTGCCCGTCGGGCGCCGGCTTTCAGAACGGCTTCTCTAACTTTTTCGAGCGTCGCCCTTTCACCGCCGACAACGAGCTGTGTCGGCGCGTTGATATTAGTGATTGAGACTTCCTTCCCGAAAGGGACAAGCTGTTCTTCGACAGCGTCTCCGGAGAGCCCGATGACGGCGAGCATTCCGTCATCAAAGCCGTCTTCACGACGTTTTTTTAACCGTCGATCCATCAACGCGGCACGTTTGGCAACGATGTCGAGTACTGATACATCTGAGTAAATGCCTGCCGTCGTGAGAGCCGGGAATTCCCCGATGCTGAGTCCTGCTGTTGCCGCCGGTTCTACGCCCTCCTTTTTTAATAAGTGCGTCACGGCGAGTCCTAGGAGTGTGAGCGCCGGTTGCGCGTAAAATGTCTCGTTGATCTTGTCAAATGACGGATCGAGCAAGTTCTTATAGACTGGGTAACGGGCAAAAAAATGACTGTAGAACGCCCCGATTTCAGGGTAATGGTCGGCAAAATCGCGCCCCATACCCGCAACTTGCGAACCTTGTCCTCCGTACAGGAAGACAAATGATTGATCTTTTATTTCTTTCATCTCTTTCACGACCTTTCTTCTCTACAACGTGTCTTGGCCGACTCCATCTCTTCAAACAAGTCCTCAAGCAATTGACGAATCGGCTTGATCTCGCTGATTAAACTCGCGGAGAGGCCCATCATAAAACCGCCGTCAACTTTGTCGCCGTCGAATACTGCGCGCCTCAGAGATCCTGCAAGCTTCTGTTCGAGAATCATCTTGTCCGATTCGTGTTTTTCGAGTTCGACTGCCTGACGAGCGAGCGAGTTTTTCAACACGCGACAAGGTAAACCGTTGAATCGGCCGATGACGCCGATTTGCGAATCGCGCGCCTGTACGACGGCATCCTTGTAATGTTCGTGTATGGGGCATTCCTCAGTTGCCAGAAAGATCGTACCGAGCTGAAATCCTTCGGCACCGAGCAGCCTTGCGGCTAGAAGCTGACTCCCTTTAGCCAGTCCGCCGGCGGCGATGACGGGAATGCTTAAGTTCTCTGAGAGAAGAGGCCAGAGGACGAGTGAGGTCATTTCTCCGATATGACCGCCCGCCTCCTGACCCTCGGCGATAACGGCATCGGCGCCTGTTCGCTCCATACGAACGGCAAGACTGAGTGAGGAGACGACGGGGATAACGATACACCCCGCATCTTTCCACATCGGTATAAAGCGTCCGGGACTTCCTGCGCCCGTTGTGACAAGCGGAACGCGTTCTTCCGCGATGATCTTGGCGATCTCGTCGGCTTCGGGATTCATCAGCATGATGTTGACGCCGAAAGGCTTCTCGGTCAGCGCGCGTGTTTGACGGATGGCGTCGCGCACCTGAGAAGAGGTCATCGCTCCGGTGCCTATTTGTCCCATAGCTCCCGCATTCGACACGGCCGCCGCGAATGTGGCCGTTGCGACGTGCGCCATGCCGCCTTGCAGTACGGGGTATTCGAGATTAAATGTTTTCTGAAGCCACATGTGGTCTATGTCCTTTCAACAGAAGAGAGCCGGCGGTGAGTCCCGCGCCGAATCCTGACAGGCAGAGCGTTTTTTCTCCATCGAGCTGACCGCTATGCCACAGTTCGCTCATCAGGAGGCCGATACTCGCGGCCGACGTATTTCCGTAGTGTTCGAGGTTCATGGGAAAGCGTTCGATAGGAACTTTGAGATCGCGCGCGATCGATTGGATAATTCGGCTGTTTGCCTGATGTGTCAGGAAAAAGTCGATATCGGAAAGCGTGATATCCGCCATTTCGGCCGTTTTTCTTATCAGCCGGGGGACTGTCGTTACGGCGAAACGGAAGACATTTTTGCCTTCCATGTGTATTTTGCCTCGTTCATCGGTGAATAAGACTTGGTCATCGCTACGTGTAAATGCGGAAAAAGTATCGCGTTCACCGGGCGTCAACGTCCAGAGCGAAGCGGCTGCCGCGTCACCGAATAAGACGCACGTCGAACGATCCGTAAAATCGGTCATGCGCGAAAGTGTTTCCGCGCCGACTGTCAGCGCATAAGTTCCTTCTTCCATTCCGGCGAGCAGTTTGCCTGCGATCTCAATGGCATAGACGAGTCCGCTGCAACCAGTGTTCATATCAAACGTGAGTACATCTTCTGAAAGTCTGAGCGGAGTCTGCAGGCACGACGCGATCGACGGTACGATGCGCTCCGGATTGACAGAAGCGACGATGACGACGCCTATTTTCTCGCGCACGCGCTCAGGGACTCCGTCGAGACAGTGTTGTGCCGCCTCGATCGTCAGCTCGACAAGCGATTCGTCTTCGACATGGTGTCGCGTGACAATGCCGGATCGTTCCCTTATCCACTGATCGGACGTTTCGAGAAATGTAGTGAAATAGTTATTGTGAATGCATTTGGCGGGTACAGCATGCCCGCAACTGCAAAGTGTTAGTTTCATGTTATTGCCTCATGGTAATAGTTGGAATCGCTGATAAAAAGAAAGCCTGCCTTCCCGGGGGGTGGGATGAACAGGCAGGCTTTTACATCGGAAAATGAATCAGCCGAGTTTCCCTTGAATCAAATTGATAACATCGGAAACTGTTTGAAGCTGTTCAATCTCGTGGTCTTCAACTGTGAGCGAGAACTGCTCTTCGAGAGCCAGCGAGAGTTCGACGGCGTCAAGAGAATCGACTGCTAAATCTTCAATCAGGCGCGCGTTCTCCGTGACCTCTTCTGCGGATACTCCCAACAGATCGACAAAGATATCTACAATTTTTTCCTTTACCATACGATGATGACCTCCTAAGATCTTTTCTTCGTCTTCACTCTTTCGACCGCGGTCGGTCATTAAGAAATGAATGTTAAATAAATTTATATAAATAATTTTAACCATTCGAAGTATAGAGAAGGAAATTCAACGTGTCAAGCGGAAAAAGTCTCGTCAAATTGAACAAGTATCGATGAGAATCCGAGAAGAGTTCGTGTTTAAGCACTTTATGCGTAACCGCAGATCATTTTTGTCGTCTTATGCAGTGAAAGGAAATATTGATGTGGCGCGTGATACAATTTCCGATAGAGAGATGACTGTCGCCGGCTGTGAGACGGCTTGCGGTCAACTTATTATCGGAAAGAGAGATCCGCGCAGGGCATGGTATCGGGCCACCTGACAGATGAAGCGATTATCGAACTCTACTTTGAGCGCTCAGAAGAAGCGATCATGTCGTCGATGGATAAATACGGTGTTCTGTTGCGCAGTTTGGCATGGAACATTCTCGGGAATCGCGAAGATGTTGAGGAGTGCGTAAACGATACGTACTTGGCCGCTTGGAATTCGATTCCTCCTGAGCGCCCTGAGTATTTAAAAGCGTATTTGTGCAAGATAGCCCGCAACAATGCGCTCGATCGTGTAAAAGAGAAGACGAGAAGTAAACGCGGAGGCGGAAAGATTAATCTTTTGCTGGACGAGTTAAGTGAATGCATCGCATCCGAGGCGGACACGGTTCGGCTGTTGGAGAATGCCGAGATGGCGGAGGTAATCAGCGAGTATCTCCGCTCTCAAACGAAACTGCGTAGAACCATTTTCATCCAACGCTATTTCTACGCCTCGGGTGTGCGCGAGATTGCGGAAGAGCACGGAATGACGGAAGGCGCCGTCAAATCATTGATGTTTAGGATGAGAGCCGAGTTGAAGGATAAGTTCATAAGAAAGGGGTATGGCTATGAGTGATGAGCAAGAGATGTTAAATCGATTGATGCAAAGTCTTTCGTCGATTGATGACGACTTGCTGCTCGACGTCGAGCCTGCAAAGAGGAAGAACGTCATCAGGATGCCTCTTCGCCGTATTGACGCTAGTTCCGCTGTCGAAGTCGAGCGAAATCAAACTGTCCTTCAAGCTGCGTCCGACGATCGCCGCAACATGAACGTGCGAAACAAACGCAAGGGCTGGTCGAATCGCAAGGTCTTAATTTCCGTGGCGAGTATCGCGGCGTGTCTCGTCGTCGTCTTCGGCATCCTCTTCGTTTTGAATGCCACGCAGGGTGCGAGGGCGCCGGAAGACGCCTCCGCAAAATTCGAAATGCAGAACGCCCCGGGGCAAAAGTCTGACTCGCACGACTTTGATTCACTCGAGGGAGTCGTAGCTCAAAACGATTACCTCCTCCTTTTAGATAGTGATAAGCCCGTTAAAGCCATCGAGTCGATCGAAATGCCTCCAATGAAACCGACAACGACGACAGGTGATGAAAGCGCATCTGCCGTGTCGCGAGAGATCGCGCGCTTGGCCGATCAATCTGCCTGTCAAGTTCTCTCCGGTGGCGAGGTAAATGCCGTGTACTCACCCCTTAATCTGTACCAGATGTTCGCTTTCCTTGCTGACAGCGTCGATAGCGATCGGCTTGCATTGCTTGATCGCTGGGATATAGATGTGCCCGATGAAGATGAGTTTGATGCGAGCTCTTTTCCATACCATTTCTCAATAGATGAATTCGATGCGCAAAACTCATTGTTGATGGGCGCAGACTTGTATGAGAAGTGTGACCGGACGTTGTTGGGATCACTGTGTAAAAGATATTTATTCGATGTCTATACGTTGGAAAGCGAGCCGGATGATCCTGTGCCTGTTGTGTTTTCTCAGTCAGTTGATTCCGCCCGCTGGAATCCCGGGAATGAACTGCTGCTTACGTTCCGGTGTAACATCGATGCCATGTCGAAACGCAGTCTGGCGGATGTTAACCTCAGCGAGGGAGTGTTCCATACATCTCGCGGAACATTAACAGATTTGTCATTTTACGATTCCGATGATGCGTCGCTCAGGCATTTTCAGCTCGACGGCGCGGTCGCATGTGAATTGCCTGTTGAGGGCGGCAATATCTATCTTGTTTTACCCGATGAAGATTTGACACCCGATGATCTGCTGAGGCAGGATCATTTCTTTACGAGACTTCTGACGGCAGATCCGGCTGGTGAGAACGCCGTCGCTCGATTCCCTATGTTCAAAATCGCCGACAGGCACAATCTCGTCGGCTCTTCATGTGTAGAGGAGTTGTGCGAGTTTATTAAGATGCCCGTAAATCTGCAGTGGTTAGACGGCGAAGGCGTATCCTTTCCTGTGATCGATCAAGTCATTGAGTTCTCGATTGACGGTTCAGTCCATGAACCCGACGCGCACGGTCTCGATGCCGTCGACCGGATGTCGCTGGAGGCTGTTTTTGATCGTCCGTTTATCTTCTGTTTGACAGAGGGAAAGTACAATACGCCGATTCTCATCGGTGTGTACAGATGTCCCGAGTGGTAACTGATACGGAATCGCGCGAGATACATAACGAAGATGCCGGAAAATAAAGACAGGATGCAGGGGAGTTTGCTCTCTATTGTTTGACTTCAGAGACGATTCTATTCTATGATCAATGTATAAATGAATAGTGCGTTCGAGCGAAGGGAAACAGGTGAAAAACCTGTGCGGTACCGCCGCTGTAAATGAGTGTTTTTTCCTGACTAGGTCAGCCACTGAGAAATTGGGAAGGCGGAAAAAACGGAAGTCACAGCTTCGCCTCATGAGCCAGAAGACCTGCCGAGCGCAGTAGAGTAACAGTGCAACGGGTTATTGTGCGTTACGGGTTTTTTGATGCGTATGGTGTGAAAACGGACCGCGCGTTCCGACTGTGAGACGGACGCGCGGTTCTTTTTATGGCGACGCATCCCGAAACGAGCAAAACCCCAGGTCCATCGACAAGAGGAATTGGAGGTTTTATCGATGAAGGAACTGAAAAGATGGGGCGCCATCTTAGTGATTGTGGCGCTCATGGTGTCAATTGCGCCGTTCGTCATGCCGACAACGTATGCGTCAGCGCAAGGCGGCGAGACGGTTGCGACGGAAACGGGAAGCGGCGAGGGCTCGACGGGAGGGGAAGCGTCTGAGTCCGGAGGAGAAACGGCTGGCGATCCGAATGCGGAGTCGCAAGCTCCGAGCAGCGGGCAAGACCCTGTGACAGAAGCTGAAGAGGGAGGCGCCAATGCCTCGGGCGGGGAGCAGCCCGCAGACTCTACTAAGGGAGTTGCGACGGAAGCTGAACAGGGAGGCGCCAACACCTCGGAAGGGGAGAAGCCCGCGGACTCTTCGGAGGAAGTCGCGACTGAAGAGGGCGGTTTAGCAGCACTTCCCGCTGAGAGCGTTAAGGAGACGATTACGGTGACGTTCACCGTGACAGGTTCCAAGATTCTCGAAACGAAAGGCGACCAAGAGACGGCGTACGATGGCGGGCCGTGGTTGAGCGAGAAGGTCGAGATCGAAAGCGGCAAGACGGTTGCCGACATTACAAAACAGTTGCTCGACGATCAGGCAAATAACAGATCGGTCGTCATTTTTTCCTCTGATTGGGGGTCTTTCCTTAACGAGATTACCGTGGAAGGCAAGACGAACACCGGAGGCGTCACCAACGGGCAAAACTCTTATTGGTATCTGCTGATCAACGGCAAAAGCGCAGAAAAGGGAATGGATGAAACGATTCCCGTGGCCGATGACGTGATCGAGTGGAAGTTTGTCAACGATCCGAGATATCCGCTCAGTATCGCGCAGGAGACGCCCGATTCACCGCTCGCTTTAATAATGACCCCCGATTATTGGACGAGCTTCGGATCGGGCAGTCTCCACAACGCCGCCAAGAACGTTGAAGGCACGCTGGAGAGTAATTTTAAGCTTCTTTGGAGTAATACGTACGGGGAAAAGATTAAATTTGAATGGGGTGACTATTACGCCACGAAGTCCGACTTTCTGATTATCGGCGGCAATCTCTACTTCGCGGCTGGTAATGAATTGTTCAAGCTGAACGGGAATGGCGATGTCATCGCGAAAGAGACGCTCCGCAACACCATCGGCTATTTCGGTCGACTTGCCTACGATTACGGACTCGTCGTTGTTCCTCTTGACGGCGGCGCCGTTCAGGCGGTCGACGCGAAGACGATGAAGACAAAGTGGGTCGCCGAGGCGCAAGACCTGATAACAATCTATGATGAGGCATGGCAACCTACCAATCACGGCATTCAAAGCCTTGCGACGCTTCTTATCGCCGATGAAGTTGCTTATTCTACGACGACGGCCGTTGACAAGGAGGGTGCCGCTCTAGGCGGGATTATCCGGGCAATCGACATGGCGACGGGCAAAACGCTGTGGCAATATCAAAACTCAGCTGCAGGCTATTACTGGGCAGGTCCCGTGAAGATCGGAAAATGGCTTGTCATCGGAAATGACGGCGGCGGTCTCGAGGCGATTGATACACTCGCGCAACCTGTAGTTGCTAAAAACACCGTGAACATCGGTGGGCCGATCCGCTCGACGATCGTTCACGCCGACGGAAAACTCTACTTTACCTCGCGTGACGGCAAGTTCCACGAGATAACTTTCAACAAAGAGGACGGCAGTTTCGGCAAGCTCAGAAGTGTTAAGATCGGTCAAGTGTCGACGTCGACGCCGACCATCTATCGAGGGAAAGCCTACGTCGGAGGCGCTAAAGAGGGCAAAGGCGTATTCGCCGTGATCGATCTTGCGACCATGGCGATCGACTTTCAATACGACGTTGTCGGAGATGTGAAATCGGCGCCGCTTGTGATCGCGGGCGCTACAGGTAATCCGTTCACCTTCTTTACGGCGAATAATGAACCGGGCGCGCTTTATGTCTACGACGGCAAAGACGTCAAGATGGCGCACGAACCTGTTCAAGATCAGCGGAATTATTGCACGGCCAGTCCTGTAACAGACGGGAAGGGGACGATCTATTATACGAACGACAGCGGGCATATCTTCGCGATCCAAATGAGCGTGAAAAAAGCGGAGGCGAAGGAGCCGGCGCTGGACGGCATACCGCCGACGGGCGAGACGCGAGAACTCGTGTTTGCAGGGCTGTTGTTTGTTGCCCTCTCAGCAGGGTTCGTATGCGCGGCACGCAAGAGGAGACATTCGACGGTTTCCGACGAGTAATAGTTTATAACCGCTATTAACTGTGTGACAGGCTTGCGCCTCGTCCGGCTTTCATGCCGGACGCGCGCAGGCCTTGCGGCTATCTTGCCATGCATCGCGGTAAATAATAGAGATGTTGAAGTACAGCAAGCAAAAAACTGAAACCACGCTTCGGCGGGTCGTCTTAGTTCTGGCCTGTCTGCTGGTCATAAGCTGCGTCGCGTGTGCGCCGCCTGTGATCGAGAGCGTGGATCCTGCGACAAGCAGTCTCGCCGAACCGACGTTGAGCACGTCAGATTCGCCTTCCGACACTTCCTCCAGTACACCTGTTTTATACGGCGCATCAGATAAGCTGACTGATAGCGAGCTGCCGGCTGAGAGTACGGCGACAGAGGAGACTTCATCCGGTACGTCGACGTCCGGTACGACAACACAGTCGCCTGCAAGCCGTACTGCCAAGACGACAACAAGCCGTGTCACCAAAACGACGCGTCGCGTCACGACGGTAACGACGTCGACTAGTCGGTCGACAACGCCGCCGCCGACAACTGTATCAGATAAGATCACCGTTACGTTTGTCGTCGAGTGCCGCAACGCCGTTCTTCGCAAAAAAGAGTTTTCCGGTCTTGAGGATAAGATCGATTATATGATTGAGAAAAATCTATGCTCGGCCGACGGTCATATGCTCAAAAAGACAGCTTCGTTTCCACGCGATACGACTGTGTACGATGCCTTGCTTTCGCTTCCCTTGGATGTTAAGGTCAGCGCATTCAATCCCGGTTATATTGTGGCGATCGGAGGACTCGCTGAAAAAGAGGGCGGATCTTACAGCGGATGGGTCTATCTCGTCAACGGCGTCTTTGTGATGAAAGGTGCCGGTCAATGTATTCTGAATGACGGCGATGTCGTACACTGGGGGTACACGATTGAGAAAGGTGACGTCAAGTAACGTCAAGCCTCAGAAAGGGAGTTCGAAGACCGTTGGCCCTGAAACGCTATCATCCTACAGTCATCTTCCTTTATTTTGCCGCCGTGCTGTTGGTGACGATGCTTGTTCGCCACCCTGTGATCGCGGGCATTTCGTTTCTTTTCGCAGTTTTTATGAGATGGCGCTTGACGGGTGTTGTCAAAACATTGAAATCGCTGCTCTACATCCTGCCGATGCTTGTGTTTATCACTTGTTTCAATGCCGTAGCGAATGATCGCGGCATGACGGTGCTGTTTACGATCGGTCGAAGGTCATTCTCCTTGGAAGCATTACTTTACGGATTTATCTCAGGGCTGACACTTCTTTCAGTGCTGTTTTGGTTTTCCTGTTACAGTGACTTGATGGATAACGGTCGCTTTCTTGCGATGCTGGGGAAACGATTGCCAGTGATCAGCATGATGGTATCGATGATTTTTCGTTATATCCCCGATACGATTCGACACGGACGGGAGATCGATATGAGTCAGCGGGCTCTGCTCGGTTCAGATGATCGACAACGAAAAGCGAAGGTAACGCGTGCGGTTCGTCTCGCTTCGATTCTCATGGCATGGAGTATGGAAAACGCCATAGAGACGGCCGACGCGATGAGAGCAAAAGGTTACCAGTCGGGACTTCGCCGACCTTATGCGCGCGTCCGTTGGATGCAGCGCGATGTGTTGCCTGTTTTGCTGACTGTTCTACTGACCTGTTTGGCTGTCGTCGGTATCGCCATGGGGGGGGCGGCTTTTCTCTTTTATCCTGAGTGGTACGTTCCCTCACGCGCTCTGCAAGGCGGACGCCTTTACGTCCTCGTATGTGCTTTCGCAACGTTGGGGGCGCTTCCGCTCCTGCTGGATTTAGGTGAATGGTTTCGTGATGAGCTATGTCTCAGGCGCCATCGTTCATCAGATGAGATCAGTCCGTATGTCGCGGCGATGCTGCCGCGCCGTCACGATGCCGGGCGGTGGAGGTTGGCTTCATGCGTCGTGATCGATGAGAGAAAGAGGGATAATTCATGATGATCGGATCGGGCGGCATCGTGATTAAGGACTTCAGTTTCCGCTATCCCGGAAGTGACAAGAAAGCCGTTGACGGTGTCTCTTTCTCTGTCGCGCCCGGCTCTTTTACTGTTGTCGCGGGTCCGAGCGGGAGCGGAAAGACGACACTCTTGCGATGTCTAAAGCCTGAGCTTGCGCCGCACGGAGAAAGAGAAGGCACCATTCATTTCAATGGCGATGTTCCGCACGGTTCATCGGGACATCATTCTTTTCTCGATATTGCTTTTGTCATGCAGAACCCGACAAACCAGATCGTCATGGATGTCGTCTGGCATGAGTTGGCTTTCGGGCTTGAGAATAGCGGGCTGTCGCCTGAACTGATCGAGCGCCGCATCGCGGAGACGGCGCACTTCTTCGGAATATCGAACTGGATCCACAAGAAAGTCAGTGAGCTGTCCGGAGGGGAGAAGCAGATTCTCAATCTTGCGTCGGCTCTCATCATGCACCCGCACGTTCTCATCCTCGATGAACCGACGGCTCAACTCGATCCGGTGGCGATCAAGCATCTTCTCAACATGTTGCAACGCGTTCACCGTGAAATCGGCACGACGATCATTATGTCGGAGCATAGGATGGGCGATGTGCTCCCAATGGCGAGCGATGTGTTGTATCTGGAGGACGGACGAATCTCCTTTTCCGGAACACCGTACGATTTTGCATTGCATCTTCTCGAGAGCGATAAGCCGTTCAAATACGCATTGCCCGCGGCAACGCAGATTGTTTGGAGAGCACGTCAAGCTCTTGAAGAATCGAAAGGAGCGCTGAAAAGCGAGAATTGCGCGCTTCCGCTCTCCGTACAGGAAGCGAGAGTACAGTTGTCCCGTATGTCGTTTCCCAAAAGTGCTGATGAAAGTAGCGGCGGCGAAAAATGCGGCAGTCAAACGAACATAGCAATTAATAGCCGTACATCATCACAACATCACGTTAGCACCACAGAGGACTGTTGTGCCGCAGTCAGCAGATTACAGGAATGCAAATCAAGAGAAAAGCCTCTTCTTCAAGTGAAGCGACTCTCGTTTCGTTACAGGAGTGAAACGCCGTTTGTTCTGGAGGACTTGAATTTCGAACTCTACCGCGGTACGATTCACGCGCTTGTCGGAGGCAACGGCAGCGGCAAGAGCACGTTGCTCTATCTTCTTGCGGGCGTCTTGAGAGCGCAGTACGGCAAAATTGTGCGCGCTCCTAATGTCAAAGTCAGTCTCCTTACGCAGAATCCTCAAGCAGTCTTTGCTCGCGATACACTCATGGACGATTTGATGGAACATCGTTCTCTAGGAAACTATGATGAGCAACGCGTATTGGACGTCGCGGACAGTCTCGGTCTGATCCATCTTTTAGAGCGTCATCCCTACGATTTGAGCGGAGGCGAGATGCAGAAGGGTGCGCTCGCAAAGATTTTGCTCTTGGAGCCTGATGTCCTTTTGCTCGATGAGCCTGTCAAAGGACTCGATGCCGTGAATAAACGTGAGATCGCTGAGATCTTTAATCGCCTTCGTGATCGAGCGATGACGCTGCTCGTTGTCACACACGATCTCGAATTTTCTGCAGATATCGCCGACGAGTGTTCGTTAATCTTTGACGGACGTATCGTGGCAAAAGATGAGACATCATCGTTTTTTCGAGATAACGCTTTCTACACGACCGATGCCTTTCGCGTGACGCGCGGAATCATGAATCCCGTTGTGGCGATAGGCGGATTCGACCGAGTTTTCAATGTCGCTCAAGAGGAGCCTTGTGATGGCATCGGATAAACGTTCAATCGATACGGGAAGGATCATCGAGAGGGTTACGCTGATCGCTTTACCGATCCTTATGTTCCTCTGCGTCTATTACGAGGTCGAACAGACTGCTCTTTTGACGTTGTTGGCAGCGATCCTCGCCAATATTCCGTTCTTTATCAATTTTGAAAAATCACGCCCGAAACCGCGCCATATCCTTCCTATTGTGGTCATGTCGGCTCTTGCAACCGGCGGGAGAATTCTCTTCACTCCCATCCCGCATGTGAAGCCCGTATCCGCCATCGTGATCGTGACGGGGATCGCTTTCGGCAGACGGAGCGGATATCTTACGGGAGCGCTTACGGCGCTCGCGTCGAATATGTTTATGGGACAGGGACCGTGGACGCCGTGGCAGATGTTCGCATGGGGGCTTATCGGTTACTTATCGGGCGTTATGGAAAGCCGCGATTTGTTTCGAAATCGTTGGGTTGTCTATGTCTACGGTTTCGTATCGGGTCTCCTATTCGGTCTGATCATGGATTCTTGGCATATTATCAGCTTTGTATCGCCATTGACATGGAAAGGGGCACTCACAGCTTACGGGTCTGGCTTCTTTTTCAATCTTGCACATTCGTTCGCCACGGTCATCTTCCTTGTCCCGATTTTGGGTTCGTGGACGAGAAAACTCACGCGCATCAAGCATAAATTCGGCCTTGATTATTCCGGGGAATGACCCCTGCCTTTTGTGCTCAAGTCCGATGTGCAGTTTCATGTTTAATCGTAATACCGCGTATCATATGCATGTGCTCATATGTTAATATAACAGGTAGATAACTAATCAAAATGAATCTTGATTTTTCAGAGGAGGTAAACATGAAGAAAACACCGTTATATCAGCGCCATGTCGATCTTGGCGCTCGTATGGTCGAGTATGCGGGCTGGAACATGCCTGTGCAGTATGCCGGCATCAGCAATGAAATCTTGGCCGTCCGCAACAAAGTCGGTATGTTCGATGTCTCGCATATGGGTGAAGTTCGTGTGTGCGGTCAAGGTGCGGGAGAATTTCTCAACTGGCTGATGACGCGTCGCGTTACAGGCAAAAAACCTGATCAGATCACATACACCATCCTTTGTGCGGCTGACGGAGGCACGGTCGACGATCTTCTCGTCTACACTTTAGGTGAGGAAGATTATCTGCTCGTCGTTAATGCCGCTAACAAGGATAAGGACGTCGTCCATATCGAAACCAGTCTGCCGATCTACGGGGAAAAGTATCCCGACCGCGATATTTCTGACATCAAAATCATCGATGAATCAGATCTCTACGGTCAAATCGCTGTTCAGGGACCGGAGAGCCTCGCAGTCCTTCTTGATCTTTCCGATAAACTCGGTCTGACGGAAGAACAGCGTGCCCAGCTTGAAGGACTCAGACGTTTCCGCGATATGACGGTTCCTGTCGAAGGCGAAGAGCTCGCCATGATCATTTCGCGTACAGGTTATACGGGTGAAAACGGCTATGAGCTCTACATTCCCATCGATAAGACAGGCTATTACTGGGATATCTTCGTGGAAGCCGGCATCGAGCCGTGCGGTCTCGGTTCGCGCGACACGCTCCGCCTCGAGGCCGGGTTGCCGCTTTACGGTCATGAGATGTCGCCAACGATCAGTCCGCTGGAGGGCGGTATGGGATTCTTCGTCGATAAAGATCGCGAATTCCAAGGCGACGTGATGAAGGATAAAGTCACTCGTCGTCAACTGGCGCTCGTCAGCGACACGAAAGTGATCCCGCGCGAAGGCTATGAAGTCTATTTTGACGGAAAAAAGATCGGTGCTATTTCGTCCGGTACGTTCTCTCCCGTGCTCGAGAAGGGTATTGCGTTTGCTCTAGTAGATGTTGAGACGCCGGAAGTTGAAGCCGTCGAAGTGCTCGTTCGTAAGAAAATGCAGCCTTTCACCGTCGTCAAACCGCCTTTTGTAGGCTAGTTGGCACGGAACAGCAGGTATCTCGGCACGGCTCTTTGATGTTCGTGCCATGAAACAGCCGGTTCGAGACGGTATCGGAAACCGGTATACAAATGAAATAGATGCAGGAAGGAATCAGAATTATGAAATTTGCCAAAACACATGAATGGATTAAAGTTGACGGAAACATCGCAACGATCGGATTGACCGATTATGCACAGGATCAATTGGGCGAGATCGTATATGCGGAAGCCGAGCCGGAGGGTACTGTTGTTGAACTCGAAGGCATCATCGGAACCGTGGAATCCGTCAAGGCGGCATCGGATCTCTATGCACCGATCAGCGGCGAAATCGTTGAAGCGAACGAAGAGATCGAGGATGCACCCGAACTGATCAACGAAGCACCGTGGGACACATGGTTTGTCAAGATCGAGATGGCGGATCCCGCCGAGCTCGACGCACTCCTCGACGAAGACGCATACAAAGCATTCTGTGAGGAGGAGTAATTATGATCGGCTATCTTCCGATGAGCCGTGAGGAACGCCGCCGGATGCTTGCATCCGTCGGCGTCGACCTCGATAAACTGTTTGACATGATTCCTGAATGTGACAGGTGCAGCGTGGAAGAGTATGAAGCGCTGGCTGACAAAGGCATGAAGGAAATGGAAGTCGTCGAACACGTTCAGGCGTTAGCTGACAAGAACTTGAATACAGCGAAATATGACTGCTATCTCGGAGCCGGTTATTACGATCATTACCAGCCGGCGGCCGTTAAGCATCTTATCAACAGATCCGAGTTCCTGACATCGTACACGCCTTATCAGGCGGAAATCTCGCAGGGTACGCTTCAGGCTTATTTCGAGTGGCAAAGCTACATTACGCGTCTGACAGGTATGCCTATCGCGAACGCGGGGCTCTATGATGCCGCATCGGGCGCCGCCGAGGCCGTGCTTCTCGCATGCCGTGACAAGCGCCGTTACAAAGTGTTCGTTTCGGGCGGCATGCATCCTGAAACACTCGAAACGGTCCAGACGTATTGCCACGCGGCAGACATTGAAGTCGTCGTCGGTGAGATTGATGAAAACGGTCAACAGACTGTTTACCCCGATGCGAATAGGGAATTCGCCTGTTTCATGATTCAGAGCCCGAACTATTTCGGTATTGTCGAGGATCTCGATTTGCTGGTTGAGAAAGCACACGCCGTAGGCGCACTGGCAGTCGTCTCCGCCGATCCCGTCAGTTTGGCGATGTTGAAGCGTCCCGGAGATGCCGGTGTCGACATCGCTATCGGTGAGGCCCAGTCGCTCGGAATTCCGACATCGTACGGCGGCCCCGGTATCGGGTATATGGCAGTGACAAACAAGTTGATGCGCAAGATGCCCGGAAGAATCTGCGGACAGACAGTCGATCGCGATGGAAAAACATGTTACGTTCTTACGATTCAAGCACGTGAGCAGCATATCCGCCGTGAGCGCGCGACATCGAACATCTGCACATCGCAGGCGCTGATTGCGACTGCCGCCACGATCTGGCTGGCGCTGCAAGGCGGATCGGGATTGCTGGACGTTGCCGAACAGTCAGCGGCGAAGGCGATCTATCTTGAGAAGAAACTGACCGCAAACGGTCACTTCAAACTCGTCTATGACAAACCATACTTCCGTGAATTCCTTATTGAGGCGAAAGAAGGTGTCGATCTCGAGAAGCTCAACAAGGCGCTCCTCGAAGAAGGCATCATCGGCGGACTCATCGTCGACGACAACAAGTTGCTGATTGCCGTGACGGAGAAAAAGACGAAAGAGCAGCTTGACCGCTTTGCGGAGGCCATGCTTCGTCTTTGCGATGCATAGGGAGGGAAATGATTATGTCAAGATATAAAGAAACACCACTAATTTTTGAACTTGCGACTTCGAACGAGGGAAGCCGGTACATTCGTCCTTTGGACGTTCCGAAACCTGACTTTTCCGAGTGGTTCGGTGATGCATACCGTGAAGGCAAACCGAACATCCCCGATGTCGACGAGATTTCCGTTGTGCGCCACTTTACGAATCTTTCATCGAAAAATTATCACGTCGAAGTTGGCACGTATCCGCTCGGCTCATGTACGATGAAGTACAATCCGAAAGTCAATGAGGATATGTCCGCCTTAACGGGCTTTGCGGCGACACACCCCATGCAGCCGGATGAGACGGTTCAAGGCAACCTCGAGCTGCTTTATCACCTTGAAAAGATGCTGAACGATGTGACCGGTATGGCCGCCCATACGTTCCAACCCGCGGCCGGCGCTCACGGCGAACTTGCAGGTATCCTCCTGATCAAGGCGTACCACGAAGATCGCGGCGACACGAAACGCGACACGATCATCGTTCCCGACGCTGCCCACGGCACGAATCCCGCGACAGCGGCGATGGCTGGTTATAAAGTCCGCGAAGTCAAATCGAACGAGTACGGTACGGTTGATTTAGAATCATTGGAAGCGGCGCTCGGTGATGACGTCGCCGGATTGATGCTGACGAACCCGAATACGCTCGGCCTGTACGACGGCAACATCGAGAAGATTACGAGAATGATCCACGACTGCGGCGGACTCTGTTATTATGACGGCGCGAACATGAACGCGATCATGATGCATGCCCGCCCCGGTGACATGGGATTCGACTGTGTTCACTGGAACGTTCATAAGACTCTCTCGACGCCTCACGGCGGGGGCGGTCCCGGTGCCGGCCCTGTCGGCTGTAACGAGCTGTTGGAGCCCTATCTGCCGAGACCTGTCGTCGCGAAAAAGGACGACATGTACTATCTCGACTTTGACCGTCCGAAATCGTTCGGCATGATCCGTTCTTTTGTCGGTACATTCGGCGTTCTCGTCCGTACTTATGCGTACATGCTCTCGAACGGTGCCGAAGGTCTTTACGAAGTCTCGGAAGGCGCTGTCGCGAACTCCACCTATCTCCGCGAGAGATTGAAGGATTACTACCACATCCCGTATGACACGCCATCCATGCATGAGTTTGTCATGACAAGCGAGTGGCAGAAGAAGGAAAGCGGTTGCAACACGCTCGACATCGTCAAGCGTCTGATCGATTACGGATTCCACCCGCCGACCGTGTACTTCCCGCTTGTCGTCGCGGAGGCGATCATGATCGAGCCGACCGAAACGGAGACGTGGCGTGACCTCGACGCTCTCGCTGATGCTTTCATCAAGATCGCGGAGGAGGCGAAGGAAGATCCTGAACTCTTGAAGGGCGCACCGCGCTATACGCCGATCGCAAGACCCGACGAGACTGCCGCTGCCAGAGATCCGATTTTGGCAGGCTAGTCTGAGAGTCGTTTGACGACATCTCGTCCACACAGCTTAAAGGCAAATTAAAAACAGCCGGAGCCGCGCTCCGGCTGTTTTCATGCACAGAAAATATTTAACCTTAAAAAGTAATCCGACAATTGTTTCCTGCTGTTGCATGCAGCGGTAGGTTCTCGACTCCGTCATTTTTACGTTCTCTGACTTCGTAAACTACTTCGAACTCGTGTGCCAGCCTGTTGACGCGCGTCAGCAATTGTTTTCTTGCGATAATGCCGAGGAAACTTTTATCTCGTTCCGTGACGCAGAGGTAGTTAGTGTTGACCAGGACACGGAGGATGTCCTCAAAGGGCGAGTCTCGATAGACGAGCGGGACATTTGTCGTCATGACGTCTTTTACTTTTAGAACAGGTAGAAGATCCCAGTTGTAGTCTTCATTATCGAGTAAGCCGTTGATGATGGCAGGCATCGTGATAATGCCGGCGACGCGAGAAGATTCGTCTAATACGGGGACTGATGTGAAACCGACACTGGACAACAGCAGCAACGCGTGAAGCAGTGTATTTTCCGTTCTGACTGTGGCGCACTGATCGGCATTGATCATCAGCGGATCTTCGCCCTGTATCAGAAACTTTCCGATATGTTTTCCAATCATTCCCGATCCTTTCAATCGTTTGGATACCGGTCAAGTTGCCGATATTCGTTTTAAGATCACAACACAAATCTGATTAAAGAAAGAGGGTATACAACAATAAATTCCTTCGATCAGATTTTCCGTTCGAAGAAAATTTTATCGTTATCTCCTTTCAATCTATACACATTGTACAGTAAAAGTGCTAATAAGTGACAAACAAATTGTGAACAATGAGATTTTGATTGGCTATAATAGATCGTGCAAAAAAAGATAACGATGATAATATATATACATGAAATCACACATGAGCAAGCTTGACGATGCAAACCGACTTCTCGACGCCGGACAATTTTCCAAAGCGCGAGAACTTTTTTCTGCACTCATCGTCGATGTCGAGTCGGCACCCCTTATCAAGGGTCGTGCTCGTCTCGGTGAGGTTCGCGCTTTGATCGGACTCGGTAACTTCGAGGAGGCGATTGACCTCATTGAGCGAATATTTGAGGATAAGAAGCAACAAGTCCAGCCGAACCTTCGTCCTTATTTTTTCCATGAACGGGCGAGAATTGCGGATTTTCAGGGTAACAGGCACGATGCGATTGCTTACTATCGCGAGGAGTTACTCCACTTGTCGTCCTCCATGCCGCATTATTTCCGGAGATTGGCGGAGAATTATATCAGGCAGGGCACGATATTTCTCGAAATCGGCGAAAGGGAGAACTGCGAAATCTATTTGAGATTGGCACGGGATTATGCCGATCGGGTGACATCGGAAAAAGCGTATGCCGACATGTTGACGTTAAAGGCACGTTGTCTTGAGGAGGACGGAGAACTGTCAAAGGCGCTCAATCTGTTATGTGAAGCGAGAGACCTGTATATCACTGACGGCTTATTCTATGAATCTGCAACAGCGGACAAAAGAATTGCCGATGTTCGATGTAGGATGGAAAGAGGCTGACAGTCATGAAAGACGAAGATAATGCAAAACAACTGACATCTCAAACTCAAGGCAGCGGAGACATTTTGAAAGGACCGATCGTCCCGGTCCTTTTTTCTGTTTCAGTCCCGTTGATGCTTACCAACTTGATCAATGCCGTATACAACTTGGCGGACGGACTTTGGGTAGCGCAACTTTCACTTGTCGATTTTTCCGCGACGAGCTTTGTTTGGCCTCCGCACTATCTGTTTATTTCGCTTGGTATCGGAATCTCAATCGCCGGAACGGCGATCATCTCGCAACTGATCGGGGCGGGTGAGAAGGAGCGGGCCGAGTCATACGCAACACATATCTTTTTCTTTTGTCTTGTAATAGGCGTGTTTTTTTCTGTCACAGGTTATTTCTTAGCGCCTTACATCATTAAGGTGATGGGCGCTACAGGAGCGCTTTACGATGCGGCGACGACGTATTTCTCGATTCTGATGATCGGATTCGTGTTTGAAATGGTCTATTTGTCGTATTATGCGATCTTAAGCGCTCAAGGTAAGACGCGCGTGACGACGAGGATCAGTGCAGTATCAGCTATCTTGAACATCATTCTCGACCCAGTTTTCATTTTTACGCGAATTCCTTTCGTAAATCTGTCAGGACTGGGAATGGGGATTGCCGGAGCGGCATGGGCGACCATTATATCGCAGGCAGTTCGTATGGTCATGGCCGCTATGGCGATTCGCTCCGATGTCAATGAGGTGAGATTGCGTTTAAAGGGTACGAAGCTGACCGTTTCACAATTTGCGAGGCTCGCACGTACAGGTTTCCCGACGGCGCTCGGGCAATCGAGTGCGGCGCTGGGGTTTACGTTAATGCACTCGCTCATTGTAGGCTACGGCGATGCGACCATTACCGCGTACGCCGCGGTCAACAGGATTAACAGTTTTATTATGATGCCCGCCTCAGGTATCGGGGGCGCATTGACGCCGCTTATCGGACAGAACATGGGAGCCGATAATCGCGAAAGAGCGCGAGAATTCTCAAGTACGGCCTTCCGCTACATCACGTATATAACGATCGCCGGAGGCTTTCTAATGTGGCTCCTGCGTCACCCCGTGCTATCGCTCTTTATCCGAGAAACGGGCACGCATGCCGATCTTGTCTGGGAGCAGTCGTTAGAGTATATGGTTTACTCCGCTCTCATGACGCCTCCAATGGGATATTTTAATGCGTTTGCCGGTATTTTCAGCGGTGCAGGATACCATCGATACTCCGCGTTTATTTCGATACTCAGATTGTGGGGTATTCGACTTCCGCTCATCTACTTTTTTAAATCGGTTACTTCGCTCGGAGCGACAGGACTCTGGATCTCTATGCTTGCCTCCAACGTAATCATCATTATCGTGGGAGCGATCTTGTATCGTAAAGGTAAATGGTACACAGATCCGATCGTCCGTCACTAAATATTAAGCAGTTGTGTCTCTTTTCGCGGCAAATGGGCGCATGATTTAAAAGAAGACATTATGTGATGCTCCTTTGATCAATTGCGTATAATGATAAGCGAAGATGAAGTATTGACGACGTGCTCGCTGGGCGCTCCGTATCGTCACGTGCTTTGATTGGTGAGAAGAGGTTGAACTATGGCTTGTTTATCGCGGTATTCTTTTTTGCTCGCTCAAGCGGTGTTTGTACCGACTGTTGGTGCTTCTGCGCCGCCTTGGTTGATCGCATTGATTGTCGTCGGTGCCGTTCTGCTTATCTTTTTATGGTTTGAGTTGTCTCTCGGACGCGTGTTGTTCCGCTACGCGACGAAACCGCCGGAAGGGAATGAGGATCAAGGCAGCAGAGCTTATGTTTCCGAGGAGACGGTAGCCTATTTCGCAACGGCTCAGCAAGTCAAAGAGGAACTTTTGACGGGTGACGAGATTGAACTTGAGATCGTGCGAGATGGTTTGAAACTCCGAGGCGTTTACATTCCTGCCTGTATCGGATCGACGGAGCTATCTGCTTTCCGAAACGGATGTGCCATCGTCGTTCACGGCTGGCGTGATGCGAGCGGGTCAAGAATCCTCGACGCGAAACCGTACATCGAGGCGGGTATTTCAGTCTTTCTTCCTTCGCTCCGAGGGCACAAGCCGAGCGAGGGAAAGAGAATCGATATCGGGTGTAAACATTACGACGATCTGTTTGTCTGGATAGACGAGATTAACAAGCGATTAGGCGAGGATGCTCCGGAATGGTACGTGCTCGACGGGCTGTCCATGGGTGCCGCGACGGTGCTGACCGCGACCGGTGACGTACGGTTCCCCGATAACGTTATCGCTGTCATCTCCGATTGCGGGTTTACGTCGCTCATCGATCAGGGCAAATGGCTGACTCGCGGTATGAGCCCGATTTTGCGCGGTCCGGCACTCTTTTTTTCTAAATTTTTCTTCTATTTTGCGATGGGCTACCGATTGAACGATCCGACGGCGCTTAGCGCCATCGCGAGAGCTTCTGTTCCTATTTTTATTATTCACGGCAGCGAGGATGTTTTTGTGCCGACGTGGATGTCGCAAAAACTCTTCGATGCCTGTTCTTCCGAACTTAAAGAATACTGGGTTGTCGAGGGTGCTCAGCACGCATTGTCGTCTTTTGTCGCCGGACCGGAGTATCCGAAACGAAAGCTTGCGTTCATCAATCAGGTAATTGCGGATAACAAATATGAGTCTTGATGAATCCGAAGATTGTCTGTAAAACATTGAGACGGTTTGATAGCGCGGTCATGACCGTTTTTTATAATTATTTAAAGCGGCCTTGTCATTTTACTTATAAAACATACCCGGAAAAAAGGCGATAAACTGTAAAGTTTAGCACGTTATATATTTGACGTTCAACACCTCAAATGATAGCGTTAAAGGTAGTTAAGAATAGCAGGTTTGTATGTCAGGAAGGGCAGTGGCCATGTCGCTAAATGACTCGCGAATGTTCATGGAAACCTGTCGTTTATCGGTCTGGTCAATCGAGCAGATGAAGGGACACGACGATCCATTATACTGCCCCGCGTAAATGAAAAGATAAAGGAGCCACGACGATGGAATGGAATGTGCAAAAGATTAGAAAGCAGCAAAGGCTGCAGCGCGCTTCGGATATGATGCGCGGGAAAATCGTTCAAGCCGAAGATATTGTCTCCGTACTGGAGGCAGTTGTCTGTCCGAACGATCGAGTAGTGCTTGAAGGAGATAACCAGAAGCAAGCGACGTTTCTTTCACAGGCGTTAGCTTCGGTAGACCCTGCTGTTGTGCACGGTCTCACAATGATGATCCCCGCCGTATCGCGCGATGAGCATCTTGACCTTTTCGAGAAAGGCATTGCGCATGAACTCAATTTTGCGTTTGCCGGCATGCAGAGTGTGCGACTGGCAAAAATGCTTGAAGACAATCAGTTGAAGATAGGTTCGATTCACACATACCTCGAGCTTTACGCGAGACTGCTTGTCGACCTTATCCCCAATATCTGTCTTGTCGCCGCGGAGATGGCCGATGAAGACGGGAATCTTTTCACCGGATACAGTACGGAGGATACGCCTATTCTCGTCGAGGCGACCGCGTTTAAGGACGGTATCGTCATCGTGCAAGTCAACGAGATTGTCGGTAAGGGCGCGTTGCCGCGTGTCGATATCCCGGGAGACTGGGTTGACATCGTTGTTCAATCGGATGAGCCGTACCAGATGGAGGCGCTTTTCACGAGAGATCCGGCGAAGATTCGCGACAGACATATTTTGATGGCGATGATGACAATCAAGGGGATCTATGCCAAGCACGGCGTCATGTCGCTCAATCACGGTATCGGCTATAACGGTGCTGCGATTGAACTTATTCTCCCTACGTACGGTGAAAGCCTCGGTTTGAAAGGAAAGATTTGCCGTCACTGGGTTCTCAATCCTCATCCGATGATGATCCCGGCGATTGAAAGAGGCTGGGTGGAGAGCATCTACGCGTTTGGCGGCGAAAAAGGGATGGAGAAGTATACGGAAGCTCGCTCCGATATCTTCTTTACAGGAAATGACGGAACGCTAAGATCCAACCGCGCATACGCACAGTTGGCCGGATTATACGGTATCGATTTGTTCTTAGGCGCGACACTGCAGATGGATTATCTTGCAAACTCTTCGACCGTAACGAGCGGCAGGCTGTCGGGGTTCGGAGGAGCTCCGAACATGGGTCATAACACGCAAGGGCGACGCCATTCGACACCGGCATGGAAAGCGATGATGCCGAACCCGGGCCGTTCCATGATAGGCGGAAGAAAACTCATCGTTCAGATGTTGTCAAGCAGCGGGCGGTTCGGAAACAATTTTGTCCCCGAACTTGATGCCGTTGAGATCGGCAGGAAGGCAGGTTTGGATAGCACGCCTGTCATGATCTACGGAGAAGATGTAACGCACGTCGTGACGGAGCAGGGGATCGCATACCTCTATCTTGCTGAAAGCGAAGATGAGAGGACGACGCTGATGGGCGCTGTCGCGCAAGGGACGCCGATCGGTGACATGGCGACTCCGGCTGTAATTGAAAAGTTGAGGAAATCAGGTAAAATCGCGCTCCCCGACGATCTTGACATTGACCAGGCGCTCGCGACAAAAGACCTTCTCGCGGCTAAGTCCCTTGATGAGCTCGTCGAATGGTCGGGCGGTCTGTATGAAATTCCCGACAGTTTTAAGAAATAGTGAATAATATTTGATTTGGTAGATGGAGGATACGAATTTGTTGGATGAAAAACAAAAAGCGTTGCTTGAAATGAAGAAAACGCTTTCTTCAGGCGGCAGTGAAGCCGGCGTTAAGCGGCAACACGCGCGAGGAAAGATGACGGCACGCGAACGTATCGAAAAGCTTCTCGATGAAAAAAGTTTTGTCGAGACAGGCCTTTTCGTCAAACACAGGGCGACAAACTTCGGAATGGACTCGAAGAATGCCCCGGGCGACGGCGTTGTGACTGGTTACGGGACGATCGACGGTCGACTCGTCTATGTCTCGGCTCAGGATTTTACCGTAATAGGCGGTTCTTTGGGCGAAATGCACGCCGATAAGATTGCGCGTACGCAGGAAGCGGCGCTCAAGGTCGGCGCGCCGATGATTGCCATCAACGATTCCGGCGGCGCACGTATTCAGGAAGGCGTCGACTCGCTGGCGGGGTACGGGCGTATCTTCTACAACAATACGAAGGCGTCGGGCGTCATCCCGCAGATTTCCGTCATCATGGGTCCCTGTGCCGGCGGAGCCGTCTATTCTCCTGCGCTTACGGATTTCGTGTTTATGGTTGATGAGACGAGTGAGATGTTCATCACAGGTCCGCAGGTCATTCTTGCTGTTACAGGTGAAGAAGTTTCTGCTCAGACGCTCGGCGGCGCGATGACGCATAACAGTGTGAGCGGTGTCGCGCATTTCCGCGCTTCCGATGAAGACGAGTGCCTCGCTCAGATCAAACAGTTGTTGAGTTTCTTACCTCAAAATAATCTCGAAAAGCCGGCGCGCACGGAATGTTTCCGTGATCCTAATGAGATGGTCAAAGCGCTGAATACGATTATCCCGGAAGATCCGCGCACGCCATACGATATGAAAGAGTTAATCTATGCGCTCGCGGACGATGAGGCGCTGTTTGAGGTTCAGCCCTATTTTGCGCAAAACATCGTAACGGGATTTATACGCCTGAACGGAGAAAGTGTCGGTGTCATCGCCAATCAGCCGCGCGTGATGGCAGGTTGTCTCGATATCAATGCATCCGACAAGGCGTCGAGATTTATCCGTATGTGCGATGCGTTTAACGTGCCCCTTTTGACACTCGTCGATGTCCCGGGATTCCTCCCCGGCACACAGCAGGAGTACGGCGGAATCATTCGTCACGGCGCGAAGATGCTTTACGCCTATAGCGAAGCGAGCGTTCCAAAAGTAACAGTCATCACCCGCAAAGCTTATGGCGGCGCCTACATCGGAATGTGCTCAAAGCATCTCGGCGGCGACATCGTGCTCGGCTGGCCCACTGCGGAAATTGCCGTCATGGGTGCGGAGGGCGCCGCGAATATTATTTTCTCGCGTGAGATTCGCAACGCCGACAATCCGGAAGAAAAACGTAAAGAGAAGATTGACGAATATTCCGAGACTATGATGAATCCGTTTGTAGCGGCGGAGCGCGGTTACCTTGACGATGTAATCTTGCCTGAGGAGACGCGTCAGCGCCTTATCTCCTCCTTCGACTCGCTGCGCGGGAAACGCATGCCGAAGATTGCCAAGAAACATGGCAATATCCCCCTATAGAGGTGAGTGTATGACGCCAGATAATATTACAGTGATAGACAGCGTCGTATTGTCGATTATCTATATGGTTTTCGTATTCATCGTGTTGCTTGCGATCTCGTACTTGGTCGATATTACGGCATTCTTCGTGAATAGAAAAAAGAAAAAAAATAAGAAAGATTCCGATTCTCCCGAACTGAAGGAGACGGAACTCCTCGCGACCGACGCGCCGGAGACGAAACTGAGTTCAGTAAAAATCGCCGCGCTATCCGCCGCGATTCAGGCTTATGCGGGTGATGATGTCACGCTTGTCGTCCGTCGTATCTATCGCGAATCAGCGGGGTCAACCGGATGGGAGGCCGCCGCCATTGAAGAGTCGCTCAGGCGCTCGCTATAAAGAGAAAGGGTTTAATCACATGTCCACAGTTAAGACATTTCGTATCGTCATTGACGGAGAAGAATATTTCGTTGAAGTAGAGGAAGTCAAAGCGGAGCGCTCGGCGTCGATACCGCGCCCCGTAAAGGCCGTGCCTACGCCCGTGGCGCCCGTCACATCCGCACCGAAGGCGTCTCCACCTGCGGCAGCTTCCGGCGGGGATGACGTGAAAGCGCCGTTACAGGGCACGATTCTCAGCGTCGATGTTGCTGCCGGCGACCAAGTGAAAGCAGGTGATATTCTCGTAGTGATCGAAGCGATGAAAATGGAGAATGAAATTGTCGCTCCGCACGATGGCGAGATCGCCAAAGTTCACACTAGCAAAGGTGTCGTTGTGTCATCTGGCGATCTTCTTGTCACGTTCAAATAGGAGCATTCTATGCACGACATACTCGTAGATTTCTTTAGGAGTACCGGCATCACGGAGCTTTTCCGTTTCGATACGGAGCTCTTCGGCGTGATGATTCCCGGGAAATTGATCATGGTGGTAATCGCGCTTACCTTTATCTACCTCGGTGTGAAAAGGGGCTACGAACCGTATTTATTGATTCCGATCGCTTTCGGTATGCTGCTCACCAACTTGCCGCTTGCAGGACTGATGGATGGGCCCTTAGGGACACAGCCTGGTGGTCTATTGTACTACCTCTATCAAGGAACTGCGCTCGGCATTTATCCGCCTCTCATCTTCCTCTGCATAGGAGTCGGTACCGATTTCGGACCGCTGATTGCCAACCCGAGAAGCCTTCTCCTTGGAGCCGCCGCGCAGCTCGGTATTTTTATTACGTTTATCGGCGCGATCGCACTAGGATTTACGGGAGCGGAAGCGGCGTCAATCGGTATCATCGGCGGGGCAGACGGCCCGACAGCGCTCTTTCTCACGGGGCGTCTTGCGCCTGACCTTCTTGGTCCAATCGCGATTGCAGCCTACTCGTACATGGCGCTTGTGCCTATCATTCAGCCGCCGATTATGAAAGTGCTGACGACGGAAAAAGAGCGTATGATTAAAATGGAACAGCTTCGCGAAGTCAGTCAAGACGAGAAGATTATCTTTCCGATCGCTGTCACACTGTTTACCATACTGCTCCTTCCTTCCGCCGCTTCGCTGATCGGTATGCTCATGCTCGGCAATTTATTGAAGGAGTCGGGCAAAGTACCGCTTCTCGTCAATGCGATCAAAGATTCGCTCATGTACATCGTCTCGATTTTTCTCGGCATGACAGTTGGTGCGACGGCCACGGCCGAACGATTCTTACGCCCTCAAACGCTAATGATCGTCGGGCTCGGACTTCTCGCATTCTCGATCGGAACCGCGGGAGGTGTTTTGCTCGGTAAACTGATGTGTTTCTTGACGAAGAGTAAAATCAATCCGTTGATCGGTGCAGCCGGCGTTTCTGCCGTGCCGATGGCGGCTCGCGTCGTCCAGAGAGAAGGGCAGAAGTACAATCCATCGAACTTCCTGTTGATGCATGCGATGGGGCCGAATGTCGCCGGCGTCATCGGCTCGGCAGTTGCCGCGGGGTTGTTGCTGAATTTTTTCGGATAAAGGCCTGCTCGGGATTAACTGTTAAGAGCTCAAGACAATTGTTATTGACGTAATTTAGGAGGTAATAATATACCATGAAATATTTTGACATCATGGAAACGACGGTTGCGCTCGTTCATGCCTCGATGAAGGCAGGCGAAGTGACAAGCCGTGAACTCGTCGATGCGTATTTAAAACGTATCGAAGCTTATGATAAACAAGGCCCCTCGCTTCATTCAATTATAGAGGTTAACCCGAAAGCATGCGATGAAGCCGACGCTCTCGACCGAATGTTGGCGGAGACAGGCGAGCTGCAAGGACCGCTCCACGGCATCCCTGTCATGTTGAAAGACAATGTCAATACGTTTGACATGGCGACGACGGCCGGATCTGCTTCGCTTGAGGGCTATGTTCCTAACGAGGACGCTTTTATCACGAAACGCCTGCGGGAAGCAGGCGCCATCATTCTGGCAAAGACGAACCTCCATGAATTCGCGATCTGGGGCGAGACGATCAGCTCCATGCTCGGACAGACGGTCAACCCTTATGATTTGACGCGTACGCCCGGAGGTTCTTCCGGCGGAACAGGTTCGGCGATCGCTGCCAACATCGGAATTATCGGTATCGGAACCGACACAATCAATTCAATCAGGAGTCCCGCTTCGGCGTGCAGTCTCGCAGGTATAAGGCCGACGGTCGGACTTGTGAGCCGTGCGGGTATTGTTCCGTACAGTCTGACGCAGGATACGGCGGGACCGATCTGCAGGACGGTTGAGGATTGCGTGCGGACGCTTGACGTGATCGCAGGTTATGATCCAGATGATCCCGAGACAGCTTGGAGTATCGGTCGTCAACCGGAAAGTTACATGCCGTTTCTTAAGCTTGACGGTTTGCAAGGTAAGCGAGTAGGGATCTTACGCAGTTTTTTCGGCAAAGAGGAGATTAATGAACCGGTCAATGACGTGATGAAAGAAGCTCTGGCTGTCTTTGAAGAGGGCGGTGCCGTACTGATCGAGGTCGATGACGATATCGATTCCGATGAGATGATTCGGAATGCCAGCGTCCATCTCGATGATTTCAAAACACATCTCAACGGCTATCTCTCGGCGCTTGGAGATGACGCTCCCGTCCATTCAGTTGAGGAGATTCTGGCGGGTGGGAAGTATCATCCTGGCATTGAAGATAATATGCTGACGGCCTTGAAACTGGACGTCGGTACGGCGGCATACAATAAGAAATTAATCAGACAGGCGGAGATGCGCACGAGGATTATGAACATCATGGCTGATCGTCAATTGGATGCGCTCGTCTATCCGCATCAACAACAGCTCGTCTGCCTGATCGGTGAAGGGCAGCAACAGCGAAACGGAGTACTATGTTCGGCGACAGGCTTTCCTTCGATTGCCGTTCCGGCAGGGTTTGCACCGGCTCCTGATGCACCCGTCGGCGTTCCGGTCGGTCTTGAAATCATCGGACGCCCTTTCAGCGAGCCTGTTTTGATTGAGATCGCGTACGCATTCGAGCAGCTGTCAAAGTTCCGCAAGCCGCCGGCCTCTACGCCGCCAATCGACTGACGTCATATCTTTTGACGTAATCGACCTAGCTATAGAAAGAGGTGACTTCAAAAGTATTGTTACGCATTTGTCATGTTAGAGAGGATGTCGCTAAGTATTGTCAGTGCGTATTTATGGTAAACTTTCATTAATATGAACAATCAGATTATTTTGAAATTACTTAAAGAAGCAGAAGAGTCTCTATCGGGGGAGCAAATAGCATCAAAACTTGACGTATCACGTACAGCCGTATGGAAAGTAATCGACGTTTTCAGAAGTCAGGGGTATGTGATTGAAGGCGTCCAGAATCGCGGGTATCGCCTAGTCAGCGAACCGTATCTTTTCTCGGAAGAAGCTATTAGGAGTCGATTATCCGATGATTGGAGCGACCTGTATATTCGCTGTTTTGAGACAGTTACTTCGACAAACCTTTTCGCGAGGGTGGCGGTCGGCGAAGGAAAGATTCCGTGTCTCATCGTTACGAACGGACAGACGGGCGGAAGAGGACGCCGTGGTAAGTCTTTTTATTCTCCGCCTCATGTCGGACTCTATTTTTCACTCGCTTTTTCCTGGGATCGCGAAGAGCCTCCTTCGCTTCTGACGACGATGGCGGCTGTTGCTATTTGTCGTGTTCTCGAAAGAGAGTTAGGGGTGCGCGCCGATGTTAAATGGGTGAACGATATTTTCATTGATGGGAAAAAGGTTGGCGGCATATTGACTGAAGCGATAGCACAACGTGATTTGTCAGATGAAAAAGCAATTGTAATAGGTGTCGGTTTGAATTTGGAGCGTCCTGAACAAGGCTATCCTGCTGAGTTGCGGGAAAAGGTCGGCGCTCTATCCGATGCTTTGGATCACACGAACATGTGTATCGACGGGACGGCTTTCGCAAAAGATGAAGAGGGCAATCTCACGTTTAATCGCAACGTTTTAGTCGCGATGATGATTAATGAGTTGACTTGCATTATGAGCGAGCTCCCCGGTCGGGATTATCTCGACGAGTATCGTGAGCGCTGTTTTATTATCGACAGGGAAGTGGTTCTTGATGACGGCCGCACGATCGTTCCGACCGGCATTTCGGATGACGGCGCGCTCACTTATTGCGATGCCGATGGCAAAATACGCGAAATCACATCGGGTGAAATCAGCCTCGTCAGCTTTTAGTTTTCTTTATATAACCGACACCGACTATGTATTATGTCGCGGGGCTGAGGTTGAATAATGAAGGTGAAAGTGACGACAAGAATGATGACGTACGCCGCTTTGTTCGGCGTGCTGACGTTTGTGTTCGGTTTTATCAGAATACCTGTCGGGCCTGTTCCCATCACGCTGCAGACACTCGCTGTACTTATGGCAGGACTTCTTCTGAAACCGGCTACGTCATGTTTGGCTATGCTGCTCCATGCGTTTTTGAAGATTATCCTAGGCGGTTCATCGCCTTTCGTTTCGCCCGGCTTCGGTTTTGTTCTCGCTTTTGTGGTCGCGTCACCGCTCCTTTCCTTTTTGACGCAAAGAAACAAAGGGAACTGTGTCCGGACGGCGCTTAATATTGCCGCCGTTACGTTTCTAATCTACATTTTAGGTTTGCCGTACATGGCTTTGGTTCTTCGTTTCTATCTGAATCAAACAATAACTTTTGGGAATATCCTCATGACAGGGATGGTTGTATTTTTACCGGGAGATGCTCTCAAGGCTGTTACCGCATGGTTTCTTGCGTATCGCTTAACCCCTTTTTCGGATAAGACCGGAACGACATAACGAAAAAAGTGTCCCGGATCACGATGCTGTGTTCCGGGACACTGGTGGACTATGTCACAGGTCACGTGGATTATTTAATGTCTTTTTTGCCTGACAGAATACCCAGCATGACGTTCTCCGGTGTGAGCGGCAGACGATAGAAGTTGATGCCTGTCGCCTCATAGAGAGCATTGCCGATCGCGGAGGGAACGGAGATCATCGTGTGTTCCGCAATACCGCGGGCACCGTATGGGCCGTTTAACTGAGGATTCTCGATGTAGATCGGGACGACCTCGAACGGCATATCTTTCATCGTCGGGATCTTGTTATCGGTGAACGAGGGGTTCAGCAACACATTGTCGGGACTGAATTTGTACCCTTCGAGGATCGCAGATCCGATTCCCTGCATGACGCCGCCGACGACTTGGCTGTAGACCATTCTTTCGTTGATGACTTGTCCGATGTCGAACGCCGAAGCGACTTTCAGGATATCGATGTTTCCGCTTTCGACGTCAAGTTCAATCTCGACGGCGTGTGCGCCGAATGTCCATGCGAGGGCAGGGAAGCCTTTACCCGATTTCGGGTCGAGGTTCGTCAGACCGTCCGCCATGCAAACGCCGTGCGAAATGATCGGGCCGCCGATTCCCATGCCGTCCGGATAAGCATAACCGAGTGCCATGTCCTTGTAAGCAATACGGATTTCCGGCATGTGCTTTTTGTAAATGTAACCGTCAGCATGCGCCAACACGTCGGGTGAGCAGCGCAGAGCGCGAGCCGCGACGTCTTTCAACTGGGCGACCATGTTACGGCTTGCTTGAATGACGGCATTGCCCGCCATGAATGTGAGCTTAGACGCCACGGTGTTCCAGTCGTATGGATTGGTCTCCGTATTGGTTTGCGGAATGACCTTGACCATGTCAAACGGGATATCGAGCTCTTGCGCCGCGATCTGAGCGAGCGCCGTGAGCGCGCCCTGCCCGTAGTCGACGGCTCCCATCATGATATTGACGTGCCCGTCCCCAGCCATCTGCATGATGACGGATGTGGCCGTATTAGCAGGCATCGCCGGCGCCTTTTGGATCATGGCGAAACCCTTGCCGCGAACCTTACCTGTTTTCCACTCTTTCTCGCGTTCTTCCTGTGTCTTGCGTCCGGTCCATCCGATTTCTTTGACGACGGCGGACAAGCAGTCGCAAGGACTACCGGAGCTCTCCGTGATGGTTTCCTCTGTGATTGTCTTTGATCCCGGCTTCAACAAATTCATCATGCGGAATTCATAAGGATCGATCCCGAGTTTCTGTGAGAGGATATCGGTTTGACGTTCCACTGTCCAGAGAGTCTCGAGGTGACCAAAACCGCGGTACGCTGTGCTGAAGACTTTGTTCGTGTAAATTGTGTTCGAGACGATGCTCGCATTTGGAATGTCGTAAGGGCCGAGACCGCCGTAAACGGCAGTCTTTCCGACGTTGACTCCGTAGTCAGCGTATGCGCCGCTGTCCCAGTCGTACACGATTTCGGTTGCAGTGATCTGGCCGTCCTTCGTTACACCCGACTTGATCCTGCCGCGCATGCCGGCGCGTGTTGGCATGTAATTGAATTCCTGCTCACGCGTCATGCGCAGCTTGACGGGAACTCCACCTGCAGCTTTCGACAACAAGGTGACCAACGGCTCGAGGTGGATGCCGGCTTTTCCTCCGAAAGCTCCGCCGACGTAAGGAATATGAACTTCAATATCGGATTCCTTAATGTCGAATGCGGCCGCCATCATCTGTCTCAAGGCGAACGGTGATTGCGCTGAGGACCATATACGGATTTTATCGGTGTAAGGATCAGCTTCGACAATCGTCACGTGTGTTTCAAGAGGAACGTGTGCGACGGCAGGTAACGAGAATTCGTTCTCGACGATGAGATCGGCTTCCTCGAAACCCTTTACGAGGCTGCCGCGGCGGCTCGTATTGAGGCTAGCGATGTTGGTATCGGGTTGCGGGAAGAAGACGCCCACAGTATGTTGTATCGTATTGATGTCCGGGTGGACGAGTGTCTTCGCTTCAAGCGCCTGGTCGACATTGATCACCGGTTCGAGCACTTCATATTCGACTTCGATGAGAGAAATGGCGCGCTCCGCGATCGCTTCCGTTGTGGCGGCGACGGCGGCGACGACTTCACCTTGATAGCGCGTTTCACCGCTGGCAAAGACCATCTTATCCTGCATGTAAAGACCGACTTTTGTATTGGCATCTTCACCGCACAGACAGGCTTTGACGCCATAGAGCGCTCTTGCCTTGCTCATATCGATCGAGACAATTCTCGCTCTAGCATAAGGTGAGTGCAGAGTCTTCGCGTGTAGCATACCGGGCAGTTCCATGTCGACCGTATACGTTGCCTGACCCGTCACCTTTTCGACGGCATCTTTCCTGACGTAGGGTTGTCCCACATGCTTGTACTTAGACTCGTAATCCCTGCAGCAACTGTATTCAAAGTTTTCTAATTGACAAAGATTTGACATGAGTATCCTACTCCTCTCTCTCTTCTCTCTCGCGCTCGGCAGCCCGTTTGACCGCATCGAAGATCTGGAGATACCCGGTGCAACGACAGAGGTTGCCTGCCATTGCCTCGCGAATCTCTTCATCGGTCGGATCGGGGTTCTTGTCGAGGAGTCCGCGCGCCGACATCAGCATGCCCGGTGTGCAGAAACCGCATTGGAGCGCATCCTGGAACACGAATTCCTGCTGGAGAATGCTGAGTTCATTTCCTTTGGAAAGGCCCTCAACGGTGAGTATCTCAGCGCCGTTCGCCTCAATAGCTAGGACGAGACAGGACGTAACGGCGTAGCCGTTCATCAGAACGGTGCATGCGCCGCATTCACCTTCTCCGCACGATTCTTTTGCGCCGAAAAGCTTCAGCTTGTCACGCAAAAAGTGGAGCAAGAGCATGTTCGGTTCGATTTCTTCGATTACGCGCTCTCCGTTGACGACAAGGTCAATGACAACACGAGATTCTCTTGCCGAACTGATATGCGCCGTCTCCATGGCACAACCTTTTTCGTCATGTTTCAATTCTGCGACTGTCATGTTTTATACCTCCTTGCCTGTCAATGTCACTAGGCATCGTTTCAGAAGAACTGACGCCATATGGCGGCGGTAAGCTTCTGATGCGCGTACGTCTGAGATCGGTTTAATGTGATCGTTGATGGCATTCGACGCCCACAAAATTGTCTCCTCGGAGATGCCTCTCTGATTGATCTCGGCTTCCAACGCGGTCAGCCTGAGCGGTGTGGTCGCGACGGCACCGATGGCGACGGAGACTTTACCTTCTCCGTCCAGCCGGCACGCGACGCCTACGGTCGAGAGGTCGTGCCCCTTGAGGCGTGTCTGACGCATATAGCAGCTTGAGTCATTCTCGCCCGGATCGGGCAGGAAGACGGAGATGACGAGCTCTTCATCTGACAGGACTGTTTTCTTGACACCTGTAAAGAATTCTACGAGCGGAACTTCTCGCACTCCGTCAACGCTCGCGATCTTGACGACGGCGTCATAGATTAGAAGTGCGGGGGGCAGGTCTGCCCCGGGTGAGGCATTACAAATGTTGCCGACAAGTGTCGCTCTGTTTCTCAATTGAAACGACGCGAGACATGAGGCGGCGTCATGTAATGCTTTGTACTTGTTCTTGACGAGCTCCGAGTCAACGAGCGCGTTTACCACCACATTGGCGCCGATCGTCAGGCCTTCGTTCTCAATAAAACAAAGTTCATTCAGTTCGGGGATGCCCTTGATGTCAATGATGTGGCGGGCATTGATCAGATTGTGGCGCAACATGATCAGGAGGTCAGTACCTCCTGCCAATACATAGGAATCATCTTCCTTTGCAAGAGCTGCGAGCGCCTCATCCAGAACAAGCGGTTTGACATAATCAAATTGACTTAGCACAGAAACCTCCTTGCGATAAAGACTTTCTCTTCGGATTGAATTCGAGCCGTTTTCTTATTGATGTTTATCCGTCAGGAAACTGACTATCCGGACGATATAGCCACCAATACTAGTTCGATATTACCAATTTTAACACGTTTATTGGAATAGAACCTTGTTACTGGGTACAAGTTATTAGAGTTCTCTGACTTAGATTTGGTATCAATCAACAAATACGATGATATTCACGTCTGTTTTTTTGTGCGATTCGAGTTATAATTGCGATGCGGCCATTTCGTAAGTGCAAGATACGGCGGCGCTGCCGTTTGAGGCATTTGATTTGTTCTTATTCTTTTAATTTGAGTCTAATTATAAATAATCACTAAAATGAAAATTCAAAAACCAATCACTTTATGCAAGAAGATTGTTAATTAATGATAAAAATCTGTGCTAATTTCACACATGACTGTGATATAATATTTTTGACATTGTTATTTAAAACTAAATCATTTTCTGTCGAATTCGTATAAAATAGATCTGGAGTACAAATCATGCCTAACGATCACAAACTTATGATTGAATTAAAAGATATTCTACAAGTCAGTTTGTTGAAAGATGCTGAAGTGTTGGCAGGGAAAGACGGTCTGACCAACAGGATTGTCTCTGTCAATGTTCTTGAAGTTCCCGATATTGTCGACTGGGTTCGTCCCGGTGAATTCCTTTTGACGACGGCGTATACGTTCAGTCGTGATATTGGGGCATTTGAGCGCCTTATCCCTCAGTTGAAGGAGCGACAAGTTTGTGGAATGGGGATTAAGACGCAGAGATACATCAGCGAGGTGCCTGAAAATGTGCTGAAAATTGCCGATGAGATCTCGTTCCCCATCATTAGAATTCCTCAAGCAGTACCCTATGGGGATCTGATTAAAGAGATTTTCAACAGGATCATCGGTGAGCAGACTAAATTGCTGGGTCATATCAATGATTTCAATTCGAAAGTGCGCAATATCATGTTGCGTCATGGCGGTATGAAAGCGATCGCAGAACAGATCTACCGTTCCGTTCGAGTGCCCGTCGCTATCTGTGATGACATTTTCCGCGATGTTCACTTTTATTGTCTGGATCGTGATAAAGAGGCGATGATCGAGGATGATTTGAAGGATGTGATGGCCAATGCTTTCTCAAGACGTTACCCGCAAGCTCCCGATATGCGTATCAGCGAGTCGATCGTGACAGAGCATTCCGTCAAACGATTTGCGATTCCCATCTACTTTGACAATATGCACTACGGAAGCATCTATCTGTGGGATACGGAAAATGTGATTCGCGTGCAGGATTTATTCGTGATCGAGTCGGCTACGTCGCTGATCGCTCTTGATATCTTAAATCGTATTACGCTCGTAGAGCGAGAAAATGTCCATCAGACTACCTTTCTCGAGCAGCTGCTCAGTGATGATCGGGAAGAACAGAACAAAGCGCTCGAGAATGCCGATTTTTATCTGTTTCATCCTGATCTTCCAAGCCAATGCGTCGTGCTCATGATGGAACAGAATAGGCAGTATCAGCTGACGCCCAATAACGCACGCATGGCCAAGAACCTCAACACGAATCTCTTAAACCTCACAAATCGCTTGAAGCAGGAGTACGACGGCTACTTTCTCGTGACGCGAAAAAGTGATCGCGCCGTCTTTCTCTTGCAGTTTGATAAAGAGTGTACATCCGAGAGGCGGGAGGCTGATGCGCAACGATTTATCGATACGCTGATCAAGTGCATCGATGAGAAAGGCGTGCTTGATTATACTTTCATCGGAGTCGGTTCGTGCGTCGAGACGTTTCGCTCTTTGCCGATGAGTTTACAACAGGCGGAGCAGACTGTTCGCATACTGATGAGCCGACAGGAAAGGGATAACCCCGTTCTCTATTACGATGATCTGGGATTGCTTCGTGTGTTGGGACACCCGCTCCTCAGAGATGAGGCGCTTGCCTATGCGGATGAAATCCTTAATCCGCTTGAAGAACACGATCACAGGCAGCACGGCGATCTGCTCGAAACAGTGCGCGTTTATTTCGCTTCCGGCGGTAACTTGAAACGCGTGTCGGAGATATTGTTTACGCACTACAACACGATTATTTATCGGATCAACAGGATTCGCGATGTTTACGGGATTGATCTGCGAGATCCTGAAACGGCGTTCAATATACAACTGGCGATTCGGATAAAGGAGCTTATTCGGTGATGGCGGGAAGATTCGAGCGAACGATCAGTGTTTTGCAGATGTCGCAAGATCTCTATGATTTCCTGCTTCAGCGAGACGATGTTGTATTTCGCGTTCACTCAATCTTTCGCGGTGCTGTCAATCTGTTGTCGCCGGATAAAGAATTGGCGACGATCGCCAGAACCGATCTTGACATAATGCCGATGGGTATGATCGTTGATTTGTCTTCACACGCTGCCTGGCCTTTTGAAAATGATGACAGCGTGTTATATGGGGGACAGATGGAGTTTGTCTTACCGAACAGCGAAAGTCGCATCAGGTTTCGAAATGCGCGTGTATGGAGTCCGGAACTTGCGGTACCCTCAGGAGAAGTAACCTGTGCGAGCAAAGAAATGCTCGATTTGATCAAAAAGACTTTACTGGAACTCGACTCCGGCGGTGTTGCGTCGGTCATTCGTTTCATTGACGGTGACTCGAACGAGCCTTCTTCGTGCACGAATATCTATGCGCGTTTTATTACGGGAGATATTTGTTCATTTCTGGAAGCTGTTGAGGGGAAAAATTGGGACTTGTCGCTTAGCAGAGCTGAGCTGCTCATCGGTTTTGGGCCGGGGCTGACACCTTCGTGCGATGATTTTCTTGCGGCGTTTATTTTGTCCCTTTACTACAGGAACCTGTGGAATCACAGTGATGATCATGCCTTGTTGAATTTTTTGCATGACGTTGTTGATCTCGCGAGATCGAGAACGACAATCGTGAGCTATTCAATGCTCAAACACGCATCAAGGGGGAAAGCGAGCTGCAGTTATCTTAAGGTATTAGATGCATTGGCAACGCAGAACATCCCCGAACTTCATCGCGCGATTGAGCGCGTGTTGGAGTTCGGTGCGACATCCGGAGCGGATTTTCTGTTCGGGGTTTGGTGTATTCAGACAATATTTTCGCGCTGGGCGCGGCAGGAGGAGTGTATAGTAAAAAAGGAGGATCGTATATGATTCAAAGTATAGTAAGAAAAAATGCTTATTACGACTCTGTAACGTTGATGTTGATTTCTCGCGAAATGAAATCAATCGAAGGCGTCGAGGAAGTCCTCGTCGGAATGGGTACTGATCTGAATTTAGATCTCGTTCGTAATCTCAACATGTTCGACGCAAATCTCGAAAGTATTACGCCGAACGATCTCTTCATCGCGGCAAAGTTCAACGAAGAGTTCGTCACGATGGAACAGCTTGTCGAGTCTTTCGAGGAGCAGATTAACCGTAAAAAGGACGCATCGGCTGGCGATTATCGACCGCCGACGCTCCGTTCGGCGATCGATCACCTCGAGGGCGCTAACCTTGTCCAGATCTCAATCCCCGGCCAGTATGCCGCGGAAGAGGCGGAGACAGCTCTTAGAGCTGGACTCCACGTCATGATGTTTTCGGATAACGTATCGATCAACGATGAACTCCGGCTGAAAAAGATGGCAGTAGAAAAGGGACTTTTGATGATGGGACCCGATTGCGGGACGGCGATCATCAACGGTGTCCCTCTATGTTTCGCCAACGTTGTATCGAGAGGGAAAATCGGTCTCGTAGGCGCTTCGGGGACAGGCACGCAGGAGATCACCGTGCGCATCGATCAGCTCGGCGAGGGACTCTCGCAAGTCATAGGTACGGGCGGTCGCGACCTGCGCGAGGAGATCGGCGGACTGATGATGATTCAGGGTATTGAAGCGCTGCTGAACGATCCTGAGACGGAAGTCATCGTGCTCGTTTCTAAGCCTCCTCACCCTACCGTCGAAAAGAAGATCATCGACTTGGTGAAACAGGCGGACAAACCCGTCGTCATCGATTTTATCGGAGGCGACGCCGCTTCTATTGTCGATGCCGGCGCAACGCCTTGCTTAAGCTTGGAAGACGCCGCTCGCAAAGCCGTAGCATTACTGCGCGGTGAAAAAGTTGTGGATTTTGACGGTTTTGATGCGTCAGAAGAGGAGATCGAAAAGCTCGTTTCGGGCTCAGCGGCAAAACTATCGGCAGGTCAGAAATATTTGCGTGCGCTTTACACGGGCGGAACGCTCGCCGACGAAGCGATCAAGTATTTGGGAGACCATTATCCGATCTATTCAAATATCCCGCTCACGCCTGACCGAGCCTTGGCGAATCTGGAAGGTCTGAACGGTCATATCTGTCTCGATCTCGGAGAAGACGAGTTCACACGCGGCAGACCGCACCCGATGATCGATCCCTTGACGAGAGCGGATTTCTTCAAGACGCACGTCAACAGCTCGACAGCCGTGGTGCTCTGCGATGTCGTGATCGGCTACGGGGCGCACGAGAACCCCGCCGGCGCTGTCGCCGCATCGGTCTCGGAAGCGCGCGAGCGCTTGAAGGCAGAAGGCAAAGATCTCGTCGTCGTAGCTTCCGTGACGGGAACGGATAAAGATCCCCAGGGTCTCGATCAGTCGATTGCAAGTCTTGAACAGGCAGGCGTCATCGTCATGCCTTCCAATGCGCAAGCGGTCAGGCTTGTCGATCTCATCATGGAAAAAGTCAGCGCATAAGGAGGAGAAAGCGATATGTCAGTCAACGAACTATTTAAACGGGAGTTGAAAGTGATCAACATGGGGCTCGAATCTTTTTACGAAGAGCTGCGCAGTCAGGATGTGGGAACAATCCACGTCGATTGGAAACCAGCCGCCGGCGGTGACAAAAAAATGGCATCACTGCTCGGCAGACTGAAAGGGTTATAGAGGTTTATAAACCTGTACTCTGCCATGCAGCGCGCAGGTTTTAAGTTTGAATAAGAGGAATGTGTCGTCTTACGGAAAGGCACAAGTTAGAGAAAGAAGGGATTTATGGCAAATTTTATTGAGGCCGCCAACAGGAAAGCACTGGAAATCATGCAGAATGCGCAGCCGACACTCGTTGGTATGGGCGTAGCAAAAGATGTTGTTCCGGGCATGCACAAGAAACTCGTCATGCACGCCGGTCCTCCCATCACGTGGGAGAAGATGTCTGGGCCGCTCCGCGGTGCCGTAATCGGCGGACTGATCTATGAGGGTCTTGCGGCGACGCCGGAAGAGGCGGAGAAGCTTGCAGCTTCGGGCGAAATTGAATTCGATCCTTGCCACCATCATCAGGCTGTGGGACCGATGGCGGGTGTCGTAACGGCATCGATGCCGGTCTTTATCATTGAGAACAAGGCACAAGGCAACTTTGCATACTGCACGATGAATGAGGGGCTCGGCAACGTCCTTCGTTTCGGTGCATATGGCGAAGATGTTATCAAGCATTTGAAATGGATGGAAAAAACGCTCTATCCTATCATGAAGCAAACGTTGGAGATCTACGGTCCATTGGATCTCAAGAGCATGATCGCGCAAGCGGCTCAGATGGGCGATGAAGTGCACAACCGCAACAAAGCTGCGACATCGCTGTTTATCCGCGAGATTGCATCAAGCATCGTCAAAACAGACGCATCGAAAGAAGATCAAGTTGCTGTCTTCGATTTCCTGAATTCGAACGACCACTTCTTCCTGAATCTCTCGATGCCGGCAGCCAAGTCAGCGATGGATCCCGTCGGAAAAGTTAAGCATTCGACAATCGTTTACACTATGGCGCGCAACGGAACGGAATTCGGCATCAGAGTCGCCGCTCTCGGAGACCGCTGGTTCACGGGTCCCGCCGCAATCATCGACGGTCTATACTTCCCGGGCTACAGCACGGACGATGCCAACCCCGACATCGGCGACTCTTGCATTACGGAGACGTACGGTATCGGCGGTTTCGCTATGGCGACGGCGCCCGCGATCGTGCAGTTCGTCGGGGGAACTCCGCAGGACGCGGTCAATTACACGACGAGCATGTACGAGATTACACTTGAGGAGAGCGTGATCTATAAGATGCCGACGATGAATTTCCGCGGAACACCGACAGGTATCGATATTCGTCTCGTCGTCGAGACGCAAATCCTCCCCGTCATCAATACTGGTATCGCCCATAAACGAGCCGGTATCGGACAGGTGGGAGCTGGTATCGTCAATCCTCCGATGAAGTGCTTTACCGACGCTTTAGAGGCGTATGTCGAGCTTCTCGAGAGCGAGGGAATGCTGGGCTGAGCCTGATAACGGCAACAAATAGGAAGGTACGCCCGTTTCAATAACAGGGCGGAAAAGAATAGAGGCTTTACTAACCTGAAAAGTAAAGAATGAAAGGAATTGCTTTATGTTACTCAAAAATTGGGACAAAATCAAAGTGTATGACTTGACACTGAACACAAATCATATGACGCCTCCGTGGCCGACTTATGAGCCCTTGAACGTCAAATATTTCAAGCGTTTGGCGCCTAACGGGGCGAACGGCATGATTATCACGACGTCAAACCACGTCGGAACACACCTCGACGGCCCGCAGCATTTTGACACGGGCGGACGCGATATCGCATCGCTCGAGATGGAAAAACTCGTCGGACCGGGCGTCGTCGTCGATATCTCCGATATCGCGGAAGACTGGTCGATCTACACGCCTCAAGATCTCATGGATCGTGCGGACATCCGCAAGGGCGACATCATCTTCATCTACACGGGTTACCACAAATATTCGTTAGATGGGGAAACGCCGGATGAGCGCCGTTATATGCTTCGTCACCCCGGTCCTTCAGTCGATTTCCCCGACTGGATGAAGGAAATGGAACTCAAGTACATCGCTGTCGATGCCGGCTCCGCCGACCATCCGATGAATACGAAAATCCGTGACTGGGAGCCTCTTGAAGCAGAGCGTTGTGATGCGTTTATGAGAGAGCGCTATGGCAAAGGACTCAATGAGATCTACAAATGGCCCGATACGTATCAAGCGATGCACATCTGGGTCTTCCCGCAGCCTTGGGAAATCATTCACGTTGAATGTCTCGGCGGCGAAATCGACATCGTGCCTAAGAACAAGCGCATGATCCTCGGAACGTTCCCGTGGAAGTTCCAGTATGGTGAATCGGCCTTCTGCCGCTGCGTCGCATTCGACACGGTGGAGTAATCTCGATCGCGGTTAAACGTTTTTCGTTAGCTTAATGTTCACTGGAAGGGGGCTTTCTCAAAGAGAGGGCCCCCTTAAACATGGTGAAGTTTTTCTGAAAATGATCCATTAGAAAATATGCGAAGCTTAGTCCTCCCAAGCAAAATATCCAAAAAATCGATATTAGTTGCAAAATTCCCGGGGTGCCGGACTCTGGGCGTAAAGTGCAGAAATTCGATATTAATTGAAAAACTGTACACGTGTGAGGGGCTCTCGGAGAGTCCTGCCGCTGCTGAGTACAATAATTCGTAATTAATTGAAAAATTGTACACGCGGGATGACCGGGAGATCATTTTTCTGTACAATGATCTTTGACCGTCGTTAATCGGTCCCGTAGCTCAGCAGGATAGAGCGGCCGCCTCCTAAGCGGCAGGTCGCGCGTTCGAATCGCGCCGGGATCACCATAGGGCAACTGGCCGTTTTTCGGTTTTGTATGGGGAGTAGCGCAAGTTTCGTAAAGCGGTGGAGACTGACGGCGCACAGGCGCTTGACCGTGTTGATAAACCTGTTATAATTAAGAAACACAGCGTGTATCGGGTTGAAAGAGCGGGGTGGTCCGCTCTTTTGTATGTAATGGTCGATCGCGTGCGGTATAGGAGAATTGATATGCGTTCAAGAAAAACAAATATACTCCGCATTGTCGAGGCGATCACGCCCGTAGCGAAGTCGCTCGACCTCGATTTGCTTGACGTGATTTACGTACATGAGAATGGCAGGAACATTCTCCGTTTGGTGATCGATAAGCGCGGCGGTGTCGGAATCGAGGATTGCGAGTCGCTGAGCGAGCTTGCCGACCCCATCATCTCTGATGAACTCGGGCTTGATGATTTTGACACTTTTGAAGTCTCGTCGCCCGGGATTGACAGGCCGTTAAAGACGATGGATGATTTCATCCGACATGAGGGAGCTTACGTCAGATTAAGCCTTTATCGTGCTATCGACGGAGAAAAGCGGTTGTTCGGTCATCTTATCGTTGACGGAGATCGTGTCGGTGTAGAAGCGGAAGGCGGAGAGCGGGTGCTTTTTGATTTGGAACAAATCGCGAATATAAAGCGCGAGATTGTTTTCTAGTATAGGGCTTGAACTTTGTCTGTCGGACAGACAAAAGTGTGCTGATTGATCGATGTGGAAGATTTACCGACCGCTCGTAAGATCAGGATAGCGATGGTGAAGGAGATTGAATGAACCACGAATTTATTGAGGCACTGAGGCTTCTTGAAAAAGAACGCGGTATCGAGATGGAGACTTTGATTGAAGCGATCGAAGGCGCGCTTGTCGCTGCCTATCGTCGCGAGTTTGAAATTCGCTCGAAAGATCGCGATAAATCGCGTGAGCGAGAAGGTACGGCAGGCCAGGAAAGTGAATCGAAACACGTTGATAGTGACGGTATCACGGCGCATATCGATCGTCGTACCGGCGAGATGCGCGTCTACCAGCCTATGACGGTTGTCGAAGAAGTTCAGGATCCGAACAGTGAGCTCTCCCTCGAACAGGCACATGCGCTTTCGCCCGATCTTGAGCTTGGTGACCAGCTCGTGCGCGAAGTTGATCCTTCACACTTCGGACGCCTTGCGGCACAGACTGCCAAGAGCGTCATAAACCAGAAACTCTCGCAAGCGGAAAAAATGCGCATTCACGAGGAGTTTTCAGGTCGTGTGGGCGGTCTTGCGAGCGGTATTGTTCAGCGCCGTGATCGCAACGAAGTGCTCGTGGATATCGGGCGCGCTCAAGCGGTGCTCCCGTACAATCAGCAGTCGCGGCTTGATAACTATACTTTTAGAAAACATATGCGTTTCTACATACTGAAAGTCGACCAGCGAGAACATCGCCCCGTGATTATGATCTCGAGAAGTCACCCGGGCCTCGTCAGGAGATTGTTCGAACAGGAAGTGCCTGAGATCGGCGCTGGAATCGTGGAGATCGTAAGTATCGCCAGGGAAGCCGGATCGAGAACAAAAATGGCCGTGACAAGTCACGATAAAAATATTGACGCCGTCGGAGCCTGTGTCGGTCAGCGCGGTATGCGCGTCCAATCAGTCATCACGGAACTCAATGGCGAGAAAATCGACGTGATCGAGTGGGATCCCGATATTGCCGAATTTATCAGCAGCGCTCTCTCTCCGGCGCGTGTCATGCGTGTCGTACTTGATGAAGAAGATCAGAGCGCACGCGTGATCGTTGCAGACCACCAGTTGTCACTCGCGATCGGAAAAGAAGGCCAGAACGCTCGCCTAGCCGCTAAGTTGACAGAATGGAAAATAGACATAAAGAGCGAGACCCAGTATCGCGAATTGCTCGAAGCAAGCTGGATTTCCGATTTCGACGAAGCTGTTGCCGCTGACGAGGCGGAGCGCGAAGAGGCGATGGGTGACGATTATTTTGATGAATACGACGATGAGTTGAACGGCGTGTCACAGTCGATGACGTCGCCTGCGAGCTCTCCGGGCATCATTGAGAGTGTCATTGAGGCGCTCGACGAGAACGATCCGGACGAGGTTGACGTTGAAAATAACCTGCAAGGTTAGTCGGAAGGCGGCATAATTTGAGTACTCGACGACAAAAAAGGCAACCCCTGCGCACGTGTATCGCCTGTCGTGAAAAACGCGAACAGCGCGAACTCCTGCGTGTAACGGCGTCGAAGGACGGAGACGTTGCGCTCGACAGCGAACAGAAGCTGCCGGGCAGGGGAGCTTACTTATGTTGTCGGCATGAATGTGTCGCAAAAGCGAGAAAAAGAGATTTGCTCCGAAGAGCGCTCAAATGCTCTATTCCGGAGGAGATCTGGAAAGATATTGAAAGTGCCGTGGCTGACGTGTCATCTCTCGATGGCGAGTCGACATGTTCAGATGTCTCAGGACGGGACAGCGTAGCGAATGCGGGAAGCAATCGTCCGTAAGGCGTCGATAGACGGGAGGAATGAACTGAATATGGCAAAACGTGAAGAAGCAGATTCAGGACTCAGAGCAGGGTATATCACTGAAGATGAGGCGATGAGACAGCGCCGTGAATTGGAGGCGCGCGCTTTTCTTGAGACGCTCGAAATACCGGAAAAACCTGAAAAAGAGAAAGAAGAATCTGTAAAGGTTGAGCCTTCACCTGATGAGAGGTTAAAAGACCTCCCCGGTCCTTCGACGATTGAGATACAGGGCATATCCGGTAAAAGCATTCCCGGCGTAATTAAGATTGTTAAGAAGCCGAAACCCGTCAAGGCGGAGCCTAAGGTCGCACCGCAGCCTGCCGTGAGTGAACCCGTTTCGGAAGCTAAGAAGGCTGAGACTGTACCTGTCGCTCCGCCGGTTGTTACTCCTGTTGCTCCTGTTGCAGAGGAGAAAAAAGAGGCGGAGAAACCGGCACCTGTCGTCGAGAAAGTTCAGGCTCCGAAGGAAGAGGTCAAGGCGACCGAAGTTCCTAAAGAGGAAGCGAAGAAACCTGAAAAACCCTCGACACCGGAAACAACTAAAGACGAAACCGAAAAAGCGCCTGCTGCAATACCTGCCGCTTCTGAAGTTGTCGAGGCGCGTCCTGCCGCCGCAGAAGCGCGCGACCTCACGACGAAGCGTGAAACGACTCCTCGTGCGGCTGTGGTTGCGGAAGAGACAGCTCCCCGTGCCGAGAAGCGCTCTGCGAAGGCGACGGCGAAACCTAAGAAAAAAGAGCCTGCAAAACGCGTTCAGACTGTTAAGAGAGAAACACCGGACAAACCTGCGCCCGCAAAGCCTGCCAGACCGGTTCGTAGGGAACGCAGGAGCATTGCGGAACTCTCGCTGCCGATTACGGAGCGCATCACGACGCCCGACCCCGTCGCGCCGCCGGAGCCCGTGCGCAGGAAGCCCTTGACGACGAGTGACGGGCGTCCTGTCAGGCCGCAGCGCGGCAGTTATGTCGGCAGAGACCGCGATATCCCGGTGAGTGACCGGAGACGTCCTGCGCGAGCTGCCGCACAGCAGACGCGCGATGAGCGCCGTTCTTCGCCGACACCGATTCCGACACCGCCTTCCGATCGCGAGCAAACGGCTCGCAGGTCGCGACCGAGACGCCAATCGTCGGCAGTTCCTGTCGTGCCCGTTGAACCTCCTCTCGCTGAAGCTCCGCCGCCTTCCGTCTCGAGACGTCAAAGAGAACGCGGAAGGCAGCGTGATCAGGAACATCGCGACAGGCAAATGCGTCGCGAGCAGCAGGAAGCGATGGATAGAAGTGCACGTCTGCGCCGTCAACGCGATGGAGCCGTGGCCAGTGCTCCGAAACGGCCCGTTGCCCAGTTGACACACGTCGTTCTGCCTGAACATCTGACGGTCAAAGAGCTTGCGGAGGCGATTAAGAAGTCGACTGCCGACGTCATTGTGAAGTTGATGGGTCTCGGTATGATGGTGACGATCAATCAGGACATTGATTACGAGACGGCGGAAATTGTTGTGTCGGAATTCGGCATCACGAGCGAAAAATTTGTTGAAGTGACGGAAGAAGATATCTTGTTTGACGATTCGGATGACGACGAAAAAGATCTCGTCGCAAGACCTCCCGTTGTCGTTGTCATGGGCCACGTCGATCACGGAAAGACGTCGATTCTCGACCATATTCGCGAATCGTCCGTGACGGCCGGTGAGGCGGGCGGTATTACGCAGCACATCGGTGCGTATTCCGTCAAAGTTGACGGTCGTACAATCACTTTCCTCGATACGCCTGGTCATGAAGCGTTTACAACACTGCGAGCGCGCGGCGCGCAAGTTACTGATATTGCGATCCTCGTCGTCGCCGCTGACGACGGCGTCATGCCGCAGACGGTTGAGGCGATCAATCACGCACGTGCGGCCGATACGGAGATTATCGTCGCGATCAACAAGATCGACCGACCGGAAGCCGATGTCGATCGCGTTAAGCGCGAATTGGCAAATTACAATTTGATGGACTCCGATTGGGGCGGCCAGACGACCATCGTTCCCGTCTCGGCGAAAACAGGCGAAAATATGGATGATCTGCTGGAGATGATTCTCCTGACGGCAGACGTATTGGAACTTAAGGCTAACCCGGACAGGCAGGCGAAAGGAACGGTCATTGAAGCGAAGCTTGATCGAGCGCGCGGTCCTCTCGCGACGATCCTTGTCCAACGCGGTACGCTCAGGCAGGGCGACACGGTCGTTGTGGGCAGTGCGATCGGGCGCGTCCGTATGATGTATAACGATCGCGGACAGCAGCTTGAAGAGGCCGGACCGTCAATGCCCGTCGAGATTATCGGTCTCGATGAGGTGCCTGAGGGCGGCGATATCCTCTATCAGGTGGAGAACGAGCGCGTCGCACGCGATCTTGTCGATAAACGCAAGACGGAAGAGCGCGAATCTGCCTTGCGCCAGTCGTCCCGCATGTCGCTTGACACTCTGTTCTCGCGGATGGCGGATGAGGAATTAATCGATCTCAATATAATCGTGAAAGCCGATACGCAAGGATCTGTCGAAGCGATGACGCAATCCTTGACAAAATTGACGACGGAGAAGATTCGCGTCAATGTGATCCACGGTGCCGTCGGTGCGATTACGGAATCGGACATCCGCCTCGCGGAGGTTTCGGATGCGATTATTATCGGTTTCAACGTGAGACCGGCGACAACGGCGGCGGCGATCGCGGCCGATTCCGATATCGATATTCATCTCTATCGCGTCATTTACGAGGCGATCGAAGAAGTCGAGCAGGCGATGAAGGGCATGTTGGCGCCCGTCTTGAAGGAAGTTGTCGTCGGATACGCGGAGGTTCGCGAGGTCTTCCACGCTTCTGCTGTCGGCACGATTGCCGGATGCTATATCAGAGAAGGTCGAGTCAATCGAAATGACAGCGCGCGTCTCGTGCGCGACGGAATCGTCATCTACGAGACGAAACTCGCATCGTTGCGCAGGTTCAAAGACGACGTGCGCGAAGTTCAAGCCGGATACGAGTGCGGCCTGAGTCTGGATCGCTTTAACGATATTAAAATCGGTGATGAGATTGAGTTTTACACAATGAGGGAAGTGCAGGAAGATGCGTAGGGCAGACCGATACGGCGATGAGGTATACAGAATACTCGCCGACGTCATCTACAAAAAAATAAACGATCCGCGCATTTCAGGAATCGCCTCCCTGACCGGTGTCAAGGTGAGCAGCGATCTTTCAGTCGCCAGAGTATTTTATAGTGTGTACGGCTCCGATGACGACCGCGAAAAGGCGAAAAAAGCATTTGAAAAAGCGTCAGGTTTTCTTCGTAAAGAGCTTGCCTCCAGAATGCGCTCAAAAAAAGTACCGCGTCTTGTTTTTATGGAGGATATGAGCTTTCGCTACGGTGAATCGATCGAGCGATTGATAAAATCAGTCAACGATCAGAAAGATCGGGGATAGAACGGTCATCCAATGTACGGATGATGAGGGCAATCGCGAAGTCGATGGGCGTGAGACGCCACTCGATCTCGCGATTCAATATTTTCAGGGTGTGCGATGAGTAGTAAACAAGACATAAGGAGACGACTTCTTGAGGTTGTTCTCGATCTGGCTTCTGAGGGAGGCAGTATCGCGTTCTTGCCTCATGAACGGTTTGATCCGGATGCGATCGGTGCATCTATATCGCTTGCCGAAGTCTTCCGAGCGATTGGATGTAAGACGACGGTCTTGACGGATGCGGAGCCTCCCGCATTGATGTCTCATCTTCCGCTCCTCGAAACATTGCAGGTATTTGAACCCGGGTTGACATGCTCTTCGTTTGATCTCGCTCTGGCGATTGACTGCCACGAAACGGATCGAGTGGGCGCTCGTGCTGAATGTCTGACACAGTCACGCCTCCGAGGCTCCGTAGATCACCACGTCATTTCATCTGATCTGGGCAGATTGGATTTTGTCGTACCGTCGGCATCTTCTACTTGCGAATTAGCTTTTGAAATTATCTGGGATTTGGAACTTCATCTCGCGAAGCCGCTGTTCAATAAAGATATCGCCGTTCTTTTGTTAGCGGGGGCCATTACCGATACGGGAAGGTATGCTTATAGCAGCACGACACCTCTCGCTTTTCGACAGGCAGCTTTTCTGCTTGAACGTTTCGATGTTGATCTTACGACGCTTCATCACGAACTGTTTGACCGTACGACGGTCGGACGCCTTCAGATTAAAGGAGATATCTTTTCACGAATCGTTACGATCGAAGGCGGCCGTATTTTGGTCGCTTCAGTGACGTGCGACATGCTGGAGCGGCGAGGCGTTACGGATAATGATCTTACCAATTTCGCCTCGGAGATGAGGGCAGCTGATGGCGTTGAGGTGGCGTTTCTTTTCATCGAGATGGAAAACCCTCCCGGTGTGCGGATCAACATCCGCTCGAACGGATGTTTCAATGCCGCAAAATTTGCGATACAGTTTGGCGGGGGCGGACATGTTCGAGCTGCAGGGGTGACGCTGAACAATACCGCATTGGACGAGGCGAAGGAATTGATCCTGCAAGAAGCGAAAAGACACCTTGACGAGTGTATGGGAGAGCTTGATTCATGACGCTCACGTCAGGTGGCGTTCTCGTCATTGACAAAGAGGAAGGCATGACATCGGCAGCCGTCGTTTCGCGAGCGCGCGTGCTGCTCGGCGAGAAGAGGGTCGGGCATACAGGGACGCTCGATCCTTTTGCGACGGGCGTGCTCCCGATCTGTTTCGGTCGCGCGACGGCTGCCGCCCACTATATGCTCCACTGGAATAAGCGTTATCTCTGCGACATATCGCTCGGTATGTCGACCGACACGATGGATTGTACGGGGGAAACGATCGAGCGAACACCTGAAATGGTATGGAGACGGTTTATCTCGGATAACGGCGGTATTCAAAGAGATCTTGAGGTTGTAACGCGCTCGTTTGTCGGCGAGCGCATACAGCAGGTACCGATTTTCTCGGCTGTCAAGGTTGACGGCGAACGCCTTTACCGGTATGCGCGCGAGGGGCGCGATGTCGACTTGCCTGAACGCGAGATCACTGTTTACGAGGCGATTTATCGCGGTTTGTCGATCGATGAGGAGATGGGTTTTCCGGTCGTTTCAGTTGAGTTTCTCGTCAGTTCCGGAACATACATCCGTGTGCTCGCTGAGGAATTCGGTCGAGCGCTCGGATGTTTTGCTCACGCTCGGAGCTTGCGGCGTCTCGCTGCGGGCCCCCTTGTTATCGAGCAGAGCGTTGCGCTCGACGATTTGTTTGATGCTTTCAATGCGCTCGATCGTGATCCGATACATCTCAGGCGACGACTGGCGGAGGACGGTACGGTACGCTCGCTCGCTTCCGTGTTTGCCGGTTGGCGGAACGTCGTTTTTGACAGAGAGGACGCGTTGGATCTTGCCCACGGGCGGAAAGTCCCGGTTGACAGGGGACGACTCCTTTCATCGCCTCGTGAGTGCGCGTCAAACGAGGAGGACGGCCTGCTCGCTTTCCTTTGCGAAGACCGGCTGGTCGCGTTCGGTTGCGTCGAAGGACGGTACTATCGCGTAAAACGCGTATTTCTGGAGCCTGACGATTTAAAAACATTTAAAGGAAGTTCATGTTGAGATGGCGTTGAACGTTTACAGAAAATCAGAACATCTCCCGTTTGCGCCGCGCGGTATCGCGCTGGGCGTGTTTGACGGTGTGCACAAGGGCCATCGACACCTCATCTCGATGTTGATGCGCCGATGTGAAACGCTCGAGCTACGCCCGGGCGTCTTTACCTTTTCGTATGACACGGGTGTCGGTTTCAACGATAGAATTGTCAATCACGATTTCCTCATGACAGACGATGAGAAAATTGAAACGCTCCGCTCGCTCGGCGTTGAGGATATCTTTCTCATTCCGTTGACGTCCGAATTCTGTCACCTGAGCGCGGACTCCTTTTTGCGCGGTGTTTTGGTAGAGAGCCTCAATACCCGGCTGCTGGCGATCGGTGAAGACGGAAGGTTCGGATGGAAGGGGCAGGGCGATGCGGCGTTTCTCAAAGAGTTCGCGAGGCACAATGCGCTGGAACCCCTGATTGTTCCCGATTTCTTGTGGAAGGGGAGAAAAGTTACGAGTACGAGAATTCGTGAAGCTTTGGCGATTGGCCATATTGAAGAAGCGACGGAGATGATGGAGAGTGCGTTTCGTCTCCAAGGTATTGTCGTGAGCGGCAGCAATCTCGGCTCAAGGATCGGATTTCCCACTGCCAACTTCACGTATCCGTCGACTTCCGCACTGCTGAGGCGAGGCGTTTACGCGACGCATACGCGTCTGGACGGCGTGAGATGGCCGTCGATTACCAATGTCGGTGTCGCACCTTCCGTACGGGAGACGGGGAGCGATATGCTCGTCGAGACGCATCTTTACGATTATGACGGCGATCTGTACGGTCGAACACTCGCCGTCGAATTTGAAGCTTTCATACGTGACGAGTGCGTTTTCTCTACGATCCATGATTTGGCGGCGCGAGTTCGCGCCGATCTCGATGCAGTTAGAGCGTTGCATCAGTCAGGCGGAGAAGCTCCGCTTTCAGGCATGTCGTGTATCATAGAATAGTGAGATTTGCGGGAGGTCGATTATGCATGCCATTTTGAATTACAGTGTTTCATTTCCCGGACTGGGGATCCATGATCTGTCGGTCAGCCGGATTGCTTTTCAGTTTAATCTCTTCGGTCGGCACGTGGTTGTTTACTGGTATGGGATGCTCTTTGCCGTCGCGATGGTGTTGTGCATTGTGCTCGCCATGCGCCAAGCAAAACACCACAATCTATTGAGTGATGATGTCATCGATTATTTCTTGTGGATGATACCGGCTATTCTTATCGGCGCACGTCTCTACTACGTCGCTTTTGAGTGGGAACATTTCAAGGGGAACTGGAAGTCGATCCTCAATTTCCGAGAGGGCGGACTTGCTTTTTACGGGGGAGTCATCGGGGGGATCATCGCAATCATCATTATTACGAAGGTCAAAAAGATGAAACTCCACCGTCCGCTCGATTTCTTTGCCGTGTACGTTCCGCTCGGTCAGGGGATCGGGAGATGGGGCAACTTCTTTAATCAGGAAGCGTTCGGAACGAACACATCGTTGCCCTGGGGGATGATTAGTGAGGGGACGGCGAACGGTCTCGCCGCGATCAATCCGGATCCTGCAAACCCGCTTCCCGGCATGGATCCCGCACTGCCCGTTCATCCGACATTCCTCTACGAATTCATTGCGAATATGATCATTTTTGTCATTCTTATCTATGTTCGCAGGCACGCAAAGCGTCCGTGGACGACGTTTCATTCATATCTGTTCCTGTATGGACTCGTTCGATTCTTCGTCGAGGGAATACGTACTGACTCCTTGATGTTTACACTCCTAGGCTACAATTTGCGCGTATCTCAAGTGCTGTCCGCACTTATGGTACTCGTTTCCGGCGTTTTTCTGATCGCGATTTTTCTGCGTGGTCGTCGGCGTGAGCGCATTGTAGCGAGTCTAGCGGGAGTGCCCGACGGAATTATTGAGGTCAGCGAAGCTGTTTCCGAAGAATCAGATGAGGACAAAGACAAAATAGACTAAGATATAGTTCGTCAAAATCATAGGGGAGTCTAAGAAAGTGAATTGGACGGAAGGGAGCATGAGGAAGACGGTTGACGGTAACCGTCAGTCGCGAGCCGATTATTTTTTCAGCGCGCTCGATTACCGCATGCTCGTACCCGTTCTTGCCCTTGTGATGATCGGGCTCGTCGTCCTGAACAGCGTACTGGCGACGGGTTACGGTTCCGTTGCGTTTGAGTACCCGATGAACTTCTTCAAACAGATTGCCGCCGTTCTGATCGGTATTGTGGCCGCTTTTATCCTCTGTTTGTTCGATCCGCCGACGATGCGCCTGATCGGGGGAATTCTGTATTTTATCAGCATTCTTCTCCTATTGGTTGTCAAGATGGACGGATACCAGGCTGTCGCCGGCGCAGACAGCTGGATACGTTTTCCCGTATTCGGTTCATTCCAACCTTCGGAACTGTCGAAAATTGCGGTGGCGATGGTTTCCGGACCGATCTTTGCCTCGATGAAGTCGGGCGAACTGCCTGTTTATCGCGGTTTTCTGCGGTTGGCCGTCCTGTACGGCGTCCCGTTTCTGTTTGTCATTACGGAGCCTGATCTCGGTACGAGTCTCGTTTTGATTTTCATGTTTCTTTGCACGACTTTCGTGTGGGGTGTCAGATGGCGTACGATTCTGCTGTCTGTCGCGGGGATGATTTTCCTCGTTTTACCTATCTCTTGGAAGTTTGCGCTCAACGCGACACAAAAAGAGCGTATCATGACGTTCCTCTTCAGGGGTCACGACAAAACGGCGTCTTATCATATCAATCAATCGTTGGAGGCAATCGCTTCGGGCGGACTTACGGGGAATCATGCCGGCGATAGCGTGAGTGTTCCGGTAAAGGAATCCGATTTTATCTTTCCCGCTATTTCGGAACAGCTCGGCTTGATCGGAACGACCATCGTCATTCTTCTTGCCGCATATTTTATCTTTCATACCATCAAAGTTGCGAGCAAGATTCACGCGCGATCTCCTGAAGAATCGTACACGATGGTGGCGCTTATCTCATGTGTCGCCTTTCACTTTATCGAGAATATCGGCATGACGGTCGGTTTGCTCCCTATCACGGGAATCCCGCTTCCCTTTATCAGTTACGGCGGATCGGCCATGATTTCCAACTTCATCCTTCTGGGCGTGTTGCTGAACTATTCGATGAATAACAACGAAAAAGCCCGGTTATGACGGCGATGCGCGAGAAGTAAGAGAGGGCGAGAGCAAGCATGAGTATCAGGATTCAGCTTTCGGCAGTGACGTGTGTATACGATGATATTGAGGCGAACCTCGCGACGATTGAACGAGAGGCGGAATTTGCCGGAGAATCGAATGTCGATCTCGTACTTTTTGGGGAAGCGTTTTTGCAGGGATTTGAATCGATGACCTTCAACTATCTTCACGATGCCGATGTGACTTTAGGTATGGGCAGCGTGCCTATCGCGCATCTGCGCAACATAGCGCGCCTTTATGAGGTCGGGCTCGGTGTCGGTTTTTACGAGAACGATCACGGCGCTTTTTATTCTTCTTACTTGCTTATCGATAAATACGGAGAGATCCTCCATCGATACCGGCGCGTATCTGAGGGGTGGAAAATGCCGGATGCGAACGCCGATTATCGCGAAGGTCAAGACTTTTTTCCGTTTGCGTTTGAAAACGTCAAGATGGGTGTTCTCATCTGCGGAGATCTCTGGGAAGATCACTTGCTTGAAGCCATCGCCGACCTCGATGCTGAGGTTGAGTGCATTCTCTGGCCCGTTCACACGGATTACTCAGTCGTAGACTGGGAGCGCGGCATACGGAGTGAATACGTCGAACGCGCATCGATCCTCGGTGCTCACGTATTTTTTATCAATAACTATGTTCAACGCGAGGACTTGGCAAAAGGCGGAGCCTATGTGTGGCATCACGGGCGGGAACTTGCCGCCTTGCCTCCCGGTTCACCCGGTCGACTTCTGTTCGATTATTAGCCGAGCCGAACAAATCCCGAAATAATAATTGCTTGCGGCATCGATCCTAAGGATCGATTACTTAACATTGAGCTCATTTTGCGAGGGACTCTCGTTCTGTTTTCACGTCCAAAATGAAAATAGAGAGGAAATCGAGGTGATTTATGAAAAATAGTGGTGGAATATGGGGAGTTTGGTACATTTTAGTTATGAATTGTGGTAGAATGCTTGCAAAACGATAAGGAGCGAGCGCGTGGCACGCTATACCCACACAGTCGATAACAAAGGACGCGTCATAGTTCCCGCAAAATTGCGCGAACAGCTTGACGGCGTTTTGATTGTGACTCAGGGGATTGACAAGGGTTTTCTCGCAGCTTATACGCCGGAGGAATTTGAAGTGATTAAGGATCAGATCTTAAATCATTCCAGCACCGGTTACGAGATTCGAAAATTGAAGCGTGAAGTTCTCGGTTCTTCGACCGTTTGCGAATTTGACGGTCAGGGGCGTATTTCGGTGCCTGCGTTCCTTTGGAAACACATCTCAGTTGATCCGGGCGAAGAGGTCTGTTTCATCCACGTTTTTGACAAGATTGAAATCTGTGCGCAGTCCTTCTACGACAAACTGCAGGAGGAAGAGACACCGTTATCAGAAATGGATCTGAGTCGCTATGAGATCCGTGGATTATAATCAGTGGCATTTGCCGGTGCTCCTCAATGAAGTGATTGAGCATTTGTCGATCAGGCCTGACGGTCTCTACATCGACCTTACTGTCGGAGGCGGCGGCCACAGCGCGAAGATTCTTCAAAAGCTCGGATCGGGCGGAAGACTTCTGGCGGCGGATCGTGATCCGGAGGCATTGGCCGTTTCCTCGGAACGGTTGAAATGTATCGAGACGAAGGCCGCTTTTGATGTGGTTGAAGCGAAATTCAGCGAATTTCCTTCTTGGCTTGATCAAGAGGATTATGGTCGCGTCGATGGTCTATTGGCTGACTTGGGGGTCAGTTCATACCAGCTGGACGCGGTCGAGAGGGGGTTCTCGTATCTAAACGACGGGCCGCTCGACATGAGGATGAATCCGTCACAGAAAGAATCTGCGGCTGATCTCATCGCCAACTTAAGAGAGAGCGATCTCATCGCTCTTCTCCGCTTGTACGGAGAGGAACAATACGCATATTCGATCGCAAAATCGATCGTAGCAAAGCGCGATAAAGCGCCGATAACAACAACGGGAGAGCTAGCGGATATTGTGGCACATGCCGTACCGTCACACGCGAGACGAGAAGGCAATCCCGCAAGGAAAACGTTTCAGGCTGTGCGTATGGCGGTTAACCATGAGCAAGAGGAGCTTTCGCATTTACTGCAGGCATTGCCCGATGTCATGGCTCCGAAAGGACGAGTGGCCATCATAAGTTTCCACTCGTTGGAGGACAGGATGGTGAAGCAGGCGATGAAACGCTGGGAGTCGCCGTGTAACTGCCCGCGCGATTTCCCTGTCTGCGTATGCGGGAAAAAGCCGTTAGGAAAGTGCATTACAAGTAAACCTATCATCGCCGGCGAGGCGGAGTGTGAAGGCAATAGAAGGGCTCGCAGCGCGAAATTACGTGTTTTTGAGTTTGGGGAGGTAGAAGAGGTATGAGATATTATTCTGACGGCAATCTCGCCAAGACATATTATCAGCAGTCCATTCCGCAAGAACTGCCCGATGTTTTTGCCCCGTACCCCGATGATGATGTCGAGAAAAACAAAGAGAATAAGAGAAGAAGGCAGAATCGCCTTGAACAGGAGAACGAAGTTCGTTATCGGTACAAGAGCGTCACACGCGCGCGCACGAAGATCTCGTTGCGCTTGCTCGCCGTCATCCTCGCTTTGGCGACTGTCGTCGGATATATCGTTTGGAGAAGCGCCAAAGTTACGGAGATGAGTTTCTACAACGCCGGACTCAAGCGACAAATAAGTGAACTCGACAAACAGAACAGTCTGCTTCAAGATAAAATCTTCAGCAAGTCGTCACTTAACACCGTAAAAGATGCCGCAAGCACCGAGTTAGGTCTCCAGAAGCCGGGTTCCGATCAGATCATCTATGTGCCCGCCTCCATTCTCAAGCCTGTGATAAGCGGCGAGGAAATCGACGCGGCAGCAGAAGAGACTCGCGCCGCACGATTGCCTGCCGAGAACATGAAACTGATTGAGTTATGGGTTCGCAGCCGTTAGAATGACAATTTGTAGGGATCGATTAGGTGTTTGGAATGAAGAGTCAGCATGCTGATAGGTCGACATATAGCCAGAATGTTAAGACGTCAAGAAGGACGCTTAGCGTCAAAGTGTTGGCGGTTATTCTGGTATTCGTCGTGTTGGCGGGCATTCTCGTTTTTCATTTTTTCGATCTCCAGATAAATCAACATGAGGTGCTTGCCGCAAAGGCGGCAAGTCAACAATACATGACGGAGAAGGAGAGCTCTAAGCGAGGCATGATCCTCGACCGCAACGGCTATCCTCTCGTCCTGTCATCATATGTTTACCGCATCGGTATGACACCGCAAGACGTGAAGTCGAGAAAATCCGGCGTCACGGATGTCGATATTGTTAACCAGATCGCTTCTCAACTGGAGCTCGACGATGAGAAGCGGGATACTATCCTTGAGCAGATTCGCAGTGACCGTGTAACTGGTTGGATGGGATTGAGAAAACGTCTCATCGATGAAAAAACGCTGTCATATGTTCAGATAGCTTCCGAAGTCTCCGAGACAAAAGCGATGGCTTTGAAAGACTGGCTCACCGCCAACAGTGTCGGCGGCGTGCGTTTCGATGCCGAAGAACGGCGCGTTTACAACAATGAGATGCTTGCTTCGCCCGTTCTGGGTATGACGCGCGTTATCGACGGTAAGCTTGTCGGCGTCTCCGGCCTCGAAGCTACGTATAACGCTTTACTGTCGGGAGAGGACGGCTATCTGTACGCCAGGCGTAATAATTACTCGAACAAAGGCGTGACGCCATTTACTACACCGATCAGTTATCCCGTCGAATCGAGTCTCAATCTCGTTTCGACTCTCGATATGGAAGTTCAGACGATTTTGCAGGAAGAGCTTCTGTCGATCGCCACTGCCGCAGGTTTGAAGAGCGGTGTGCACGGGTTGGTGATGGAAGTTGACACCGGCGACTTGCTTGCCATGGCACAAGTAGGCGGGTATGATGCTTCCGACCCGACGGCGATGCCGATCGGTTTTACGGATGAAGAGTGGAATGCTTTATCAGCTGAGGAGAAGACTCAATATCTTTCGACCAATCTCTGGAACAACATCAACATCACCGATGTTTATGAGCCGGGATCAACATTTAAGGCGGTGACACTTGCCGTAGCTCTTGAAGAGAACGTGGCGTACGAAGGTACGGTTTTCAGTGATAATCCGATAACGGTACAGGGCAAGACTCTCAGCTGTTACTCGGGACACGGTCACGGTAACGTGACGCTCCGCCAATCGTTCGCTTTGTCTTGTAATCCCGTTTATGTTCAACTCGGTCAAAGAATCGGGAGATCGACATATTACGACTGGATCAGGAAATTCGGTTTTTACGACAAATCGGGGATTGATTTGCCTGCGGAAGCGTCAGGCGTACTCCACAGAAAACCGTCAGCTCTCGATTTTGCCAATCTGACGTTCGGTGAATCGTCTTCTGTGACGGCAATACAGATGGCCCGATTCTACGCCATGATTGGAAACGGCGGATATCTCGTTACGCCGCGTGTCGGTTGTGCATCGACATCGGAAGGATTGGACGTGATGCGGCCGTTTCCCGTCCAAGAAGGGAAAAAGCTTCTGTCTAAGAGAACTTGTGAGCGCGTTCGCTCGATGATGACTGATGTCATGGCGGAAGGGACGGCGGCAGGCACCTTTGGCGCAATCGGCCTCGAAATAGGCGGAAAGACGGGAACGTCGAGAGACTCGACGGATGATGATCGCCGCACTTTTTCATTTATCGCTCTGAACCCGATCGACGATCCGCAATATGTTGTTCTCGTCACGATTCGAAAACCCGAGACACCGATCAATGCGAGCGTAGTCTCGGCGCGTGCGGCAAGCCGCGTCGCGGCGAGAATTCAGAATAGTCGTGAGAAAGGACAACGATATAATTCACATGATTTAAATGTGCTCTCGCGGCAGATTGAAATTCCCGAGACGGAGGGAATGAAAATTCGCGATCTTGCGATGCGCTTAGTTACGATCAATCTTGCCCCGATCGTCCCGACGGATGAATACTTGCTCGACCGTCCTTGCGGGGCTATCTTGCCTGCTCCGGGTACGATGGTCGGAACGGGATCGACCGTATGGCTTTACCCGGCGGGTGATTATGAAGTAGAATGGGTGACTGTGCCGGATTTTCGAGGATTGAATTACCACGAATGCATCTGGCTCGCATCGGAACACGGTGTCGTTATCGCGCCCGACGGCATACCTGCCGGAGTCGCGATAAGCCAAGATATCCCTGCTTCCGCTTTGACGGATCAGGTACTGACGCATGACGATTCCGGGGCTCCGACCGAGTCTGCAGAATTGGACTCGCCCAACGACGGGAAGGTTAGAAAAGGACAAGTCATTCAAGTATCATTCGGCAGTCAGAGTCGACACAGCAGTCCTGACAATACCGGTGATGATGGAACTGAATAGAGATTGATTGAAAGATTGAGATATGACACGCTTTTTGCCAACGCAAATAAAATTGTGGACTGACGGAGAATTGCTGCAGACGGAAAAACATGCAGAAGATTCCGAGCGCTACTATCCTTCGATATCGACCGATACGAGATCTATCAAGCGCGGGGAAGTTTTTGTTCCGCTTCGCGGTGATCATTTCGACGGACACCACTTTCTTCATAAAGCGTATGAACGCGGGGCGGGCATGCTTGTTATTGCTTGCGATGCCCCGGAAAAGGATGAGTTTGTATCACTTCTCGAGACAGATGAAGATGCGCCGGATATTCTTATCGTCGAGGACACATGGAAAGCGTATCAGGATATCGCAAGCGGTTATCGCACCGTACTTGAGGCGAGTGTGATCGGCGTGACGGGAAGTGTCGGTAAGACGACGACACGCAGGATGATCTACTGCATGATCGAATCACAGGTTAGAGCGGAACAGTCGCAAAGAAATTACAACAATCAGGTAGGGTTGCCGCGAACAATATTAGCGACGAATCCTAAGACACAGGCATTGGTAGCGGAACTCGGTATGGATCGGAAGGGCGAGATTAGGACGCTCTCTCATATTTCCAGACCTGATATTTCGATCATTACAGGTGTGGGCGTTTCGCATGCTGAATATCTCGGATCCATGCGCGATATCCTTGAGGAAAAAATCTCTGTGATGGACGGTATGAAAAGCAACGGACTTCTCCTGCTCAATGGAGACGACGCCTTGCTTGAAAACTGGGCCGTCAGCGAGGAACCCGAGATTTCGCACTGGTATATCTGCAGTGAGAAGAACGTCGGGAGACTCGAGCGCGAAGGCATCCCTGTTTTTTGGGCTGAAAACGTCCGCATTGATTCTCAAGGTCTTTCGTTTATCGGGCGTTCAAATTTGACCCCGGACGAACGCTGGCCGATCTACCTGACCCATCCGGGACTCCATCTTATTCCTGCAGTTCTGTTCGGTCTCGCCGTCGTTTACGCGATGGGGTTGAACATGCAGGAAGCGGCGGCATCTGCAAGAAACTTCACCACATCGGAGCATCGTCAGGAGCTTTTCCGTTCAGGGGCGGTCGATATTATCGACGACACGTACAATTCGTCGCCGGAATCACTTCAATCGGCTCTTCGAACCGCCTCCATGATGGCGGGCGGGCGGAGGAGGCTTGTCGCCGTTATCGGCGGTATGCGCGAACTTGGCCGCTATTCGAAAGAAGCGCATCTTGAGGCAATGAACGAGCTATCGGCAGCCGATGTCGATCGAGTCTTCCTGATCGGAGATGAGACGAAAGTGATGCGTGACGCAATGTTGAGCGATCACCTGTTCCAACCGATGTTTGCCGGTTGGTACGAAACAGGTGAGGAAGCGATTCCCGATGTGCTTGATGAAGTTCATGGTGATGATCTCGTCCTCGTCAAAGCCTCGCGCTACTATGAGCTCGATCACGTCGTAACGGCCCTCGTCGAAAGAAAGTCATAAGGAGGCGGGCGCCGTGTTTCCAAGCGATTCCATGCGTTTTGCAATCTTGAGCCTGTTGATGGTGGCGGGCGCGACGATCGTCTGCGGATGGGCGCTGCTGCCATTGATACAGCGGTCACGCACAAGCCAGCCGATCCGTGATAATGGGCCTCGATCGCACCTTTCAAAAGCGGGAACCCCGACGTTCGGCGGTCTGTTTTTTCTTATCCCGATCGCTCTGTTCGCGATCATCGGACCGATAGTCAAGCGCGATTTGTTGCCTATGACGGTCATGGTCGTCTTTATGCTGTTCTTCGGGATCGTCGGATTCGCCGATGATTACATCAAAGTCAATATTTCGCCCAAAGGGCTGAGCGTCAAGCAGAAGACGATATGGCTCGGTATGTTTTCGATCGCGGCAGCAGTTTTTTATCTATGGATTTCACCATTTGCCCCGTTTATCTTGTCATTCACGGGAAAAGCGATCCCTGTCGTCGGGATTGGGAAAGTGATCTATGCGCTCTTCCTCGTTCCTTTCCTGTTCTATATGAGCAATTCCGTCAACATAACCGACGGGGTGGACGGTTTGCTGTCATCGCTCATGGCGATTGCCTGCATCGGTCTTTTTGCCGTTAGCGGTTTGTTGGCGCCCGTAATTCCGCACGTCTCATCAACGATGACCTTGTCACTTATCATTGCGGGCGGATGCCTCGGGTTTCTGGTGTTCAATCGACATCCGGCGCGGATATTTATGGGAGATACGGGATCACAGGCTCTCGGTATTGCGTTTACTCTCTTAACGGTCGTCATGGGCGTTCCTTATCTTGCTCTAATAACGGGGTTTGTGTTCTTTTTCGAAGGTTTCTCTGTCGTCCTGCAAGTGATCTATTTCAAGTCGACAGGCGGTAAGCGGATCTTCCGTATGTCTCCCATTCATCACCACTTTGAGTTGGTTGGCTGGCATGAGAAAAAAATAGTATTAGTGTTCAGCCTTGTCGGCATCTTTTCCTCCTTTGTTGGATTTTTGCTGATGTCGTATCCGTTGTTCGGGAGGTAAAGATGTCGGGAGCAGCTAAGAAATTATTCTCATTCGGTAAATCTCGGGGTCGCCGCGCGAAAGCTGAGCCTCAGAAGACTGTCCTCGGATATAAGCAATTCTCCTCGCACCGCCGTATGTCCCTCGTCTTCCTCTTTGTCTGGCTTGTTTTGATCGCATTCGGATTGATGATGATGTTCAGCGCCAGCTACGGTATCAGTTTCGTTCAGTCAAGTTCGGCTATGCGAGCACAATGGCGACAGTCGGGCGCCCTTGATCCCTCGTCTCCGGTCGGCGTGATTTTGGAGGCCGACGCGACAAAACTGGCGCGAAAACAGGCCCTTTATACGGTTGTCAGTGCGGCAGCCGCGATTGCGTTCGCGATGCTCGTTCCGTTTCGTCAGCTGACGCGGCCGTCGTTCAGATGGATTATCTACGTCGTCATCACGTTTGCCTTGTTGTATACGATCGTCGCCGGCCAGAGCTTTAACGGCGCTAAACGCTGGCTGACAATTGCCGGAATTACGTTTCAACCGTCGGAGCTTGCCAAGATAGGCTCGATCTTTTTCCTAGCCTCGTATTTTTCCGATCGTCGAAAGGCGCGCTTGCGTGAGGATGCTGTAGCGAGGGCAAGTCATGCCGATTCACGCACAGGAAGGGCGAAACGGCCTTCTCTGATGAAACAGGCGTTCAAGGAGGTCGCGTGGCCGGGATTGTTGATGTTTATCTGGATCGGAATGATTGTCGTTCAGCCTCACCTTTCGGGAGCGATTATTTTAGCGTCTATTTGTCTGGTCGTATTCTTTTTTGCACAGATGCCTCTAAAAATCCGATTGGCGGGATTTACCCAACTGCTCGTTATCGTTCTCATAATCTGCATAGCTGCCGGCTTTGTTTTCCAAGCAGTGACGCAGCGATCGCCCGTCGCTTTTGTCAGTGAGCGTTTCGCGCATGCGTCACGCAGACTTGATACGTTCCAGAACAGAGACGCTGTCAGTGAAGATGATCGCATGCAGATTGAACAGGCTGAGATTGCGCTCGGTTCGGGAGGGCTGACAGGAAAAGGCCTTGGAAAGAGCGTTCAGAAACTCAACTGGCTGTCGGAAGCTCATAACGACTTTATCTTGTCGGTCATCGGTGAAGAGCTGGGCTTTTTAGGAGTCGTGGCTGTCATCGTCATTTTTATCGTGTTCCTTGTTGCCGGCCTCTACATCGCCAAGCGTGCGGCGACGCACATGGCGATGCTCGTCGCTGCCGGATATACGTTTATGATCGTGTGGCAGGCGTTCCTCAATATGGCGGTGGCGGCAAGCTTAATACCTGCGACCGGGATATCTCTGCCTTTTTTCAGTTACGGAGGAACCGCGAATATTTTCTTCTCGCTTGCGGCAGGACTGGTACTCTGTGTTTCAAAAAGCGGCACGAAACAGAATCGCGAATTGGCGAGAATTCTTGACAGCGCCCGCTACAATAAAGATGTAAATATGGACGATTCGGATCTTGAGGATGACGACGCCATGGGTTACGCTGTGTAGTATGAACGTATGAATGCAGCAGCAGGAATAGGGAACAGGATGGCTTTATACGAAGGTCAGGCAAACAAATTGAACAAAGGTGAAAGCCGAACAGTTCTTATCGCCGCCGGCGGAACGAGCGGCCATATTTTTCCCGCGCTTGCCATTGCAAAAGAGCTTCGCGCCATTTGTCCGCCCTGTCGTATCGTTTTTAGCGGTGTCATCGACGGTCTCGAACACAAAATGGCGCTTCAAGAAAATTTCGAGTTCAGTCCCGTTACGGCACAGAATCTGCCATCAAGGAATGATCGGCGTTATTGGACTTGGCTGACACGGAATATACGCGGTATGCGACTCAGCTACAAGGCGATGAAAACGCTGAAACCCGACATTGTGCTCGGGACGGGAGGTTACGTCTCCGCTCCTGTGCTTGCCATCGCGAAGATGTTGCGTATTCCCTACGTTTTACATGAACAGAATTCTATTCCGGGCAGGGCGAATCGTTTTTTTTCGAAAAGTGCTGAAAAGGTCTTTATCAGTTACGATGTCAGCCGACCGTATTTTGCAGAAAAGGCGAATCTCGTCCTAACAGGCAATCCCATACGTCCTGAGTTTTATCTGTTTGAAAAATCAGAAGCTCGTGAAATACTCGACATTGCCCCCGACGCCTTCGTTGTTCTCGTTATGGGAGGAAGTCTGGGCGCAAAAACGATCAATGACGCCGTTGGCGGACTTAAAGACGACAGTAGATGGTCGCAACTCGTCGAGCAGTATCCGCAGTTGTTGCTGGTCGCCAGCACGGGGACGCAAAATGACGAGAGTGTCGCCGAGCGGCTGAACGTGCTGCCCCATGTCTCTGCCGCATCATTTTTCCACGATGCGCCGGCGCGGATCGCCGCATGTGATTTCTATGTGGGGCGAGCCGGAGCGATGACTTGCGCGGAGATTACTTCGCTCGGCAAACCGTCGATGTTGATACCATATCCTTACGCGGCAGACGACCATCAGACGGAAAACGCCAACGTGATGCATAGAGCGGGGGCGGCTTATGTCTGCGACGATAGGAGTTTTGACAGCAACACACTGTTAGAGGTTATCAGTAGCGCAATACAAGAAAAGGATTTGCTTGACGAGATGGGTGCGAGAGCGCTTTCGCTCGCGACACCCGATGCGTCACGCGTAATTGCGGAGCAAATCGTTGATCTGTTATACCAGCATGAATCGCCGAAACGATAGAAAACGAAAAGCGAGCAGGCATCGTTCCGCGTCAAGTCATCAAAGAAAACGTACGCGCAAGCGACCCGACGATTCAAATATGATCGACGGATATCCGAAGAGTTTCAAGCCGTCCCCTTTTTCAGAGAAAAGTCGCAAGAAACGCGCCAGCGAACGACGTCGACGCATGTTTGTCGGATGGCCTCTCGCAATTTTAAGCGCGATCGCCTTCGTTCTCATTCTCGTTACGCTTGTCGCCTATATGCCGCAATTTTACATTGAGCGTATTACGGTGAGCGGCTTAAGGTTAGTTGCCCACGAAGAAGTTGAAGCGTTGATCGATAAAAAAACGGGGGAACACTTTATCGGTGGTGTCGGAGGAGGCCTGATCCAATATCTGACGCTTCGATACGGCAATATGGAGAAGAAGATCGAAGAGACGCTGCCGCTCGTCCGTTCGGCGAAAGTACAATTTCATTTCCCGTCGGAAATCCGTGTCGCGATCGTAGAGAAGACGGAAATTCTTGCCGTTCGGGTCTCAGGCGGATTCGCTCTGCTCGATAGCGGATTAAATGTGATACGGATCGCAGGTGAGCGCGATTTCGACATTCCCGTGCTTGAGGGAATAAGAATCCAAAGTACACCGGAAATCAATGAGAAGATAGTTGTCGATGATGAATCACAGCTGCTTGCGGCGATCAACATTACGGCGTCATTGATTGAACATGACTTGAGTAATAACGATCGCGAAGGCATTTCGTTGATGCGGGAAGTGCGTCAGCTCAGACAAGTTTCGGAACATATATTCTATGTCTTTATTCCCCTATCGCAGGGAGGAGAAATACGTGTTAAACTGGAAGACAACAGGTCATTACAGGACAGTCTTAAGGTTTTAAGTTATCTTCTCGGGGAAGGCGACCTCAAAAATCGCGGATCGGGCGAATTGGACCTAACAGGCCAATCTGTCTTTTTTAGGCCTGATGCGTCATGAATTTTTAAAGAAGTTGTCATGACATCTTAAAATACCATCTTTTGAAGGAGATGAGAGGAGGGTAAAAGAATGATCATTTTGATAGGTTTGCTCATCGGCCTGATCATCGGTTTGTTCGTCAATGTGACGATTCCTCCCGGCCTGACTCCCTACCTCGCCGTCCTGACTCTCGTCGGTATCGAGGCCTTGACATCGTCTTACAACGCGATGCAGCGCAAGGAATTCGCCGCATCGAAATTTATTATTGAATTTCTCTCAAATCTCGCCATAGCAGGTCTTCTGACAGCTTTAGGTGTTCAGCTTGATTACGATTTCGCCATCGTAATCGCCTTTGTATTCGCCTATCGCATTTTTAGAAATATAAGTTTTATCTCGCGTTACTTCTACTTGCGCTTTGATGCCTGGCGTAAATCACGCCGCAGATCCGGTGATCATGACAACTCATAACGGAGAGTGTGCGAAGGTGCTCTCTTGTTAAGGATTGAAGCTTGTCAGCACGTCCTTATGTGTAAAATATGTTAAAAATGTTTTCTTTTACAGTTACCTAAACAGTTGCGATTCATGATTGACTGGTGTAGAATGACTCCATAGTGCAAACAGGCTCGCTTTTCAGATGGCGGAAACGCGATTTTTTTGATGTTAGCTTGTAATGACAATTCCGCACAGCGCGATTGAAACGTTTGGAAGGAGCTGAACGGTGGTAGATTATAATTTTGATATTGGAATGAGTGACGATCTCTACGCAACGATTCGTGTTATCGGGGTCGGCGGTGGCGGTTGTAACGCCGTTAACAGAATGGTTGACGGCGGCGTTCAGGGTATTGAGTTTATCGCTGTCAATACGGATCATCAAGCTTTGCTCCGCTCGAAGGCGAGCGAAGCGATTCAGATCGGTGAGAAGGTTACACGCGGACTCGGTGCCGGCGCTGTGCCTGAGATCGGTCAAAAGGCGGCCGAGGAGAATATTGAGGAGATATCGAAGGCGATCGAAGGATCCGACATGCTTTTCATCACGGCCGGTATGGGTGGCGGAACGGGTACCGGCGCCGCACCTGTAGTCGCGCAAGTGGCGGAGAAACTCGGTATTTTGACGGTCGGCGTTGTTACGATGCCTTTCAGATTTGAAGGATCAAGGAGACGCCAAAACGCTGAAAAGGGTATCCGCGAATTACAGCAACACGTCGACTCCTTAATCGTCGTGCCGAACGACAAGCTGTTGGAAATTGCGAGTGACGATACATCTCTTGATGAAGCGTTCGGATTGGCTGACCGTGTTCTCCAATACGGTGTATCGAGCATCTCCGATCTCGTTGCCGTTCCCGGCCTGATCAACCTCGACTTGGCGGACGTCAGACGCGTCATGACTGATGCCGGCGTATGCCACATGGGAATCGGTCGCGGCAGCGGTGAAAGCCGTGCGGCGACAGCCGTCAAGCAGGCGATGTCCAGTCCGCTGCTCGAGACGACGATTGAGGGTGCGCACAGCATCATCATCAATTTCACCGGCGGACACGACATGAAGATCAAGGAGATCAACGAAGCCGCTTCGCAAGTCCGCGAAGCTGTCTCTCCCGATGCCGACATCATCTTCGGCGCCGTTACGGATGAGAATATGCAGGATGATCTCATCATTACGATTATCGCGAGCCGCTTTGAGCCCGATGGTATTCAGAGCAGATCGTCGAAACTCGGTCAGGCGCAAATGCCTATGTCATCCTTCAACGTGCCGTCACGCAGTCAGCAGGACACATCGAGATCGACAATTGACGATCTTCCTTATTTCCTTCGTCCGCAGCGCAGTAACGAGCCTCCCGCAAGGGGGCGCGGCGATGTGCAGGCGACGGGATTCAGTCGCAGCAGTTCGCGTCAGACTGATCAGGAGATGATTGATCTGATTCAGAAGGCGTCGGAGAATGCCGCGAGACAGGAGTCAAAGGCGCCGCGTGTGCTCGATGAGGCTCCCGCCGTTGATTCGCGTCAGGCGAAAACTCGTCAAAGTCGCCAAGAGGGGCGTACGCTGCCTTGGTTCTTACAGGACGACGATGAATGACGACCGCTCTTAATCCGGCGAGGCGGTAACATCCGTGGCATCGTGTGGCGCTTTACCGTAGCGACCGCTCTATAGAATGTTTTTCATGACCGGATCGCTGATCCGGTCATGTTTTGCTAAGGAGGCATTTATGAAGTGTCCCGCCTGTGAAGGCAATGATGACAAAGTAATCGATTCACGTCCGGCAGAGGATGGAAGTTCGATACGTCGAAGGCGTGAGTGTCTGCTCTGCGGTTCTCGTTTCACTACTTATGAACGTGTGGAGGACATGCCTCTCATGGTGATTAAGAAAGATGGAAGCAGGCAGCCTTTCGACAGGCAGAAGCTGATCATCGGGATTATGAAGAGCTGCGAGAAACGCCCGATCACGACGGATCAAATCGAACATCTTATCGACAACATTGAGCGCACGGCGAACAATGCGCTCAAGCGGGAAATTTCTACAGCTGAAATCGGCGAACAGGTACTCAAGCAACTGCGAAAGATCGACGAAGTCGCCTACGTCCGGTTCGCCTCCGTTTACCGTGCCTTTAGCGACATCAATTCTTTTATATCGGAAATCAGCGCTTTGACAGAGGGTGACGAACAAGATGAAAGCCGAATAGCTCCCGAGCAGACGGAAGAATGACAGCACAACGAATGTGAGGATAGTACCCGGAGTGGCGAGATGGATGAGACGAAACGCGTATTAATAATTGATGACGATAAACATATAAGTGAGCTTCTCAGATTGTATTTTGAGAAGGACGGATTTGAGGTCACCGCGGGGTATTCGGGCGACGCCGTATTACCGCTTGTCCGGGCAGTCAATCCGGATGTTATGATTCTTGATCTGATGCTCCCGGGCATGAGCGGTTTTGATGTCATGCGAGAGCTTCGGCGCGAGTCGGATGTTCCCGTTCTTATGTTGACGGCGAGGAGCGATACGCTCGATAAAATTGTAGGCCTCGAGCTCGGTGCCGACGACTATATTCTCAAGCCGTTCGAGCCGAAAGAGTTGTTGGCTCGCGTAAAGGCCGTCTTGCGTCGATCCAGAAGCGTGCCGTCTGTCGTGAGGGCGGAGGAACACGCGAAGGACAAGGATAATGTCGTCTCGTACCCCGGGCTCGTCGTTGACCGTATCCGCTATACCGTACGGATCGGTGATCAGGAGATCGATATGCCCCCCAAGGAGCTCGAATTGCTCTTTTTTCTGGCGACACACCCCAATCGCGTTTTCACGAGAGACCAGATACTCGAAAACATATGGGGTATGGACTATTATGGCGAACAGCGCACAGTTGACGTGCACATTAAACGCATCCGTGAAAAGCTCGATGTGATCGATCACCCGCTTTGGCAGATTAAAACAGTCTGGAGTGTCGGGTACAAATTTGAGGTAAAGGACGACGAAATATCGTGAAGCCGCACGGCCTCTCAATCTATGCACGGACATTATTAACGATCTCCGCCGCGATTCTTGCCGTTTTTCTCATTCTCGCGTTTGTATACGGAACGGTTTACAACGTCTCGACGCTGAACCAGCGCAAAGAGGAACTGCAGCGTTATGCGCAGGAGCTCGCGCTTCTTACGGAACGGCGTATGGACGTTTCCCACACGACCTTTACGGTATCCGATATTACGGGTTACCTCTCTTTCGCGACGCGTTCAACGAGTGCGTACATATGGGTCGTCAATTCGGAAAACGAGATCATCTACAATACGGGCATTCCTGCCGACACGATTGGAAAGCTTGAGAGGAGCGAGGACGGCTTGCGTGCCGATTATCTTTTGCCTGAAGAGGCGAGAAACACGGGACACGTCGTGTACTGTCAGAGTGGCAATCAGACAGGTTTTTATGATTTGCTTCCGAATCCGACTACCTGGCTCGTCGCAAGCGCTCCGATCGGGACGCGCGGCGATCTGTACACAGGCGAAGTGCTTCTCCTTAGACGTCACTCATCCGATACATTCACGACATGGCTTGTCGACAACAATGTTCATATTTCATTCGCTATCGGCTACATTGTCTCGCTTGCCATCATCATCTGGCTTTCACGTAACATAACGAACCCGATTTCAGCGCTCGCCAAGACGGCGAATTCTGTCTATCGCGGCGACCTGACAGCACGCGTTCGGCTGGGTAAAGATCGAAAAACGCTCACGCTGCCTGATCACCACGAGGAGGAAGATACAGAGTCTCCCATGAAAGAGGACGACCTGACGAGACTCGTCAGAACATTTAATACGCTCATCGCCAAGTTCGAGATGCGTGAAAGTGAACACCGGGAATTTCTCGGAAATGTGTCGCACGACCTTCGTACACCCGTGACATCGATCTCCGGCTTTATTGAGGGGATGCGCGACGGGACGATCCCGAAAGATAAATTCGATTACTATCTTGACATTATCAAGGCGGAAGCCGATCGCCTTGAGGAGTTGATTAACACTTTATTTGAGCAGACCGACAGCATGGAATCTCAAGAGCTGAAGCAGACCGTCTTTAATCTCAATCAATGGATTCGTCGCGTGCAAGTCTCATTCGAGCCGATGCTCCATGAGAAAAACATTCATCTGCTGCTCAGTTTCGACAATGACACTAAAGGCGAAGTGAAAGCGGTCGGAGATGTCGGACAGCTGACACGTGTCCTCAACAACATCGTGTCGAATGCGATCCGATTTGCGCCTCGCGGAGGACTGGTCACGATCAGCACGAAAGTGGAAGAGCGTAGTATCTGTATCATTGTCGAGGACAACGGCCCGGGGATCAGCCATGACGATATTCCGTACGTCTTTGATCGTTTTTATAAAGCTGATAAATCGCGCGGTCAGGAGGGATCGGGGCTTGGCCTATACATCGCCCGAGCGCTTATCAACCGCCACGGACAGAGTATCAAGGCGGGCGTCTCCACGGAGCTCGGCGGTGCGAGAATCGCATTCACTGTGGCGCGTCCGTGACGCTGTTCATACATTCGTTAAAAACAGACTTTACAATGGTAGGCAACCGGTCGGAGTTATGCGACTCTATTAATTTTAATTAGATGATTATCATATGGGGGAGGTGAGCGCATGACAGTGAGGGAGAGAAACAGCGTCATTCTGTTGGCGTTGTTCCTTGTGTTCACGATGGCGATAACGCTTTCTTGCGATGTCGATGTGCCGATCATCGAGTCAACATCTACGACGGTCTCCGAGACGACGACAAGCACATCGAGCGCGCCTAGACCGAATACATCGACGACCGTTACGCCATCACCTTCGACAAGCCAATCGCTCAGTCCGAGTATGACGACGGCCGCAAACACCACCCCGCCCGGCGACGTGACGACCGAGCCGTCGGATGTTTACGTGTCACCCGTTTTCCCGGTCGCCGAGATATATGAAAATATTTCACCCGCCGTTGTCTCCGTGCGCGTCTCCATTCCCGCCACATCACTATACAGGAAACGCGATGAAATCTTTTCCGGCCTGATTATCGACGAATCGGGCCTCGTTATCACAACGTACAGCCTCATGGAGCGCGCGCTCGATTACCGCGGGAGGCTCCTGAAAAATGCGAGCATCAGCATTCTCGTAAAAGGCATACCGAAAGCATTTCCGGCTACACTCGTCGGCCATCAATCCTCGACCGACCTCGCTCTTCTGAAAATCGGCAACCCGGACAAGCTCGTCTTTCACGCTGTTCCTCTCGCGAATGACCCGGAACTGTACGTCGGGACGCAAGTCGCTAGTATCGGATACCCGCCAATGATGGTATCGACCGGCGGACTTACGATGGGACATGTGACGTCGGTTTATCGCAAAACGTTTGAGGAGGACGGCGCACCTCTCGGACTGATTGAGACGAGCATATCGACGTTACCGATATATGCGGGTTCTCCGCTTGTCAACTCGAAAGGAGAAGTCGTTGCCATCGTAAGCGGCTACCTGAAGCGAGTCTACGTACAGAATCAAGGTTACGCCGTACCGTCAACGATTGTCACCGATGTCGTAAAGCGTATACAGGACAACGAGAACGGAACGCCGACGAGAAAGGCGGCTCTTGGCATCACGGTTCTCAACGACGAAGATACGCTCGAGCTTCGTGAGACATACGGTTATCCGAACGGCCTGTATATCTCGACCGTCAAGGCCGAGAGCGCCGCTTACACGGCGGGACTTAATCAAGGCGATATACTGCTGACACTCAACGGAGAGTCGATGGAGCTTACACAGGATCTCATGCTCTTTCTCGATGAGCGTACCATCGGTACGCTTGTAGAGATCGTCGTCTACCGTCCCTCGGAGGATAAGACGTTGACGCTGAACTCCTATCTTCTGGAGGAGAAGCCGTGAGCGGAAAGCGCACGAAGGAACAAGAACGCGCGCGAATCGTCGTTTCTCTTCTTTTGAAGCGATATCCTCAAGCCGAGTGCACACTGACACATGCCTCTCCGTGGGAGCTTCTCGTCGGCGGCATTCTCGCGTCACAGTGCACGGACGAGCGTGTCAACAAGGTGACGCCCGTCTTATTTGAGCGTTATCCCGATCTTCAAAGCCTTGCTTCCGCCAATCGAGGCGATGTCGAAGACATCGTGAGAAGCTGCGGCCTCTACAAAATGAAGGCGAAGGCGCTCGTGAATACCTCCGCGATGATTCTCGAACGTTTTGGCGGACAAGTCCCGCAGACGAGAAAGGAATTGATGGAGCTGCCCGGTGTCGGTCGGAAAATTGCCAACCTGATCTTGGGCGAAGCGTTCGGATTTCAGGAGATTGTCGTCGATACGCATTGCGGCCGAATCAGCCGTTTGCTCGGCTTCACGGACTCTGACAATCCCGTCAAGGTTGAAAAAGATTTGCTTGAGGTCGTGCCGGAAGACTCGCGGACGCTCTGGGGACATTTGATGGTCGCACACGGACGGGATCTCTGCAAGGCGCGTTGTCGCATATGTTTTTCTTGTCCCGTTCGCTTGCATTGTCAGTACGGTTCAGCTTTACAACCGTCTTCCACTATTGAGGAGGGCGATTGTGTCTGAGTTGAATTACGGAGAAGATACATCCGATCATCTGTTCCGACAAAGTATCACGACTTTACCGCGCATTTCTGACAAAAGAAAAAAACTCTTCGCCAAACTCGGTGTCGAGACGGTGGGCGACTTGATATGGCTCATGCCGAGGATGTACAACGACTGGAGTCGTCGCGTGCCCATCGGTCATCTCGTTGAAGGCGACGTCGCGGCGTTTGAAGCGGTTATCGAAAATGTGCCTTCTTTGGCACGGCGCGGGAGGCTGACTTACATACGTGCTCGCCTCGGCGACGATACGGGGTCGATTCGCGCCGTGTGGTTTAACCAGCCGTGGCTGAGTGATCGGCTGAAACGGGGAGAGCGCTATATCTTTCGCGGCAAGATTGAGGGAAAGGGACGGACTCGTTCCGTTAATACTCCCGAGATACGCACTCTCAATGATGAGAGTCCCGCCTTTATGCCTGTTTATCCGCTGACAGCGGGTTTGAATCAGGCGACCGTCAGGCAGGCGATCAGCGCGGCATTTGCCAAGCGCGGCCTCGTAATCACAGAAAGTCTTCCCGCGAAGATTCGCACCGATTACCGGCTGGCGACGGCAGATTACGCGTTGCGAAAGATTCACGCTCCTGAAAGTGAACACGATATCAACGTCGCGCGCAGACGATTGGCGTTTGAAGAGCTCTTCCTTCTCATTGCGGGCTTGAGATACATGAAGTCGGGGCGCAGCGATGAACGCGGCCCTGCTATGGAATTGACACGGCCCGTACTTGAACGGCTGAAAAATCAGATAGCCAGTTTGCCGTACACGCTGACTTCTTCGCAGAAAGAGGCGATAAAATCGATACTGGGCGACTTTCGTCAGCCTCACCCTGCCAACCGATTGATTCAAGGCGATGTGGGGTCGGGGAAAACAGTCGTTGCAGCGATGGCAATGGCAGTTGCCGCTTGGAGCGGATATCAGTCTGTCATGATGGCGCCTACGACGATACTCGCCTCTCAACATGCCGAGAGCATCGCGGCGATCCTCGAAGGGAGCGAACTCAAGATCGCCCTCTTGACGGGCGGCGTGACGGCATCACGCAAGCGACTTTTAACCGATGCGTTGGCAGAGGGTGAGATCGATATCCTGATCGGAACGCACGCCGTCATCGAAGAAGGCGTGAGGTTCAAGAATCTGGGATGCTGCGTGACTGACGAGCAACATCGCTTTGGCGTACGCCAGCGCATAAGGCTATCAGGGGACGGAGATATTATTCCTCATACGCTCGTCATGTCCGCAACGCCGATTCCGCGCACGTTAGCGCTGATTCTCTACGGCGATCTCGACATTACGGAAATGAAGGATATGCCGTCAGGACGACAGGCCGTTAAGACGTATACTGCGGCAAGCCGCGACCGCTCGCGCATCGATCGCCTGATCGAACGCGAGTTGAATCGCGGACACCAAGTCTTCGTTGTTTGTCCGATGATCGAGGAATCGCCGGAACTCGATATCAGCTCTGCCGAGGCAGTCTACGATCGCTTGTCGAGGCTCATCTTTCCCGATCGACGCATCGCGCTGATGCACGGAAAATTGAAGACAAAAGAAAAGGCTGATGTGATGCGTGATTTTGATCGAGGCGATATCGATATCCTTGTTTCGACGACCGTGATTGAAGTCGGCATCGATCAGCCGAATGCCACACTTCTCATCGTCGAGAATGCCGAGAGATTCGGATTGTCGCAGTTGCACCAGCTGCGGGGTCGTGTGGGCAGGTCGGAAATCCAGTCGTATTGCGTTTTGGTGAGTGACAGCGACGATCCGCTCGTCCGTCGCCGCTTGACGGCTCTATGTAAGAACAGCAGCGGATTCGCGATTGCGGAGGAAGATCTTCTGCTTCGCGGTCCCGGTGACGTTTTCGGTGTTCATCAACACGGATTGCCTGACTTTCGCGTTGCGAATCTGTATGAGGACGGCGCATTGTTGAAGGAGGCTTCACATGCCGTTGAGCAAATCTTTCGCGATGACCCTCATTTGACGAACCCGGAGAACCGTGTCGTTCTCACGGAATTTACAACGCGCTACGATGACCGGCTGGTGCGTCCGGGGTTATAGGGGGAAGTATGCCTAGAATTATTGCAGGGACACGTAAGGGAATGAATCTTTTCTCGCCGCCGGGCAAGACGTCGAGGCTTACCTCGGGTCGTGCGAAGGAGGCTCTTTTTTCTATGATCGGTGACGAGATCGAAGGAACGCGCGTTCTCGACGTCTTTGCGGGCTCAGGGCAGATCGCTTTTGAAGCGCTGTCGCGCGGAGCGGCGCGCGCGACCCTCATCGAGCGCGATCGTGACGCCATCGCCGCGATTAACAAGAATATCGGCAAGACGCGATGGAGTGATCTAGTTGTTTTGATGACGGGCGACTACCGGCGTCATTTGGCGACATTGAAGCGGCGCGGTGAAGAATTCGATTTTATCTACGTCGACCCGCCGTGGTCGGAGACGGAAGTTCTTACTTTACAGATTTGTGATTACCTGCCGTCTCTTCTGGCCGACTCGGGATTGCTCGTCGTTGAGAGTGAGCGAAAAAAGCCCGTGTTGGAACTGGAAGAAGCAGGTTTAAAGCTCGTCAAAAGTTGTCAGTACGGCATCAGCGTGTTATCCTTTTACCGATTTGATACAACGTCTGACACACCGTGATTTGAGCTTACTCACTATTGTATTCGGTACGCTCGTCGTACTTATTTCAACGGTTCTTATCCGAGATGTCAATGATCAGAAGATGAATCATACGAAAGGTTTAAATATGCAGAAAAATGAATCATCCGGCTCGATCAGTTTAGCCGTGTTTCCGGGTACATTCGATCCTTTCACGGCGGGTCACCTCGATCTCGTAGAACGGGTGCGGCGTTTTTGTTCTGAAATGCGCATCGTCGTATTCGATAATGATGCAAAAACTCCTGTCATGCCGAAAGATGCTAGGGTGGCGCTGATCAGCCGCGCCGTTGAGCACTTGGACAATGTAACGGTCGATAGAGGTGAGGGACTGTTGGCGGACTACTGCGTTCGGCACGGTGTCGACGTGATTGTTCGAGGTGTTCGCAACGCGTTTCAATTTGAGGAAGAAAGTGTGATGGCGGAATTGAATAAGCGCTTGGGCCGCGGCGTTGAGACGATGCTTGTTCCCGCGTCCGAGCTGCGCCACGTATCATCGACACTTGTTCGGGAGATAGCCCGTTATGGAGGAGATCTCGGTGAGCTCGTTCCCGATGCGATCAGGGATGACATAGAGAAGGCATACAGCGTTTAAAACTTTGTATAATGCGATACAATAGATGGATGTAAAGCAACTGTGACAATTTTGCACAGCATTTAGAGATATCCACTTACCGGGAGGTAACAAGCATGAGTGAATTTGAAGATAACCGCAACTACGAATCTGACGCGCCGGCACAGCGCGGGGCGAGGCGATCCGCTCGCGATGACCGTAGCGTCGCCACGCTGCTGGATCGTATGGAGGCGGAGCTGCTTGACGCGAAGAGCGTCCCCTTTTCGGATAAGTGCATGGTGGAAAGAGAAGAGATGCTCTTCCTCGTGCGCATGATTCGAGAAGGTTTGCCCGAGGAGCTTGAACGCGCCCGCTGGGTTCTCCAACAGAACCGCCAGCTGATCAATCAGGCGCGTCGTGAAGCCGACACCATTATGCGCGACGCGGAAGTGCAGATGGCGCGCATGATCGACGAACATGAAGTGACGCAACAGGCGATCAATAATGCGTCGGTAATGATCGAGAAGGCGAACAGGCAGAGCAGCGAAATTCGTAACGGTGCGATCTCGTATACGCGCGAGATGCTGACAAACCTTGAGAACCACCTCACGGATATTCTCGTCAACATCACGAGGAACAAGAAGGAGCTCGAGTGATCTCATGACCGATAAGATCAGCCTTGTCGTCTTATTCGGCGGTCGGTCGGGTGAGCACGAGGTCTCGCGTACGTCGGCCTCGTATATTATCGGTACGCTCCAAACGTGTGATGAATATACGATTTACCCCGTCGGCATCACGAAGGAAGGGAGCTGGTATTACTACGAAGGTTCCGTTTCGGATTTGCCGGACGGCAGTTGGTTCGAGAAGGGTGCCGTCGCGCCCGCTGCTATAGTCCCTGATACGGGGAGACATTATCTCTATGTCGAACGTCAGGACTGTATCGAAAAAATCCCTGTCGATTGCGTTTTTCCCGTACTTCACGGTCCTAACGGCGAGGACGGGACGATTCAGGGAATGCTCGAGATGGCGGGGATGCCGTTCGTCGGCTGTGGCATGACATCGAGTGCGCTGGCCATGGATAAAGTCTTTGCAAATGTACTTTTTGACTATTACGATTTACCGCAGACGAAATGGCGCAGCGCCGATAAAGCGTCATGGCAGCGTGATCGCAAGAAGGTCTTGGCGGAATCGATGGAGGGACTGAATTACCCGATTTTCGTCAAACCTGCGCGCGGAGGGTCATCGCTCGGCATCACGCGCATCACGTCGCCTGAGGAGGCGGAGAGCGCGTTTGAAACGGCATTTAAATACGATCGGAAAATCGTCGTCGAAGAAGGTGTCGTCGGCAGAGAGCTTGAGGTTGCCGCGATCGGCGGCTATGAAACTCCCTTTTTGTCGCCCGTCGGCGAAATCGTTCCTGATCGCGATTTCTACGATTATGATTCAAAATACAAGGAAAGCTCGACGTCGGAGCTCGTGATCCCCGCACCTTTAACGCCGGAGATCTTGCATGAAATTAGACGAGTCGCCGCACGTGCATACCGTGCGCTCGACTGTTACGGACTTTGCCGTATTGATTTTTTTCTTACAAATGACGGTCGTGTCCTCCTGAACGAGGTCAATACGATCCCCGGGTTCGTAAGCATCAGTATGTATCCGCGGCTGCTTCGTGCAGCCGGTTATGCTAACGCCGATGTTTTGCGCGAATTGATTCGTCTCGCTTTCGAACGTGATAAGACGTAAGTTACAGCCGTGAGACTAGGGCGAATCGTTAGATGAGGTTATGGAAATGATGTTAATGGAAATGTCTACTTTCTTGAATGCCGTCAACGCGGCAGTTCCGGAAATAACTGTACAGATGGCCAATACGACAGTGGTCGTATTACCTGTTGTCGGGTTTGTGGCTCTCGTGATTATCGGGCTCGTCGTCGCAAGGGTACTGGCCAATCGCAAGATCATCGGCTACGCGCGAGAATTGGCCGATGACGCGGTCGAGGCATTGAACCTGGCCGGTCATGAAGATCACGAAACGGCGGCGGAAGCCGTTGAACGCGCATTTTCGGAATCACGTCAGGGGTTGCGTCGTTTTGGCGAAAAAATTCGCGAAACGAGCGATGCGCTCTACGAAGGGCGGTGGATTGCCGATCCGAGAGATATTTACCTGACACAGGATCTCTTTACGACACAAGCCATGCAAATACGAACGAGACTGTCCGCATGGCTATGTATTGCGATCGGTTCGATTGCTGCCGCCATTTTCGTACCTGTGATGGCCTATATGGACGCACCCGTCAATTCTCTCTATATCGCTCTTCCTCTTTTCGTCTTCGGTCTCATTGGCGGCCTGTATCTCCTGATACTGAACGAGCGCAAAACATTGCTCGAAATAGAGAACTGCGAGAGGCGTGTCACGGCCGCCCTCTCATCGTTCGTTCCCGTATTTCAAGACAAAATCGGTGTCGCGACGCTTGTGAACGAAGTGATCGGATACGGTGAAAAGATGCGTGAGGAAGTGAAATCTTTCAGCTTAATTGCGAATGAGCTTGCTAAAGGTGAATTTGCCGAGGGGATCAAAGCCGGTGTACGTGACATTATGACGGAAGAAGTCGTGCCGCCGCTCAAAGAGTCAAACTACGCCCTGACTGAGCTTGCAACGTCTCTCGCGGAGAAACAGGAGCGCGGCATGGAACAGCTTGCCGACAAGTTCTCCGATTCGGTTGCGCACTCGCTATCGGTTCATATGTCGGCACTTCCCGAAAAACTCCAAGCTCTTCATCGCGTCATCGACCAGAGCGCGATCATGATGGAAGAATCGAATCGTGCGCTTGAGCAGGCGAAACAGGAGAACATGGAAGTCAACCGCGATGTCCGTGAAGTACTTCGCCTGATGGCGCTTGCCAAGGACGATATGGCCGATGAGATGGCGTTTATCAGTGACAATCTGGCGATCATCGGGACGAGCACCGACAGGATGACGGCCCTTTATGCGGGCGAAGAAACAAATCTCGCCTCGCATATCAATGAGATGACGGAACAGCTCCGCGTCTATTCGGATAAACTCGAAAAAGGAATTGTCGAGAGCGCAAAAGCCATCGACGCCTCTGTCGAAATGTCAAAGACGCAGAACAGACAATCGACGACGCTTCTTGACAGGCTTGACGCTCAATTACATGCCCTCGATGAACTGGGCAGACTGATCTCGCAAAACACGACACATTTTACGCGCGAATCGAGCGAATACGTCGTCAAGACACTCGATGAGTTCGATGCGAATTTGGCGGAAGTCGTCGAGCGCTTAACGTTTACAACGGCAGAAATTCGCGACGCCGTCGACGCGCTTCCGCCCGCTATCCGCAGAGCGGGACTCGGACGCGATATGTAGATATTAAAAAGAGAAGTATGCAGACAGACGAAAGAGGAAATCTCAATCACGTTTCGAAAAAAGAAGACGAGCGTACGAAAAAGCGTGCAGTCCGTCCTTTTCGGTTGCCTTCCGTTCTCGAGCGGCCGTCTCCTCTTGAAGATGAAATCGTTTCCGTCCGCTCGGCAGAATCGATCCGGTCGGTCAAACTGCCTGATGTTCGCGAAAAACGCGTGACCGGTGAAGTTGCACCTGTAAAGCCGCAGGAAGTAGTTGAAAAGGAATCGGAAACGGAAGCGACCATTTCTGCCGAACCGACAGAGACAAGAGAAGAACCGGCAATTCGGGCGACCAGAATCGTTAAATCAAGGGAGAGCAGGGATCGATCTAAGGCGGAACCGATCACGTCTTTTGAACCGAAAACGATTGACGATGAACCCGCATCGACGCAATTCGTGAGAAAACCGCGAAAATTTAGGATCAACAAAAGGATCTCTTCAGAAAAAGGTAGCGGGCGCGTAGAAAGAAGCGCGAAGAAATCTGTCATTCCTCTTCGCTATAAATCGCTTGAGGAAGCGATGGGCGGTCTCAGAGACTTTCATCCTCTGCCGCACGAGCTGATCCTGACACAGACGCCGCATCACGCTACGTGGCTCATGAAGCAGCTCAAGAGTGTCAATACGACAAAAGAGCTTGAAGAGCTCGCGTACAGTCTCTCGCATAAAGATTTGAGCCTCCTGTTTACGACGCTCTCCACGAAAAAAAAGCGAGATGAAGTTGATCAGATTATGAACTTGATCCGTTTACGCGCAAGTCACTACCTCTATCTTTGTGGCTGGCTGACATTTCAGTACTGTTATCCGCGTTCGTCTGTTTCTCGCGCTCTTTCCGATCTTTGTACGATCCTTGAGGATCTGATTTACGTGAGGGAGAATCGCCGCCAGCGCAAACGTTTCCGGCGAGAACCTTTGGCGCTTCCCGTCGTTTCAGTCGGGGAGGGGCGAATCATCTGGAGTCGCGTGCCCTTGATCTCACAGATTTCGTTGCCGAACAGTCGCCATTTTATTGCCGATATCGCGACAGAAATGATTGAGTCCAAGGTCGACCCTGAAGCTTTCTTCAGAGAATACGCGATCATCCCGGGACAGCCGCTCGCCAACGCGATTGAAGTCCGCTACAACGAGATGGTCACAGGTGTCGCCGCCAATCCGTTGCTCTCGAGCAATTTCTTCGATCGTTTTAGACGTTAAAGTGCACCTTTAATATTAATTCTGTGGTAGACTGTGTGGCGTGCCGACAGGCAGATTACAATTTAAGAATAAACGGAGGCGTACCGAAGTGGCCGTAACGGGGCGCTCTCGAAAAGCGTTTGTCGGGAGACCGACACGAGGGTTCGAATCCCTCCGCCTCCGCCAAAACCCTGAAACGCCGTCATACCAGGCGTTTCAGGGTTTTTGTGTCCGCAAAAAATACTGCTCTAAACTGTACCTTACAGATCGGACATGAATTGTTTTAGAAATCGCCTGTTTCAGGCCAACCTTCAGGCTGTCCGTCGTAGCCATCCGTCACGACATCGAAAAGCGGGTAGAAGTTGACGTAAGAGTATTCAAACGTCTCGTTTTCCTCCGCGACGATCACGTCCCAGCGTCCGTCGGAATAGACGGTCGCGTCCGGCCAATCTTCGCCGTACTTATGGTCTTTCTGCAACTCAAAGCCGAAAGACTCAAGACGCTTGCCGTAAGCGTCGATATCCGCTTGCTTGTAGACGATATCGGTTGTGCAGAAGCTCCTGTCAGGAGCCCAGCCGCAACCTAAAATTTCGCCATTGACCGGCGTTGGGATGTCTTTAGGCCAGACGTCGGGAGCGGGTACACCCGGTTCCGGATCGGGAGTGGGTGGCTTTTCGGACTCACTCGGTTTGGGAGCTGGCTCACTTTGTTCCGGCTCCTCGCTTCCGTTGTCCGACTGGGAAACGGACGGTGCCGGATCGGGCTGCTTCGGATCCTTGCCGCAGGCGACAAGAGACAGGACAAGAGCCAGAACGGCCAAAATAGTTAGAACTTTCTTAAACACTGTAATGATTCTCCTCTTAAATTCTTTTGCCACAGATTACCAGTGGTTTTCATGATGTCGGCGCAACTAACCGTCCGGGTAGTCGGCAAGCACTGTTGCGCGAATTGTTTGCAAAAACAAAACCATCTTGCCATATACAGTATTTACATTCCGTATATAAATTACATTATGTCATGAAATTCCTAATAACTCAAAAAATTCGGGTCAAGCATATGCATCACCATCCGCTTTCATTGCTATATTTGCCTTCCATGCTCGCCTCGGCAAGGATATGCCCTTCAATTGCTTCGGCAAATTGTTCTTTCGTAAATCCGTTTTCCAGCTGAACAAGAGAATCGAGAGCATAAACGGTGATGACATAAGTGTGCGGTTTATCGGGCGGTGTGGGACCGCCATAACCGATTTTCCCAAAATCATTTTTCCCCTGAACCATGTTCGATGCCATCGTAATACTTGCGTTTTCAGGCAGTTCGCTTTCTTTAAGGTTTACTACTGTCCAATGAAACCATTCATAGCCACATAGCGGAACAGAGTCGGGATCAGTCATTTTGATCGCATAGCAAACAGTATTTTCCGGCGCAAATTTTATGGAGATCGGGAACGAGAGTGTCGGCACATCATCATCTATCTGGCCCCCGAACATGCCATACTGCGGCCATATTTCACCGTCTACAATATCTCTGCTGCTCACTTCCATCTCCATTGTGCCTGTCGCATGTTGCAAGGCGCAGTTGACGGCTTCCTGCATCGGATATGATCCGTCGTAGTACTTAGTACCTTGCGTTACTGTAATTGACGGAGGAGGATCGCTGCCCGCAAAGTAGTCAATCTCTGTTTCTGCACCTGAAGCCGGATCAACGTAAGACACGTCAATTACCCATCGGATCGCGGGTAACGAGCCCGCACCGTAGGAAGTGTAGGTGAAGACTGTTTCGGGCATTGCCCTTATTTGTATAAAAACATCGCACGCAGACAGACTTGTCGGGATATTCTCTTCCGGCAACTGCGCCATACAGTCAAGGAATATTCCTTCCTTTCCTTCCAGTGAAGCATCGTCGTTTGAGTACTGTTTGTAAAATATAAGCGCGCGGTTGCCATCGGCAGGGCTCGTATTCAAGTCATACTTGCCTATTGGGAGAATATAACCGTTACGCATAATGCCGGGATTTGCAAAATCCGCGATATGCTCCTTGTTTTTCTCTTTGTACTCCGCAAAAAAAGCGCCGAACTCTCTCGGATTATCTGTCAGTCGCTTTGCCGCCTCGTCAATATGTTCAGCCTTCACTGTGCCATCGAAAAAAGGAGCCGGATCGATCACGGACGGCTTTGACGCGTCAATGACTGACGGCGATGAGCTTTTTGCGGGTGCCTTCTCTGGTTGACCGCCACAAGCTGTCAGCAACAGGACTAATGCAATGATAAGAGCTAAGTACGATCGTTTCATTTGTTCCATCCTCCACGAAAACTATGATTAGATTTGTCCGACAGACGGGAACGTACGCCTAATTTCCCCCAGTCTGCTGCCGGTCATTTTTCGTCGCTTCCGGATATATTTTCATGATCATTATATTCCTTAATATCCCCTCGGATGTCTGCGTGAAGCATACAAACCTAGAACGCAGTTATTGATACAATTTCCCGTATTGATAACTGCGTTCTTTTGTTTTGAGTTTATTTTTGGTGTTCATGAAGTCATTGAAAGAGATCAGAAGCATCACAACCTGCTCTTTGCTCAACCCCAATCATTTTGCAAGTTCCAGATAGGCTCTGCGATTCTTATCCATGTAGCGTTTTGATAAGGTTAAAACATCCTCATCTGAAGCGAGCTGTTCTTCTTCAAGCTGCTTGAACTCCATGACAACATAGCGAGGGGTATTATTTTTCATGATGACAGCCACACCCTTCTCATCTACGAGTCTAGCCATTTGACTTGCTTCAGTCATAGATACAAGCGTATCAGTATTAACATTCATAATAATTACCTCCTGCTCATATTGCAGCTTAAAAAGTAGGATGAATACAATCTATTTTTTGTTCTGGATGGGTAACGATATTTCACGAATGAGTCAAGCAAAATTGCACATATTAGTCAAGCAATATTGCGCGAAACAGTCAAGTGATTTGCTTCAGTCATAGACACAAGCATATCAGTATTAACATTCATAATAATTACCTCCTACTCATATAGCAGCTTAAAGGTAGGATGAATAAAACCTATTTCCCCGTCCGGAATAGGGAACGAGATTTCGCTGCCGTCTTTGAAACGGTAAAGTATGATGGAGCAGGAGCAAAATAAAAACAATAAAAATGGAGTTTAGAATGCATTGGATGAGTACTGTCAAGTAATGTTCGCAACTTTGGACTCCTATATGTAAGTCGTAGTTGTTGTTTTAGTTCAGGGGGGTACCCCCCTGAACTAAAAATTCGGCTTATTCCATGCCGCTAAGCAGCGAGTTG
>DUVH01000014.1 GCA_012841145.1 Clostridiaceae bacterium | reverse complement strand
TTTCTGTTGTTTCTTCAGAAAGAATTGTCGTCGTAGTCCTGTTTTTATAAAGGCTGTCTTCTCCGCTGATCTTGCGGAACTCGCTCATATCCTTAAACGGATTGTAAATGACGAACAGAATAATCAAGAGCAAAATCACCATCAGCGTCGTGAGAATATTTCTCAACGCGCGCTGCTGTCTCTCCTGTTTGAACTTGCGATTGATCTTTCCGACTGTCGTATAACCTTTCAATCGGAAGACACGGCGACCTGCCTTTCGCTGACTTTCGGCATCGATTTTGTTGCTGCGACGATAAAAATCAGTGATTTTAGTCATTGAGCCACCGAGCCTATCGCGAAAGGAGAATGTCACGCTATTATCTTCGGCGTCACTGTCTGTGACATCAGGTCGGCTTCTCGCGACAGGCATGTGCACGAATGGGCTTTGTTGGGTGACACGACCAACTTCACTTTCATCGCTACGAATAACAGGCAGTCTCTGATCAGCAAAACTATGATCCGCAAATTGACTGCCCGAAATGACATCAGGGCGCTTTCTTGTGACCGGAACGCGTTCGTCCCGTTCTTGCTTGACGCCACCGTCAATGACGCGCTTGACGCGGCGTATAATGGGCGGTCTGGCACGGCTCGGACGCTGTTCTTGATTGTCTATTCTCGGTTCAGTCATGCTCTCTCCTAGCGATCATTATTTTAGCATAGATGAGTACTACAATATTCATCGTTTTATTGAACGTGAACATTTGTTTTGTTATAATTTGATTGAAACTGAGGAAAATATGACGATTCAACGGAGCGTAGTAAGGCATGACAAAAAAATATCCATTTACGAAGGCGAATGTGCAGGAGACGCAGCAAGCGGTGTACGACTACATCGTCGAGTATATTTCCGAGAACGCCTATTCCCCTTCAATCCGTGAGATTTGTAACGGCGTCGGTCTGAAATCCACTTCTACCGTTCACAATCATCTGAGGCGACTGTCTGACGACGGTTTGATTCAGTTCCTTGAAGGAAAACGCCGTACGATACGTGTTCCCGCTCTGGAATCTGCCGATTCGCGGGAAATACCGCTTGTCGGCACGGTAACAGCAGGCAAACCGATTCTTGCGACGGAGAACATTGAGCGCCTGCTGCCTCTCCCCGTCAATGTATGGTCTACTGCTGAAGAGATGTTCGCTTTGCGTGTCAAAGGCGACAGTATGGCGGACGCAGCCATTCTGGATGGCGATATCGTGATCGTCGAGAAACGCTCGACAGCCGATCATGGCGAGATCGTCGTCGCTTTGCTCGACGATGAGGCGACCGTTAAAACATTCAAGTGTGATCATCACGGGCACTTTTACTTGCATCCTGAGAACGAATTATATGACGACATACCGCTTACGAATGACGGCGCTATCATTCTGGGTGTCGTTCGCGGTCTGCTGCGTACAGACGTTTAAGCTGTTTATTCTGTATTTTTAATGATTTATTCGCCTCCTCAATTATCGTGAGGATTTGTGGCGCCATGGTCGTTGACTGCAGCTGCGATTGTATTTACTCGCTTAAATGAAAGGCATCCAATCTCTCAGTGATGGCGATAACTTGATATTGATGTGACGCGCGGATACGTCACGCCGCCACGTCTTCCGCCTCTCGTACTGTCGTTAAAGATGAGATGAAGCTCCTCGAACGGCCTGATGCAGACGACCGAGGACTTAAATAGCAATTGTTGCGTTCCGCGCGCTGAGACGACGATCGATTCCTGATCGAAACCGACGATCAGTCCCTCAACAATCGATTGATCGAAGAGCTGAATCACGACGTTGATCTTTTCTCGACGACAGTGATTGAGGAATGTCTCCTGAATTCGAAAGGATTTTGAAAGAGGCATTCTTCTCTTATAAGGATGATTTGCCTTGTGATTCGCTTGATTCATTCTAAAATTCTGTTCCATGTAATGACCCCCTGCGGATTAAACGCTTTCCGTTTTCTGTGATTACTTAAAGGTTAGTCATACAAGGATAGAGAAAAGAAATCAAAATATTTTCGCTCTCATCAAAAAGTCTAGTTATAAAGGTTCATACAGAAGCCTGATTAAATCGTTGCGACGGCGCAGCCAAGTCTGTTGGCGCTTGGCATACCTGCGTGTCGATTGCGCTGTCAGCTCAAGCGCTTCATTTTCGGTCATTTTCCCTTCGAGATGCATGACGGCTTCCCTGTAGCCTATTCCTCTGAAAGCCGGGCACGTTCCATAGTTCGGATGCTCGCGCATAAGTGCATGCGTCTCGCTGACGATCCCAGACTCGTACATCGTTTCAGCGCGAGCGTTAATACGCTCGTAGAGTGCTGTACGCGGACGCCAGTCGAGGTGAAAAGATACAAAATTGAACCGAGATCCCCGCAAGCGCGAGCGCCTGTTAAGCTCCGTTTTTGTCAAGCCTGTCTGGCTGTAAAGCTCGAAGAATCTGGCAATTCGCCGCTTATCGACGGGCGCAATGGATGATGCCGCTTCAGGATCGATCTTTTCGATGAGATCCCAAGACTCTCTAACACCTCGTTCCGTGACTTCCCGATTGATCCTTTCACGCAATGCGCGGTCAGGACGATGACCGTGAAACTCCAGTCCGTCAAGCAGCGCGCAGACGTACTGAACGCTCCCGCCACAGACGATCGGTCTTTTGTTTTGTGCTTTCAAGTCGTGAAGGAGTTTGGTCGCTTCTTCGACGTACATCGCCACGCTATATGATTCACATGCATCTCGAGTATCGAACAGATGATGAGGGATTTCACGGCGCTGTTCCAACGAAGGCTTCGCCGTCCCGATATCAAATCCGCGATAGATCTGCATCGCATCACCGTTGACGATCTCACCGTTGATCTTTTGTGCCAGATGAAATGCCATCGTAGACTTGCCTGTCGCTGTCGGGCCTGTGATTACGGGAATCGCTTCGGGTTTAGCGCTTACGACTTCCAGGAGTTTATCTTCAAGTTCGCGAAAAGAAGAAGAGTGAAAGGTTAGCGGCTTATCAGTTGGCTTTACCATCTATAATCTCCCTTCCCCTGTCATTCGACGAAATAAAATATCCGAAATGAAGCGCAACAAAGATATCAGACAATTCTGCCGAAGAGCTTTTCGATCTCCTGTTTTGAAAGCTTGACAGCAACGGGGCGACCGTGCGGACAGTGGTACGGATTAGTCAAGGTCGTCAGCCTTTCAAGGAGCTGACGGATCTCATCTTCGCTCAACCGATCGTGCGCTTTGACGGCCGCCTTGCAGGCGACGAGGTGCAAGATTTCCGTGTCCTCAACCGTGTTGCCCGTTCTGTGAGCGTCTTCCAAACAGTCGAGCGCGGCGCGGAGCGCGGCGGCGGGATCCATACCGATGTTATCAAATCTGTTTCCCGCGGGAACAGAACGCACGACGACGGATTGACCTCCGAAAGGTTCATATTCAAACCCGAGCGAGCGAAAATGATCTTCCTCGTCTTTCAGAAATGCCAATTCCTTTTGCGTGACATGTACACGCACGGGAACTAACAGCATTTGGGCCGGTGTCCTGTCGTTACGATTCTCATGGCGTCGCTGCATAAGTTCTTCGTAAAGAATGCGTTCATGTGCCGCGTGCTGGTCGATCATGATCAACGATTCTCCGTCATCGAGCAAGATGTACGTTTGGAAAAGAACGCCGACGAGACGCGCGCTGAGAAGCGCATGCACATCCCCTGACAGAACGGACTCAGCTTCTTCAGATGAGACCGGATCTCGGACGTCTGCCGACTCGATATATGCTGAATGGGCAGTATCATATGTGGGGAACTCTGTTTGTTGCGGGGGTTCTTCACGCACCGGATATGCAGTAGTGTCAATAGATCCTTCGATCGGCTCGACGTGCCGTATCTCGTCCGATTTATCGAACCCTTTATCGTCTTCACGTATGAGTGATGCGCCCGTATCTTCAGAGATATCGGAGATATCTTCGGGTGTCTCGGAAGATTCCTGTGCGGCTGTATCACCCTGCACCGTGACTCGGTGATCGCCCGTGAGGGCTGCTTCTATGAAATGAGCTCCGTGCTCGAATGCCGCGCGAAGAGCCTGATAGACGGCTCGGAAGACGATGCGCTCGTCCCAGAAGCGCATCTCGAGTTTTTGTGGATGAACGTTGATGTCAACGAGATTGCCGGGAATCGTAATGTTTAGAACGAGTTGAGGGAAACGTCCGCGCATGAACCACGTCTTTGACGCTTCGTCGGCCGCGGCTCTGAGTGTACCCGACTGAATGACGCGGCCGTTGACGATGAATATCTGGCGCGAGCGGTTGTGGCGCGCGGCATCGGGCGTTGTGACGAAGCCGGAGACGTGGACGGGAGGTGCTTCTCCCTTCACAGGAACCATCGCTTCGGCCACATCCGGGCCGAACACGGCGTAAATGGCACTCAGAAGATCGTTATTGCCCGGCGTATAGAGGACTTCGCGGCGCTCCTGATCGCGGTCAAGGCGAAACGAGACATCGGGACGCGTCAAAGCGATTTTTCCCGTTATATCGGCGACAGCGCCCGCCTCGGCGGCGTCGCTTTTCAAAAATTTATAGCGTGCGGGCGTGTTGTAAAACAAGTCGCGGCACGTGATAACGGTACCCGGAGAAATACCGCAAGGACCTGAGAACACAAGTTTCCCGCCTTCGACGACGACACGCGTACCCTCGGCGGCATCGCGCGTGCGCGTTCGAAGCTCCAGTCTTGAGACAGCGGCAATCGATGGAAGCGCCTCGCCTCTGAAACCTAGCGTTTTAAGTTCATAGAGATCGTCAGTCGTCACAAGCTTACTCGTCGCGTGACTTTCGATCGCCATCAGGGCGTCTTCAGGGTTCATGCCGCGGCCGTCATCTTCACACGAAATCAGGCGAATACCGCCATTTTCTATTCTAAGTCGTATGACGGAAGCTCCGGCGTCAAGCGCGTTGTCGATGAGCTCTTTGACAACAGAAGACGGTCGTTCAATCACCTCGCCGGCGGCGATACTGTCGATCGTGTGGCGGTCGAGTTTATGTATAGTAGCAGTCATCGTTTATTCCTCTCCGCTTTGGCGTTTCCTTTTGACGGCCAGATCTTTCAGGTCGATGAGAAGACTATAGGCATCGACGGGGCGCATATGGTCGATATCGGCCTCTTCCAAACGCTCGATGATCGTATCGGCGACACGCACGGCGTACGCCTCGCTGAAAAGGTCGAGCTGTCCGTCCATCGCGCGCGCACTGCGCCGCACGAATGAACGCCTCTCCCCTTTGCTTTTTTCAATTTGCACCATGAGCTCTTTCGCTCGAGCGACGACGGCGTCGGGCATACCTGCGAGCTTTGCGACGTCGATCCCGTAACTGTTGTCGGCGCCTCCGGGGTTGACGCGGTGCAGGAAAACGATATCGCCATCCTGCTCCGAGACATCGACATGACAGTTAAAAACGCCGGGCAGCGTATTGCCCAGATCGATCAGCTCATGGTAATGCGTCGCGAACAAGGCACGAGAACCGAGGAAGCGTGTATCGGCAATGTACTCCATCACGGACCACGCGATTGACAGCCCGTCGGATGTGCCTGTTCCCCGCCCTATTTCGTCGAGTATCAGGAGGCTCTTCGGTGTCGCCTGTTCGAGGATCGCCGCCATCTCACTCATCTCAACCATGAAAGTCGACTGACCGCCCGCAAGATCATCCGAAGCGCCGACGCGCGTCATAATGCGGTCGACAATTCCGATCGATGCGGCCTCCGCCGGAACGAAGCTCCCGGCCTGGGCGAGCAGGACGATCAGGGCGACTTGCCGCATGTACGTCGATTTACCGGACATATTGGGACCCGTCAGGATCATGAGGCGCCTGTCGTCCCCGTTCATCTCAATGCTGTTCGCGACGAAATCACTCTCGCCGCTCAAAATCTGTTCAACGACGGCGTGACGTCCGTTCGTTATTGAAAGCGTATTGTCTTCGAGTATCGTCGGTCGGCAGTAGCGATGACGCTCGGCGACATTGGCAAACGACAGAAGGACATCGAGCGTCGCAAGGGCGCGCGCCGTTGCCTGCAATTTCGGCAAGTGCGACGAGACCGTCTCGCGAATGTCGGTAAAGAGCTCATACTCAAGCGACTTCAGCTTGTGTTCCGCGCCGATGATCTTGTCTTCTTTCTCTTTCAGTTCGGGCGTGATAAAACGCTCCGCATTGACGAGCGTCTGGCGTCTCGTGTAGCGATCTGGCACTTTATCAAGCTGCCCTTTAGAGACTTCGTAGTAATAACCGAACACGCGGTTGTAGCCGACTTTAAGATTCCTGATGCCCGTTTCGTCGCGCTCTTTAGCCTCAAGCGACAAAATATAGTCGCGACCGTGAATCGTTATGTCCCGGAGCTCGTCGACATCGGTGCTGTAACCGTCGCGAATGATACCGCCGTCCGTTATCGTGAGAGGCGGATCGTCAACGATAGAGCGATTCAACAAATCTGTAAGCTCAGGTAAGGAGTGAATCGTTGCACGAAGCTCGGAAAGACCTTCCTCTTCTTCCGTCTCAAGAAGCGATAGGAGCGGAGGGATGCGCTGCAATGTCCCTCTCAGCGCCGCCAGATCGCGCGGAGTCACCGACCCTGATGCAATCCTGCCCGACAGCCTCTCGATGTCGTACAGGCCTACCAGAGCCTCCTGTAGAGATTCGCGCAGCATGAAGCGTTCATACAAAGCGGCGACGGAATTCTGCCGTCTCATGATGGCGTTGCGGCTGATAAGCGGCTGTTCAAGCCATGATCTAAGGAGACGTCCGCCCATTGCCGTCTTCGTTCGGTCAACGGCCCAGAGAAGGCTGCCGCGCCTCTTCCTGTCACGGATCGTCTCGGTAATCTCGAGATTGAAACGCGTCGAGCGGTCAAGCACCATGTACTCACGTATTTTATAAGGCTGAATATCACGTATCTGGTCGGGAGTCCGCTTTTGCGTCTCCGATAAATACGTCAGTAAAGCGGCGGAAGCTCGCGGCCACAAGATGTCGCTGTCGGAAAACTTCAGTCCGAATGATCGCGCCGTATCGGAAGAAAACGCGCTTTCTTGGAGTACCGTACATGTGACAGCCTGACGTTCGAGATAATTATGAAAGCGGCGATCGGTCGCGAAATTCTCATTGACGACGAATTCTACGGGATTGAGACGCGAGAGCTCATCGAAGAGCTGCGCCTCGCCATTTGAAGACAGAAACTCCGTCGTCTCGAATCTTCCGGAGGAGAGATCGCATGCCGCGAGTCCGAACGCATCGCTTTCGCGGCAAACGCAACACAAGTATTGGAAAGCCCGAGCGTCGAGCGATTCGGGATCCGTCTGCGTACCCGGCGTCACAACGCGCACGACATCGCGGGCGACGAGGCCCTTTGCCGTTGCCGGGTCTTCCACCTGATCGCAGATAGCGACTTTGTACCCGCGGTTAAGAAGGCGTTTCAGATAAGAATCGGCGGCATGGTGCGGCACGCCGCACATGGGCGCGCGCTCGTCAAGTCCGCAATCTCTGCCCGTCAGGGCGAGCTCAAGCTCGCGTGCGGCTGTGATCGCGTCATCAAAGAAAAGCTCGTAAAAATCCCCGAGGCGGAAGAAGATGAGACAGTCGGGATACTTCTCCTTCTGCTCAATCAACTGCAGCATCATCGGCGTGAGCCGCGTTTTATCCACATTGTCAAAGGTAAGCGCCATGACTTTCCTCCGAACCTAGTCATCCTTTACCAACCTGCCGTCCAACGAATTGACATTGGCGCGCTCGATCGCGACGCGGACGATGTCGCCGCGGCAGACGTCGGCGAACGAATTACAGAGACATGAAGTGTTCTCTCTCAATACGCCGGTAAAATTAACGAGTCGATCGTCATGCGTTCGACCGGACAACACCGTATCGTCACGCCGGCTCCTGCCGTCGACGAGTACGTCCAAAACTTTATCTTCTAAAGCTCTATTTGAAGCGAGACTACACTCGTTCTGATATTCTACCAGACGCATGAATCGCTCACGAACGATATCCTGTTGACTTTCATCGAACCAATCGGCAGCGGGAGTTCCGACACGAGGACTGTATAAAAAAGTGAATGCCGCATCGAAACGCACCTCCTCCATGACGCGGAGCGTCGCCTCAAAATCTTCTTCCGTTTCACCGGGAAAGCCTACGATAAGATCTGTTGAGATACTGATATTTTCGCGGGCGGATCGCAATTTGCGGACGAGTTCGAGATAGCGGGCAGAGTCATATCGGCGGTTCATCTTTCTGAGTATCTTATCGCTGCCGGACTGAAGCGGAAGATGGATGTGAGACTCAACACGAGGTTCCCTGCCGATGACTTCGATCAATTCATCTGAGAGATCTTTCGGATGTGATGTCATGTAGCGAACGGCCCACAGCCCGTCGATGTGCGCGATTTCTTGTAAGAGCTTTGCAAAGGTCGGAGCGTCTGCAATTCCTGTTTTTCGGAGATCGTTACCGTATGAATTGACGTTTTGACCGAGCAGCATGATCTCTTTGGCGCCGAGTTTGACAGCGCGCTCCGCCTCTTCAAGAATCTTCTCATAAGAACGGCTTCGTTCGCGACCGCGCGTATACGGGACGATGCAGTATGAACAGAAGTTGTTGCAACCTGACATGATCGTGACGAGCGCGCGGTGCGGATCGCCGCGTCTCACGGGCAAAGATGTATCGTCACCAAGTCCGGAGCAATGTGTCAAGTCGACCGTTTTTCTTTTACCTGTACCGGCTGAAAGTACGTCAGAAAGTGCATGTGGAAGAACGCGTACATCGCCTGCGCCAAAGATAAAATCGACGTATGGAAATGTCCGCTTGACAGTCTCTACGTGTAACTCCTGTTCCATCATGCAGCCGAACACGCCGATGATCGGTCTCCCGCCTCTCCGTATCGGTTTAAGGCTTCCCAGATGGCCGTAAAAGCGATTGTCGGCGTTCGCACGGACACTGCATGTATTAAAGAGGACGACGTCAGCGACCTCGGGAGACGCTGCAAGACGAAAGCCCATCTCTTCCAGAATGCCTGCCGCCAGCTCACTGTCGTGATCGTTCTGTTGGCATCCGAATGTGCGCACGAAATATGTGGGCGGTTTTCCAGTATCTTGTAAGGAAGATATTGCCCATTCTTTGACGATCGAAAGCTGTTCGTCAAACTCGTACTCCGTTATCGTTTTGTAATTCTCAAAATGATCTTTCATGCTAAAAAATGCGTCTCGATATATCCTTATCAACTAAGATCATAACGGATGTCTTCTGGACGTGAGCCAGCGCCCTAAAAACCAGCGCCAGCGTAAGACCGATTTACGCGCTTTAATTTCCTCGTCACGATAGAAATCAAGCAATACCTGCAACGATTCATCATTGCGAACGATACGATCTCCATCCTGCGCATAGAGTGCGCGCTCGATAAATCGGATCAGCTCGGGCGGGAATTCCGTAAGACGTTTGCTCTCGACATGCGTAATAAAGGATCGAATCGATTCACAGTCATCGCGCTCCTCGCCGTTCAGGCTCCATAAGGCGAAGATATCCCACGTAATGCGTATGACAAGTTTCCTGATTCCCCAAAGCGTGAGTTTGCGTTCGATGTAATCCTCGCGATGCCTGATCGTATAGATATAATGTCGCCACAATAAATACAGTAACAGCGGCAGAATATAGAGTAGCCACTTCAGAGATACGGTGCGATCTTCGCCTCCTGTCGGTTCGGTGCCCGACTCATTCGGCGTCGGATCCGGTACCGTTTCGAGCTCGGGCTCTGTGGGCTCCGTCACCTCCGGAGGTTCTGTCACCGGGGGCTCTTCTTCCCTCTCCTCTTGTTGCGTCGCGTAATCGGTACGCGCCATGTCATCGAGCGTATCGCCGGGTGTCGCGTCGATCGGGATCCAGCCTGCTCCGGAGATCCATACTTCGCACCACGCATGCGCATTCTTCCCCGTCAAAACTTGCTGTTGCACCGCTCCGGGCTTGGTGGCGGGCACGAGAAAACCTTCGACGTAGCGCGCCGGAATATTCGCTTCGCGCGCGAGAACGGTCATCGCCGTCGCGAAGAAGGTGCAATACCCCTTCCCTTCATGGAGAAACCACCCAACAAATTCTTCGCTATCCGCAGGACTTGAAGCTTCGAGCGAATACGTCAAGCGCGTAGACAGAGTCTCGCGAATGAGGGCGATGACATGGGCATCGTTCATCTCATCTCCACGCTGATAGATCGCTCGATGTAAAGTCTCATCGAAATGCATCACATTTGTCTCGAGAGCGGGCATCGCCGGAAGTTCGAGGTAACGGGCACGCTCCTCAAGCGTCAGTTGCTGCGATTGTTCGTATGGAATGGTGTAAAGTGCGCTGAAACGACTTATACTCTCAGCCGTCAGCAAGTGGAGCGCGTTAAATGACTGTCCCGTCGACGTGTATCCATCTTCCGGGATGAGTTTATCGAGGTACATTTGGCCTGCAGTGTTGAAATAGGAGCTGAAAGCGCCTGTCGAAGTGAAACGATCGTATTCACGCGGCCTTCCGCTCTGGAAAACGATCTGTTGATCTTGTTCGGGAACAATCGATATGCGTGTCTGACGCAAGACGAGATTCATAAACTCGTCACCGCTAATATGCGGGACTCCGATATGTTTGCCCTGCGGCTCCTGATTTGAGAGATGTCCGAACAGCCAGTTCGGATTCATACTTTCGGGGATCCAGCCTTGCCCCGTATATGTACGATAGGCGGATCCTTTCAACCAGAGCGGACGCCCGTCCGTTTCAACTGTAATAAATGGCGTACTGCTCGGCGTCGCCGTACCGCCGATCTTCGTCTCATAAGGGTAGTATCCGAATTCCTTCAGCGAGAATTCCTTATATTCGATCGGCTGATCGCCGTGGCCGTACTTCTTGCCGACGACACGCGATATTTTGTCATCAAGCCATTGACTGTGGAAAAAATCAGGTGGAAGCGCGACGTGGAACAGGACAATCAGACTCGTCATAAAAAGCGCGATCAAGGCAGCCCAGTTGCGTCTCGACGCCTCGCCGGAGCTCAATTTCAGTTTTAGATCGGTCATCTCGCTGAGCGTCGCGTATCGGCCTCCCGAGGGCTTTCTTTCAGCAAGGAAGCGCAGAACTACGAGCATCGCCAAGAGATAGAGTATTTTTATCTCAAAGTCCAGCGCTCCTTTGTTGAGAAATTCACCGAGTCCGTATGCGATGGAGGCGACGAGTCCCATGGCGAACGGCGCCGCGGATAAATTGATCCAAGTAAACATAAAGAGACTGAGCACAACGGCAAAGACTGTTGAGACTTCGGAATAATCGGCATCAGGAACCTGAATTTGATAAAATGCGCTGTAAATCCACTGGCTGATTTCGTCAATGAGAGAACGAATAGATTGACTGATCGTCTGAAACATTTTCACGTCCGGCCATATCAGTGCCGACACGACGACGATGGCGAGCACGGCAAGTATGACAACGAAAGCGCGCCTGAATTTTAGAAAGACGATACAAAAGAGAAATGTCGCGGCAATCGCCGATGCGAGTGCCAGGGAATCTACCGGCAATTGAATCGTGCGCAAGAGAATATTCGTCAGAGCAAACGTATAGACCATCATAAATGCCGTCTGAATAAGAAGCTGAACGCTCGCATTTCTCAAAGGTGCATCCATTCGCTCATTGAGCTGACGTCCACTGATGGAAAGGACAGAAAGTGAAGATCTTCTCGATCTACGCATATTCACGACCTGCACTTTCAATGACATCGATGACTGACAGTGGGCGCTGATCGTGCACTTCTACAACCTCAATATCGGCCCTGCGGAGCATCTTCAACGCCTTTTCTTCTTCAGGTGTCAGACTGTCTGTGTTGAAATGAAAATAGATTACTTGATACGCTTTTCGCTGAAGCTCAACGATCGAAGCGGCTGTCGCTTCCGAAATACGGGAAGAAAAAAGGAGAAAGCGATCGCGAGAACCCGATCCCCTGCAGTTCTCGATCATCTCGCCGAGTGTTGGAAGCGTATCCGGCTCCATCATCGCCAGCAGACGTCTGTAACGCAAAGGATCATTGGCGAGCCGGAGACGTTCGGTGACGGACTCGCTTGAGCCTGTATGTAGCGACACGACCATCTCGTGTTGAATAAGCCAGTTGATTGTGCCCGAAACATAGTCGAGGATAAGGTCGCGAAGTGAAAGCGCCTTGTCGCACAATGCCATATCGTCGAGGAAAGAATATCCGGTGAAATCATCAAACAGAATATGTGTCTCAATTGCGAGAGGCGCCTCATACTGTTTGACGATGAATTCGTTCATGCGTGAACTGACCTGCCAGTGGATGCGCCTGATGTCATCGCCTTCGCGGTAAACGCGCATCGTGTCGATCTCATCACTCCGCTCCTCGACGCGCCGTTTTGCAAGTTCGCTCTCGTCGACTTGCCGAAATGCCCGAATCACTGTATTGTCAGCCCTGTCCGGCAAAGGCAATACGTAGGTCATCATGCGAATGTCGCGACTGCGGAACACTCTCTTAAATTTAAAGAGTCCGAAAAAAGTACGCGCTTCGAGCCGTGCCTCATCAAGAATCAGCTTTCCCGTGTGACGCGCAGCTACGGAAAAATTCAGCTCCAGCTCATCGCCCGCGCGAAGGTCGCGAAAAGTGACTTCCTTCTGTGAGCGAACGCTCTTATCTAACGAGCCGTACCGCGCTTTCAATTTTATTCTGAGAGGAAGCCAGCGCGTTTCGAGTCGAACAGGCAATATGAAATTGACGATCTCTCCGCGAGGAGTTTCCGGATCTACCGTGATGGCCCCCGTTACCAGACGCCTCTTCAAATAGAAAAGCTCGATAAATGAGACGACGATGAGGACAATCAATGTAAGAAGAAGGATTGAAAAGACCTCAAAGCCGAAATAACTCGCTCCTCCCAAGAGTGGAAGAATGAGCAGAAGACAAATGACAAGAAAAACGGTCATTGACGCGCAGGAACCGGCACCTGCCGCAAGATGGTATCAAGAATCTGAGCGGAGTCGACACCCTGTACTCGTCCTTCGGCGCGGACTAACAGCCTGTGCCGTAAAACGGGCTGGAAGAGTTGCTGCACGTCATCGGGAACCACGAACCCTCTCCCCTCGAGCAAAGCCCTTGCCTTGGCTGCCTGCAGGAGCATCAATGTCGCCCGCGGCGAGACGCCCAACTCGATGTCGCGATGTGAACGCGTCTTTTGCGCTAGGTGCGAGATGTAATGCTTGATCGGATCAGCTACGTAAACCTGACGCGCCGTCTCCTGCAGCCATATAACGTCATCAGACGACGCAACGGGCAATAAATCATCCAGAGGCTCGTCTTCCGAGAAACGATCCAAAATATTGAATTCTTCTTCGAAACTCGGGTAGCCGAGTGTGATCTGCATCATAAAACGATCGAGCTGTGCCTCGGGAAGAATATAGGTTCCCTGTTGCTCGATTGGATTCTGCGTCGCGAGCACAATAAAAGGCTGAGGCAGACGGTATGTTTTCCGATCTACCGTCACTTGATTTTCCTGCATCGCTTCCAACAGCGCCGACTGAGTCTTTGGCGACGTCCTGTTGATCTCGTCAGCGAGCAATATTTGCGTCATGATGGCTCCGGGTCGGAACTCGAATTCACCCGTAGTAGGGTTGAAGATGTTGTAACCCGTGACGTCGGACGGCATGACATCAGGCGTAAACTGAATGCGAGAAAATTGTAAGTCGAGTGAGCGTGCGAGCGCGCGCACCATCGTCGTCTTGCCGATACCGGGAACGTCTTCAATGAGCAAGTGTCCGCCCGCCGTTAAAGCGATCATGATCAGGCGAATCGTCGACTCCTTGCCGACGATGACACGATTGATGTTCTGTTCTATCGATCGACAAAGGACGACCGCGTCTTCTATATTTCTACTCATTTGTCAGCTCTTTCTTTTCAACTGTATTTATCTCGTCGGCGTCCGAATTAGTTTCTGACTGATCGACAGCCGTAAGTTCTTCCTGCTTCGACTCGCGCCTCGCGCGAATCGCCATCTCAATCCCTTCAGCGCC
>DUVH01000013.1 GCA_012841145.1 Clostridiaceae bacterium | reverse complement strand
TCAATCCGCAGATGAAGACGGGATTAGTCGAGCTGCACGCGCAGGAGCTCAGGATCTTGTCCGTTGCTGAAACGCCGCCCCTCTACATTGAGGAGGATATCGACGTCAATGAGTCGGTTCGCTTGAAGTATCGCTATCTTGACCTCCGACGTCCCGACATGCAGCGCAACTTATTGGCGCGCCATCGTATTACGGGGATCACGCGCAGGTTTTTTGACGAAGAGGGTTTCATCGACGTGGAGACGCCGACGCTAATTAAGAGCACACCGGAGGGCGCACGCGACTACCTCGTGCCATCACGCGTCTTCCCGGGAAAATTCTTCGCGCTTCCGCAGTCGCCGCAATTGTTTAAGCAGCTCCTGATGCTTGCCGGATACAATAAGTATATGCAGATTGCGCGCTGTTATCGCGATGAAGATCTTCGCGCCGATCGACAGCCGGAATTTACACAGGTCGACATCGAAATGGCATTTGTTGGCGAAGATGATGTTCTGGACGTAAATGAGCGTTATTTGGCGACCTTGATGCGCGAGTTCAAGGGGATTGAGATTGAGCTTCCGATTAAACGCATGACGTGGCGTGAGGCGATGAATCGCTACGGAACGGACAAGCCCGATTTGCGCTTCGGCATGGAATTGGTCGATTTATCCGATCTCGTTGCGGGCGGATCGTTCAAGGTGTTTGCGGGTGCCGTGGAGGCAGGCGGCATGGTGGCTGCGATCGCTGTGCCGGAAGGCTCCGACATGTCGCGCCGTGAACTCGACGATCTCGCGACTTTCGTGAGAGGCAATACGGCTGCGAAGGGCCTCGCATGGCTCAGTTTGAGAGATTGCGCGAGCCGCGGTTCCGTCGCCAAATTCTATGACGCCGACTTCGTGCGCGAAGCATTGAAGAGGGCGGGAGAAGACGATACGGCACAACTTCTCATCGTGGCGGATGCCGACAAAATGGTTGTCCTCGAGACGCTAGGGGACCTTCGTATTGAGGTAGCTAGACGTTACAATCTCATTCCGGACGACCGCTTCGAATTTTGCTGGGTGACGGAGTTCCCGCTTCTCGAGTGGTCTGAAGAGGCGGAGCGTTTCGTGGCGAAACACCACCCCTTTACGGCGCCTATGGATGAGGATATTCATATGCTGGATACGAATCCCGGTGAGGTAAGAGCGCGCGCCTACGATATCGTTCTGAATGGCACGGAGCTAGGCGGGGGCAGTATTCGTATCCACCAACAAGAACTGCAGGCCCGCATGTTTGAGATTCTCGGATTCACGCCGGAAGAAGCGGAGCGTCAATTCGGCTTCCTGATGAGCGCTTTCCGTTACGGCGTCCCGCCGCACGGAGGGCTTGCGTACGGGCTTGACCGCATCGTCATGCTGTTGTTGGGTGCTGAAAGCATTCGCGAGGTGATCGCTTTCCCGAAGGTTCAGAACTCATCCTGCTTGATGACGGAAGCGCCCGATATCGTCGCGGATCATCAGCTGAAAGAGCTGGGACTTGTGATCGCGAGCGAAAAGCACAAGAAGAAAGAAGAGGCGGAAGGGTAAGGAAATGATTTCCACCCCCGAACAAGTTATTTCGCTTAGTACGGCTCAACCGGAGAACGAATATTCCGGTCGCCCACTTTTCTTTTTGTCTTCTTCGCAGCACGAGAGTATTGAAGAGTATTTTTCGCAATACGCGACGGAGTCAGATAAGCGTAAGGAGAAGCGGGATAAAAAGGAAAAACAGGAGAAGAAGCCTCTAAAACGCCGTGTCATCGACTTTGTCATCACGATTCTGGTCGGTATCCTGCTCGCGTTGTTGTTGACGCACTTTGTTATCCAGCGCAATACGGTTATCGGATCATCGATGGTTCCTACGCTTGCCGATCGTGACGAGGTGTTTGTCGAGAAGATCTCGCGACTTTTTGAAAACGGCCTAAAGCGCGGCGATATCGTCACGGCAGACACACATGAGAAAACTGTTGACGGCCTCGAAATGATCATCATCAAGCGCGTTATTGGGGTTCCGGGTGATCGCGTGACAATTAAACACGGCGAAGTATACGTTAATGGAGAGCTGTTAGATGAACCGTACCTTGCGGAAGGAGTGCGAACGGCGCCCCATCATGAGAAGTACGCCGACGTGACGCTTCAAGAAGACGAATATTACCTGCTCGGGGATAATCGGACAAATAGTCGCGACAGTCGTGATATAGGGCCGGTGACGCGCAGTGAAATTGAGGGTAAACTCATCTTGCGTTTTTATCCTTTTAGCAAATTCGGTGTACCGAAGTGAAGCATCTTGAGGCTCGATCCTTTTGGCATGTTCTGCGTACCGCAGTGGAATTGAGGGTAAGCTCATCTTGAGGTTTTATTCTTGATACAAATTTGGAGCGTCGAAGTAAAATTAAAGGTAAACCATCTTGAAACGTTATTCTTATAGCAAATATCGTGGTTCTGCAGTGAAATCGAGGTAAACTATTTTGAGATTCTCTTCTTTAACCAAATTTGGAATGACGACGTGAATTGAGATAAACTGTCTTGAGGTTTTAGATTTAATAGATAAATATTTATACTTGCCAGAGAAAGGGTTGAACAATCATTCATGAAAAGAACACCTGCTGAATTCATTCGTAATTTTTGTGTCGTAGCGCATATTGATCACGGCAAATCGACGTTGGCCGATCGCATGATCGAGCATACGGGATCTCTCAGCGCGCGCACCATGCAGCAACAGGTGCTCGATAATATGGATATTGAGCGGGAGCGCGGCATTACGATAAAAGCGCGTGCTGTGCGGATGGAATACACAGCGCAAGACGGGCAGGATTACATTTACAACTTGATCGATACGCCGGGACACGTAGACTTTAACTACGAAGTCTCACGATCGCTTGCCGCCTGTGACGGCGCCATCCTGATCGTGGACGCTTCTCAAGGGGTCGAGGCGCAGACGCTCGCGAATGCTTATCTGGCGATTGACGCGGGGCTTGAGGTTCTGCCTGTCATCAATAAAATCGATCTCGATTCAGCACGTCCGGAGGAAGTGCGACATGAAATCGAAGAAGTCATAGGACTGGACGCCTCCGAGGCGCCCTTGATTTCGGCTAAGGAAGATATCAACATCGATGAAGTTCTCGAAAAGATCGCGCAAGTGTTGCCGCCGCCGGAGGGTGACGCCGACAAACCCCTCCGTGCGCTTGTTTTTGATTCGCTCTACGATGCCTACTTAGGCGTCATCGCGCATATCAATATTCGAGAGGGAAAACTCTCGATGGGCGATGAGATCCTGCTCATGCACTCGGGGAAGGAATTCACTGTCACGTCGCTTGGAACATTTTCACCGACATCAATGCAGCCCGTCGAGACGCTTTATGCCGGCGATGTCGGTTACGTCGCCGCCAGTATCAAGAGTGTAAGCGATACTGCCCCGGGCGACACGATCACTCTTGCCGAGAATCCGGCTTCGGAACCCTTGCCCGGCTATAAGCCTGTCAGCCAGATGGTATTTTGCGGGATGTACCCCGTAGACGGCGCCGATTATCCTGACTTGCGTGACGCGTTGGAGCGCCTGCAGCTGAACGATGCGGCCCTCTCCTTTGAACCTGAGACATCAACAGCGCTCGGATTCGGTTTTCGGTGCGGATTTCTCGGGCTTTTACACTATGAAATTATTCAGGAGCGTCTTGAGCGCGAATTCGACCTTGACATCATCTCGACGGCGCCCTCCGTCGCGTACAAGCTGAACATGGTCGACGGGACGACTATGATGCTGGAAAACCCGACCAATATGCCGCCACCGGAGCGCATTGCAAGTATTGAGGAGCCTGTTGTCGCGGCGTCGATCATGACGCCGAAAGATTACATCGGAAACATCATGGAGCTCTGCTACAATTACCGCGGTCAATACGTCAACACGGAATATGTCGATGAGTACCGCGTCAATCTTCATTTCGATATGCCGCTCAACGAGATCATTTACGACTTTTTTGACGCATTGAAATCGAGCTCGAGAGGCTACGCTTCGCTCGATTACG
>DUVH01000012.1 GCA_012841145.1 Clostridiaceae bacterium | reverse complement strand
GTGCTATCTTTGCCTTGAGCCATTGGTTGTGCCTCCTTAATGTCTTTTTGGTTATTAACATTCTATAGGAGCCCCAATGGCTTTTTATTACTCCATTTTCAAGTTGCGAACATCAGTCTACGTGACCGGTTTACTCATTCCTCATTCAATTTTTTCCGAATGATATTTAAGAATAAACACTTTATCACCGAGCTGATACGGAGAGGGCCTTTGTTTAATAAAAATTTACTATTTGTAAATCATTTTCGTTGTAACGGCCGATGGCCTGCGGTAAAATATAGCAAGGAGGAACTGAAATGAGAATAGCTGTCGCCAGTGATCACGGCGGATATGAACTTAAGGAAAAAATTAAGCAGCATTTGATTGGGTGCGGACATGACGTGATCGATGTCGGCACGGACTCTACGTCCTCCGTCAGTTATGTCGACTATGGGCATCGGGCGTGTGAGAAGGTCAATGACGGTTCATGCGAGCGCGCGATTCTCGTGTGCGGGACAGGCATCGGTATGTCGGTCGTCGCAAACAAGCATAAGGGAATCCGTGCGGCGCTTTGCACCAACGCTTTTATGGCAGAGATGGCGCGCCGCCACAATAACGCAAATGTTCTTGTGCTCGGAGCACGCGTTCTCGCTATTCCCTATGCGACCATCTTGGTCGATGTTTTTATGTCGGAACCGTTTGATGGAGGTCGCCATCAAGAGCGTTTGGATCAAATTGCGAGAATGGAGGATGAGGCCTGTGAATAAGATATTCCAAGAGAAGAACGGTGTTTATGTATTGGATCACCCGTTGATTCAACATAAGCTCGCATTATTGCGTGATAAGAACACCATTACGAAAGATTTTAGAGAATTGTTAAGTGAAGTGGCGATGCTCATGGCATATGAAGTGACGCGCGATCTGCCCTTGCGCCCGGTTGATGTGGAGACGCCGATGGGCACCGCGCATTGCCATATGCTTGAGGGCAAGAAGCTTGCTCTTATTCCGATTCTGCGCGCCGGATTGGGGATGGTGGACGGTATGACGAATCTCATTCCGATGGCCAAGATCGGACACATCGGACTTTACCGCGATCCTGTCACGCTTGAACCGATCGAGTATTACTGTAAGTTGCCCGATGACGTTGAGAACCGCGTTGTCATTCTGCTCGATCCCATGCTCGCGACAGGCGGCTCGGCGGCAGCGGCTGTCGATTTTCTAAAAATGAGAAATATTGAAGACATTAAGTTCGTCTGTCTCGTCGCCGCGCCTGAAGGAGTTAATCACTTGCACGCCTCGCATCCTGAGATTCCGATTTATTGCGCAGCGGTCGATGACGGACTCGACGATCATGCCTATATCGTACCCGGACTCGGTGATGCGGGAGATCGTCTGTTCGGTACGAAGTAAAATGTAATTTATGATCACCGGCTCCTGCCGGACGATACGTCACGGCAGGAGTCATTTTGGCTATGCCGAGCGAAAATAGTAGACATGATCGGCAAAGCTTATTTTGCATTTCTCGGGCAAAAGATATTCGCGATACTTTGACAGTCTCACGCCGTCAAGCATTGTCCCATTTTTCGATCCCAGATCTTCAACAAAATAACTGCCCGCCCGCCTTCGTATGACGGCGTGGCGGCGGCTGACGGAAAAAGAATCAATCCGGAAATCCGATTTGCCCATATCTCTGCCTATCACGAATTCCTCCGTGAGAATATAGGCGTGATGTCCGAGTTCCTCGTCGGGCGTTCCGGGCAAACCTTCAGAGAGCTGAGCGATCTTGAAACGGTCGGATGAAAGGTCAAGTTCTTCTGTAACTTCATGAATCGTATCATGGTTTTGGTAACCGAAAAGAGACTCCCAGAGTCTTTTCAAGCTCGACACGATACGCCCTCCCGGTGAATCATTTTCGGTCGGCAAAGCGTATTTGCCATTCAGCATATTTTCATGATGATCGGACGGAGGAGAAACTGAGCGATTCGGTCGTTGTGAACACGCATTCCCATTTTCCTTATTACCGACAGGAGTATCGAGCTCACCGCATAATTTCTTCGTCTCGAGCAGGAGATCGAAAAACGCCTCTTTTCGGAACAATGCCGTAAATTGCGTAATCACCGAATCGTCCCAGTGAAAGACTTCGCCCATCCACTCGATGAGTCCCGTTTCCCGCTGTGTATCCCGACGCCCCGTTCCAGCGATGGGCAACGTGACGATCTGTACTTCAACGACGTCGCTCTCATCTACGGAACATTCAATCTGCAGTAACTCAGGATGAAGTAATTCCGGGATGATAGGGAGCAAGTAGTCTCTTGCGATTTCGACGGCCTCCATCGTCTTGCTCAAGATTCTGTAGCCCGTATCGGGATCTCTCGACATCGATTGCACCGCCTTCGACAACGGCATCCGCGTGCGTTGTGAGAGACTGAATATCCAGGTAGTGCGATTAACTCTGAACCATGAAACGGGCGATACGACGTCCGGGCGATACCGCAGGAGCGCCGTATCGGCAATGTTGTCGACGGACGGATACGGCGCCCGATCGGGAACGGTCAACATCCATACAGCATGCGTATCCGTTTTGCTCAGATGTATGGATGTTGCTCCATGTTCCCGTACGTCGGTGTCTTTCAACTCATAGTTGATCATAGACAGAGGAACTGAACACTTTGTCGATGAGATTTCTGGCGAAAGCGATGATATTCTCCCTGAACAAGAGGGCGATCGTGATGAGGACGGCGATGATGATGATGACCTCAAGTGTTCCGAAACCGCTCCAAGCGACGCGTTCCGGTACGTTGTTCTTTTTAAGATGTTTCATGATGATGTTCCTTTCATACGAGTACTGTTGTTTGTGCGTAAGATGATTATTGCCCCGACTTGTGGTGTATACGCTTTCTTTTCTTCGCAGACTTCCGTCGAGGCAGTCCTTTTTGACAGATCGACATGCATTAAGACAAAAAGCCCATCTGCGTGACGGCGGGGAGGATAACGGTCGCCATGACGACGATCAGGTCGATCGCCATGGGAAAAACGAACATCAGTGATCGCTGTTCGGCGCGTCCGCGCATCGCATCGCGATAAAGCTGTCTTCCGCGATCTGCCTGCATACGGATCAACTCTAGGATCTCTCTTCCGCCTTCACGTTCGTACCGCGCCATCAGCCGCAATGCCGCTTGTACTTCCGGCAGAGGACAGTGTTCGGCGAGCCAATTTGCTGCCATGACGCTGTCGTACCCTGTTTCAAGGTGAATGACGGCTTTATTGAGATCGTTTGCGACGGGATCATCCGGGTTTCTGTTTGTGAGATTGACTTTCGCCACCATACGAAGCGCTCTGTCAAACGTCAAGCCGCTCTCCAGAAGAATGTAGAGTGAGTTGACAGCGGACGGATAATAAAAGCGATAGTTCTTCCGCCTTTTTGCCGCCTTTGAGCAGCATTCGATGTCTCGCGCAATCGAGACGGAGATGATTGCCATGCCGATAATAAACGGCGAGACACGACCCGACAGGAAAAAGACCGTCGCGATCGCAAAACCGAACAGCAGATCTTTTACTTTCTGATTCATGTAACGCTGCCACGCGTCTTCTTTGCTGTCTGCCAGCAGCCTAACGGACATCGAAATCGTCATGCCGATCTGTCCGGGCAGCCAGTCAAGGTAAAATCTCGACAGAAATGACGCCATGCGCCTTTTTTTCGGCAAAAGTTTCTTTGTCTCTCTTTTCCTTTTCGGTTGACGCGTTTTGCTTTTGACTTTTTCCGGTGCGAGCAGCAGGAGGAGGATGAACAGCGCGAACATGGCAAAAAGATAGAGAATGGAAAGAGGAAGGGTCATACTCCCGGTTCGTTGCACGGACTCTCCATAGGAAGCTGTTCCGCCGAGTACGAAGCGAGCCATGAAAAACGGGATGATGGCCAAGATGGCCGCCTCGCTTGATTGTCCGCGGCGCTCGTTGGCTACCTCGCTTTGCATATTGATTTGAGCCGACAAATCGTGGTGGCTCTGACGGACGAAGACGTCGATACGGCCTCCCGACCGCGCTAAAAGTGTCAGCATCGTCATGTCTCGCGTACAGACGGGTAGTCCGACTTCACGAGTGAACGTTTCGAGTGCTTCACGAAGCGACATTTGCGCTTCCAAATTCTTTTTCAATCGGAGAAGAGAGCGGATGATCCTGTTATGTTTTCCGAGTTGCTCCGTAAGCGGCTTGACAGATTCTGTGAGAGCGGCTTCGAGGGGCACACCTGCAGATAGACGAGTGGAAAGATAGCCCAGAAGGTGTTGGTACTGTGTGAGCAGCAGTTTGACTTCGCGTAAATGGAAAAGATGCGCAAGCCCGAGTCCCAGCAGAAGAGTCCCCGGAACAGTGACGATCCAACCCGAGGGTGATGATCCGAGAAACGCGATCGATGCGAGTCGGGCTGGGATGATGGCGAATAGGATCCATTTGAGAGCGGCAACTCCGCGTCTTCCCATGTCAACGCCCGTACCGCGCCTCCCGATCGTACTTGATGTCCGAAAGTTCTTCCTTCGCATACCGAACGTTCTTCTGCCATACTTTCGCTTCGATTTCTTGTTTCGCATTGTGTTCCGGCGTTCACGTCTTTGATTACTGCGTCTATTGGTTCGAATCATCTTGTCTCCTGTCTGTTCTCAATACCTGTTATGTCGCAAACTGTTCTTCTGCCGACAGTGCATAATGTCGTTTCAGCTGAAACGCATCGTCATGAAAACCCGTTACGGAGCAGATTTCCTGCACGAGCCGCCGTCCGTCCGCTAAACGAACGAGATGAACCATCAGATCGATGGAGGAGGCGACCATTCTCCTGCACGCTTCCCACGGGAGCTGTGAGGCTGTCATGAGCAACAGGGACAGGCGATTGAGCATCTCGTACGTGCTGTTGCCGTGCCCCGTTGACATGGAACCCGGATGGCCTGTCTGCATCGCCTGGATCATGTCATACGCTTCCGTTCCGCGTACTTCTCCGACAATCACGCGGTCGGGGCGCAGCCGCAGTGAGGAGTGAATGAGGTCGGAGAGCGAAATGGCTCCTCCCCCGTCAACAGCGGACGTTCTCGCCTCCAAACGGACGAGATTATGTTTGCCGGTCAGATCGAGCTCAGAAGCGTCCTCGACCGTCACGATACGTTCGTGCTCGGGAATGAAGGCGGCGAGCGCGTTCAGAAACGTCGTTTTACCGGAGGCCGTGCCGCCGCTGATGAAGATGTTTTTGCGGGATTTGACCGACTCGATTAAGAAACGTGCCTCCTTGCCCGGCAAGGTTTTGTTCTCAATGAGCGCGTCCATCGTCGGTAAAATCCCCGTGAATTTCCTGATCGAGAGGACGGGGCCGTCAGGTGCCGCGGGAGGCAAAATCGCATGGACGCGCGAACCGTCGCTGAGCCTCATATCGGCGATGGGCGAACGCTCATGGACGAGTTTGTTCGCACGTCCGAAAAATCGGCTGATTACGTGTGTGAGATGCGCGGGAGAATCGAAGGCGTAATCGGTTTTCTCCAGCCTGCCGTTTCGTTCGACATAGATTTGCGAAGGGCAGTTGACCATGATCTCCGTGACGGACGGTTCGTCGAGGAGCGGCTGCAAGATATCGAGACCGCGCATCGCGTCAAAAAGGTGACGAATCAGGTGAGTTTTTTCTTGGACCGTTAAATGCGATCCCTGCGTACGCACTGACACTTCCGCGGCGATGATACGTCTCAATTCGTCATCAGTCGGTTCCGCTCCCGGTTCCAGACGCGAGGCGATTCTCCGAATCCATATCTGTTTTTCTCTATAACCGGGAAGCAATGTGTGACTCCTTGAGCTGATTTGAGTGATTCGTTTCCGTTAACGATCGGTTTCCATGCGGAAGTTCAAGGATGACGCACTCTTTCGGGAGTTGAGCCATGAACAGACCGAGTTCTCGTCGTGCGACCGCTTCTTTGTCCGCATTTCCGACAGGTGCATCGACATAGATAAAATCACACAGGACGGCGAGTTCGAGCACATCGCAAAGCGGCATTCCTTCAATATCGATCCATGACGTTGTCGGTTGCGATCTCGTGTGCGTGTAGTCGCGCCACGCGTTCGTGATCTGCTTCAGCGTACCGATATCGCACGTGATCAGGTCGTCCGAACGCTCAGGCAGAGTGACCGTGTAGTAGCCGTTCTCATGCATGTAGAGCCACTGTCCCATATCGTTGATATCAGGAAAATCTCCCTCGGAAAATCGGTAGATGAGATCTCCGAACGTCAAACCGGAGCCGCGGCGAAAGCGCCCCTCTATCTTGTAGAGAGGTTTAATGGGCAAATAAACGACCGTATGTCCGAGCGCCCGCTCTTTACCGATCACGTAGCGCGTGATGCGCGTACCCGCCTTATGTGAAAAAGAGAGGTGCGTGCCGATGCTGTTGGAGTGCAGGTTCCCGGCGTCACGTACAGGCGGCCCGACAGTGATGTGACGTCGGATGATCGCATCGATCTCGGTTACACGCCCAAACCGGGAAACCGTGCGGATTTCCATTACCCCCTCTCTCGCATCGTTATCCATACGACGGTCGGATCGGAATTTTCGGCGCGTATCTTTTTGCTGCTTGCGGGATGCGAACGATGGTGTATCGGCTCTCTCATCGTTCTCGCGTTCACAAAAGTTGATCCTGATCGTCAATTCAGGGAGAAGATCGAGAATGGCATTAAGAGAGATATGGCGCGGACCGAGAGCGACGGTGATGCGGCGGATCATGTGCTGCGCCAATGCTCCGACAGCGTTGCGCAGCTCTATCTCATGGGTGATCCGGATAGCAGCTATCTCATATGCGCCGCCCGACAAAGAGTCAAGACGCCTTGTAAGTCGCGACTGATATGCGTGATGATCGTCGATGTACAGTACAACCGGTCTCATATTCACTCCCTTGTATGGCGATGCTCGACTCATCGTATGGTTACACCTGTTTATTTGAGACGAGTAAAAGGTGTCGAGATCCGTCAAGAGCTAGCGGTTTTGTCGAATCGAGATGATTGGGAGCGCGTTTTCGTATGGTACAATGTTGAAAACTGAATACAATAATTATCAAGAGTGACGGAGGGACGGGCCCTATGAAGTCCGGCAACCGGCGTTAGCGCATCGGTGCCAAATCCTGCAGACCGGAGCGGTCTGGGAGATGATGCTTTCAAGACCTCCGCGCGGGAGGTTTTTTATTGAGGGAGTCGGTTGAGCCGGCTCGAATATTATTGAAAGAACGGGGAAAATAGAATGCTCAACTCAACAAATGATTCGTGGCTATTCACATCGGAGTCGGTGACGGAAGGTCATCCTGACAAAGTCTGTGACCAAATCGCCGACGCCGTTTTGGATTCAATTCTTGAACACGACCCCAATGCGCGCGTCGCATGCGAGACGGTGACGACAACGGGGCTGGTGCTCGTCATGGGGGAAATCTCCACGACGTCGTATGTCGATATTCCGTATATCGCGCGTGAGACGATCAGGAGGATCGGTTATACAAGCAGCCAATTCGGCTTCGACGCGGACTCGTGCGCCGTTCTGACATCGATTGACGAACAGTCGGCCGATATCGCGATGGGCGTTAATTTCTCCTTTGAAGAGAGAGCCGGTGAAACGGGATATCATTTGGGCGCAGGCGATCAGGGGATGATGTTCGGCTTCGCGAATACGGATACGTCGGAGTTCATGCCCCTTCCGATTACCCTGGCGCATAGACTTACGCAAAAATTGTCCGAAGCGCGAAAGCTCGGCCACGCCACGTCATTTTGCCCCGACGGTAAATCGCAGGTAACGATTCGTTACGAGGGCAATCGCCCCGTACATATCGATGCCGTCGTCATTTCGACGCAGCATCATGCGGCAGCGACGCTTGAGCAGGTGCGCGACGAGGTTGAGGATCACGTGATTTATCCGATACTTGCCGGAGATCTTTTCGACAGTCAGACGAAGATCTACATCAATCCGACCGGGCGCTTTGTGATCGGCGGTCCGCAGGGCGATACCGGCCTTACCGGGCGCAAGATCATCTGCGATACGTACGGCGGGTTCGGCCATCACGGAGGCGGAGCCTTTTCCGGCAAAGACCCTACGAAAGTTGACCGCACGGGTTCGTACGCTGCGCGCTATATCGCGAAAAACATGGTGGCCTCGGGTATTTGTTCGCAGTGTGAAGTTCAGCTGGCGTACATTATCGGTGTCGCGCAGCCAGTTTCCGTGACCGTCACGACGTATGGCACGTGCGAAAAATTTTCGGACGAGTTTTTGAGTCGACATGTGCGGTCGACGTTCGATCTTCGCCCCGACGCGATCATCGAGCGTTTCGACATGTTGCGGCCGATTTATGCGCAAGTGAGCAATTACGGCCACTTCGGCCGTCCGGAGCTCGATTTGCCATGGGAACGACTCGACGCCGTTGACTTATTCTAAGAGTGAAAGTGAAAGGCTGAGACCTGATGCGCGATCGGCAACAGTCCATCTTCAAGCATAATGAACCTGTTTCATTTTCAGGCGTCGTGACGCGCGTCATTTTCCGCAATGATGAAAACGGCTATTCCATTCTGGATATTGAAGGACAAGGCGAAGAGTGGACGGTGACCGGCGTCATGCCGCACATCATGGCGGGCGATATGGTGTCGGGAGAAGGATTGTGGAGAGATCATCCGACGTATGGACCGCAGATTGCCGTCCAGCAGATCAGCAGGGACGAGCCGCGCGAAAGTGATCGCATTGAAAAATATTTAGCTTCAGGAGCTGTTAAAGGGATACGTGAGGCGACGGCGCGAAAACTTGTTCAAGCTTTCGGTGATGATACGCTGACGATCATGCGCGATCATCCTGATCGCGTTGCCAAGATCCGCGGCATCGGGCGGGCAAAAGCCGAGAATTTCAGCAAACAGCTCAAGGCTGACCGCGCCTATCAGGATCTATCGCTGTTTTTGTTGCCGCACGGTATCGGGCCGGCACGTATTCACCGTATCTATACGATCTTCGGAATGGCGGCTGAGATGCTCATCAGGGAAAATCCTTTCATCCTCGCCGAACGCGTTCCGGGCATCGGTTTTCAGACGGCAGACCGACTTGCAAGTGACTTGGGGCTCGGAGGAGATCATCCGGCGAGACTCAAGGGCGCTGTTCTTTTCGCGATGAACCAATCGCTCTTTCGGAATGGCAATACGGTCATTCGCGAGAACAGTGTGGCGAGTTTTCTGTCTGAACGACTCAAAGTCTCCGAAGAAAAAGTTCATGATGCAATGGATACCCTTCTGAAAGAAAGAAAAATCGTCAGAGTCTTAGGTGATTCGTATCGTAGCGTGAAGGAGGAATCGGCAGCGGCAAGCACTGTGTGCATCTCGACACGGGAACAGCCATTGTCAGGAGAAGAAAATTCGCCCGAGGGACTCATCTCTCTCTCAGATGTGGCGGTGATCGAACGCTCTCTCGCACAACGTCTCCGTTTCCTATCGTCCGTAACTCCGCCCGGAGATCGCTTTATGGACGTGGAGCGGGCACAGCGTGCCGTTCAGCAGGTGGCGCAAGAAGAGGGGTTCGAACCGGGCGATGAGCAGACGCGCGCCATTGTTATGGCTCTGACGAGCCCGCTTTCGGTGCTGACGGGAGGGCCCGGAACGGGGAAGACGACGATCGTACGACTTTTGACTAGGATTTTGAGGGAACACGGTGAGGAAATCTCGTTGGCGGCGCCGACGGGACGCGCCGCACGGCGATTAGCAGAAGTTTGCAGGATGAGCGCGCAGACATTGCACCGTTTGCTTTCTTTGCAGGTTCGAGACGAGGATATCCCTGACGCCGCGTTCTGGCTGACGGCTGAAGCGCTTGAAGGCGACACGCTGATCGTCGACGAGTGCTCCATGATCGATTTGTTTTTATTTTCACACCTCATGTCCGCTGTACGCCCGGGCATGCGCGTCTTGCTGATCGGGGATGCCGACCAGCTCCCGTCGATCGGCCCCGGGCAGGTGCTGCGCGATATACTCTTAGCTCCGTTCCTTCCGCATACGCGGTTGACTCAGATCTATCGTCAGGAGGAGCACAAGCTCATTGTGTCGAATGCGCACCGAATCTTGAGAGGCGAGAAACTCGTACTTGACCAGTCGTTAGAATCGGATTTCATTTTTATCGATTGCGCTGATGAACAGGAAATGTACGATGGCGTATTGAAACTCTGTCGGGACGTGTTGCCTAATCATTACGGGACGGACGGTATTTACGGTGTCCAAGTCTTGTCTGCGATCAGGCGCGGCAAAGCCGGTATTATCGAGCTGAACCGCGCGCTCCAGCGACTTTCACGCGGTGAAGAATTCTTTGCAATTGACGCGCACGGTTATCGTTTGACGTCGGGCGATAAAGTGATGCAGACGAGAAATCACTACGACCTCGAGTGGATGATCCCTCGGACGGGCATCAAGGGACAGGGCGTCGTAAACGGAGAGATGGGTATTGTTCAGTCTATCAGTCTCTCGAGGAAGAGCGTAACGATCCTTTTCGAAGATGAAAGGATCGCAACAATCGAGGGCGAGGATCTCAATGACATCGACCTCGCCTATGCGACGACGATTCATAAATCGCAAGGCTCCGAATATCCTGTTGAGATTCTTGTCATTCCTGCCGGCGCGCCCGCTTTTCTGACGCGCAATCTCCTCTATACGGGCGTGACGCGCGCGAAGGAACGACTGTTCCTCCTCACGCGCCGGCGCACACTGGAGATGATGCTCGCGAACAATGAGGCAAATGAGCGCCGCGGTATGCTCCTTCATTGGCTCTGTGATCCTGTAAATGGGTAAATGGCGGTCGGGCAGACTTCCGGGCGGACAAGCCGGTGATTACCTGCGTCAACGGTTTATCGATTTTTATTATCACCCGTATTGCGCCGTCTGTGATCGACCCGTTCAACCGCCGCTACCGTCACCTTTAGTCTGCCGCGACTGCCTCTCCGTTCTTCCATACCGAATGGAGCGGGAACGGCTGTCATGGGATCATCCATGGCCCCTCTTCGCGACGTTCTATTATCGCGATCCCTTGCGAAAGATGATGGTCTCGATGAAGTTTTCCGAACGTATCGACAGAGCGGAGGCGATTGCGCCGTTCATGTATGCGACGATGGTGCGCAACCGGATAGAAGTCGATGCCGTTATTCCCGTGCCATTACACGAGAGGCGATTGCTGGAAAGAGGCTATAACCAGGCTGCGCTGCTGGCCGATGTGATTGCAAGGGAAGCGGGGGTCTCGGTCGTTGACGTGATGCTCTACCGAGATGTTGACACCGATCGCCAAAGCGAAAGCCGATCGGTTCAGGAGCGTCACCGGCATCTTGCCGATGCGTTCAAGCTCAGAAAAAGGTCGCCCCTGATCGGAGAGCTGCGCGGTCGCAAAGTGCTTCTCGTCGATGATGTGTTGACGACCGGCGCGACACTCTCCGCCGCGGCGAAACCGCTCGACAAAGCGGGGATTGACGTCGTCTGTCTGGTCGCCTCGTCCGACAAGGAGAAGTATCGCGGTTTTTGCGAGGCTCTTGACGTCTGGTCATCACTTTCCTGACAAAAGGATTTGATGCGGCTTCACAATAGATTGCGTGATAGAATAAGTCGACTATTGCATACGGGGTGTCAAGAAATGCCGAACTTTTGGGTTATAGCTGCGGGACTCGTTTTGCCCGGTCTCATGACCGGTGTCGGTGCGATACCGGCTCTTTTTACGAGAGACGTCTCAAGGAAATGGCTCGATGCGATGCTCGGGTTTGCGGCGGGCGTTATGCTGGCCGCGACTTGCTTCTCTCTTATCCTTCCCAGCATTGAATTTGGAGGCGGAACGATTAAAGCCGTCCTGATCACGGCAGCGGGTATTATTGTCGGAGCTGTGATCATTGATTTAATCGACCGGTTCGCCCCGCATGAGCACTTGATCAACAAGCACCATGAGGGCGTTCCGACAGAATCGCTCAAAAAGATCTGGCTTTTCATCATCGCGATCGCGATTCATAACTTCCCCGAAGGTATGGCTGTGGGGGTTGCTTTCGGTTCGGGGAATCTATCGCACGGGATCCCTGTCGCCGTCGGTATCGGTCTTCAGAATATGCCGGAGGGACTTGCCGTCGCCTTTTCTCTGTTACGTGAAAACTACAGCGTCGGAAAAGCGTACTGGGTTGCGTTTCTGACAGGCTTAATCGAGCCTGCCGGTGCGCTGTTAGGGTATGGACTTGTCAAGCTGTTCAGCCCGGCGCTCCCGTTTATTTTAGCTGTCGCCGCCGGCGCCATGCTCTTTGTCATCGCCGACGAGGTTATACCGGAGACACACAGCGGCGGCAATGAGAGGACGGCGACATACGCCCTGATCATCGGTTTCGTCATCATGATGGTCATGGATATCGTATTAGGATAATTCGGCGCGTTTGTTCAGATCGAAATAGTAGCGAGAGACATCTCCGAAGCGCTGGTGGCTCAGATCGATCAGCCGTTCCATCGTGAAGGGCGGAATTCCGAGAATTTCAGACGGTTGTTTCGTTTCGGAAGACACGGACGATTGCATCATTCGGGCGAAATTTAACTGCGATTGAAGCTCAGTAAGAAAACTCATCATCAAAATGGGGTCATGAATCAACATCACGATTGAAAGCAGGCAGGCGTAGGGGTCATTTGTTCCGATGCCGTCATCGAATTCTTGCTTTGTCAACACACCGTCTGGAAGCAGCATGAACAGCTCCTCTTCGGTGAGCGAGCTTTCAATTTCGCTCGCAAACACGCGTTGACCGTGTGCGATCGTGTTTCTGTACTCTCTCAGTATTTGTAAAGCATCCGAAAGAAATACCTTTGCCTTTTCAATCGACATTTCTTGGGGCTTGCGGCCGGTTTGTCCCCAGATCATCTGCTCACAGATTTCGTTTTTGTCCTGTTCGCGCAGGATGTTATACCACTGAATCGCGATCCCGAATTCAACGTCATGGATAAAAATCCACGGCGGGAGCTGACGGTTGGAGAGCAGAAAGTGACGTGAGTATGAATCATTATCTTTATCGGACTGGAGATAGCGGAGCTTCCCCGCAAGCGATCGCAATACATTCGTCGAGCCGGGGTGAGAGTCAATGTAGTAACCGCGATACAGAAAATTATTGTTCGGATCGCTGATGTCATCGCGACTCATCACGCCATATTTTCGAGAGATCAAATACGCAAGTTTCGTCTTGAATGACGCCTCGATGTAAAGGATGCCCTTGAGGACAACTTGATAGAAACTCATGTTCAGCATGTGAGCGAGCTGCAGATCGAGAAGTGACGGATTGCCGATGAACTGTCTCTCCTTCAATCCCCCGTAGAGATGCTTGTTGAGGTTGACGAGCGAATAGTAAGAATACGTGCTCAACGCCTCGACAGCTTCCTTTTCATCCTCAATCACAATGCCGCGACTTCTCAAAAAGTCGATCTGTTCTTCGTATGTACGAAACGTCTTTTTCCTTAACATCGACTCGACTCCCCGTGAGTAATTGTTACTATTGTCTCATAAACGGATGATGTATGCTGTCTTGTCGCAGGTAATTTCGTTTTATGAAAATGGTCGATCTTTTTATGGAGAGCGGCCTTTCTTTCCATGATTCAGCGGAGGTTCTGAATACAATCCTGACGGATCAACCGGAAGTTGATTACGTCTTGAGCGGCATGAGCAATGAGGAACAGCTCCTCGACAACATCCGGACGATGCGCGATTTCAAACCGTTGTCCGATGACGAACGCGTTGTGATTGAGCAGGTGATCGGCGTCTTGGCGGAGTCTCGTCCGCTCACCTGTCATCTGTTTGTCAAGCGAACGTCATGTTGCGCTATTTTTTTGTGCTTGTAACGAACAAACGTTCGTGATACTCTTAAATAGAACAATCGTTCTGCTTGGAGGTAAGACGGATGTTTGAATACAACACAAAGCGACTTTACATCACGGTAATCGCGGAGTTCAGTCCGGAGGGAGATTTGTTCCCCGTTGAGATCCGCCTTGACGACGGGATGGCCATTCCCGTCGATCGCCGGCTCGTGACGCCGCTCTACAATCTCGCAAAAGACGGATCGGACGCTTGGCGTTTTCTCTGCATGGTCGAAGGCATGCCGATGAAGCTGTTCTACGACGCGTCGTCCTATCGCTGGTGGTGTGAACCGGCCGCTTGATGAGATAGATGAGTAAGGAAGCGCAAGATCGTCAAGCTCGATTTCGGAAACAGTCGGTGTTCGGATGTGGGTGAAAGAAGGAAACTGAAAGATCATTCAGGCTTGCCTTCGGGAGTAATCGTGATTCGATGTGGGTGAGAGGAGGAGTGTGCGCGGTGGCGGATCGTGTTATTTTACATGTGGATCAGAATTCTTTTTACGCCAGCGTGGAGATGTTGCGATATCCGGCGCTGAGAGATGTTCCGTGTGCCGTTGCCGGCGATCCTGTAAATCGTCACGGGATCATTCTGGCGAAGAACCACATCGCAAAAAATGCGGGCGTCAAAACGGCTGAAACGATTTGGGAGGCGAAGCAGAAGTGTCCCGATTTGATCCTTGTTCCGCCCGATTATGCCCGTTATCTTTATTACAGCCGTCTGGCACGTAAAATGTACTGCGAATACACCGATCGTGTTGAACCTTTCGGCATCGATGAGTGTTGGCTCGATCTCACCGGCTGTCCTCGCGATGACGGCCTCGACGTTGCCGAAGAATTGCGCCGGCGAGTCAAAGAGGAACTCGGACTGACCGTCAGCATCGGTGTCAGCTGGAACAAGATCTACGCAAAACTCGGAAGCGATCTGAGAAAGCCGGACGCCGTCACCGCCATTACGCGCGATAATTATCTCGATGTCGTCTATCCGCTTCCCGTTGAGGATCTTATTTATGTCGGTCGGGCGACGGCGCATAAATTGCGCCGTATCGGCGTTCGCACCATCGGTCAGCTTGCCGCCTTGGGGCCGACATATCTTCGCTCCGTTTTCGGCGTTGTCGGTTTGAATCTTCATGCGTTCGCAACCGGTCTCGATGAAACGCCCGTCGCGGAGACGGAGCGGGAGAACACCGTAAAGTCAGTCGGCAATTCTCTCACCACGCACCACGATCTTTACACGGAACAGGAGATCAAAGCCGTCACTTATATGTTGTCCGAGTCGGTGACAAGTCGCCTGCGCGACGCCGGCATGGCCGCACGGACGATTCAGATCAGCATGCGCGACTATCAGCTGTACAATTTTGAGCGACAGGCGCCCCTTCCGTTCCCGACGCAGCTGTGTTCCGAGATCGCGCCCGCGGCGACAGAACTCATCTTGGAACATTTCGAGCGCGGTCAGAAGATTCGAAGTCTCGGCGTCCGCGCCTGCAATCTCATACCGATCTCCCGCCTGAAACAGCAGTCCTATCTCGCACGGGAAGTAAAGCGCGAGGCGATGCTCCGCCTCGAGGAGACGATTGACGATCTGAGAGGTCGATACGGGGGACTTTCCGTACGGCGCGGCATCTCGCTTGTCGACCGAACGCTGACGGAACACGACATCAAGCGTGAAAATGTTATCCATCCGGTCGGGTTTTTCGGGCCATGAGCAGACCCGTTCCCGTTGCCGTTTTGTTGGAGATGCGCTCGTCGGGCGTGCGGAAGCCGCTTGCGATTACGTGGGAGGACGGCACGCGTTATGAGATTACGACTTCACGGTATGTCGGCTTCCGAAAGGCGCGATCCGCCGGTTCCGGTGAGTGCTGGATCTGCCGCATCGAGGGGAAAGACGTCCCGTTATATTTTTCTGCGTTGACGGGGTGCTGGTGGATGGACGGCAAGGGCGAACCTCTACCGGCGCCGACACCGGAGCCTTATCGACGAGTCAAAAATAGAGAGTATAAGCCGGGTTAATTGCAGCGCTTACGGTTATAAAAAAGAAACTCTTACTTTTGCAATTAACGGCAACTACAAGTAGGGGAATCGAGCACTTGACAAACTCCGCTTTTCGGCGTTAGTATAGGAAAGCTGTTATGCGCCCGTAGCTCAATTGGATAGAGCGTCTGACTACGGATCAGAAGGTTCCGGATTCGACTTCTGGCGGGCGCGCCACAAGAAAACCCCTGCGGCTCTAAGGTCACAGGGGTTTATCTCTCTGAAGTGTTTGTTCCGCTTAAGTCATACGCAGGACTTTTTGCCCTAACTCAAGTTAAGCAGATTTTCCAACCGCTATCTCTTGCCCTTGTCAAAGTGCTCACCCAGCGCACGAGGCGGCCTGTTGTGCTTCGAGAAGAAGATCAGGACGATGAGGGTCAGCACGTAAGGCATGACGGAGAAGAGGTCCGAATAGTTACTGGACAGGCCCAGCTCGTTTACCAGCTGATCGCTGAAGGATCGGCTGAAACCGAAGAACATAGAGGTCCAGAACGTTGTACTGATATTCCAGTTGCCGAAGATCAGGGCGGCAATCGACAGGTATCCGTAACCGACGTAGCTGGCGGGAGAGAAGTTTGCCACCGTATAGGTGAAAGCCATACCGCCCAAGCCGGCAAAGCCGCCGGCAAGTACTACAGCCGAAAAGCGGAGCTTATTGACATCGACGCCCGCGGCATCCAAGCTGTGGGGATTGTCGCCGCCGGCCCTCAGGCGGAGGCCGTATCTGGTCTTGTACAGAACGTACCAGGCCAGCGCGGCTACCACGATGATGATGAAGGCGAAGGGGTAGATGTTCTGGAAGAGACCGCCGATCACGGGTATCTTCGATAGGCCGGGTATGGTATATCTCGGAGCCACGCTCAACTGAATCTTGGTGGTCGCCTGACCCGTAACGGCGCCGGTTATGACGCTGGACAAGAAGGAAGTCAGAGCGACAGCCAAAATATTGATAACCACGCCGGCGATCGTCATTTTTGACTTCAGCTTGATGACCATGAGTGCATTAAGCAGTGCCAGAAGCATACCGCCCAATACAGCGGCCAGTGTGGCGATGTAAATCAGCCAGTCCGGCGACGCCCCCATGGCCGTCCGCAGTATCACGACCGTGATAGCGCCCACAAAAGCGCCGAAGCCTTGAAAACCTTCAATCGACAGCATGGTGACGCCGGAGCGTTCGGAGTAGATGCCGCCGATGGCCATGATAAAGAGAGGCAGGGCAAACGCTAGGCCATCTGTCATAATCTTATCTATATTCATATCTACTCCTCCTTATGCTTTCGCTTGGTCCGGGTCGGTCTTGGAACCGCGCTTAGAGCGGGAGGCTCTACCCAGACGCTGTAGCGTTTCTTCAATGTATTGGCCGCTGGCTGAGAACATGAGCAGGATACCGGTGATGACCGAAGCGATGTCCTGCGGTACGCCGACGTTCGAGCTCATGTAGATGCTTCCCTTTTGGAAGATGGTGACCAGAATGGAGGCAAAGAGACAGCCTACCGGCGCAACGTTTCCAAGAACCGCTACGGCAATTGAGTCGTAACCTAGGGAAACCAGAACCTTGGGCACCATGTTATTGGCAAAGCCCAAGTAGTAGGTAACACCGGCAAGACCCGCCAGAGTACCTGACATCGCCATGGCGAGAACGACGTTTCCACCTACATTAATACCTGCATAACGCGCACAGTATTTGTTCAGACCTACGGCATTAATACGGAAGCCTACTGTCATACGCTCCAAGAGGAAACGCATGAGAAAGACAGCAATCAATGCCACGATCAGGCCGACCGGGAAGTCAAAGCGAATACCTCCTCCCGTCTGTCCGGCAATCAATAGACGGCTGGCTTCCTTGACCGGACGCGAGTTCCGCGTTACGGTATCGGCGAAGTATGTATTGATAAAGAACCCCGTGATGTAGCTGATGATGTAATTTAACATGATGGAGGTTACGACCTCATGGATGTTAAAGCGGTGCTTGAAAAAGCCTATCAGGGCTCCCAAGGCGCCGCCGACCACCAGACCGATGATGATAATAAGAGGCCAGGCCAGATACGAAGGAAGGTCGGAATAGCCGACGATGACACTTGCCAGGAAACCCGGCAGGAGCATCTGCCCCGCCACTCCGATGTTAAACAGGCCGGCCCGCATACCCAGCATGACGCCAAGAGAGGCGAAGATCATCGGGGTCAAAATCGACAGGTAAGAGAAGAAGTCGGTCAGCATGCCTTGGCCGCCGCCGTAGCGCGGTTTAAGCGCCATGCCGGAACCGCGCAGGAAGCCTAAAAAGACCTCGATAGGATTCTTACCCAAGAGAAGGACGATGATTGAGGCAACGATCAAGGTCAGGACGATAGAAATGAAGGGTACTAACAGGCCTGACAGGGAAGATTTAACCCTATTACTTACTTTTTTCATTTTGTTACCCCCATCATGTACTGGCCTACTTCCTCTTTGGAGAGGTTGCGGGCATCATCTGTCTTTAGGATTTGGCCGCGGAAAACAACACTGATGGTATCTGCCAGCGCCATCACTTCATCAAGCTCCAAGGAGACGAGAAGGATGGCCTTGCCCAACGCGCGCTGATCCAAGATCTGTTGGTGAATGTTGGCGATGGCGCCAACGTCCAATCCTCGCGTAGGCTGCACAAAGATCAGGAGGTCGGAGTCAAGCTCCACTTCGCGGGCGATGATGGCCTTTTGTTGGTTGCCGCCGCTCATGGAGCGCGTTATCGTCTGGCTGCCCTGACCGCTGCGGATGTCGTAGCGATCAATCAGATCCACCGCCTGATCCTCGAAGGCATTCGGCTGCAAGACGCCTTTCTTGGAAAAGGGCTCACGGTCGAAGGTCTTGATGGCCAAGTTGTCTCGCAGATTGAGATCCATGACCAGGCCTTCCTTCTGCCTGTCTTCAGGTATATAGGAAATGCCTTTCGCAATACGTTCCTTGATGCTCAGGTTAGAAATCTCTTCACCGTTCAAGGTGATGGATCCTTCGCTGATGTTTTGCAGACCGGCGATTGCATCGGCTATGTCCACCTGCCCGTTACCCGAAACACCGGCTATGGCCAGGATTTCACCTTTTCTTACTTCCAAGGATACGTCATCGACAACCTTGACTTTCAGATCGTTGTACACCGTCACATTGGAAACATCCAAGACCACTTCACCGAACTCATGATCGGGTTTGTCGACGCTGAAGTCTACTTCCTTACCCACCATGAGGTTGGCCATGCGCTGCGTCGTCGTGGTGGCGACGTCATAGATCCCTACCAACTTGCCTCGGAGCAGAATGCCGCAACGGTCGGCGACCCGCTTGATCTCCTCAAGCTTATGGGTGATAAGGATAATCGTTTTACCGCCCCGACGCAGCTCTTCCATGATATCCAACAGGTACTCTATTTCCTGTGGCGTCAGTACTGAAGTGGGTTCGTCAAAGATCAAGATCTCCGCATCGCGGTACAGCATTTTCAAGATCTCAACCCTCTGCTGGGTTGACACTTGCAAATCCTGAATCTTGTCATTGGGATTTACTTCCAAGCCATACTCCAGCGAGAGCGCACGGATCTTTTCAGACGCGCCCTTCAAATCAACCCAGGAAAAGGGGCCGAAACGCTTTAGAGGCTCATCTCCAAGGACGATGTTTTCAGTTATCGTGTAATTTGAAACCAGCTTAAAGTGCTGGTGGACCATCCCGATGTTTAATGCTGCCGCATCTTTCGACGAGGTCAGGTGTACTTCCTTACCTCGCACAAAGATCTGGCCTTCATCGGGCTCGTACATGCCGAAGAGGATACTCATCAGGGTAGATTTGCCGGCGCCGTTTTCTCCAAGCAGGGCAAATATTTCTCCCTTCTTGATGTCGAGTGTAACGTTATCGTTGGCAACAATACCGGGGAACCTCTTCGTAATATTTCTCAGTTCGACAATCGGTTCTGCCATAGGTTCCTCACTAAAGGCTTATTTTTTTCTTGGCCGCCAGCCAAGTAACTGCCGGAGCAGTTCGCTTATGAAAATGACCGTTTCGGGCTAGGCGTTATGCCATGCCGTTTCCAGGGCAATTTCCATCATTTCGTTAAAGGTTGACTGCCGCTCTTCCACTGTCAGCTCCTCTTTCGTGAACAGGTGATCGGAAATCGTCAGAATACTTAGAGCTTTCTTGTTATAGCGCTGGGCAGTCAGGTAAAGCCCGGCCGTCTCCATCTCCGTACAAAGGTGGCCGGTCCGACGCAGGATCTCATGGGTATTGTAAAGGGTGTAGAAATAGTCCGACGTAAAGATCCGGCCTACATGCACCTTCTCAAAGATACCCAAATCTTTAGCCGCCTGAACGGCCTGAGCTACCAAGCTGTAGTCCGCGGAGGGGGCCAGAATGCCGGGGAAATCCATGGGTCTGGCAAAGGATGAGTCCGTCGAAGCGGACATGGCGATGACGATATCGCGCATCTTAACGTGATCCATCGTGCCGCCTGCCGAACCGACCCGTAGAATAGCGTCTACATCATAGAGGTTAAACAGTTCTGAGGCGTAGAGACTAAAGGAAGGCACCCCCATCCCGCTGCCCATGACCGATATGCGCTTACCCTTGTAGATGCCTGTGAAGCCAAGCATATTGCGCACTGCGGTAACCTGCTTCAAATCCTCCAGATATGTTTCCGCAATATACTTTGCGCGGAGAGGATCCCCGGGCATCAGAACGACCTTGGCAATGTCATCTTTCTGTGCCGCAATGTGTGGAGTTGGTACTGACATTTTGTCTCCTTTCTGAATAAAAACGAGGGCAGCCTAGGCTGCCCTCTTCTTCTGAATCGATTCGTCTTAGAGTCCCGGGAAGTTGTCCGGAGCGTGGCCGTTGTAGCTGGAGGCCGGCTCGATCGTGCCGTTCTTGACCAGCTCATAGACTTCGGCCAGCTTGGCCAGAGCGTCTTCCGACAGCTGATGTCTGCCGTCTTCACTGACGTAGCCCGTTCCGCCTTCCGCAGCGCCCAAGAGGGCATTTTCGCCCTTGAAGGTGCCGTCATAGATCTTCTGCAGTTGATCTTTAACGATCGGCGTCATGTTCTTCAGCGCCGAGGTCAGGACGATATTCCTTGAACCTGTGGCGCCGTCGTCGAACTGGTCGACGTCACAGCCGATGACGTAGTTGCCTTCCGCCGACTCTTTAACGGCGGCGAAGACGCCGTTACCGGAGTCACCGGCGGCTACCAGCATGATGTCTACACCCTCTGCCAGCAGAGCCTCTCCAACAACCTTGCCTCTTGCCTGATCTGCAAAGGCGCCGACGTAGTTGCCGCCGACGTTCGCACCGGCGGTATCTGTGCCGGCATAGGCGGGCAGCTCGATGATATCTGCTGAGGTGCCGTAGTGCTTATTGGCATAGTTTACGCCGGACATAAAGCCGTACTGGTAGTTAACGTTTGACGGGAAGGCGATGCCGTTGACGACGGCAACTTTATTTGTCTTCGTGTGAAGAGCCGCCGCGACACCGGCGAAGAAGCCGGATTCGTCTTCCTTAAACATCATGGCGTAGACGTTGTCAAGTTCAACCTCTCCGCCTTCTTCACTGACCTTGGGATAAGAGTCAACCAAGATAAACTTCTTTTCAGGGTTCTCATCTGCGACTGCACCGGCGCCTGAAAACTGGAAGCCGGGCATGACCATAACGTCGTAGTCAGCGATAATGTCGGCCACCGCCTGAACGACACGGCCGAAGTCGTCTTCCTTGACGTCGTTGACCGACGCACCGGGATTAGCTTCCACAAAAGCCGTGATACCTTCGTAACATGCCTGACCGAAGGAGCCATCATCAACGCCCGATGTCGTCAGAATGCCGACGTGCAGTTTCTTGCCGTCGCCGCCGTCGTCAGGTTTTTTTGAGTCTGACGGATCCGTTGTGCCGCCGCCACATGCCAGAGCCGTAAAGGCTAAGGCTAGGACTAGCATTAGAGCTAATAATGTTTTAGTTTTTTTCATCTTTGCCTCCTTAACTGCAATAAATGCTTTTTCCTAAATTAGGTTTGCTTATACATATTACTGACAAATCGACTCAACTTCAACCGGAACTTTGGTTCAGTTTGATACTTTTCACACATAAGTCATGGCTGAGCGTCTCAGTTGTAACAACCATTAAGGCGACTTGTCAGTGTGATTCCATATAGGCGATCTGTTCCGGCAGGAGTATGTCGAAACTGCCGCCGAAGGCTTTTAACTTCATCTCGGCGACGGCTCTGTCGACTTCATCCGGTATGGCGTGAACTCCGGGCGCAAGTTGACCTTGGTGTTCGAGGATATAGAGGGCTCCAAGCGCCTGCAAGGAAAAGGATATATCCATGATTTCGATGGGATGGCCGTCAGCAGCCGCGATGTTTACGAGGGCGCCGTCAGCGATGACGTTGATCGTCCTGCCATTTTCCAATAAATAAGCGTCAATGTTCTTTCGGACTTCTTCCTTGGATACGGCCATTTCATTCAGCCCGGCCAAGTCAATTTCAATGTTGAAGTGCCCCGCGTTGCAGACAATGGCGCCGTCCTTCATCACGTTGAAGTGCTCGGGACGAATGACATTGCAACAGGATGTGGCCGTGATGAAGATGTCACCCAAGGGAGCTGCCTCGGCCATGTTCTTAGCCTCAAAGCCGTCCATGATGGCAAGAATTGATTTAACGGGGTCGATTTCTGTCACGATGACTCGCGCTCCCAAGCCCTTCGCGACTTTGGCGATGCCTCTGCCGCAATAGCCGTAGCCCGCGACAACGACAACCTGACCGTTAACTTGCATGTTTGTCGTCCGCATGATGCCGTCCCATGACGACTGTCCCGTGCCGTAGGTGTTGTCAAAGAAGGATTTGCAGCGTGCGTCGTTGATGGCCATGACGGGGAAGTGCAGTAAGCCGCTTGCTTCCCAGCCTCTGAGGCGCTGCACGCCGGAGGTCGTCTCCTCGCATCCTCCGATGAGATTGACTGCGTAATCCTTGCAATCTGTAAGGAGCAGGTTGATCAGGTCGGAGCCGTCGTCGATGACGATGTGAGGCTTACAAGCTATGGTCTCCTTCCAGAGGTCGAGGGTTTGTTCACTGTCGCTTCCGTGAATCGCGTAGACCTCGATGCCGTCATCTACCAGAGCCGCACAGATGGCGTCCTGTGTCGAGAGAGGGTTGGAGCCGGTGACATGCATTTCAGCGCCGCACCTCGCCAGCGTCTTGGCCAGATAGGCCGTTTTAGCCTCCAAGTGAATGCTGAGGGAGATTTTGAGTCCTTTGAAGGGTTGCGTCTTCTCGTATTTCTCGCCAATTTGATTGAGGACGGGCATGTGCTTGGCAACCCAGGCAATGCGCTGGTGTCCTTCATCCTTCAAAGCGATGTCGCGAATAATTGCCATATGATCACTCCTTCTCTTTCTGTACAGGAACAGCCTATTCAAATAACGCTTTAAGGCTTTCCGTATAGGGTGCGCGGCAGATCCCGCGATCCGTCACGATAGCGTCGATGAGCTCGTTGGGCGTTACGTCAAATGCCGGGTTATAGCAGCGGGTCTCCTCCAGAGCCATTGGCTTTTCGTACCATTTTGATCTGATTTCGTCGGGATCCCGAAGCTCAATCTCAATGTCTTCACCGGTTGGCGTATTCAGGTCGATCGTCGAAGTAGGGCCAAGCACGTAGAAAGGAATGCCGTAATACTTGGCCAAGATGGCGACACCGCTGGTGCCGATTTTGTTCGCCGCGTCTCCGTTGGCGGCGACGCGGTCGCAACCGACGAAGCAGGCCTGCACCCAACCGTTTTTCATGACTATGGAAGCCATGTTGTCGCAGATCAGCGTTACATCGATCCCCGCTTTTTCTAACTCATAAGAGGTCAGGCGAGCGCCCTGAAGCAGGGGTCTTGTCTCGTCGGCGAAGACACGAAAGTCCATGCCGCGTTCATAGCCCAGCAGCAAGGGTCCCAGTGCCGTACCGTAACGCGAAGTGGCCAAGGGGCCGGCATTGCAGTGTGTGAGGATACCGTCACCGTCCTTGATAAGTGTCAGCCCATATTCGGAGATGGCTTTGCACATGGCGATATCTTCATCGTGAATGGCGATGCATTCTTCCTTCAGGTCTTTCAAGACTTCTGCTTTTGATTTGCCCGCAGCAGTCTCAGCTTTGGCTACCATGCGGTTTAGGGCCCAAGACAGGTTGACGGCTGTCGGGCGCGATGAGTTGAGGTAGGCAGCCTGCTCTTTAAGGTCTTCCATGAAGGCGTCATAGTCTTCCGCTAGGATCTGAAGAGCCAAGCAGTAGAGGGCATATCCGGCGAAGATACCGATTGCCGGCGCCCCTCTTACTCTCAGCTGATGGATGGCTTCGTAAAGATCCGCCGCCTCTTTCAAATCAAGGTAGACTGTTTCGTTTGGCAGCAGGGTCTGATCGATGATGACGACGGAGTCACCCCGATCGCTGAGTTTTACATTTTCCAGATGCTTGATTTCACGCTTGCTCATGCCTGCCTCCTACATCCTGCCGATGATCTCGGAGATCAGACGGACGAATTTAGCGCTGGCCTCACCTGCGGCCACAATGACTTCTTCCGATGACAGGGGCTCGTCGAGGATGCCGGCGGCCAAGTTGGTAATGCAAGAGATGCCCAGTACCTTGAGTCCGGAGTGTACAGCCACGATGACCTCGGGTACGGTGGACATGCCTACGGCATGGGCTCCCCAAGTCTGCATCCAGCGAATTTCCGCCGGTGTCTCAAAGCTGGGTCCGCTGTAACCGATGTAAACGCCTTGGCCGAGGGAGATATCGAGATCCGCAGCCACTTTCAGGGCCAAGCTCCTCAAATCAGGGTCGTAGGCTTTTGTCATGTCTGGAAAGCGCGGGCCGAAGTCGTCCTCATTGGCGCCGATCAGAGGGTTGTCGCCCATATAATTAATGTGGTCTGTAATGAGCATGAGGTCGCCCGGCTTGCCGTTCGGATCAAGGCCGCCGCAGGCGTTCGTTATAATCAGATTCTTGATGCCAAGCTTGGCCATTACCCTGATGGGATAGGTCAGCTCTTGCATGCTGTACCCTTCGTAGTAGTGTAATCTTCCTTGCATGCAGAGGATAGGGACACCGCCGAGGTCGCCAAAGATGAAACGGCCCTCGTGGCCGGGTGCCGTCGACTCCTTAAAGTGCGGGATCTCACTGTAGGGAATGACGACCTTATTTTCCAGACGATCAGCTATCGGTGCCAGACCGCTGCCCAGAATCAGGCCGATTTCCACTTCTTTGTCGGTAAACTTGCGAATTTGACTGATGCTTTCTGATACTTTGCGAATTAACATTCTTCCACCCTTCCATCTTTTATACTTTTATAGTCGTCAGCAGTCAGGACAAGATGAACCCCCTCCTATTGCTAACGTATTGCTATTAAGAATATAGTATTTTTCCTGCCATTTCCACCAAACAGGACTATACTAGCCTGAACAAAGTTGCCCGTTTGCCCGGCAAACAATACCGCCGAACAGGGCGACGAGGATCGTTGTTAATTTGGGAAAAGTTACGATTCGATCGTGATGGTCAACCGCGTGATGAAATCTGTCTCGACTTGGACGGAGAGCGTTTTCTTGACGATCTCTCCTCGCGAAATGATATAACCTTGCTCGCGGATGAACGGATAACGCTTGTAAAGCTCATGGATGGAGGCACCCGGTTTCAGACCGGATCCCGTTCTGAACTGAGTATACGTTGCTGATACCTGACGGACTTTGCCGCTGAATGTCAGCGAAGCGACATCACATGTTCCAACCGCTTCTACCGTTAAGCCGGGCCAGACGACTCGAAAAAGCCGGGCGTCTTTGTCGGAGTCATCGAGGACGACAAGATCGAGGGGTACGCCCAGAATCGGAATCTCGCGCTCCGATTCAATGCGGGGGTTAGTCTGTCCGGATCCGAAGAGCGGCCGATCATCATGATACAAGATCGCATCTTCCGGCGCTAACCACTGCGGAAACTTTTCATTGACCGCAATCACGCCTTCCGACTCAACAAACGTGACTGTGCGATTCAGTTGTGTCTGCCCGTTGGGCGGAAGACCTTGCTGTTCAACAGCGGCGAACCCCGGCACCATCTCGATGATCCTGTAAGATCCTTTTCCGGAGATAACGTAGCGAGGGTACAGCTCGATTAAGGAAGACACTCGCCGGTTGAGCGATTCGTCATGGCTTGTGGACTTAATGGATGAATTTTGCCTGATCAACGATTTTAGGGCCGGTTCATTGCGCATCTCGACTGCCTCAAGGTAGAGGACGATGTACTGATATAACATCGATTGCTTCTGCAGCCACGATTTTGAAAAATAGGGGATGCCTTGCTCGTTCAGCGTTACGGGGATCGCAAACCGAAATACGTGCCGATCCGTCGTTTCCGAATGGAGCCACCAAACAGACGCGTCAAGAGCAGAAGGGTTTAGTGCCGGATCAGTTTTTATCACATGACCGAGTATCGTTTCCGTCTCATCTTCCGTCGCTCTTGAGTACGATTTGACGGCGCCGTGGATTGAAGCGCTTAGAAAGTCGGTGTACATGATGAAATCGGAGAGAGTAATTTCGGAGCGCTGTGCTGTCGGTATTGATGACCACAGTGTTGAGCGATCATCAAGATTTGAAATGGCTAAGGTCAGCATCCGGATCCATTCATCTTCCCTGAAAAAATGATCGTCTTCAGCTTTGATGACAAGATTGACCACGGCATTCGTTTCGCTTGGCGTTGATTCGGTTTCCATGATGTCACACGAGACGAGAAATAAAGAGATTGAAAGGACGAGCGAAACAGCGCCGATCCGGGAAAGACGTTTCGATCCGATAAGCTGTTTCAAATATTTTTTCAAAGAAAAGCCGCCTGTCATAGATTTATCTTACAATGAATTAATTGTGCATGAAATGATCGGTGCGTTCAAGCACATCGTGATCATTGTCTGCGCTGTCGAGCCGCCGCAAATGCGATGATACCGCTCGCAACGGCGGCGTTGAGGGAATTAACTTTTCCGTAAAGCGGGATCGTGAGCAGGAAATCACAATGTTCAAGAAGTTTTTGCGAGATCCCTTCGCCTTCGCTTCCGATTACAAGCGCAATTTTTCCGGAGTAATCTGCTTTGTCATACGGTGTTTCTCCATCGGCAGCTGTGCCGTAAATCCAAAATCCTTCCTTTTTCAAATCGAGAATTGTCTTAGAGAGATTGACGACGCGACAGAGGGGGATATGCTCGACGGCTCCTGCCGAAGCTTTCGCGACGGCGGCATTAAGAGCGACGGAGCGACGTTGCGGAATGACGACGGCATCGACGCCTGCCCCGTCAGCAATGCGCAAGATGGATCCGAGATTGTGGGCGTCCTGAATATGATCGAGCAAAATCAGGAACGGATCGATACCGAGACGTTCATATTGGAAAAGTATCTCCGTTAAATCGGCATATTCATACGGCGCGACCTCAGCGATGATTCCCTGATGCGCTCCCGAAGTCGCCATGGCGTCGAGCGCGGTGCGGCCGACATATGTGATAACGGCGCCTCTTTCTTTGCATTCGGCGACAAGGCGTGCGAGAGAAGTGTCGGAACGCGTGTTGCGCGCGCTTTGAAGCGCGTAGACTTTGTTAATGGATCGACCGGCTTCCAAGGCCTCCGCAATCGGATTCCGACCTTCAAGCCGGCAAAGTTCGCGTTCGTCCCGTGTCATGTTCTATTCTCCGTCATTGTCATGGTGCTCGTGGTAGAGTTCGATCGTCTCTGCCGCGCTCGACTGTCTCAGGACATAGTCGACGAGTTCACCGACACGTTCACGCTGTCCGTTAAGCCAAAGCCAACCGATCAGCGCCTCGAAAGCGGTCGCCCGTCGGTATTCGTTGAGATCGACATCTCTGGGCGCGCTGTGACAGTGATAATTTTTCGCTCTCCTTAGCAGATTGACTTCCTGTTCCGAAAGAGCAAAGCCGCTTCCATCGTTATCCAGCGTCTCGAAGAGCGCCGCTTGTCCTCTTGCGCTGACGAACGATGTCGCTATATGGTGGAGTTTGCCTGAAGGAGACGAGAATCGCCTTGCAAGTCGCGACCGAATGAGCAGCTCAAAGACGGCATCGCCGACCCAAGCGAGTGTCGAGATGGAATAGGATAGCAGTTCCTTATCTGAAAGACTTTCCATGAATCAGTGCTGGGGCGCTCACACGGGTACGACGCGCGCGCCTTGAGGCGTGTCTTCAACCTTATATCCCCGCTCCAGAATCTCGTCACGGATTCTGTCGGCTGTGGCAAAGTCGCGCTCGCTTTTCGCTTTTGTCCGCTCTTCAACCATCGCGAGGATGTCGTCGGGGATCGTGTCTTTTTTCTCTGCGGTCGGATCAAGTCCGAGAACGTCGAGAAGCTCTATCATTGTATTGCGCGCCGATAACAGCGTTTCGGGCGACACGGCGCCCGATGCGGCGGCCGTATTCGCGGCGCGGACGAGCTCGAAGATCGCTGCGATCGCGTCAGCCGTATTCAGATCGTCGTCCATCGCTTTCTGCCAGTTAAAGCGGCAGGCGGCGATCTCTTCCTCTAATTCCTTATCCTTTATGGGATCGATTTTGGTTTTATCGGGCGCATTTGCGACGAATGCGAGGAGATCGACACATGAGACGATGCGCTGCCAGCTCGTGACGGCCGCATCGAGCAGGTCGTCGGAAAAGTTGATCGGCATACGGTAATGCGCCTGCAGGATGAAGAACCGTAAGATGTGGTACGGGTAATGCTCGACGAGGTCGCGAACGGTGAAAAAGTTACCTAGTGACTTTGACATTTTTTCGTAGTTGACATTGACAAAACCGTTATGCACCCAATAGCGGACGAACGTTTTCCCCGTCGCTGCCTCGCTTTGCGCGATTTCATTTTCATGGTGCGGAAACTGCAGGTCGACGCCGCCCGCGTGTATGTCGACCGTCTCGCCGAGGTTTGCAAGGCTCATGGCGGAGCACTCGATGTGCCAGCCCGGTCGGCCGTCTCCCCAGGGACTCGGCCAGAACGGCTCACCTTCTTTTTTGAACTTCCAGAGAGCGAAATCGAGAGGGTTGCGCTTTCCTTCGAGTTCCGACACACGTTCGCTCGCGCCGGCGATCAAGTCATCCAGTCGGTGTCCCGAGAGCTTGCCGTAATTCGGGTATTGATCAATGGAGAAATAAACGCCGTCATCGGTCATGTACGCAAATCCCTTGTCATACAATAGTGAGATCAAATGAATGATGTCATCGATCGACTCGGTCGCGCGAGGATGTTTCGTCGCGCGCATGATGTTCAGCCCGTCGGCATCCTTGAAGTACTCGTCAATCATCTCTTCTGCAAGTTCTTTCGGTGTGATACCTTCCGCTTGCGCTCGGATGATTACTTTATCGTCGATATCCGTGAAATTTTGAATGTAGGAAACTTTATTGCCGAGCCAGATCAAATATCTTCTCAACGTGTCAAATGTGACAAAAGGGCGCGCGTTGCCGATATGAAACAGATCATAGACAGTCGGCCCGCAGACGTAGATTTTGTAATGATTATCTTCAAGAGGCGTCAACTCTTCTTTTTGTCTCGTCATAGAGTTGTAGATTCGCATAATGTCCTCCGGTACGTGCTTGTAACAACAATTTCTGAGCATAGGAAACCCGAAATGGCGGACTCCCTTTTTGATACCCAGCCTCACGCCAGGTGGGTGCCCTGCGGTGGTCTTGGAACTTCCTCCAAAAGGCCTGTTCGTATTCCACTTCGACCCGGACTCCCCTTCAAAGAATGGTGGTCCAAAAACGAGAGCGCCGCGCATTTCAGGTGGTTTCATGATAGCACGATTTGAAAGAGCCTTCAAATTGAACGATTGTGCAGCCGCAAAATGTGAATTCTTAAAATGATTTAAATAAGTAAGGCTGGGATTTTTCTGTAATATGTTGGTAAAAATTATATTATGCGGTATAGTTACTCCGTGAGAAAGAAACTACCTATTTTCGGATATGCTAATCGTGCGATGCCGGTCACATTTGCCGCCGTTACGTGCGGTCTTCTTGGGATGTGGCTTTCGCTGTGCGGCCGTGTCGATGCCGGGATGATCTGCCTTATGATGGCGGGCATTTTCGATATGTTCGACGGTCCGATTGCGCGCGGCAAGAAGGGGCGTGTCGATGATGAGAAGCGCTTCGGCATTGAACTTGACTCCTTGTCCGACGTCATCAATTTTGGATTTGTACCGCCCGTGATGCTTTTTGCAAGCGGTCTTGACGAATGGTATTTCATTCCCATCTTCATGCTCTACCTATTGGCGGGAATTATTCGGTTGGCGTACTTCAACGTCATGGCGCTTCGTTCTGTAGACGACTCCGAGTCGCTTGGCCACTATGTCGGCGTACCTATTACGAGTGCGGCGGGCGTTTTCCCTCTGTTTTGGCTGATTGCCCGATCATTGCCCGTTGTCTATGCAAAAGCGCTGTTGGCATCTGTGATGTTCATCATGGCGATTCTTTTCGTCAGTCCCGTTCGTATCCCTAAAGTCAGGAAGAGATACTATCCTCTCATTTTGCTCTTCATCGTGGTGTTGGTGATCGCTTATGTCCTTATCCTGCGGAAACCGTAAGGGTACAGCGCAGGAGCGTCTTCTCCACCGCCTTTACGGGACTGCTTTCGGTCGTGCAATCGTCAATGCCTTTATCTCGCGCAAGTGGGTCTCAGCGCTCGTTTCTCTGCCGATACGTTCTCGATGGTCGAAAGGCAGGATTGAGCCGTTCATACGCGCGAATCGAATTGATATGTCTTCCTATGAGGAGGGCCCGTTTCGATCGTTCAATGATTTTTTTATTCGTAAAGTAAAGAAAGGCGCCCGTCCCTTTTCTAATGCCTCTGAGGATGTCATCAGCCCTTGCGACGGACTACTATCGGCAGTTGAAATATCGCCGGAAATGACGCTTACTCTAAAGGGACAGCCCTATACACTTGCCACTCTGCTGCGCGATGAGCGTGTGGCGTCGTCATACGCCGGCGGTCTCGCGCTGATCTTTCGCTTGGAGGTGCATCACTATCACCGGTACATGTTTTCTGATAGTGGGCATGCTTCTCCACCCCATCGCATTAAGGGTCGTTACCACACCGTTCATCCGATCGGTCTGAGTTCTACTTCTGTCTTGCAGGAAAATGCGCGCGAATGGCGTGTGCTCCATTTCGATCATCTGGGTGATGTCGTGCAAATGGAGATCGGCGCCATGCTGGTCGGCAGAATCGTCAACCACAAAGTAGACGAATTTCGCCGAGGTGATGAAAAAGGATATTTCTGTTTTGGCGGATCGACGATCGTATGGCTCATCAAGCGCGGGACAATCAGTCTTCTTGGCGCATGTGCGACCGCTTTCGAACAGGAGATACCTGTTTTACAAGGCGAAACGATCGCAAAAATGAACGCCGTCTAACTCGTCACTTGGTCGACTCGGACTCCGTGGATGTGATCCGGTCGAGAATCCTGTCAAGTTCCAGCGCTTCAATCCATGTCGTTCGGACAAACTTGCGTCCCTTTTCCGTTTCTTCTTTCTTAAAGGGCGTTCTGAGGTCGGAGGATACCTCCGCCTCTACATAGAGGCGTCCCTTTAAGCAGAGCGGACGGCCTTCCGAAGGCGCTAACGGGCGAATGACGCGTTCGTCTCCCTTTTCGAGCACTTCATATTCGCAGCCGTATTCGCACGCTTTACACTGAATCGTCTGACGATCAGCCTCCCACGGTCGAATCTTTTTCTCACGCACGCGGCGATCGATCAGCGCGCCGACGGGACAGACGGCGACACAGCGGCTGCAGGAGACGCATGTGGAAGCCTCGAGCGTTTCATCACGATCGGCGGCAACTTTCGTTTCGAAACCGCGGCCTGCGAAAGACAGTACCGAGCGCTCGTTTAGAACGGCACATGTGCTGATGCATTTGCCGCAGAGAATGCACTTGCTCTCATCGCGGAGAATGTACGGACTCGATGTGTCGGTAAAGCGCGCCCTTTCACCGCCTCGCCTCGCGCCGTCATGCGTTCTGAATGTGACACCGTATTCGTAAGCGTACTTTTGCAACAGACATTCGCCTGCCTTCTGGCAGGTGAGGCAATCGTTCGGGTGATTGTCGAGCAGCAATTGTAAAATCTCGCGGCGTGTCGCGCGAATTTCAGGCGTCTCCGTTTCGACGACCATACCGTCTCTTACGGGCGTTCCGCACGCGACACGCGGCCAACGGCGCCCGTCGACTTCGACGAGGCACAGCCGACAGGAGCTTTCCGGTTTCAAATCGGGGTCATGGCAGAGGGCGGGAATCTCGATGCCATGAGCGAGCGCCGCGTCGAGAATCGACATTCCTTCTTCCGCAGTAACTTTTTGACCGTTAATCGTTAACTTAATCATAAATAATTCCCATTCCGAGCGCTTTGCGCATCACTTCTTCACAATCGCCTTGACGGGGCACTTCTCGAAACAGAGACCGCACTTGATGCATTGCTCCGTATCGATGACGTGCAGTTCTTTCCTCTCGCCTTTGATGCATGAGACGGGGCATTGGCGCGCGCACAGCCCGCAGCCGATACATTTGTCCGTGATGAAATAGTTCGTGAGCGCTTTGCAGACGCCGGCGGGGCATCGTTTTTCTTTGATGTGCGCCTCATACTCGTCGCGGAACGTCTTGAGCGTTGAGAGGATCGGGTTCGCCGCTGTCTGTCCGAGCGCGCACAGTGAGGCGAGTTCCGTCGTCTTTGCCAGTCGCTCAAGGCGCGGGATGCTCGTCTCGTCGCCTCGTCCTTCCGTGATGTCGATCAAGATCTCAAGCATACGCTTCGTCCCTTCACGACACGGCGTACATTTGCCGCACGATTCATCCGCGATGAAATCCATATAAAAGCGAGCGACGTCAACGGCGCAGTTGTCCTCATCCATGATGATCATACCGCCCGAACCCATCATCGAGCCGACTTCCGTCAAGCTGTCAAAATCGATGGGCGTGTCGAGATGCTCGGGGCCGATACACCCGCCTGAGGGACCGCCTGTCTGAACGGCCTTGAACGCTTTGCCGTTCGGGATGCCGCCGCCGATTTCCTCGACGACCTGACGAAGCGTTGTTCCCATCGGGATCTCGACGAGTCCGACGTTCTTGATCTTTCCGCTGAGCGCGAAGACTTTCGTACCGGGCGATTTTTCGGTGCCGATTTTCTTGAACGCTTCGGGTCCGTTCAACAAGATGTAGGGGATGTTCGCGAACGTCTCAACGTTGTTAATCATGGTCGGTTTGCCCCACAAGCCTTTGTCGGCTGAATAGGGCGGCCTGCTTCTCGGTGTGCCGCGGCGTCCTTCGATCGAAGCCGTTAACGCCGTTGTCTCTCCGCAGACAAAAGCGCCGGCACCGAGACGAATCTCCAAATCGAATGAAAAATCTGTTCCGAAGATGTTTTCTCCCAACAAGCCGAGATCATTCGCCTGACCGATCGCATTTTCCAGTCTTTCTACGGCGATGGGGTATTCTGCACGTACGTAGACGTACCCTTGATCTGAACCGATCGCATATCCCGCGATGGCCATCGCCTCGATCACGGAGTGCGGATCGCCTTCGAGAATGCTGCGATCCATGAAGGCTCCCGGATCGCCTTCGTCGGCATTACATATGATGAATTTTTCATCTCCCGGCGAAGCTTGCGTCGCGCGCCACTTGCGTCCGGCAAGGAATCCCCCGCCGCCGCGTCCGCGAAGTCCCGACTCTGTAATAACGTCGATGACTTCATCAGGCGTCATTTCAACGAGAGCTTTGTAGAGCGCCTCGTATCCTCCGAAGGCGATATACTCGCGAATATCTTCCGGATCGATATGTCCGGAGCTTCGCAGCGCGATGCGCTCCTGGTGCTCCATGAAAGGAATATCAAAGTATGAGAGATAGCCGTCCTCCGTGATAGATTCCGGGTAGATGAGATCCCTGACCGGTTCTCCGCCGAGGAGATGTTGCTCGTAGATAAGGTCGATATCTTCCACATTGAGATGATAGTAAAATGTTTCGCCCGGGCGGACGATGACGATGGGTCCCGCCTCGCAGAGCCCGAAACAGCCCGTTCCGACAACTTCTATTTCATCTCCTTTTCCGTCTCGCTCAATCAGTTCAAGGAGGCGCTGTTTGATCTCTCGTGCTTTCGAGGACATGCAGCTCGTCTCCATACAGATGGCAACGGACCACCGGTAGGGAGCGTTCGGTCTGTCAGTCGGCAGACCTCTCAGATTCATGTGTTGAAGGGTCTCTTCACGAATCTCTTTCAGTTTTTCAAATGTCATACTCATCGCGCGTTCTCCCTTATTTTTCTTCGTCTGATTCCGGCTGTGACGCATACTCTTTTTTCAGTTCGGCCAGAAGTTTTCTCATTTCTTGTACCGTCATCCGCCCATGGACTTCTCCATTGACGGTGACGACAGGGGCGAGACTGCATGCGCCGACACAGCGCGTCGACGACAGGGAGAAATTTCCGTCGGGCGAAGTCTCTCCGTTCTTGATCCCGAGCGCTTCTTCCGTTTCTTTCAGTAATTCCTCGGCGCCTTGAATGTAGCAAGCCGTTCCCATGCAGATTGAAAGATCGCAGCGTCCTTTCGGAACGAGCGTAAATCTCGAGTAAAAAGTGATGACACCGTACACGGTTGACAGCGGTACTTTTAACGTATCTGCGATAATTTGTTGGACATCGGAGGGGACATAGCCGAATCTGTTCTGCGCCAAATGGAGCGCATGCATCAACATGCCTCGTCCGTCCTTAATGCGCTCAAGGTCTCTTTCGAAAGCGGCAATCTCCCTTTGTCGTTCTTCGTGATTTAAGTGACTGACCATAGCCTTTGATACTCTCCCATTTTATAGTTCTAAATCGATGCATTAATTGTCTCATAAAATTATGCTAAGACAAGTCGAAAAACGATTCTCGTTCCATGATACATCACAATTGCGCGAATGACGGGAAAGTCAAAAATTGTATATTTTCATTTCACGTAACCGCGAGTCATTTTTGTCGTCCTATAGAGTGAGTGTACCGATGAATCGTCACGATTTCTCTCGTTTGCGGTCGTCGGGAAAGCTCCTGAATGACAAGTGCCCTTCATGGGGCACAATACCGATACGGAGGGTCATAGCATGACAATGAAAAATGAATCAGCGATACTCGCGAAGAGAAGATATCTTCGCATTGTTGCGTTTATCGTCTGCCTTGTAGTATTGGTGACGGCCGTCGCAGGCTGTGAGCCGAGAAAGTTACCGGTGAGCGCAGATACGCTTGCAAAGCCCGCAAAAGTCAAACCGAGTACTCAATACGGCGGATTATCCGAATCGTTCAAAAAAGCGCTCTGGGAATTTGCCTTTAAAACATCCGGGTCGGCTCTTTCTGTCAAGGAGGGCGACAACGCTCTCTATTCACCGATCAGCCTGTACTACGCGCTCGCCATGGTTGAGGCGGGAGCGGGAGGACGGACGAAAGACGAACTCCGCGCATTTTTGGAGATGTCGGAGGGGACAGATGCCGGCAAGGAACTTCAGACGTTATACAGTTTGATGCTTCACGAGGGCGCAAGCGAGGAGCTGATCGCCAACGCCGTCTGGATGCGTCCGGAGCTCGGCGATCGTGTCGGTCAGGATTGGCTTGATAAGCTGGCGAACCGTTTTTATGCCTCCGCCTTCAAAGTTGATTTCAACGATGAAGCGACAGCGGAGAAGATGAGCAAGTGGGTTGAAGAACAGACGCGAGGCAAGATCAAGCCTGAGATTGATCTCTCGGTCGCCGATATGATCCTGATGAATACGCTCTACTTTAAAGCGGACTGGGTGGCGGCGTTCGAGGAACACAACAATCGGAAAGATTTCTTTTATGCGCCGTCCGGCAAACTCGCCGATGTGACGTTTATGAACGCCACTCACTTTAGTCAGGAATATCTCGTAGGGGATTTGTTCCGTGCGAGCGCCATTAAACTTAATAACGGTAAAATCGATTTTATTCTCCCGAATGAAGGGGTATCGCCGGAGACGCTCCTTGCGAATCCCGATTTTCTGAAGTCAGTTTACGAAGGGAAGAGACAGACGGCAGATATCGCGTTCAGCATCCCGAAGTTTTCATACCGCAGCAAGATCGATGTTTTCGAAAAAATGGAAGCGTTAGGTCTCAAGGATATGTTGCAGAACAATCCCGATCTTTCGGTGATGTTACCGAACTCGGAGGCCATGGTCAGCAAAATCACGCAGGAAGCTTTTATCGATTTGAATGAGCAGGGCGTTGAAGCCGCCGCCTATACGCAGATCGACATAAAGGAAACGTGTATACCTTTTCAGGACGATCCGGTAGAGATGATCTTTGACCGCCCCTTTATCTACGTCATCAGCGATGACGCGGGAGTGCCGCTCTTTGTCGGAGTTATTAACAATCCGCTGGCAAGCTGATGATGAGCCGTCGGCCGGCAAGACGATAATGTGTGATTAAAGCTCGTAAATCGCCGCTTCGTACGGCTGAAGCAAATTCTTTTCGCTGTTGTGTGTACTGATAATCAGGCGTCTCTCCGGTGTTCCGGTCGGACGCTTGATCGGTTTATCCGATAAGTTCGCTTCGACAAAGTAGCGTTTGCCTTTGTATGTACGATAACACGCCCAGTAATTGCGTTTTTTCTTTTTCACGAATTCGACATCGCCGTAGACGAGTCCTTTGTGTGAGCGTCTGATTTCGATAAGTTTTCGATAAAAGTGCCAGATCGAGTTTTCGTTCGCTTGCTGTGATTTCAGGTGATTCGAACGGTTGTAGGCTGACGACTCGATCCAAGGCGTAACGGTGCTGAAACCGGCATTGGGCCGGTCGTCCCAAGGGTACGGCGTTCGAGCGTGGTCGCGGCTTCCTGCGATGACATCGCGCCATCCTTGCTCCTTTTTACCTTCAGCAGCTTTTTCCCTGTAGTAATTGATGCTCTCTACATCGCGGATATCGTCCATAGAACGGAAGTCTTCGTTCACGAGCCCGAGCTCCTGCCCCTGATAGAGGAACACAGTTCCGCGCATCGAGAAGAGGAGCAGAGCCAACAACTTCCCGAGCTGCTCACGGACGCTCGGGTCGGGATTGACTTTGGAAATCATGCGCGGGTTGTCGTGATTCTCGAAGAAGAGACTCATCCAATGGTTGCTCCCGAGCGCTTCCTGTTCGTTGATCATGTAGTGTTTGTAGTAATCGAGGTCGTAGCGGTAATCATCCCATCGCGTATATCCCGGATTCTCTAAATGATCGAACGAAAAGACGAGATCCATCTCGCCTCGTTCCTCGCCGGCAAGCAGCTTGCTCATTTCGCGGCCGACTCCCGGACATTCTCCGACCGTAAAAGCTTGGTAAGGCGTGAAGGCCCTCGTCTGCATTTCTCGCAGATATTCATGGAGTTTGGCGCCGAAAACGTAGTGCTCGATACCGTAGAAACTGAGCATCGCGCCGATTGTTTCGTTGCCTTCCGGAAGACCTTCGGCTTTTGAAATGTAGTTGATCACGTCGAGACGGAAGCCCGAAACGCCTTTTTTCAGCCAGAAACGGATGATTTCCATAATATCGTCGCGAAGCGTTTCCGATTCCCAATTGAGATCCATTTGCTTGGCGCTGAACAAATGAAGTCCCCAGAGTTCCTCTTCAGGAAAATAGCGCCAAGCTGACCCTCTAAAAAACGATGTCCAGTTGTTGGGCGGCGAGAGTTCGTCAAGATCCTTAGCAGAAGAATTCTTGACATTCATTCCCTTTGCGGGATCGGCATCGCGAAGGAAGTAATAATCGCGTTTAGGAGATTGCGGGTCTCGCAAGGCCTCCTGAAACCATACGTGCTCGTCCGACGTGTGGTTCAGCACCATGTCCATGATCAGGCGCATGTCGCGCTTTTCGAGCTCGGCGATCAGCTCATCGAAATCGGCCATCGTGCCGAAATCCTCATGAATATCGTAATAGTCGGAGATGTCATATCCGTTGTCGTCGTCCGGCGACCGGTAGATAGGAGAAAGCCACAGGGCGTCGACGCCTAGCGCTTTCAAGTCGTCAAGTTTATGGATGATCCCTCGGAGATCGCCGATCCCGTCAGCGTTCGAGTCGCAAAAAGATCGCGGGTAGATCTGGTAAATCGTCGCCTCTTTCCACCATGCGGGCGTCGGTTCTCCCGTCTTGTTGACGGGCCGATCCTTCTCGATGTTGAGCAGACGAAAGAAACTCTCCATAAAGGCGTCGTCAAGTTGCCCGCCCGAGAATTTTGCGAGTGTCCGGAAGCGAATGCGACGGAGAAGTTTGTTTTTCAGGAGAAGAGGATTCAGCCCCAGCATCAGCAGAAGCCGATAACACATATCGTGCCCGACGGGGTGATCGATAATATCGCCTAATCGGCTGTTTTTATTCAACTGTGTCATTGAGCTGCTCCTTGCCCTGTTTGCGAACGGCAAGCTCGTTCACGATGCGATCGAAGAATATTTCATCGATCTTGTAGAAACGACGATAGATGATATAGCTGAGGGCGATCAGCACGAGAGGCAGAATCATCATCGACGATTTGAACAGCATGAACCCTGACGGCGTCATGTCGGCCGGACCTTTCGCTTCTTTCATGCCGGAAAGTATGACGGTCGCGCCGACAATACCGCTTGCGACGGCGGCACCGAGCTTGTTGATAAATGGCTGGAGAGAGAGCGTGACGGAATCGTTGCGTCGTCCGAGTTTCCATTCGCCGTACTCGACACAATCGGCGATGAACATCAGCATGAGCACTTGGATCCAGCCTTCGCCTACGAAGATGAGGATCCCGGCGACGGCGATGATGGCTATAGTCCCCGGAGGGGCGATGAAGAAGAGAATGTAGCCGATGACGATCAGAATAGTCGACAACGTATAAATGTGTTGGCGCTTCATATACTTTCGCAAAAACGGAAAGACAGCGAGCGCTGTAATCTGCGAGACGCCGAGGATGAGGGCGAAAACGGCGTATGTCTCCTCGTTGCCGTAATAGTATTTAAAGTAGTACTGCCCGAAAGAAGTTGTCGTGACATACCCGATCATAAAGAGCGTCATCGCGACCGTCGTCCAGAGGAGCTGATCATTTTGAAAAATGACGCGGAACATCTCTCTAGGCGTTGTCTTTGCCGTCTGCGAGCGGATGCCTCGATCTTCTTTGACGCCGATGACGGTGATACTCTGCGTGAACAGGAATGCGCCCATCGCGATCAAGGCGAGGATGAAATAGCCTTTTTTCATGCTGCCTGTTGCCTCACCGAGGGCGTTCGTGATCGGGACGATGCCGACGACCATGGCGAACATTCCGACGTTGGCGCAGATGCGGGCGATTGATCCGGCTTTTTCTCTTTCTTTCTGATCATCCGACAGCGAGGGAATCATCGACCAGTAAGCGATATCGTTAGCCGTATAGCCGATCTCCCACAGGATGTAGATAACGAGGAAGATGAGCGCGAAAGAAATGCCTCGAACGCCGTAATCGACGAAAAGGAAAATGTAAAAAATACAGCTGAAAATCATGCCGACGACGATCCACGGCTTGAACCGGCCGAAGCGGCTGCGCGTGTTGTCGACGATGACACCCATGAAAGGGTCATTGAAGGCATCGAAGACCCGTGTCAGGGTCATGGCCCCCGTGACATACCACATCGTAGTCGCATCGAGTTCCAAGATATCGGTCAAATAGAACATGAGGTACATGCTGACCATCGTGTAGTAGAAGTCTCGACCGACCGTTCCCAGACCGTAGAACCAGCGGTTTTTAACATTGCGGCGTTTTTCATCCATGGCGATCACCCCTTTTGAAAATATACCATAGGAAATCGCTCGAAAGACTGTGAATAGATGTCTCATTTGAGTATGATCGATGAAGCGCTCGCGGGTGTATAATGGGCGCGAGCCGAGGCAGACGGTTTGCTCCGGTTGGGCGGGCCGATCTGCTGAAACTAATTATTGTTGTTAAAGCAAGGAAGGATTGCTGCATAAACAGATTAAACATAAAGAACAGTTCACCGTTTAAGGCGCTGTTGCGGAATCCGCCGCTTTTGATGACGCTTCTCTACCTCCTCGTCGAAGCTCTCGGAACGGCGTTTCTCAGCTTGCCGTTCGCGACGGCGTCGGGCGAGGGAGCAAGCCTGATGGAGGCGCTCTTTACGGCGACGACATCACTCTGTGTCACCGGACTCGTGACGGTGACAACGGCAACTTACTGGTCGCTGTTCGGCAAAATCGTTATTTTACTGCTTATTCAGATCGGCGGTCTCGGGATCGTGACGGCAGCGGCAGGCATCGCGATGACGCTCAATATGAGGATCACGATGAGAAGCCGTCTCGCGATCGCTGCGGAGAAAAATGCCGTGACACCGGGCGGCATGGCGCGACTCATACGATTTGTTCTGGGTGCGACGTTCACGATCGAACTTGCGGGCGCCGCCATTCTCGCAACGAGATTCGTTCCGGCATTCGGCTGGAAGACAGGCATCTGGTATTCTGTTTTTCACTCCATCTCGGCATACTGCAATGCCGGTATCGATATTTTAGGCGATAGTTCCTTGGTGACGTGGTCGTCAGATATTGTCGTCATTCTCGCCATCGCATTTCTCATCATATTGGGCGGCATCGGGTATCCCGTTTATCGCGACATCATCAGCGGACGACGCTGGAAGAAGTTCCGTCTTCACACGAAAATCGTTCTCGCGACAACGGCCGTGCTGCTCATCGGTGGGGCGTTTTTATTCTGGATTCTCGAACGCGAAAACCCCGCAACGCTTGGCAGTAAGCCGGTGGGCATTCAGTGGCTCAACGCATTTCTGCAATCGACGACAACGCGTACGGCAGGCTTCGCCAGTATACCTCAAGGGGCACTGACACATGCATCGTCGCTTCTTGCGATAATGTTGATGTTTATAGGCGGATCGCCTGTCGGGACGGCCGGCGGTGTTAAAACGACGACGCTCGTCTCGTTGCTCGTTAATACGAGGGCGGAAGCGATTCGCAGAAAAGAGACGACCATCTTCAACAGGAGGCTTCCCGCCGAGATCGCGCGTCGCGCGGCAACGATCGTGCTTTTGTCCGTTCTTTGGTGTCTTGCGGCATGTTTCGTTATTACCGTGACCGACCCGAATGTAGATTTTCTCGATGTTTCATTTGAAGTCATGTCGGCATTCGGAACGGTCGGGCTTTCGCGCGCGAACACGGCGATTTTCAGTGTCTGCGGTCAGCTTGTCTTGATCGTAACGATGTTGTTTGGCAAACTGGGGCCGCTGACAGTGCTCTATGCGCTTGTGACGAAGCAGCGTTTTGACTCGGAGTTTAAACAGGCTGAAGAACATATCATGATAGGTTAGGTTATCCTTGCGCTCAAAAAGAGTACCGGCAGGGATAAAAGATAATAAAGGAACGCTGAAACAAACGTTTTTTACGATAGTGGAAGCCGGAGCGATACATCTCGCAGGCTTCAAAGACAATAGACAAGAGGCTGGAATTATGAGAAAAATTAAAGATGTCGCAGTAATTGGATGCGGCAGATTCGGATATCAGGTAGCGATCACTCTGTCGCAAGTAGGTGTCGACGTTATCGCGATCGATGCACAGGAGGAGCTCGTCAACAAACTGTCCAACGAAGTGACGTATGCCGTTTGCGCCGACGTTACGCAGGAAAATGTCCTCGCAGAGATAGGGGTTGGCAACTGTGATGTCGCCGTGGTTGGTATCGGTGAGCGTTCAGAAGCGACTATTATGGCGACGCTCGCGTGCAAGGAGCTGGGTATTCCGTTGATTATCGCCAAGGCGAAGAATGAGTCGGTCGCCAAAGTTTTGCGCAAAATCGGCGCGACACAAGTCGTTATTCCCGAACGCGATCAGGCGACGAGGCTTGCGCTCTCGCTCGTGTCGAACAATATGTCGGAGATCATCGAGCTTTCATCGTCGCATTCCGTCATGGATATAACGTGTCCCGCGTCGTGGGTAGGGAAGAGCCTTAAGGATCTTGAGGTCAGGCCGAAATACGGCGTGACGATCATCGGGATTATCCGCAATGGACAATACATGATCAGTCCGCACGCTGATGAAGTCTTTGAAGAAAGAGATCACCTGTTTGCGCTAGGCGACAACAAGGCGCTTACGCGTCTCTCGAAAGAACTGAGGTAGTGCGCCGTCGCGCCCTCCCCGTTATTGATCAGGGAGGGTTATTGTCGTGAGATTCTTTGTCCCCGACAGAAGATCTCGTATATCTCCAAGTCATTTCCCATGACGAGCAGATCTGCGTCAAAACCGACGTCGATCGAGCCTTTGCGCGTTTCGAGATCGAGAAGTTGCGCCGGATTCAGGCTGCAACAAGGGATGATGTCCTCCAAAGGAGCCTCGGTGAAGAGTGCGAAATTCCGAAAAGCATTTTCCATTGACAACGTACTGCCAGCCAGAGCGCCGTCGCTTCTTCTGGTGATTCCGTTTTGGACTTCCACCTTGCATGTGCCGAGAGAATAGGAACCGTCCTGCAGTCCTGTCGCCATCATGGAATCGGTTATGAGCAGGAGTCCGTCACTGCCCTTCGTCTCGAAGGCGAGACGGATGAATGCCGGATGCAAGTGAACGCCGTCGCAGATTAATTCCGCATAGATATCAAGATCGAGGGCGGCACCCAGTATGCCCGGTTCCCGATGATGAAGAGGGCGCATCGCATTTCCGAGATGTGTAACGCCCATGGCTCCGGCCTCCGCCGCGTCAACCGTTTCCTGCCATGTTGCGCCGGAATGGCCGAGCATGACGGAGATATCGAGCTCGTGACATGTGTCGATCAATTCAATAGCGCCCGGGATTTCCGGCGCGATCGTGATGGAACGGATATGGCCTTCCGCTTCTTTTTGGTAAAGCCGGAGCAATTCGCGATCAGCGGGACAGATGTTCTCTCTGTCAAATGACGCACTGTATTCGGGGGCGAGGAACGGCCCCTCAAGATGGACACCCAGAAGCTCGGCGCCGCTGTCGGCGGTTGCGATCGCTTCTGCAGCCACACGTAGAGCGGCAATCGTCCGCTCCTGTGAATCGGCTGAAATGGAGCAGAGCCAGCTCGTCGTACCTCTCTTCGCAAAAGCATCGCAAAGCTTCGCTAAATCGGAGACGGTCGCTCTGCTGCAGTCAACGCCGTATCCGCCGTGCGTATGTGTGTCGATAAATCCGGGGATCAATAATAGATCGGTGAGGTCGAGTTCCGGAAGCTGATTGACATTCGGCTCATTGATGGAGACGATGCTGCCGTCAATTACCGCAATGTCGGCCTTGATGAATTCTCCGTCCATGTATGTGTTTGCATTTTTTAGATAGTGATTACGCATTGATCTTAGCACCTCCTCCCGTTCGAGTTGTCGAGTCACTGATGGACGACAAGCTGCTCAAATGCAAACTGACCTATTCATGACTTCAGCCGCCGCGCTAAGTCTTTACCGTTTTTCGATTGCACATTCGCGTATCGCGTATTGAAACTCAAGCATCATCACGTTCAGATTGATGCTGTTCGCCTATACAAATCTCGCTCTGCTCGACCGCTTCATCAGAATCATTCTCATTCGAGGACGCTTCCGAGTTCTCTTCGTTCGTATCTGACGTTTCCTTGTTTGTTGCGTTGCGCTTGTTAACCTGCTCGCGCAACAATTTGTAGCAGGTGGCGGTAAAAGGTACACCGAGAAGAATGCCGCCGATTCCACCCATACCCGCACCGACGATCACGGCGGCGAAGACCCAGATGCCGGGCATGCCGATCGAACGACCGAGGACTCTGGGATAGATGAAATTGGCCACTAATTGCAGAAGAATAATGAGGAACAGGAGGAAAAGGAGTGCCTGATTAATATTAAGCGGAGCGATCATGATGAAGCCGACTGCTCCGCCGATGAAAGAACCGATCATCGGAAGCAGCGCGAAAAAGCCGACGGCTGATCCGACCATAGGTGCGTACGGGAATCCGAAGATCAACATCCCCGCGGTGACTAATGCGCCTACGATCAATGCCTGCAGCAGCTGACCCGCAAAAAATCCTGCAAATGTATCACGAGCGACGGCAAGAACATGGTACAGGCGACGCTTCGTGACGGGATTCAGGAAAGCGGTGAAGAGCCTGCCAAATTGATTGCTTAACGTTTTTCTGTTGAGTACAAGGTAGATTGCAAAGATGACGGTAAAGATAACGGAAACGAGTGCGCTCAATACAGATTCCGTAATCGTGAAAGCTGTGCTGCCGAAATCGGAGACGAGATCAACCAATTTGCGCATGGTGGGCGAATCATTAGAGCTCGCGTCCCTGATGATGTCTCCGAGCCACGGAACATTCTCTGTGTTTTTCTTGAGAAAATCAATTACTGTGCGATATGTCTGCGGCAATTGTTTGACGAGAAGACTGCCGGTTTCAATTAACTGCGGGATGATGAGATAGAGGAGCAACGCAATGAGAAGCAGCACGACGGCGATGGAGATAAACAGCGCGAGAGGCGTTCTCATTTTTTTTAATATAGTCTTCTCCGTCTTCGGAAAGAGCATGTGCTCGAACGAGTTGACGAGCATTGTCAGGATGAATGCCAGAATGGCACCCGCGATTAAAGGCGACAGAGCAGAAAGAAGCTTTCCCGTTCCGGACAATAGCCGTTCGGAACGGACAACTATAAGCGCGATCAACCCGGCAAGGATGATCATCCTGATCACGAATAGCTTGTATGATTCCAGCTTCAGTTTCATGGATTTATATTACCACGCCATGTAGCCTTTTGTGGACAACGAAATTAAGACGTTTAAAGCTCTATTCCGCGTCTTCGCTTTTTTTGACGAGCGCAAGCTCGAGGACTTCGTCCATGTTGGAAACGGTCTTGAATGTGAGCGCTTCCCTGACGGTATCAGGGATATCTTCAATGTCACGCTCGTTGTCCTTCGGTATCAGGACGGTGCGGATACCCGCTCGGTGAGCGGCGACGGCTTTTTCTTTGAGACCGCCTATTGGCAGGACGCGTCCGCGCAGCGTCACCTCGCCTGTCATGGCGATTTCGTGCCGGACGGGTCGCCCCGTCAAGGCCGACGCAAGTGCTGTCGCCAGCGTGATACCCGCCGAGGGGCCGTCTTTCGGGATGGCTCCTGCGGGAACGTGCACGTGGATATCGCGTTCTTTCATGAGCTCGGGGTTAAGGCCAAGAGTCTCCGAGCGGCTCGTCGTGTATGTGAGTGCGGCTTGTGCCGACTCTTTCATGACGTCGCCAAGCTGTCCGGTCAGGATGAGCTTGCCCGTTCCCGGCATCACGTTCACTTCGATGGCGAGCGTATCGCCGCCCGCCCATGTCCAAGCGAGGCCTGTGGCAACGCCGACTTGATCTTCTTTGTCGGCCATGTCGAATGAGTAGCGCGGTTTTTCCAGAAGATCGATGAGGTTGTTCGGCGTGACGCGCAGAACTTTCCTGACGCCCTCTTCCGCCGCTTCCGCTATGACGATGGCGGCACGGCGGCAAAGTCTGGCGATTTCCCTTTCGAGCTGTCGAACACCGGCTTCCGCCGTGTAGCCTTGGATGATTTTCGCGAGAGCGGCACGCGTCACTTGCATGTCAGCTCCTGTCAGGCCGTGTTGTTTACGTCCGCGCGGCAAGAGATGCTTAGAAGCGATTTCTACTTTCTCCGCCTCCGTGTAACCTGACACTTCAATCACTTCCATGCGGTCATAAAGTGCGGTCGGGATCGTATCAACCGTGTTCGCCGTCGTGATAAAGAGCACTTTGGAGAGATCATACGGGATTTCGATGTAGTGGTCGCGGAAAGAGTTGTTTTGTTCCGGGTCGAGCACTTCAAGCAATGCCGATGACGGGTCTCCGCGAAAATCGCTTCCCAGTTTGTCGATCTCATCGAGTAAAATCAGCGGGTTATCCGTATTGACGTGGCGGATGGCCTGAATGATGCGCCCCGGCATGGAACCGACATACGTTCTGCGATGGCCGCGGATTTCGGCTTCGTCACGTATACCACCGAGCGAGAGGCGATGGTAACGCCGCCCCAGTGATTCGGCGATTGCTTTTGCGATCGATGTCTTGCCCGTTCCCGGAGGTCCGACAAAACAGAGGATCGGCCCTTTCAGCGATGAATCTCCCTCGGCTTCAACGAGCAGCTTGCGAACGGCGAGGTATTCCATGATGCGCTGTTTGACTTTTACCATGCCGAAATGGTCGCGTTCGAGAATTCGGCGCGCCCTCGTCAAGTCGTGTTGTTCCGGAGTCGTGCGTCCGAAGGGGAGTTCGAGCAGAGTTTCCACCCATGTTCTTTGCGTCGCGTATTCAGGGAAATGTGAAGGCAATCTCTCAAGACGATCGATTTCCTTTTCAATTTTCGGCTTATGTTCGTCAGGGATCAAGGAAGCCTTGAGCTGTTCGCGGAGCAGAGCTATGTCATCATCTGCATCGCCTTGTTCGCCGAGTTCTTCCTGGATGACGCGTATCTGCTCGCGCAAATAATAATCTTTCTGGTTTTTTTCCAGCTGCGTCTGTACCTGCGTCGCGATCTTCTGCTCAAGCTCGGCAAGTTGGATCTCGCGATGGAGGATTTTCAAGATCATCTGAACGCGATCGACTACGGAAATCGTCTCCAGAATTTGCTGCTGTTCGTCAAAGCGTATCGGGAGCTGGCCTGCGATGACATCCGCGGCGTGCCCCGGATCCGTCTCGTTGCGGACGAGCATGACGGCTTCAGGTGTAACGCGATCTGAAATAGCGGAGTAACGCTGGAATAAATCGCCCATCATGCGCATCGACGCGTCGAGGATGGGTGTCTTGTCGGGAGCTGTCGATGTAAGCGACGTAAAGCGGACCATGTAGTGCGCGTCTTCCGTGACGAACGCTTCAATCGCGACGCGCTCCAGTCCGTAGGCGAGCACTTTCAATGTGTCGTCCGGGAGTTCCAAAACCTGACGAATGAAAACGCGCGTCCCGATTCGGTAGATTTGATCAGGGTCGGGCCAAAAAGCGTCGAGCGTCATCTGGCTTGCGAGGATGATCTCATGTCGACCGTCCATTGCGTATCTCAGCGCCTCTACCGACTGCTCCCTTCCGACATCAAACGAAAGCAAGACGCCGGGATAGATCACCATGCCGCGCATGGGGATAAGCGGCAATACGCCGCCCGTCGTCCGCTGCGGATAACGAAAGAGACGTTTTGAAGAGCGCGCCGACCGTTTATTCTGACGCTTTATGTCATTTTCACCGTTATTTTCTGAAGCGTTATTCTCTCCGTTCTCATTTTGGCTCGCAGAGACATTCGAGTCTTGCTCGATTTCCTCATCGTTCGCGGTGATATCGCTTGCAGAAAAGATGTCATGTAATTCTTTATCTTTTTCTGTCATTTTTCCATCCTTCCGACCTGTGTTCTTGGAGCCGTTCGACGCATTCTCATTTCTTATGTCGTCATCCAGTTGATGACGATCACGTCATCAACCATAATTTGCGTATCGCCTGTCGGGATAATAACTTCTCCGTCGCGTTCCAGAAGGACGATTCGCTCATTGGCGTGAAGCTTCAGATCACGGATGAATCGTCCGGCGAATCGGTCATCTTCTTTGACAGTACGTTCGGTCAGCTCGATTTGGTTAAGCGCCGGATCGTAGTGAAGTGCGCTGAGTGTCAGGCAATCACCTTCTTCGAAAACCGTTTGACCGTTCGGCATAAATTGCTTGCCGTCCCTCTCAACAATCACCACGCGTATATCCTTCGGCAAAAATACGTCTTGCAACATGCTGCCGATCCACGGATGATCCTCGTAGATCTCCGACATAACAAAGTGAAGCTTTCTCTCCTCCTCGTAGTCGGTAAATGTTTTCATGACGTCGCCGTGAGGGTCGTACATTTTCGTTTTAATTGCGACAAGCGGCATGAGACCGCCTTGGAAGGCAAGTGACAACAAGACAATCGTAAAGATGATATGAAACAAGTCGTTTTGCAGTGTGACGCCGCTGCTGACGGCAACGATCGCGAAGACAATACTCGCGGCGCCGCGAATCCCCGCCCACGAGACGACGAGTTTTTGCTGCCAATAGGATCGCTTCGACAGAGACATCAGGCCGATCACACTGACTGGTCTCGAGACGAAGGTCATGAAAAGCATAATAGCCAACGCATAGGGAAACGCCTTCACGATTCCCTGAACATTGGACAACAGCCCCAGGACAAAGAAGATCAGGATCTGCGCGAGCATATTGATCCCATCGAAAAACGCCACGAGAGAACGCTTTGAAGGGAACTCCTGATTTCCCAGCACGATACCGATTATATAGACGCTCAAGTAGCCGTTTCCGCTTAAGATCTCGGCAAGAGCATACCCAAGCAACGCGATGGCTATTGTGAACACCTCATTGCCGCCGCCTTTAAAGGCAATGTTCTTGCGGAGCAGAAAGACGAAGAGAATCGCAATAGCTCCGCCAACGGCGACACCGACAGCGACCTGTAAAAACAGCATCAGGAAAGCTTCCCCCGCCTTGATGCCTTCGAGCATCAAAGAGAGACAGACGACGGTAAGGATATATGAAAACGGGTCGTTCGAACCCGATTCGAGTTCAAGCAGCGAGTCTGTATTATCTCTGAGAGATAATTTGCGTCTCCTCAGAATGGAGAAGACGGAAGCGGCATCTGTCGAACCGATGACACTGCCGAGCAATAAAGATTCTAGAAGAGGAAAACCGAGAGCAATATGAACAAAAACACCGGTAATAGCAGCAGTGAAAAAGACGCCAAGCGAGGCGAGCGTGATGGCCCTTCCCGCGACCGGTTTAGCTGCGCTCCATCTCGTTCCGAATCCGCCGTAAAACATGATAAAAATCAGGGCGATCGAGCAGACAATATTGGCGAAATCAAAATTGTCGAATGATTTCAAAAGTCCTGAACTGCCAACAATAACACCGAACAGTATAAAGATGAGCAGCATGGGAATTCCGAATTTATCGGAGACTTCGCCGAGGAAGACGCTAACCAAGACAATAATACCTATGAATATTAAAATGTTTGCAATCAAAACTAGCTTGCCTCTAACGGTGACTTTCTTAAGAATTTAAGCCGGTTAACAGCTCTTCCAAACAGTATAGCCTGAACAGCGTGTCGTTGCATTGCGAACAATGGACAAAAGATTTCCTTATGAAAAGATAATTCTTTGGGAAACGTTGTGATTTCAACAACTCACAAATCGGCAAGCTGATCGCGTGTGAGTGTATCCGCTTTCGCCGGCTTGTGACGAGAGGGAGGTGAAGTGTGGTAGAATACTTTAGCTTTAATGCATACAGGATTATTACCGTGGGAGGACGAATATGGCGTCACAGAAGGTTCAAGAGGAAAATAGAACGATCAAATTAGCGGTCGAAGTGCCGGCGGATGAATTTAGAGAATCGCTCCGGGCCGCCCATCGGAAATTGGCAAAACATTTCCAAGTTCCGGGATTCAGGAAAGGAAAGGTTCCGTATCCGATCGTGGTCAACCATTATGGTGAGAGCGTCTTTTACGACGATGCGCTGGAACTCGCGCTTCCGAAAGCGTACGAGGAGGTGCTCAACGAGCATGACATCACCCCCTATTCAGATCCGAGATTTAATATTCGGGAAATCGGTGGCAATGTCGGGTTAAAGTTCGATGTCAGCATCGCGTTAAAACCCCTCGTAGAACTCGGTCAATACGAAGGGCTCGAAGCGTATCGCCCGTCCGTTGAAGTGGATGAAGAGGATATCGAGGAAGAGATTGAGGCGGCGCGGATGCGCGTCGCGCGCCTCGTGCCGATCGGAGATCGGGCGATCCAAAATGGCGATCACGTTACCATCGACTACAAAGGGGTGAAAGACGATGTTCCCTTTGAAGGAGGAACGGCTGAGGGGTACAAGCTGGAGATAGGCTCTAACTCCTTTATTCCCGGATTTGAGGACGGTTTAGTCGGCCGGACGGTAGGCGAAGATGTTGAGCTTTCTCTCACGTTTCCCGAAGAGTACCACGCGGAAGATCTCGCCGGCGAAGACGTTGTCTTTTACGTCACGATTCACGAAGCGCTTGAGAAGAAGGTTCCTGAGCTCGACGACGACTTTGTCTGCGACGTAAGCGAAACGAGTGACACCGTCGAGGAGTATCGTGAGGAGATCAGGGAACAATTGGGAAAAAAGATGGCAGATCAAGCCGATCGCGTCTACGACGACAGCATCATCGAGGCCATCGTTAAAAATTCGAAGATCGAGCTGTCGGAGCTCATGGTGGATGATGAGGTTGAGAGCAGGATTGAGCAGCAGCAGAGGCAGTTCTCCATGTACGGGCTCAATTTTACGGACTTTTTACAATATTCCGGGCAAACGATCGAGGATTATAAGAGCTCACAGGCGATCACGGCGCGCCGTATGCTCGAAGGGTCATGGATCCTGAACGCCGTGCGTGAGAGCGAGCAGGAGCGGATCGAAGTGACGGATGATGAGTTCGAAGAGGGCGTCAAAGAAGCGGCGGATAGCGCCGGCGTCGCTCTGGAGCTTTACGAGAGTCAGTACCTCAAGACGGATCTTGACCGTGATCGCTTCCGTCACGATCTTGAGATGAAGAAGCTGCTCAGCTGGCTGCGCGACGTCAGCGTGCCGACTGACGTGGAGCCGGAGTTTGAGGAGGAGACGGAGCCGGAAGAGTCGGAAGAATCGGAAGGAAACGGTGATGCTTAAGTTACGCCTTAAGCGCTTGTTTTGTAGCTATGTTGTATTTTGTATACGGAGACCGAAGAGACAATGGAATACCGGAAGGAATGACTGAATGACTACTTTTGACATCGGAGGTCACAACGAAATGATTACTTTTGATCAATACGATCCGATTGACATGAACCTTGTTCCGATGGTCGTCGAGCAGACAAACCGCGGCGAGCGTTCGTATGACATTTTTTCGAGGTTGTTGAAGGAGCGCATTGTTATTCTGAGCGATACCGTCAACAATGTGACGGCAAATCTCATCGTCGCGCAACTCTTGTTCCTCGAAGCGGAAGACCCGAATAAGGATATACAGTTTTACATTAACAGCCCAGGCGGTGAAGTGTCGGCGGGACTCATGATCTACGATACGATGCAGTATATCAAGCCTGACGTCCAGACGATTTGCATGGGTATGGCGGCGAGTATGGGCGCTTTTCTTGTGGCGGCCGGGGCGAAAGGCAAGCGATTTGCGCTTCCCAACGCCGACTTGATGATCCATCAGCCGTCAGGAGGCGCTCAAGGTCAGGCGACAGACATCACGATCGCTGCGGAGTATATTCTCAAGCTGAAACAGAGACTCAACCGTATTCTCTCCGAACATACGGGACAGCCGATCGAGGTGATCGAGCGCGATACGGATCGCGATACGTGGCTTTCAGCGGAACAGGCGATTGAATACGGACTGATCGACAAGATTATGAACAAGCGCGAGTAAGCCTTGCGTGTCAGCGTCCATAGCTATGCTCGGAGGAGATTTGAATGTCCGATAGAAAAGATAACGACAGATCCGGCACGTTGCACTGTTCTTTTTGCGGCAAGACGGAGGATCAGGTCGAACAGATGATCGCCGGTCCCGGCGTCTGTATTTGCAATGAGTGTGTTATGCTCTGCGACGCGATGCTTGGCGAAAGTCCGATGCTCCACCCTTCGAGCTCGCATGTGAGTCGAAGGGAAGAGGTCAATCTGTTGACGCCACAGCAGATCAAAGAACGGCTCGACGAATACGTGATCGGTCAGGACGAAGCGAAGAAAACGCTCGCTGTCTCCGTTTACAATCACTACAAGCGCGTCTACGCCGACTACATTGAAGACGAAGACGACGGTGTCGACTTGGCGAAGAGCAACATCATGTTTCTGGGGCCGACCGGTTCCGGGAAAACGCTTTTGGCACAAACGCTCGCGCGCATCCTTCACGTCCCCTTTGCCATCGCCGACGCGACGGCCCTCACGGAGGCGGGGTATGTCGGAGAAGACGTTGAGAATATCCTCCTGCGCCTTATCCAAAATGCCGATTACGACATCGGTATCGCTGAACGCGGCATCATTTACATCGATGAAATCGACAAGATTACGCGCCGTTCCGACAATCCGTCGATCACGCGTGATGTCAGCGGAGAAGGTGTCCAGCAGGCTCTGCTCAAGATCCTTGAGGGTACCGTGGCGAACGTTCCGCCGCAAGGCGGTCGCAAACATCCGCATCAGGAGTTTATTCAGATCGATACGACGAACATTTTGTTTATTTTGGGCGGAGCCTTCGACGGCATCGACAAGATCGTTCGCGACAGAATAGGGCAGAAATCGATCGGCTTCGGTGCAGAAATTGAAGGGTCTAACAAGATGGGCAACAAGGAGCTTTTTTCGCATTTGCTGCCCGAAGATTTGCTGAAATTCGGGCTGATTCCTGAGTTTATCGGCCGTGTTCCCGTTGTAGTTGCCTTGGAGGATCTCGACTGCGAGGCTCTTGTTCGTATCTTGCTGGAACCGAAAAACGCTTTGCTGAAACAATACAAAAAATTGATGAGCTTTGATGACGTGGAACTTATCTTCGAAGACGATGCGATCCGAGCGATCGCCGAGGAGGCGATCGCGTTGAAAACGGGCGCAAGGGGGTTGAGGACGATTCTCGAGCGCTTGATGCTCGATATCATGTACGAAGTACCCTCACGCGGTGATGTCCGGCAAGTTATTGTCACGAAAGCGAGCGTGAAAGGTCTGGAGCGGCCAAAACTCGTTTTCACCGAACTGCCCGATGAACGTGAGGTCGTCAACGCCTGAGATGGTGTAAAACATCGGAATTGACCGATAATGACGAATAAAGCCGGGGAATCACCGGCTTTTCCTTTGAGACGAGCCGTACCATGTCGCCGTATGCAATCTCCTGTAGAAAGTGATGACGAGCATGGCGGATGAGACCGGGAAAAAAGATAAGCATGCGGTAGTGACGCATGACGGGCGACGCGTCGCCATAAAGCCCATCGATGGCTGGACAGATCTGCGCACGGCTCTGTTGCTCCATGACATTCGATCGCCGTATTTGACAAGATGTCTCGGACGATCGCACTTTTACACAGGAGATAGCGGCGACCGAACGGATGAGCGAACGTCGGTGGTTGTCGAGCACAAAAACTTTGACTCCCGCCACTATGAAGAGAGCAAGCATCTGCCCTTTATCGAGTGTCATCCCATTCCTGAAACGCCTTCATTCATTTTTGAATGGGTGAACGGGAGACCGATGCGCGAGATCGGCGGAAAAGAGCTGTCATCATCTCTACTCGAACGATGGTTCGATGATATTCTCGACGGTTTGTCATGGTTCAGCCAATGCGCCGGCGAGCCTGTCGCTCATCTCGATATTTCCCCCGATAACATCATCATCACAGATTCGGGAGATGCCTTGCTGATCGATTTTGCCGGCGCGCGCATACTTGACGGAAATGCCCAAACACCCGGAACTTCGCGCATTTTCAAAGAAGGTTACGCTGCACCGGAAATTTTCGTGGGAGATCTTTTGCCGGAAAGCGACTTGTATGCATTGGCGATGTCTATTTTCTCCGTGTTGTGCGATGAACCGGCAACGACTCTGGATCGCGCCTCCTTTAAGGGAGTGTTGAAGAAACTGACTCCGTCATTTGCCGATCGTTTGCGATGTTGTTTGTCGGAAGATCCGATTGTCAGGCGCAACGCACTGCGCCCTTCTTCACTGAGGCCGATCTCAGAAAAAGATCGACCCTCTCACGTGTGTCATGAGAATCGTCAACAGTCGAGCGATGAGGATGATCCCTGTCCCTATTCGTTCAGCACGTGTCCGTTTCTCGAAGTCGCTTATATCCTTTGCAGTACCGAGTAACCGGTCGTCAGTTGTTCTTGATTCATGCTAAGATAAGGTCACCACCGGAATTTGATTTCATAACAAGGAGAAAGACATGGCGAATGTATTGCTAGGTAAAACAGTTGCGGATAAAGCGACCGAGTTGTTGATTGAGCGTGTGGCACAGTTGAAAGAGAAGGGTATTGAACCGACATTGGCGATCGTCCGCGTCGGGGCGAGTGAGGATGACCTTTCATACGAACGCGGCGCCTTAAAACGTGCGGAGAGAGTGGGAGTCAAGGTTGACGTCCGCGCTCTTCCGATCGATATTTCTCAAGCGGCCATCGAGAAAGAACTCGAGATGATCAATCACGACACGTCGATTCACGGGTGTCTTCTTTTCCGTCCTCTTCCGAAGCATCTCAATGAAAAGAAGGTCTGCGATACGCTGCGTCCGGAGAAAGACGTCGACGGTATCACATCGGCTTCAATGGCAGGCATTTTTATGGGCGTCGACACCGGATTTGCGCCCTGCACGGCGGAAGCGGCGATGGCGATGTTGAAACATAATGATATTCCGATTAAAGGGGCGCGAGCCATCGTGATCGGACGCAGTCTCGTGATCGGGAAGCCTGTTGCCATGATGCTCCTCAAAGAGAATGCGACGGTGACCATTTGTCATACGCGTACGGTTGACTTGCCGGGAGTAGCTCGCGAAGGTGATATCATCATCGCGTGTGCGGGCGCCGCTGAGATGGTGAAAGCCGATTTTGTGAAACCCGGCCAGACCATTATTGACGTCGGCATCAATTTCACTGAGGACGGGCGTCTTGTCGGCGATGTCGCGTTTGATGAGGTCGAACCTGTCGTAGCCAATATCACTCCCGTGCCGCGCGGCGTCGGGTCGGTGACGACGACGATCCTGATGCAGCACGTCGTTGAGGCCGCTGAAAGGGCTTTATCGGTATAGTCAGCGGGCTTATATTGACGCAAAGGGCGAAAATTCAGTATAATCTCAACGTTATGCCCACATCATGCAAACGGACATCTGTCCGTCGCAGCTGTATGTAAATGAATAGATTATCCTTAAATAGGGGGAATATATGAAACGCACCTATCAACCGAAGCGCAAGCAACGCTCGCGCGAGCACGGTTTTAGAAAAAGAATGCGAACGAGAGCCGGGCGCAACATTTTGAAGAGACGCAGGCTCAAAGGTCGCAAAAAGATCTCGCTGTAATTGATTCGATCGATGTCGGCGAGCGTTGATCGATTAAAGCACAACCGTGACTTTTCTCGTGTCTATCGACATGGAAAATGCTGCCGAGGTCGCTTGGTCAGTCTTCACGTCAACAGGAGACGGAGAGTCAGGTCGACAGTAGGATCGCGTGTCGGATTTGCGGTGAGTCGCTCCGTTCGCGGAGCCGTTCAACGGAACAGAGTGAAGCGATTGCTGCGCGAATCTTTTCGTCTGAGACATGTCGATTTGCTGCCCGGTTATGATCTTGTCGTGACGAATCGTTGGCAAAGCGCGGACGAGCCGTCATTGAGCGCTTTGATCGAAGAAATGGATCGACTCCTGATTGAGTCAGGTGTCGGCCGGCCGCCGGCGTGAAACGCCGAGTCGAGTGTAGAAATATCTGATCCATGCAGAATAGCGTGAACAATCGTAAGATACATGATCGCGGCGCGGGCGCGCCGGTTGCGGCGTGTGAAAAAATGCGAAGACCTTCCGTCGCGGCTTCCTGCATGTTGTACCTGATCAGATTTTATCAACGTTATATATCTGCAGGATTTCCCGGAAGATGTCGATTTGACCCCACCTGCTCAGCCTATGCCGCCGAAGCCGTTCGTCGACACGGAGCGCTGAAAGGCGGGGGACTTGCTCTATGGCGAATTTTGCGATGCAATCCGTTTTGTAAGGGCGGGTACGACCCTGTTCCGGACAAAAAAACAAAAGACCAATCCGTTTACGGCTTTTCAAACGTTCACGACGATGCCGGGCGGAAGGTGAGAAAAGAGGCGACATGACATCATTTGTTACGGTCCAGCTCGGCTTGTTGGACCCGTTATACTCGTTGTTCGGGTGGGTTCTTGGCGGACTTTACTCGTGGTTAAATAATTACGGTCTCGTTATCATCCTTTTTACCGTGATTATTCGCGCGTTGCTGTTGCCGCTCGGTCTTAGAAGCCAGCGAAGCTCATTGCGTCAACAGATGCTGCAATCCGAGGTTAATGAGATCAAGCGCCGTTACCCTAACGATGCGCAGAAAGTTCAAACGCTCACACAGCAACTTTATAAGGAGAACGGTATTTCGATGACATCGGGATGCCTGCCCTCTATCTTGCAGCTGGCGGTTATCTGGCCGATTATTTACATTTTCCGTGCGCCTCTCCGGTTCATTACGGCAGTTCCTGTTCATAACTTGACGAAGATCGGAGAAGTGTTGCAGGGACAGGGTTTGATGACGGAGGCTCAGGTAAAGAATATCGCCATCATGGATATTCCGATTCTGAACGGGTTGCGCGATTCAGGCTCCGCTCTTCAGCAATCTGTTCAGGAGGGGTGGATTCGTCTGCCGCAGCTGATCAATACGAATTTTCTCGGCATCGATCTCGGAATGACGCCTTCTTTCAAGCCGTGGGAATGGTTCGGCGCGGATTGGCGAGTGCAGTTGCCGCTCGTGCTCCTGATCCTGATCACCATGTTCACGTACTGGATGCAAATGCGTATCATGCGGATGAGCACGGCGCGTCCAGAGAAGACGAAAGAAGAAAAGGCGCGCGAAAAAGCGAATCCCGCGAAGCGCGGCCAGAACCCCGATCAGACGGCAGGCATGATGAAGACGATGAATCTGTTCATGCCGATCCTCATGCTGTTTACGATGTTCAGCATGCCTTCGGCGATGTGCTTATACTGGCTTTTCCAGAACGTTATGTACTTGATTCAATCAGCGCTCGGATACAAGTTTTACGTTCAGCCGCTGCGTCTTGCCCATGCGGAAGAGCAGGCGTCGTTTGAGCGCTCGCGGAGGAGAGGGACGGTTTCGTCTTCCGGAGAAGAAGAAAAAGAAGGCTTTTTTAAGAATTTTGTATCAAAGCTGAAAAATCGAAACAAGCCGGAATGATCATTGAAATATCGCGCGTCAGAGACGCGCATAGAATAGACGAAAGCGATACAAAGCAACGGCGCACCGCATGACATGATGAAGGCGATACGTGCCGCCGCTTTATGAAGCTTTGTGATGTGCGTGAGGAGGATACCCGGATGGAACGCACCATTGAATTTACAGGCAAGACAGTCGATCAGGCTGTCAGGCAAGCATTAAGAGAATTGGCCGTCAGCGAAGACATGGTACTGATTGATGTGCTGGATGAAGGAGAGACGGGCGGACTGCTCGGTTTCGGGCGTCGTCCGGCTCGTGTGCGTGTGACAATTCTCGACGATGAAGATGAACTTGATCTCGAGGATGACGACGAAGAAGATGGCGATTATGAGCGCGTCGATCTTGACGACGAGGATCTGGATTTGGAGCCGTCCGATGAGGACGGATGGCGTGTGCCTGCGGATCAGCGCGGCCTTCTCGCCGCTGAAAACGCCGCGCTCGACTATGTCCAAGATGTCCTGTCCGGAATCGGTATTCACGGCCGTATAGAGTCGTACCTTGAGGGAGACAATACGCTCCACATCGACATCATCAGCAGCGACGGCGGCGTTGCGATCGGTCGTCACGGAGAGACGCTCGACGCGATTCAATATCTGACAAACATTGTGACGAATCGCTGGATCGACGAGTATCTGAGAGTCGTTATCGATGTCGGCGATTATCGTCGCCGCCGTGAACAGCGCATTCAGCAGACTGCCAGAAAAATAGCCTCGCGCGTTCTCGACAGAGGGCGTGCATCGAAGATGAAGCCTATGTCACCCGCCGAGAGGCGTATTGTTCATATCACGCTGCGTGAGACTGAGGGTATTACGACATACAGTGAGGGGTCAGAACCGCGCCGTTACGTCGTGATCGCTCCGACTGCGGGTTTGGAGATTATTGACTGAGATCATGATAAACATGGACATGGACACGATTGCGGCCTTCTCAACACCGCCGGGCGAAAGCGGCCTGGCGGTGCTTCGCATTTCCGGATCTCATGCGGCGTCGATTTGCGACCGCCTGTTCGTTCCCTCGTCCTCGCGATTTGCAAAGCCGTCCGCAATGGTGGGCTATACGCTTGCCCATGGGTATTGGGGCAAAATAGATGAGGTGGTGCTCGCCTGTTTTCGAGCTCCTCATTCGTATACGGGTGAAGATGTCTACGAGATTTCCTGCCATGGCGGACAGGCTATTCGCCAGGCCGTTCTCGACAGCGTGCTCGCCGCTGGCGCACGTCCCGCCGGCCCGGGGGAATTTAGCAGGCGCGCGTTTTTTAACGGCAAAATGGATCTCACGGCAGCGGAAGCCGTGATGGATATGATCGGGGCGCAAGCTGAAAAGCAGGCGCAAGCGGCCTACCGGCAGTTGACAGGCGGCGTGTCGCGCGTCATACATGAGAGAACCGATCATCTCTACGGTGCGCTCGCCCGGCTGGAAATGCTGTTGGACTGGGACGAAGAGGAAGAGCGCCCTGAGGATCGCGAGTTGCTCGTATGTGAGCTGGAGTATGCGGAGAGAGAGTTACGGCTCTTGGCCGACAGTTTTGCCGGTGGGCGTATCATTCGCGAGGGGCTCGCAGTTGTAATCGCAGGCAGTCCCAACGTCGGCAAATCGACGCTTCTCAACGCCCTCTCTGGGCGTGACCGTGCGATCGTCAGCAATATCCCCGGTACGACACGCGATACGGTCGAGGTCGATCTGACGCTTGATGGATATCTCGTCCATCTAACCGATACGGCGGGTCTTGCGATTGACAGCGACGACCCCATTGAGCGCGAGGGAATCGTGCGTGCCGAAAACGCGCTCCGTACGGCAGATCTCATTTTATGGGTCCTTTCACCGCCGTTGCCTCCCGAGGATGAGCGCCGTGAGGAGGAAGTCAGGATTGACCGATGCCTCGCGGAGGGGAAAGAAATCCTGTTCGTATTGGGCAAGGACGATCTGCGCCTTACACTTTCGGCGGAAAAAGATCCCGCGCATTACGCAGTCGAGCGCTACCCCGATTTGCCTTCGATGACGTGGTCTGACCGTTCTGAAGACGATCTTCAACGCTTGAAGGAGACGCTTGTACGTTTCATTGAAAGCGGCTCCCTCATGTCACCCGTCGAAGGTTCTGAAATCGCTGCGCATGATCAGGTGAAATCGCACGGCGAAGGACAAAGCCACGGCCTTTTGACACACGCGCGCCATAAGACCGCCGTCGACCGCGCCGTTGAACTTGTTAAGAAGGCGAGGGCCGATCTTCAGGCAGGTCTCTCATTCGATCTTGTCGCGATCTCTTTGAAAGAAGCGTTGACGGAGCTTTCGACGATTACGGGCGAAGATGTCTCCGAAACGTTGATCGATAAGATTTTCAGTCGTTTCTGTATCGGTAAATAGCGATGCCGTCACTTGCTGAAGCACGCAGTAAAGAAAACGCCTTTGTCGCCGGTGAGGCGGACATCATTGTCGTCGGCGCCGGTCATGCCGGATGCGAGGCGGCACTCGCGGCGGCACGTCTCGGGCGACGCGTCATCCTGTTTACGATGACACTCGACAGTCTCGCCAACTTGCCGTGCAATCCGAATATCGGCGGTACGGCTAAGGGACAGATGGTCAGGGAAATCGATGCGCTCGGCGGCGAGATGGGGCGCTTGGCCGATCTCCATATGATTCAGTACCGTATGCTGAACGCGACGAAGGGGCCTGCCGTCATGTCGCCGCGTGCGCAGATGGATCGCACCGGCTACCAGCGCGGAATGAAACAAGTACTCGAATCGGAGCCTCTTCTCACCTTGATTCAGCAGGAGATTACGGGACTGCTTGTTGCCGGCGAAACAGGTGACAGAAAAGTGGAGGGCGTCATCGCGGCGACGGGATCCCTTTACATCGCAAGTGACGTTATCCTCTGTCCCGGAACGTTTCTCGATGCGCGTGTTATTATCGGCGACTCAGTGCGCAGCTCGGGGCCCGATCAGCTCGCACCGGCATGCGGTCTTGGTGATGCGTTGACGGCGCTCGGTCTGCCGACGCGGCGCTTTAAGACGGGGACACCCGGAAGATTTCATCGGCGCAGTGTCGATCTCGAGCAGATGGAACTGCAACCGGCCGATCGCGAAGCAAAGCCTTTTTCGTTTGAAAACGAAGATGACCCGTCATGGCGCCCCGCGGCGGAGCTTCCCTGTTACATCACGTGGACGACGGATGAGACGAAAAAACTCCTGTCTGACAACATGGACAGGTCGCCGCTCTATTCCGGCGTCATTGAAGGGATCGGCCCGCGTTATTGTCCGTCGATTGAAGACAAAATTGTCAAGTTCCCCAACCATGCCCGCCATCACGTTTTTCTTGAGCCTACAGGTTTAGACACACACGAAATGTATGCCTCGGGACTCTCGACATCGATGCCGGAAGAGATTCAGCGGGCCATGCTCAAGACGGTTCCGGGAATGGAACAGGCTGAGATGATGCGTCCTGCATACGCCATTGAATACCTCTGCGTCGATCCGACCGTCCTCGAATTGTCCCTTGAGGTGAAAGGCATTGAGGGGCTTTTTCTCGCCGGTCAAATTAACGGTTCTTCAGGTTACGAGGAGGCGGCTGCTCAGGGACTCATAGCGGGTATCAACGCGGTTCGCAGACAGCAAGATAAGGACCCGCTTATCATCGACCGATCCGAAGGATATATCGGCGTCCTGATCGATGATCTCGTGACGAAGGGCACGAATGAGCCGTATCGTCTGATGACATCGCGCGCCGAATATCGCTTGCTCCTCCGTCAGGATAACGCTGACGCAAGGCTGTCGCCGATCGGATACGAAATCGGCCTTCTCTCGGAAGAACGCTGGCAACGCTTTCTAAAAAAACAGCGGGCGATCGAGCACGAGAAAGAACGCTTGAGCGCTGTTCGCGTCCGCAAGTCCGAGCTGTCTGATCGAATCCTGCAGGATGCCGGGAGCACACCGCTTAAGACGACGGCGCGTATGTATGACCTTCTCAAGAGACCGGAACTCAATTACGAGATGCTGGCGCCGCTCGATCCCGAGCGTCAAGAGTTGCCGCCGTCGGTGCGAGAATCGGTTGAGATACAGATCCGCTATGAAGGTTATCTCAGGATGGAGAGAGACCGCGTAGAAAGATTTAAGAAGCTGGAGCACAAGTGTCTTCCGAGCGGGATCGACTATGAACGCATCCGGGGACTTCGTCTCGAAGCGCGACAGAAACTCAGTGAGCGGCGACCTCAATCAATCGGCCAGGCAAGCCGCATATCGGGTGTCTCGCCTGCAGATATTCAAGTTTTGCTCGTCTATATGGAGCAGTGGAACGGTTAGGGCGATTCGTGGAGAGGCGGGTGGTCGTCAAAGCGCTTGAGCGCGCCTGTGTCGAAGTTTCTCCGGAGATCGTTCGCCGGACGATTCTTTTCGTCGACTATCTAAAGAAAGTCAATGAGACAGTCAATTTAACGGCGATAACGGATGATGAGACAATCGGAACGCGTCACCTCCAGGACAGCTGGATGCTCCATCCCTACATCCCTGAGCGTTCGACAATGATCGATGTCGGATCCGGCGCGGGATTTCCCGGGCTCGCGCTCAAGATCATTCGTCCCGACCTCGACGTCACGCTGCTCGACTCCGTCCGCAAGAAGACTGATTTTTTGGAGAGCGCGATTGCGCTGCTCGATCTTCGTCACGCCCGCGCAATTCACGGCCGCGCCGAAGAGCTTGGCAGGGATTACTCATACCGCGATCATTTCGATATCGCCGTCGCGCGCGCCGTAACGGCGTTGCCTACGCTCCTTGAATTGGCACTTCCGCTTGTCAAACCGGGTGGTCTTTTGATCGCGATGAAAGGGCGAGACGACGAAACGCCAGAATCGGTTCGCGCCCTCGAACAGCTGAAAGGGAGGCTTGAGGAAGTCGTCAGCTACGAACTTCCGGACACCGATCATGCGCGTTCGTTCGTTATCGTCAGAAAGCTCCTCCCGACTCCCTCTCGGTATCCGCGGCGCATGGCAGCCATAAAGAAAAATCCCCTCTAGACAGTGTTTCAAAAAACGTACTGATGCACGGCGGACAGCGCCTTTGGAGCGCTTTAATTGAGCAGTTTTGTGTACTTTTTTCGAGGTTCTTCAACGGTAAATATGGTAAAATATAAGCAATAAAACAGCTCGAAAACAAGCTCTTTTTTACATTGTTTTTCCATACAGAAAAGGGAGGAATCTATGGCATCGGAGCCAAACAATAAAAACGATTATAAGCAGCGCGAAGAAGCCGTCGACGCGGCGTTTCAGAATCCCGATAACGTCGTCATTCCGGTCGATCTCGATCAGGAGATGAAAAAGTCTTTTATTGATTACGCTATGAGCGTTATTTCGGATCGTGCACTTCCCGATGTCCGTGACGGACTCAAACCCGTACACCGGAGAATACTTTATTCCATGTATACGCAAGGGTTTACGTCAGATAAACCCCATCGCAAAAGCGCGACGACGATCGGTGACGTGCTCGGACGCTTTCACCCGCACGGCGATCAAAGTGTCTACGATGCGCTCGTCCGTCTGGCGCAGGACTTTTCGATGCGCTACCCGCTCGTCGACGGACACGGTAACTTCGGCTCGCGAGACGGAGACCCTCCCGCCGCGTATCGCTATACGGAAGCGCGTCTGACACGCCTCGCGGGCGAGATGATGGCCGACTTGAACAAGGATACGGTTGACTTCAAGCCTAACTACGACGATCGTTTTGAAGAGCCTGTCGTGCTTCCTGCAGGATTTCCCAACTTGCTCGTCTCGGGGTCAACGGGAATTGCCGTCGGGATGGTGACGAATATCCCGCCTCATAATCTTCGCGAGGTGGTCGCAGGTACGATCTTCCTGATCGACAACCCTGACGCGACGGTTGATGAGCTGATGGAGTTCATTCCGGCTCCCGACTTTCCGACGGGCGCCCAAATCATGGGTGTTTCGGGGACGCGTGCTGCCTACAGGCGCGGTCGCGGCCGCATCGTCGTGCGCGGTCATGCGGAAATTGAGGAAATGGCGAACAACCGTTATCGCATCATCATCAAATCACTTCCTTATATGGTCAATAAAGCGCGCCTGATCGAACGCATCGCCGATTTGGTCAAGGATAAGCGTATCGAAGGTGTCTCCGATGTGCGCGATGAATCGGATCGCCACGACGATATTCGCGTCGTCGTCGAACTGCGCCGCGACGCGACCCCGATGGTCGTGTTGAATCAGCTTTACAGGCATACGCAGTTACAGGACACATTCGGCGTGACGATGCTTGCGCTCGTGTCGGAGGACGGCAAGTATGTCCCTGTGCTTCTCAGCTTGAAAGATATGCTCGAGCATTTTATCAAGCATCAGGAGGAGGTTGTCACGCGCCGCATTAATTTCGACTTGGCGCGCGCCGAGGCGAGGCTCCATCTCGTCGAAGGTTTGCAGCTCGCTATCGATTACATCGATGAGGTCATCACGATCATTCGCCAGTCAGCCGATGAGGAGACGGCGAAAACGCGCCTCAGCGAGCGATTCGGGCTCACTGAGAAACAGTCTCAGCACGTCGTCGATATGCGCCTCGGTCGCCTCTCGGGACTTGAACGCGAGAAACTGATGGCGGAGAACGTCGATTTGACGGAGAAAATCAAGGGGTTTAAGACGATTCTTGGCGACGAGTCACTCCTCCACGATGTGATGAAGAAGGAGCTTCAGGCGATCGCCAACAAATATGGTGACGACAGGCGGACTGAAATACTGCCAGCCGGCGAGTATGAAATCGATGACGAAGAGTTGATCGAGGAGGAGCAGGTCGTCGTCGCGATGTCGAAAGCGGGTTACATCAAGCGGATGCCTGTCGATGTGTACAGCGCTCAACATCGAGGCGGGCGCGGCATCACGGCGATGCAGACGCGGGAGGACGATTTCGTCGATACGATCATTATCACGTCGACGCACCAGACTCTTTTGTTCTTTACCGATTTCGGGAAAGTATACGAGCTTAAAGGATACCAAGTGCCCGAATTCAGTCGTACCGCACGCGGTATCGCGATCGTCAATCTCCTACACCTCGATCCCGATGAAAAAGTACGTACACTGATTCGCATCGATTCATACGATCAGGGCGGCAATCTCGTCATGGCGACTGCCGACGGTCTCGTCAAGAAGACATTGCTCTCCGATTACAGGAACATACACAAAGGCGGCTTGATCGCGATCAAGATGCGTGAAGGAGACAGGCTCGTCAATGTCCGGCTGTCGGACGATGAAGACGATATCCTGCTTGTCACGCGCAATGGACTGTCGATCCGTTTCAATGAATCGTCCGTCCGTGCGACGGGCAGAAACACGATGGGTGTAAACGGCATCAAGCTGTCCGACGACGATCAGGTGATCGGCATGATCACGACGGACGGCGACGGGACGCTCCTCGTTGTCACTGAAAACGGGTTCGGCAAACGGACTTCCCTCTCGGAATACCGCGTTCAAAACCGCCACGGCGTGGGACTCATCACGTACAGGACGACGAAGCGCACAGGGAAACTGATCGGTATCGCTGAAGTGACCGATGAAGACGATGTGCTTCTCATTAACGATCACGGGATCATCATCCGTTTCCGTGCGAGCGAGATTCCTGTCATGGGGCGTATCACATCCGGTGTCACGCTGATGAAAGTCCGTGAAGGCCTTGTCGTTGATATGTCGGTCGTTTCGCCCGATGAGGAGCGCGAGCATGAAACGGTCAATGGAAGGGTTCCGGAAGATATGGACGATGACGAATATCTCATCGAGGAAGTCGATGAGGAATCATCCGCTTCGGAGGTCACTTCTGAAGACGATTCGTAAGACGCGCCGTGAAATAAGACTCTTGTCAGATACAGACCGATTGCATAAGATGGAAGAATAAACAGAACCGAGACGGGGGAAGAGTTATCTATGTGGACGGTTACTCAAGCATTTGAACAAGAAGAAGTAAAAGAATCGAAATTGCCCGGTCAGCTCCATCGCTCCGAAGTGCCGATCGAGCAGACGTGGGATATGACGACAGTCTTTCCATCCATCGAAAAGTGGGAGGAAGCATTTGCGGCTGTTACAGGAAAACGCGAGCTGTTGACACAGTACAGAGGTCGGCTGACCGAGTCCGCCGATGCGCTGTATGCGGCGATCCGCAATCGCCAGAACGTAATGCTGGAACTTAGCAGTCTTGGCGCCTACGCTTTCCATCGTGAAGATGAAGATACGTCGAATCCGTTGTTTCTCGCAATGAAAGGCCGACTTGGCTCCGTCTTCGCATCGTTTTTAGGCGAAGATGCCTGGTTTGAGTCCGAGCTTATCGAGATTCCCGCGGAGACGTTGGAACGTTTCATCAAAGAGAAGCCGGAACTTGAAGATTACCGCCATTTCTTTGAGGTGATTCTCAGAGAAAAGCAATATAAGCTTTCACAGGCGGAGGAGGCTCTCTTAGCCAAGGCGTCTCAGATATTCGGAGCGCCTGATGAGATTTTCGGAACCTTGTCGGATACCGACATGATCTTTGATCCGATTGTCAATGAGAAGGGTGAGACGGTTCCCATGTCGCATGCCCATTTCGGTATGTATCTTGAGAGCCGTGACCCGCGCGTGCGCCGTGACGCCTTCAAAAGCATGTATAAAACGTTTGGTCAGTTCAGGAATACGTGCGCCGCTACCTTGCAGAACGCGATTCGCGTCAATACGTACAATAAAAACGTGCGCGGTTTCTCGACAGGACGCGAGGCGTCTTTGTTCAGCAACGCCATCCCTGAATCAGTTTACGACAGCTTGTTGGAGGCGGTAAATGAACGCCTTCCGCTCCTGCATCGTTACGTTCAGCTTCGCAAACGCATTCTCGGCGTCGATGAGCTTCACTCTTACGACATGTATGTGTCACTCGTCGAAGAGGTCGACCTGCACTATACGTTCGATGAAGCGAAGGAGATCCTGTTCAAGGCGCTCGCTCCTCTCGGTGATGAATACGTCGGGCTGTTAAAGCGCGCTTTCAAAGAGCGCTGGATCGACTGGGCGGTGAACATCGGCAAGCGCTCCGGCGCCTATTCCGGCGGCAGCTACTGCACGAACCCGTTCATCCTGATCAGCTGGCAGGGGACGCTCGACAACCTCTTTACGCTCGCACATGAGCTGGGGCACAGCATCCATTCTTACTATACGCGCAACACGCAGCCTTTCCAGTACGGCCGTTACCCGATTTTCCTCGCGGAGATCGCGTCTACGTGTAACGAGATCTTGTTGACGCAGTATTTACTTGAGACGGCTGGCGATGACAAAATGCGTGCCGCCGTCATCAATCACTACCTCGACGGATTCAAAGAGACCGTTTTCCGTCAGACGCAGTTTGCCGAATTTGAACACATGATTCATCTTGCCGATGAGGCCGGAGAGGCGTTGACGGCCGATTATCTGACTGAGAAATACGGTGAGCTCAACAAGAAATATTACGGCGAAGGGCTTACGTTCGACCCGGAGATCGCATACGAATGGGCGCGCATCCCGCACTTCTATTACAATTACTACGTCTTCCAGTATGCGACGGGCTTCTCCGCCGCGACATCTTTCGCGGAGGCGATTCTGAGTGAAGGACGGCCGGCTGTCGATCGCTTTATCGGATTTCTTAAAGCCGGGTCATCCGATTGGCCGATTGATGTGCTGAAACGCGCCGGCGTCGACATGACACAGCCTGAGACGATTGTACGGGCTCTCGACGCGTTTGAGCGCACTCTCGATGAGATGGAAGCGCTTATAGGAAAAAGCGATGCCTGATTTAGGTTTCATCATTGTAATTGTTGTTGTCGCGGCGGCGACCATCGGTATGGTCGCCGTTATGCAAAAGCTGCAGAAGAAAAAAAAGAAATACTGGGACGAGAAAAAGCGTAAATAGCGTGCTCGCTGTCACGCCGTTCCGGACATGTTATATATGACAGGGAGGACGGGTGTGCATTTCCCTTTTCAAAATCTACTTCGCAGGGATCCGATCGCTCATCGCTCCCGGATTGTTCCTACGCGTCCGCTAGGCGCCGGCATCGGCGTCACGTCTGCACCGAGGATCATCGATGGTGTTGATCAGCTCCGACGTTTTATCAACGGTTCGCGTTACGGTTGGCAGTGGAATGAGGTTTCCCTCAACGAATTGTTCGCGGCTTATGATGAGCGCTTTTTTGAGAACCGCGTTCTGGCGGCAGGCGTCGTGAGCGCCAGTTCAGGTTCAACGATAGTGACAGTCTCCGACGTCATCAAAACTGACAAGAGAATTGTGATCTTTTTACGGCTTCATGCGCCGTCGATCGGAACGGCCGACATGATGAGCTGGCATTATTTCGTTGAACTGCTCGCCGAAGATGTAGGCGACAGTGAAATTTCAATCAACCATCCTTTATCAAAAGGTAGACCGGGAAGGAGATTCCCGGGCAGGATCATCGCCGACCGTTAAACGCCCCGATTGGAAGTTTATACGGATTGTTCCTGCAGCGGTGGCGGCCAAACGGTTGTTTTATCGTCTCTGAACTTTTCAGACTTCATTTGCGTTAATTTGCCTAAGCATGTACAGGATAATTCAAATTATTTAATTATAATTACAGGTTTTCTTACTTGCATTTTTGCACCGACGCAATGTAAGATTTTTTTCATAAGATGGCAGGTTGCGCCATTACATATTTGGTATGGAGGTGCTCTGTCCCTTGCCGGTGTTAATATGCCGTTTGCGGAGATAGTTTAAATTGAGCAATGCATCAAGAAAACTGTATCAACTTACTAGTAGATTTTGAGCGTATTGAACTCGCCTGTTCGGAAGAACGGCGAGTTTTTTCGCGGAACGCAGAGGAGTAGAAGATGAAGAAATATATGAGAAAAGCACTTTCGTTCGTGCTTGTTCTTGGTTTGTTGTTTTCTGCAATGGCCGTGTCCGCATTGACGGTGCCTTCAATGACCGCACCGGTATTGGCTGAGACTCAGAGCACGCGAAGTCTCCTGCCAGCGGATTACGATAAGACAATCATCAGGAAACAGTTTAGAGAAGCGAAAGCGGCGGAGCTGAGCGAGCTCCTTAATAAACTTGCGAATACGGATTACATGCGCGAGAGCGTTCGTATCATGATTGAGCTCAAAGCGCCGGCTGCCAGAGAATCGGGGAAATCTGAGAGCAGTGTCATTGCGTCGCAAAAATCGGTGCGCGACGCAGTTCGCAAGATTACGGGCAGTGAAGTGATCAATGGCTACGGCTATCTCGTCAACGGTTTCAGTTGCATGGCAAAGCGCAGCGATTTTCAGAAAATCCGCGAGCTTCCCGGAGTGATGAACGTCGTGGAAGTCCCTGTCTATAAGTTGACGATGTTCAATGCGCCCGACATGACGGAGGCATCCGCGGTTTGGGATCAGCTCGGACTTGGATTCAAGGGAGAAGGCATGCTCATCTCGATCATCGATACGGGCATTGACGACTCTCATAAGGATATGCGTATCTCTGAGGTTGAGGACGTGAAGCTGGAACAGGGTGATGTCGCCGAACTTATCGCTGAGCACGGACTCCCGGGCAAATACTTCTCGCCAAAGATTCCTTACGGCTATAACTATGCCGATAAGAGTCAGGAAATTGTTGATAAGCACTTGTCCGGAAGATCGGAAGACGAAAAAAAGGTTTCCATGCACGGCATGCACGTCGCCGGCATCGCTGCTGCGAATGCGACGGATGATGATCTCGCTGCCTTCAAGGGTATTCGCGGTATCGCACCGGAAGCACAGCTCCTCGCGATGAAGGTTTTCTCTAACATCCAGACCAGCGGAGCCTATACTGACGACATGTTGATGGCGATTCAGGATTCAGTCAAGCTCGGCGCCGACGTGATCAATATGTCGATCGGCTTGCCGTGCGGGTTTTCGAATGTCGACAATGCACTGGTTCGCGCCATTCAGGCTGCTTCCGAAGCGGGAACACTCGTTGTCATATCGGCAGCCAACGCCGGCTTGGCGTATGACAGTTACGGCGGAACGTTTAATGATTTGGGTCAATACATTAATGCTGTCGATAGCGGTTCAGTCGGTTCGGACTCTACCGTCGAGGCTGCGCTTTCCGTCGCATCAATCGATAATACGAAAATATCCGTCGATGTTATGTCCTACAAAGTCAATGGCGGCGATGCGATTACCTTCCCTGTCGCGGAACAGCAAGAGCCGGCCGGCGGGCGTACGTTTGAAGACGACGAATGGATTGAGTTGGTAGATTGTGGCCTCGGGTCAGAGGCGGATGTGGCGGATAAAGTTCTGAAAGACAAGTACGCGCTCGTCAAACGCGGCGATCTGACGTTCAAAGAAAAGGCAATAAATGTTCAAGCGAAAGGCGCGATCGGCATCATTGTGTATAACCATCAGTCACAGTCCGGGCCGCCCACCTCACAAATGGATGGTGTTGAGGAGAGCGGTATTTCATCTGTTTTCACGACATTGGATGCCGGCGAAGCCATGCGAGCGGCAATGGGCGGGGGTAACTCCGTTAAGGTCAAAACGAAAATAGAATCAACATTCTTGGCAGCTGCATCAGAGACGGCAGAACCGTCCTTCTTCACGAGCTGGGGCCCCACTCCCGAGCTGAACTTCAAGCCTGAGGTTGCCGGTGTCGGCGGCAACGTCTACTCGACGCTGAACAATGACGAATATGGCACGAAGTCGGGAACTTCGATGGCCGCTCCTCACGTCGCCGGCGCCTCGGCGCTCATCATGCAGGCGATGAAAGACAGCAGCGCCTTGAGCGGACTCAAGGGACTTGAGCGCACTAAATACCTGAAGACGATTTTGAGCAATACGGCTACCGTGTTAATGGACGGAGATGTGATCCATTCACCTCGTCAAGTCGGCGCGGGTCTCATCAACGTCAAAGATGCGATCGATTCGCGCGTAACTGTTACGCATCATGGCAGCGGCAATATTGAATTGCTTGATTTTACCGGTTCGAAAACATTTACGCTCGACTTTAAAAACTACGGCGCGTCTGCCGTTACTTTCACGCTGAAGCCCCCTGTCGTCTACACGGGCGTGCATGATGGAGACGTGTATGATATTGTCGCTCCCGGGGCGAGCGTGACGACAGCGAGCACGTCGATTACGGTCCCGGCAAACGGTACGGTATCGGCTGATTTTACGATCAATGCCGGCACCGTCAACAAGAACTACGTTGAGGGCTATCTTGAGTTTGAGGCAGCCGGAGTTCCTGATTTGTCGATACCTTTCCTCGGATACGTCGGACACTGGGGCAATGACCTGCCGATCTTCGACTATGTCGAAGGTTTGGGGCCGAACGGAGACGGTATTTTTGATCTCTTTATGGAGGAAAATGAGGATTTCCCGAAAACAGATAGGATTCTCAGCGCTACGCAACTTTATATGTACTCGAATCCATATTTTGAACCGTACGGTTATCCGTCGCCTGCAGGCAACTGGTTGGAATGGATTGGTGGAGAGGTTTTCGATCCTATGACCGTCGGGTTCAATACGAATCCGGATGACAAGGAAGAAGACGGCTACATCAAGGCGCTTGCGCCGCGTGTCGGTGCATTCCGCGGTGTTCAAAATGCTGAATGTTTCATTACGGACGAGGATGGCAATGTGCTTCGACAAGTCGGGTGGGTCGATTTCATCGAGAAGACGTCGATGTGTTATTTGGTGGAAAAGGGGCGACCGATCCCGCTTTTGTATAACACGCATTGGGACGGAAAGTTCTACGACAAATCGAACGGTGAATTCATCGATGCGGAGGAAGGACAGTACTATTACAACGTCCGCGCTCGCATGAACGAAGATTCCAAATGGCAATCGATCCGCATGCCGGTCAAGATTGACAATACGGCGCCGGTTGCAGATTCTGTTTTGCCCGGCACCACTGTGGAGTACTCCCCGGATGAGGGTCATGTTTTGATCAACTGCGGGAAAGTTCATGACGGTGCAGGAACGGGGATCAACTTGGCATTTTCCGGTGCCATGCTGCAGAAGTCGGGGGAGACTTATGTGTTCCCGGATCAAGACGCCTATTTTGACGAAAACGGCAATCTGTATATCAGCATCGATAAACCTTCGAACTACACGAGCCTGTTTAATCCGATCGTCTCGATCATGATTACCGACTACGCGGGCAATTGGATCGGGCTTGAGACTCAGTTGAACAGTTCGAAACTTGGGCTGAGTGTGGCAAAACTCGCTTTCGATAAAGACGGAAACGACATGTTGGTACCCGCGGAGGATGGATTCGTCACGTACAACGCCGAAGAGATCGAGACATTCGGTGCTGCGTTGCCTGCGAACCACGGATACGTCGGAGCCTTGACCGCCGGCGGTGTGACGAGCGTGACCGTCAATGGTCAGGAATCCGTTGACGATCTCTGGCTCCTTGAAGTAGCCGGTGACGGCGTGCCATTGAAACTGAACTTGAAAGGCTTTGGTGGGCTTGAAGCCGATGTCACAACTGCCACAGGCAAGCTGCTCATTGACAAGACAAAGCCGACGCTTGCTCTTACTGAGACAGCGATCGAGACCAACACCGGCGGCTTACCTTACATCGCCAATACTGAGACAGTCAAGGTTATGGTCACGGACAATTTCGCTGAGGGGCAGAACCAAGTGATCGGTTTTGACGGCGAGGATCAGTTCGCTCTTGATGTCGGGGAGGACGGTACAGTGACCATCCCTGTTGCGG
>DUVH01000011.1 GCA_012841145.1 Clostridiaceae bacterium | reverse complement strand
TCGCTCATGCTCGAAGCTGTTTTCACACGTCATCGCTCGTGTCCGAATTTGTTCACAAACGTAATGGCTCGTGCTAAAAGCTGTTCCCAAACGTCATCACTCTTGTTCAAAGTCGTGCCTATACGTCATCACTCTTGCTTGAAGTTGTCTCCACACGTAGTCGCTCATACTTGAAGTCTAACGATAAATGTTGGGTACGGATGAGAGAGTTTGTGTCAACCGCCGGTGGAGGCAGTCAATTTGTCGAAACGTATAGAAGTTATTAGACCAGCTGTTGGCGAAATGCCATTTTATGCTGAACTCGATTACTCTTTAGCAGTGATCCGCTTAAGATGATTTTGGTCAAGATTTAACAAATTGATTGTATATTGTTGAAAGCATATATGCATTCTCTCATGCAGAAATTACAACTTTGTGAAAGTTTGTGTACAAGTTCAACAATCGTTCACAAATTAATGGTATCGTGTTTTTATTAACATTAGCTTCGATATTATATGAGACGTTCGTCGAAGCCAACCATTAAGAGGAGGTTGTTGTATGTTTGAAAAATGGTTTAAGCTCAAGGAACACGGTGTAGACGTGAAAGGGGAGCTTGCCGCCGGCCTGACGACATTTATGACAATGGCGTACATCTTGGCGGTCAACCCCTCAATCTTGGGTGTAACAGGAATGAGCGTGGGGGGAGTTTTGATCGCGACAGCTATCTCGTCGGCTATCGCCTGTTTTTGTATGGCGTTCTTTTCCAATCTACCGTTCGCGCTCGCACCAGGCATGGGAATTAATGCCTATTTCGCCTATACGGTCGTTCTGGGTATGGGTTACTCATGGCAGTTCGCGCTCTTCGCTGTCTTCCTTGAAGGTATTATCTTCATCTTGTTGTCGTTGACGAATGTGCGCGAAGCGATTTTCAACTCGATCCCGCTGTCACTCAAAAATGCCGTCGGTGCCGCCATCGGTCTGTTCATCGCCTTCATCGGACTCCAGAACGGTAAGATCGTTCAAGACAATCCCGCGACTCTTCTGTCAGAAGTTGTCTATAAAGATTCAATCAAAACGGCGGGTATCTATGCGATCCTCACGCTCTTGGGCGTCATCTTTATCGCAGTCCTCGCATACAAGAAAGTGAGAGGCGCTCTACTAATCGGTATGCTAGGCATCTGGGTTGTTGGTATCTTGGCTCAAGCCATAGGGCTTTATGTCCCTAATCCTGAAGCCGGATTCTTTTCGCTCTATCCTTCTTGGAGCTGGCCTGATTTTGCAGGGTTCGGATCGCTGTTCGGACAGTGCTTCAGTTCCGCCGCGTTTGCGAACTTCAATGTCGCCGACTTCTTCATCATCATGTTCTCTTTCCTGTTCGTCGACATTTTCGATACACTGGGAACGCTTGTCGGTGTTGCTTCGAGAAGCAATATGCTCGATGAAGAAGGACGTCTGCCCGGCATTAAAGGCGCTCTGCTCGCTGACGCCGTCGGCACAACCGTCGGTGCCATCTGCGGAACATCGACCGTCACGACGTTCGTTGAAAGTTCTGCAGGTGTCGCGGAAGGCGGACGTACAGGTCTCGTGCCTTTGACAGTGGGTGTCCTCTTCCTAGTTGCGATCATCTTATCACCGATCTTCATTGCGATCCCATCATTCGCGACGGCTGCAGCCTTGATCTACGTCGGATTCCTGATGATGTCGGCCATCCTGAAGGTTGACTTCGATGATTTGACGGAAGCGATCCCCGCGTACATCACGCTCATCGCGATGCCGTTCTTCTACAGCATCTCGGCTGGCATCATGTGGGGCATCATCTTCTACGTTCTCATCAACATGCTCACCGGCAAGTTCAAGAAGATCAGCCCGCTGATGTACGTTCTCGCTATCATCTTCATCTTGAAGATGATCTTCCTCGGATAAGGCGTCTCACGTTTCGAGGTTGCATGAGACTGTAACTTAATCCAACTCCATCGGTCGCTTATACAATGCCGATGATAATTGAGGGGAGGTCGCCTCGCGACAGATCGTGTCGTGGGGCGACCTTTTCTCTCCGAAAATGACTTGGTGCAGGATTTTTTTATAGTCCGATGTCTCAGCCAAACTTCACCCCATGACTTTCGATAAAAAGCGTTTCCCCTGTGTTAATCTTGATGCATGGATATCGCGCTGATCGTTCTTTTCTCAATCCTCGGATTCGGGGCGTTCTGTTTGCTCTACGGATTTTTCATCGAACCGCGTTGGGTCAAACGTCGCAAGATCGCGATCCGTTTTCCTTCTTACTACAAACGTATCCCGTGCGTAGGCAAAAGGATTGTGTTTTTTTCCGATCTTCACGTCGGCTCAGCCACTTCGGAAACACTTCTTCGCCACAGAATGCGCGCCATCATGCGCGAGAAACCGGACGCCATCATCTTCGGCGGGGATTTGGTGGAGGAAAGAACACCTCTTGGCGACACGGAATTTCGTTCTGCGATTCTTCGTGCACTGGCTTCACTCAATGCCCCTTTGGGGAAGTGGGCAATCTTCGGTAATCATGATGTGGAGGCGCCGCGCTACCGAGAATGGACGATTTCACTGTTGCGAGAGGCAGGGTTCACCATACTTGAAAACGAGGGCATGGAGTTAGACGGTCTCCCCGTCTGGGCGTTCGCCGATGCGCTGCACGGTGAGCCTACACTCGACCGCGGCTCATTCTCGTGCATTCAGAAACAATGTGCCCGATCGGCAGGTCTCACTGACGACATAATTTTTTCGCTTTATCTCGTACATGAAACTGACTGGTTTGCCAAGTCATTACCGGCGCAAGGGCCTGCTATTGTCCTTTCTGGACATTCGCACCACGGTCAGGTGACCTTTTTCGGTATACCGCTGATCCGTCCGCCGATGGGTATAAGATACTGGAAAGGATTCTATCGGATCGGAGATCAGCTCACGCAAATCGTGAGCTCCGGGCTCGGAACGGTTCACATTCACGCGCGATTTTTCGCACGACCCGATATCGTGACGATTACTTTTGTCGAGAATAGAAACCGGAAAATGAGCGAGATTGAAGTCATTGAATTGTAGCTCTATTAACGATAACTGCGTTGAGCAATGTGTAGCGAACGAAAGCAAAGTCGTCGAGTTACAGCTCCATTAATGTAAACTGCGTTGAGCATATGTAACGAACGTGAAGTCGTCGAGTTGTAGTCTTTCTTATTGTGGGCAGCCTGTCGCAAATTGCCCAGTTCATAAACTGAAAAGCGCTCGTTTCTTTTCAACCTGTTCTTCGACACGACTGATATAGACTGACAAATCTTTGGGGTTATGGACACGGTTCGCTTGTCGGCCTCGTATCGCTTTTGATGTTGAACCGCTGCCGAATCCGATCACGGGAACAGCATCGCTCATCATAGCGACATTGTATATGGATGCATAACCTTCTTTGGAAAAACCTGTATTCTCCAAGCCTGAGCGACAGTTTCGCTGTCGGTAGAGATAGTATGGCGCATAATTGTATGAGCGGAGCATCGCGTGCGACTGTTCGACGGCATCGATCAACGCCCTGTCGGGATGAAAGACGGCGTGCGGCACATCGCCTTCAATCAAAGCGGATCCGCGTTTCACCGCCAGCGTGTGCAGTGTCACGCTCTCGGGTTCAAGTTCCATAATATTGGTGATCGACTCGAGTAATTCTGTCGCGCCCTCTCCCGGAAGACCGGCGATGAGATCCATGTTAATATCTTGAAATCCCATGGCACGTGCCAATTCATAAGCTTTGATTGTTTCTTCGACGGTGTGATCACGACCGATCGCCCGGAGAGTCTCATCGCGCATTGTCTGCGGATTAATGCAAAGTCGTCGGAAATTTTTGTCGCGGATGATCTCAAGTTTCTCCTCATCGATCGTGTCGGGCCGCCCCGCTTCCATCGTCAGTTCGGCATCGGGTATTAGCGGTATCGATTTCAGAACGCCGTCGAGATAGCGCTCGAACAAAGGAGCAGGCAGGCTCGTAGGCGTACCGCCGCCGAAGTATACGGCAGCGACTTCACCTTTAAATCCGTTGGAGAACGTTCTCTCGACTTCCAAGATGACGGCTTCCACGTAAGGTTCCAGCAACTCCACATGACGCTTTGCATCGCGAGCGATGAAACTGCAGTATGCACAGCGACTCGGACAGAACGGCAAGCCGACGTAGACGACAAAAGGATAGGCGGTATTTGGTTCCTGAACGTAAGGACTGACGGCATCCACCCCCTGAACGGGGGGATGCTGAACGGGGGGATAGGCGGCATCCGCTCTATGAACGGGAGGCTCCTGAACAGGGGGATAGGCTGCATCCGCTCTCTGAACGAGAGGGTTGTCGCGGTTACCTGCTGTCATTGCACTGATCGGTTTCGGATAGGCTAACGATGCCAAGATGCGCTGTTCCGAAAGCGCCGTCTCGATGGCGAGCGCGGATTTTTGTTCGGAGAGCTGCCAGTACTGTGTCATACGGTCAAAGATTTCCGCGTACCATCCTCGTTTTGTGTCTATCCCCCTCCGCATTGCGCGCTCGATTTCCTGACAGACGATCTGTGTAGGGCGTACTCCCGTGAGAGCTCCCCACGGAAAGTAAATCCCCGTCTCACGCGACAAGATGACGTAGAGCTGTCGCTTTGCTTCCCGTCTCCATTCATCTTTTGGAATGTCATAAGAAATTGAATCGCTCGCGACCCATCGTGTATCGTCGCGCGTATCTTCGGTGAATTTTGTCGTCGTGATGGTGAGACTAAGATCTTCTCCTTCGTGAATGAGGGATTCAATCCTCACTCGATCTCCGTAAGGAATCTGAATGCGACCGTCAGTCCTGATTCTCGGACGATTGAAAAAAAGGCTCGCAATTTCAGCGAGCGCCGTCGCCCCGTCGTAGCCGATCGCCTCAATCGTCAGCGTCATCTGGACAGCTCCGGACTGACTTTGTCACTTTTCATTAGAAAAATCCCGTCTTTGACAAAACTCATAAAATAAGTGTTCCTTGTCGTCCTCGCAAAATTAGAAAAACCCGTCTTTGACAAAACTCATAAAATAAGCGTTTCTTGTCGACCTCGTAATAATTAGAATAACCCCGTCTTTGACAAGACCCATAAAACTGCTAGCAAGATGGGCTGGTGAAGTAGATAGACGGCGAGAGCATTCCTACCCATGAATAAGACGGGAAGGCTGATTGAATAGACCCTACTCTTCTCATTCTTCCACAGCGGCTCACCTGACGCGTAAAGCGTTTGCCCGATGGCAGCGCCGAGCAGGTAATAACCGAGATACGGCAAAAGAGACAACTGGTCGAGCGTGTCAACACCCGCAACGGACGAACCAAGCATGACGAACAAAGGATTGAGCGTCTCTTCCGGCAAGATCGGAATAATGACATAGCCGAGAATGACCGCAAGTACACCGAACGCGATCAAAAAGCCGATCATCTTCGCCTTTTGCCACTCCATATCGATCGAGCTGTTGGACGCATTTGCATATCTGACGATGAATAGATGCTCGATAACGGCGTAAAGAAACGTCGAAAAAGCGATCACATGGATCACATTGAAGAAAATGACGCCGGTCCATCGGGTGATCACATGAAGGACAGCGGATAAAACTGTCGCCAACGCCGAGAAGATGACCATGCGCCGACCGCGCATCAAATTATTGGCAGAAAATCTTGTACTGACGCCAGACACGAGAAGAAATAGAGCGAGGATGACAGAGCGCCCGATATCGTAAAACCAGTAGGAATCCTGAAACGCGAAAGCGTCGACATGGAAGACATATCGGACATCGTACATCGCATGGTGCCATATCATCAGGAGCAAAGCGAACCCGCGAAGAAAATCGATCTCCGGAATACGTTTTCTCTTTATTTCTCCTTGTTCTTTTTCCACTCAGTTCTCCCGATCTTACAGCATAGTGCAATTTAAAAGGCGGTCGCGAGGAGTCTGTTTTTGCGACTTCCTCACAACCGCCACAATCAACAAATATCGATTAGCTTTCGCGCGGATAACGAAGCGCCGACTGTAGTCGCCTCGTTCGTCCTTACTGCGCGCCTGCCACGATTAGCTTTCGCGCGGATAACGAAGCGCCGACTGAGCTGCGGCAAGGCGCGCGATCGGAACGCGGAACGGCGAGCATGAGACGTAGTCAAGTCCGAGAATCTGACAGAACTCGACGGAATACGGATCGCCTCCGTGTTCACCGCAGATACCGAGTTCGAGATCAGGTTTCGCCTTACGGCCGAGGTCAACGGCAACTCTCATCAGCTTGCCGACTCCGGGACGGTCGAGATGCGCCGTCGGATCTGCGTCATAGATGCCTTTCTCGTAATACGTCTCGAGAATTTTTCCGGCGTCATCACGCGACAACCCGTACGTCATCTGCGTCAAGTCATTCGTGCCGAAGCTGAAGAAATCGGCTTCCATCGCGACATCGTCCGCCAGGAGACATGCACGCGGGATCTCGATCATCGTTCCAACCAAGTACTTGAGAGACTGACCTGACTCGGCGATGAGACGATCAGCCGTATCCTTGATCACGCGATTGAGATACTCGAGTTCCTTAACTTCACCGATCAACGGCACCATGATTTCCGGTATTACGGTATATCCGTCTGCCGTCGCCTGCAGGGCTGCCTTGATGATCGCTTCAGTCTGCATCTCTGCAATCTCGGGATAGCTGATAGCGAGTCTGCATCCGCGGTGACCGAGCATCGGGTTGATCTCGCTAAGCTCTGTCACGATGTCCTTGAGACGCTCGTGTGTAATACCGAGTTCCTTGGCAAGTTCTTCGATTTCCTTCTCCGAAGTAGGCAAAAACTCGTGCAACGGCGGATCGAGCAGGCGAATGATGACCGGCAAGCCGTCCATCACACGGAACAGACCGTAGAAGTCCTCTTGCTGCATCGGAAGAATTTTCGCCAACGCCGCTCTTCTCGCGTCTTCATTACGTGCGACGATCATCTGACGGAACAGGAAAACACGATCAGCTTCAAAGAACATGTGCTCCGTCCTCGTAAGACCAATACCCACGGCGCCGAGGTCGCGGGCGACCTGCGCGTCATGAGGCGTGTCGGCGTTCGCGCGGACTTTCATGTCGCTGATCTCATCGGCCCACTCCATAATCACTTGGAAGTTGCCCGACATTTCAGCTTCACGCGTCTCGATTTGACCTTCGTACACGATCCCCGTCGACCCGTCAAGCGAAATAAACGAATCGGGGCCATAGACATTGTCACCGATCGTCAGTGTCTGCGCCATCTCATTGATGATGGCTTCCGAACACCCGGCGACACAGCACTTGCCCATGCCACGCGCCACAACGGCCGCATGAGAAGTCATTCCGCCCCTTGAGGTCAAGATACCCGCGGCGGCATTCATGCCCGCGATATCCTCCGGAGACGTCTCTTCACGGACGAGGATGACGAGACGGTTTTCTTCTTTAGCTTTTGCCGCCTGCTCCGCCGTAAAGGCAATCTGGCCGTAAGCAGCCCCCGGGGAAGCCGGTAAGCCTTTCGCGATCCGCTTGCCTTTGGCGAGCGCGTCGGGATCGAATGCGGGGTGCAATAAAGCGTCGAGCTGTTTCGGATCGATGCTGAGCAGCGCTTCTTCGCGCGAGATCATCCCCTCCGTCACCATATCAACGGCAATTTGGAGTGCGGCCATCGCCGTGCGCTTACCGCTCCTCGTCTGAAGAATAAAGAGCTTGCCGTTCTCGATCGTAAACTCGAGATCCTGCATATCGCCATAGTGCGCTTCCAGCTGATTCGCAATGTCGGAAAACTGCTTAAAGACATCCGGCATCTGCTCTTCCAAGTGATCAATCGTCAGCGGCGTGCGGACACCGGCAACGACGTCTTCACCCTGCGCATTCATGAGGTACTCACCATAGAGCTCATTTTCGCCCGTGGAGGGGTTGCGCGTGAAAGCGACACCCGTGCCTGACGTTTCACCCATATTGCCGTAGACCATCTCTTGGACGTTGACGGCTGTTCCCCAGTGTGAAGGGATGTTGTTCATCTGACGGTAGTAGACGGCGCGATCTGTATTCCATGAGCGGAAGACGGCTTCGACTGACAAGATAAGCTGTTTTTTCACGTCTTGCGGGAAAGATTCACCCTGCTCGCGCTCGTAAATCTCTTTATACTCGACCAAAACTTTTTCTAGGTCGGCGACGGACAAATCGATGTCTTGCGTAATACCTGCTTCTTCTTTGACGCGATCCAACGCTCCTTCGAAAAATGTACGCGAAATATTCATCACGACATCGGCGAACATCATAATGAAACGGCGATAGCTGTCGAGAACGAAACGGCGATTATCGGTCAGTTTCGTCAAGCCTTCCGCGACGGCATCGTTCAAACCCAGATTAAGAACCGTGTCCATCATACCGGGCATCGAGGTGCGAGCACCTGAGCGCACGGACAGGAGTAGCGGCTTTTCGGGATTACCGAATTCTTTTCCTGTCTCTTTTTCAAGTTTTGTGAGCGATTCGAAGATCTCCTCAACGATCTCCGGAGCTATCTTCTCTTCGTCGCCATAGTAGCGATTACAAGCTTCCGTCGTGACTGTAAATCCGTTCGGCACAGGCAAACCCATCCCCACCATCTCGGCGAGGTTGGCACCTTTACCGCCCAACAAGTTACGCATCGAAGTGTTTCCCTCAGAAAACATGTAGACGTATTTCGTCATTTTTATTCCTCCAATTTTCGGTTTTAGAAAGCACCGATTGCCAATAATCGGCGGCATGTTCTGCTTATCTATTTTCTACGGCAGGTCGAACTTACCGTCGAAATAACTTACAAGTTGATCGATGAGTACGCGCACTTGCTCCATCGAATCGCGTTCGCGGATCGTCACTGCGTGATCGTCGAGCGAATCGAAGTCGAATGTCACGCAGTATGGCGTTCCGATCTCATCCTGACGGCGATAACGCCTGCCGATCGATTGACGGTCGTCAAATTCGCAGACGTAATGCTTGACGAGCTCAAGATACACTTTCTCGGCTTCTTCACGAAGCTTGTTGGAAAGCGGCAACACGGCGACTTGTACGGGCGCCAAGAAAGGCGCAAACCGCAAGACCGTCCGCTTCTCACCGTTCGGCAACTCTTCTTCATCGTACGCTTCGCTTAGCATGGCCAGAACAAGGCGGTCGACGCCGAGCGAAGGCTCGACGACATACGGGATGTATTTTTCACCTTTTTCAGGATCGAAATAACTTAAATCTTCTTTTGCATGCTCCATGTGCTGCTTCAGGTCGTAATCGGTTCTGTCGGCGATGCCCCAGAGCTCACCCCAGCCGAAAGGAAACAGGTATTCGATATCGGTCGTCGCAAGCGAGTAGAAGGAGAGCTCCTCTTGGCTGTGAGCGCGCATACGGAGCTTGTCCTCCGGCAATCCGAGGTCGTTCAGCCATTCGACACAGAAGTCACACCAATACTCGAACCATTCGAGATCGGTGCCGGGTTCACAGAAGAACTCAAGCTCCATCTGCTCAAATTCGCGCGTCCTGAAAATAAAGTTCCCCGGTGTAATTTCGTTGCGGAATGCTTTACCGATCTGCCCGATCCCGAAAGGGATTTTCCTGCGCGACGTGCGTTGGACATTTCGATAGTTGACAAAGATGCCCTGTGCCGTCTCAGGACGAAGATAAATTTCAGAGAGGCTGTCTTCCGTGACGCCCTGATACGTCTTGAACATCAGATTGAACTTGCGGACGTCAGTATAGTTGTGCGCTCCGCACTGAGGGCACGGAATTTCATGCTCATGAATATAGGCGTGAAGTGCCTCGTTCTCCCAGCCGTCGACATTGAGCTCAATGCCCTGCTCGACATTCCAGTTGTCGATCAGCTGGTCGGCGCGCGCACGCGAACGACACTCCCTGCAGTCGATCATCGGATCGGAGAAACCTGCGACGTGCCCCGATGCGACCCAAACTTGCGGGTTCATCAGTATCGCCGCGTCGATCCCGACATTAAGCGGGCACGTCTCGATAAAACGACGCCACCAAGCCGCCTTAATACGATTCTTCAGCGTCGTGCCGTACGGACCATAATCCCACGAATTGGCAAGACCGCCGTAAATTTCAGATCCTTGGTAAATAAAGCCCCTGTTGTTGCATAGTGCGACAATATCCGCGAGGGCATGCTGTTTTCTTGACATGAGAGTCCTTTCCCCGTTTTCAGTTGATCACCTTGTTTTGTCGTATGCGATTATTCTTCGATCAGTTCCGTTTCTTCCGCCGTTTCAGCTTCAGATTCCTCAGCGGATTTCTCGGTTTCCTCTTCCGCGGCCGCCTTGCGCTCTTCGGCCTCAAGCTGGGCGATCAGGCGTTCTGCGATCAGGGACGCGTCCTCCGCCGTAATACCGGCCTGGCTGAAGACATCCTCATCGGAATAGCGGTCGGCCTGACGCATGAGCCGGCTCTGCTCTTCTAGGCGCTCTTCTTCTTCTTTCGCGCGCGCTTCACGTTCAGCCGCTTCTCTGGCCGCAATAATCAACGGATGCTCGGGTACGACGACGTCCCATTTGCCGTAACGGTAGACGACGGTTCCTGCCGCGATCTCTTCGCTGGCGAGCGACACGTTGTTCGGTGTCCCCGAATCGACTGTCGGTCTCGCTCCCGAAGTCAGTTGCCGCGCTCTTCTGGCGGTCAACATCGCAAGCACATATCGATTCTCCGCTCGCGGCAATAACGATTCAATTGAAGGATATGTCAACATTGATAACTCCCATCCGTTTAGCTCTTTATCTCTATTAATCGTTAAAAAACGACAACCTTATAAATTATACTCTGTCTCATTCACTCTCGTCAACAAAAAGCCTTGTCACGCGCCTCTTTTCGGATCTCATAATCGCTTTGATGTCCGAAACGGCGTCTTCCACTACATCGTTGATGACAAGATAGTCAAACGACTCAATGCAGCCCATTTCGCGCTCGGCGGTTTTTAGGCGTTGATCGATGCGCTCGAGGCTTTCCGTCCCGCGATCGACCAGTCGCTTACGCAAGACGTCCAGTGAGGGCGCCATTAAAAAAACCAGCACGCCATTGGAGTCATTTTTTCTGAGCTCAAGGGCTCCCTTTACCGTCAGATCAAGCAGGACGTCGATCCCCTTGTCCGTCTTTTCCGTAATGAGCGATTTAAGCGTTCCGTAATACTCGTCACAATAAAAATCATACTCGAGCATGTCGCCCTCATCAATCAGTGAACGAAATTCTTCCTTGGAGACAAAGTGGTAGGCAACACCGTTCTCCTCGCCTGCGCGTGGCTTGCGAGTCGTCACGGAGATCGAATGGAAAAGACTCGGATTATCCGCGATGAGCGCCTTAATGACAGAATCTTTACCGACGCCGGACGGACCGCTCAACACGACAAGCAGCCCCCTCTTATGACTCGCTTTTTGGGAATTACTCATCGTTATCGTCCTCCTTATCTCCACATCCGAGCTGAAGCGATTCCGGCTTGATGGCAGAGATCACCACATGGTCGCTGTCCATCACCAAGACTGACTGCGTCTTCCGCCCGCCCGTCGCATCGATGAGCGAAAAACGATCTCGCGCGTCTTGTATCAGCCGCCTCGCAGGCGCCGAATCCGATGTCACGACGGCGATCAGGCGCGCTCTGGCAACGAAATTACCGTGTCCCACCGGTATCATTTCATAAGACATCTCCCTCACCTCACTCAAGATTCTGGACTTGTTCGCGGATTTTTTCGATCAGCGTCTTCATCTCGACTACTGTCTGCGTCAACACGAGATCGCCCGCCTTCGATCCGATTGTATTCGTCTCTCTCAAGATTTCCTGAATGAGAAAGTCGAGCCGTCTTCCGACCGGTTCCGTTGAGCGGAGACCGTCTTCCAAAGCGCTGATATGCGCGGCGAGACGCGTCACTTCTTCATCGATCGACGCCCGATCGGCGTAAAGCGCGGTCTCCGCAAAAAGACGCTGGTCGTCATACCACTCAGGCCTTTTCTCTTCAAGCAATTCCTCGGCCCTCGCCAACAGTTTCTCACGGTAGATTGTCGGCATCTCGGAGGCGCGTTCCTCTACGAGGGCGGTGTGCTCTCTAAACTCCGCGACTTTATCGAGCAAATCATTCGCGATAAAGTTGCCCTCTTCTTCGCGCGCATCGTTGAGTTTTTGAAGGGCACCTTCGACGGCCTCAATGATGAGTGCGGCGACGTGCTCATCGTCATCATCCTCCTGTCCGGCATAAAGAACACCGTCGCACCGCGACAGCCACTCGACTCGATCGACCGCTGTCTCCCCCGCAATGAGTTCGAGTTCAGCCAAGGCATCTAAATACGATCGGGCGAGGTTCTTATCGATGACGATCCGGCCCTGCAGCACTCCGCCTGCTTCTTCCATGATTCTAATCTCAACGCGCCCGCGCGCTAAATATTCCTGTGCTTTCGCGCGTATATTCGTTTCACACGCGTTAAAGGCGGACGGCATCCGTATCGATAATTCGAGAAAACGGTGGTTGACGGAACGACATTCAGCACGGAATGTCCTCGTTCCGTCCGTCGCAACGGCTCTCCCGTAACCTGTCATACTTTTTGGCATAATCGCTCCTATTTCAATCAGTTCTTCGATTCAGTATGATCAAACACGCCGTCTTCTCCAATATAAAGCGGTCGAAAATCAAGCTGATCGCACGAGGAAATAAGGTATTTGACGTCATTGATCTTCGGTCCTTCCAGATAAAACGGCACGGCGTGGTGAATATGGCCGAACACGCATACGTCGACGCCTTCCTCTTCCAGTCGCACACTCAGAATCGACGGATCGCCCTCTTCTGAGATAGGTGGATAGTGCATCAGTGCGATGCTCGACCTCTCACGTCCTTCACTCTTTCTCAGTCGTCCCAGATCCTCTAATGATAGATCCAGTCTGATGCGCTCGCGGTTCAATATTTTCTCGTCATCTTTTGAAAAATCCTTGTCCTGAGGCAAGAGCCAGCCACGCGCCCCGCACACGTGAAAGCCCGCGACGGTAATCGCGTCGTTTCTAAGAAAGCGCAGCGTGTGAAAACCTTTCTCGAAACAGAACTGCTCCATCTTTCTCTTCGTCGTCCACCAGTAGTCGTGATTGCCGCGCAGAAGTATCTTCTCGCCCGGCAACACGTTCAACAAGCCAAAATCCAGCTCGGCTTCCTCAAGCGATTTTGCCCACGAGATATCGCCTCCGATGAGCACGGCATCTCCGTCCGAGACGTCGCGTCGCCAATGTTCGACGATACGCTCAATATGATTCGCCCAACGGCTCCCGAAAATGTCCATCGGTTTGTCGACGGATTGAGCGAGATGGAGATCTGAAATGGCAAACAGCTTCATGTCGTGTCTTCTATTCTCATCGTCTAATCGCCTACCGGCGCGTTTGTTCTTGAAAATGATTGTACACCGCTTCCGCCACCGTGTGTGGTATACCTTTGACGCTCATCAACTCTTCTAAGCTCGCTTCACTGATCTTTTTACTCGTGCCGAAATGTTCAAGCAGCCGTTTTCTCCGCGCGGGGCCAACGCCAGGTATAGCTTCAAGCGCATAGCGCATCGCGCGTTTTTCGAGTACTTTACGATTGTGGCGCAAGGCGAACCGGTGCGCCTCGTCCTGAATCGACGTCAGCAAATGGAGAAGGCCGAGCCTCTTCGCTCGCGCGTCTTCCGTCTCCCGCTGACGGTCGTCTTCACATTCGCCGCGGTCGTCTTCGCATTCGCCGCGTTCTTCTTCACTTAGGTATTGGCAAAGCGATCCCGCTGTCGCCAGTTCTACGATATTACCGGACGAAAGGACGAGTCCGCGCGTGCGATGGCGGTCATCTTTCACCATACCTGCGACAAAGAGACCGTGTCTCTCCACGAGAGGGAGCACGGCAGCTACATGACCGATACCTCCGTCGACAAGGATGAGATCCGGCCGATTGCCGAACGACTCCTCATCTAGGCGGTCAAGTCGCCGACTTACGATTTCTTTGAGCGCTTTGTAGTCATCAATCCCCTCAAATCCTTTGATCGAAAAGTGCCTGTACGACCCTCTCTCAGGTTTGCCTTGTTGAAAGACGACCATAGAGCCCGACCTCGCTCCTTTCCCGTGGTGCGAGACATCATACGCTTCAATGCGGAAAGGAAGGCGATCAAGTCCGACAAGGCGACCGAGCAACATGAGCGTCTGTTCGAGCACATGAGGATCGGAGCCGCGAGAGAGCGCACGCCGCGTCAACGCCCGATCGGCATTCGTCATCGCCAGCTCCAAAAGCGCTTTTTTCGATCCTCGCTGCGGACGACGTATCGTGACGGAGTGACCGCGCTTTTCGCGTAAAAAGAGCGTGAGCAGCTCCACCTCGTCCGGCAAAGCCGACACGAGAATTTCGGGAGGTATTTGCGACGAGACGCGGTAATGGTCGCGTATGAACGACGAAAAATACGTGCCGTCGTGACCGCCGCTATCCTCGGCAAACGTATGGACGCACCCTGTCACGCGCCCATCTCTCACTTCAAGTTTCGCGATGGCGACTTCGTAGCCGTTGCGGTGAAGCGCCAGAATATCGCGGTCGCCTCCGGCGACATCGACGACGCGCTGCTGTTCACGCAATCGGTTGAGCGCCTGCCATTTCCCGCGCAAAACGGTAGCCTCCTCAAAGTCGAGCCTGTCGGATGCCGCCAACATTTCGCTGTGCAGTTTCTTGATCAAGTCGTCCGTGCGTCCCTCAAGGAAAAGGCAGACCTCATCGACAATCTGCCTGTACTCTTCCTTCGAAATCCGACCTGCGCAAGGAGCAAGACAGCGCCCGATATGGGCATTGAGACAAGGCCGCTCTTTCCCTATCTCGCGCGGCAAGTCACGCTTGCAGCGCCGGAGAGGAAAAATCGAGCCGAGCGCCTGCAACGCGCGGTTCACGTCGCCGCTCAGCCACGGACCGAAGTATCGCGCTCCTTCCTCGATGTCCTCACCGACACGAAAAGCTCTCATGACACGAGGAAATTCCTCCTGAAGCGTGACATGAATGTAGGGGTATTCCTTGTCATCACGCATGAGAATGTTGTAGCGCGGCCGGTACTTTTTAATGAGATTCGCCTCTAAGATGAAAGCTTCCAATTCATTGTCGCAGATGATCGTATCGTACGAGGCGATACGCGAGATCATGGAGGCGATACGGTCGTCGACATCGGGGTTCGCGGTGAAGTAGTTGGCGAGACGCTGCCTTAACGAGTTCGCTTTTCCCACGTACAAAACAGAACCCGACTTGTCACGCATGAGGTAGACACCGGGTTCACTTGGCACCAATTCAAGTTGTGCGTTAAATATTTTTTTGTTCGTTTGAAGTGCTGTCATCCGATAGATGACCCCCTCTAGACGGTGAAAGCTCCGCCGACTTTTACGCGTCGGCCGTTACGTACTGTGTGAGCTTCTTCAGCGCCTCTTCAGAATCGTCACCTTCGGCAGTGATGGTGAGATAATCACCCTGCTCAATTCCGAGAGACAGAACGCCGAGCAGGCTTTTAGCGTTCGCACGGCGACCGTCTTTTTCAATAAAAATACTTGAATCGAAATTAGACGATATTTGGATAACCATCGCGATCGCTTTCATTAATGTCTCCTCTTTACAATGAAAGACGACACCTTTTTTTGACATGGCGTTCCTCCGTTCCGGACATCCCGACAGCCAGGAATATAATCGTAAAATCAGTATAAAAATCAGGTCAAGACACTGTCAATCAGTGTTTGAACAGCTTAATACGTCTATTTCGACTAATTTCTTGTCGATCGCACGATAAATTCAGTTATTTTGTCAAGTCAGCATCGCGAAAAAAGCGTTTTTAGTCGCTGTCGGCAAGAGTACCTCTCATTAAAATGGCGTCTTCGCCCGTATCGAGATAGTAGCCCGGCCTTTGGCCGACCTTGACAAATCCGCAGCTTTCATAGAGGGACAGCGCGGCCATGTTATGTTCGCGCACCTCTAGGATCCATGACGACTTCCCGTGTGCCAAGGCTGTTCTCCTGACCGCATCCATCAACATGCGCCCAAGGCCCTGACGGCGGTACAGGGGGTGAACGCCGATCGACATAATCTCGCACTCGTCGCCGAGCCACCGCGCGATGACAAAACCGACGGGAGCGCCAAGCGACGCACCGGCGCCGTTCGAGGGACAGAGAACGAAGACACCCGGTACACGCCCGATGAATCCTGCGATGGCGTCTTTACCCCACGGGACGGGCTTTGCGATGTCGTCGAGCGCCACGAGATCGCCGAGATCCCTCGACGCCGCTTCTCTTACCACCCAAAGCGACTTGTTAGGCGCAACGTAACGATAAGATCGCGGACGCTTCTCTTCTCCTCCTGCCATCGAATTATGCCTTTTAACTGTATTATTCATGTAACGCCGCATATGAAAGAGAGCGACACATCACGTCTTCTGTCCGAGACCGGCGCGTTCCGCCGAGGAAAGAAGGCCGTAGTGCGCGTCGAGCAGGAACGGATCAGTCTCCGCCTCGCCGGCTTTAAGCCGCTCCATCGCTATGTTCGCAACGACGGAAGCGCGTATGACACGCTGATGAACGGGCGCAAACGCGATGTCAAATAAGAGAGCGAGATCGTCGCTCTCGGCCGCTTGTCGAAAGACATCGACGCCGTCACCTGTCAGCGTCACAACCTCACCGGGAGCGATCTTGTGCCTAATCGATTCAATCCATTGAGCGATCGTTTGAGGCTCACCTCCGAGAACGTGCTCGTCTCCCCTGAACAAACCGCCGAACACGCGTCCGCCTCGCGCATCAAACATGGCGAAGACAGGGCGATCGTCATTTACAGCCGAACGCGCCAAAGCGTGCAATGAAGAGACGCCGACGGCTTTCGCTCCGGCGGCATACGCCATCGCTTTGACCGAAGAGAGGCCGATTCGAATTCCCGTAAAGGAACCGGGCCCCGTCGTCACCGCGAAGAGATCGACATCTTTTACATTGAGATCGGCCTGTCCGAGGATATATTCGATGGCCGGCTGTAGCGTCACGCCATGGCGATATCCTGTTGAAAGGAGCAATTCCGCGACGGGAACGTCGCCCTTAAGGACGGCGACCGACAACGTCTTCCCCGATGTATCGACTCCGAGTGTGATCATTGCTCCCGCCTTTCCACGCCGTCTAAAAGCCGGCGGAACGCGTCGCCGTCAGTTTCTCTTCCATCAGGAAAAACAAAATGAAGGATGCGCTCATCGTCATCCTGACCGAACGTAATGGCGAGTTCAATCGGATCTTCATGGAGCGCGTCTCGAACGCGGTCGCCCCATTCGATGAGTGTGATGCCGTCATGATAGGAAATCTCGTCAAAACCGTGCCTAATAAAATCATCGGCGTCATCAAGTCGGTAGACGTCGAAATGGTTGAGTTGAGCCTGCCCTGCATCGGCAGGTTCATGAACATGAAGAAGCGTGAAAGTCGGACTCGACACGTATCCTTTGACGCGCAGCGCCTCCGCCACGCCGCCAACAAAACAAGTCTTGCCGGCTCCGAGACTTCCCGTCATCAAGACGATGTCGCGCGCACGGAGCACCGTCGCAAAGAGTCTTCCGAGCTCTCGCGTCTCTTCTGCCGATCTCGTTTTGACAGATAATTCCAACAACTCCACATTGCCCCCGTCAACTGTATGACGATACATCTTCCCCACAGCCGAAAAGTGGCAGAGTCAGATCTGCCACTTTTACGAATACATAATAAGATTTGTCCCGGCGCATTAACGCTTGGAGAATTGAGAAGCTTTTCTCGCTTTTTTGAGTCCCGGCTTTTTGCGCTCTTTGACACGCGCGTCTCTCGTCAGGAATCCGTGCTTTCTCATAGTCTTCTTATACTGCTCACTGTCGGCATCGACGAGAGCGCGGGCGATCCCATGGCGAATGGCGCCCGCCTGACCTGCAATACCGCCACCGCGCACATTGACGACAATGTCATAGCGATCGGAAACGTTTGCGGCGACGATGGGCTGACGCACGATCATGCGAAGAGTCTCCAAAGGGAAATACTCATCGAACGGTTTCTTATTGACTGTAATCCTGCCGGAGCCGGGGTATAGCCTGACGCGCGCCACGGCTTCCTTCCTGCGTCCCGTTCCGTAAAAAAATCCTTGCTGGTTAGCCATATCTCTGTTCTCCCGTCACTATAACTCGATTTTCTCAGGCTTTTGCGCCTCGTGCTTGTGGTTCGGTCCCGCATAGACTTTGAGCTTGCGGAACATCGCACGTCCGAGCGAATTCTTCGGCAACATACCGCGAACGGCCTTTTCCAAAACGCGTTCGGGATGTTTCGCCATCATGCGCTCATAAGGAACTTCGCGTAAACCGCTCGGATAGCCGGTATGACGCCGGTAGAGTTTCTGTTGCTCTTTCTTGCCGGTGAGCACCACTTTGTCGGCATTCACGACGACGACAAAATCACCCATGTCCATATGAGGGGTGTACTCCGGTTTATTTTTTCCACGTAAGATGGATGCAATCTCAGTAGCCAATCGTCCGAGGATTTTTCCTTCGGCGTCGACGAGATACCAGCGGCGATTCACCTCGCTTGCTTTCGGCATATACGTTTTCATCGTTAATATCTTCCTCCAACTATTGCGCGCGACACAAATCTGCGCGACACGGTGACCATCTTAACAGGATGTTTCGTTCGTGTCAACACGTTTTCAAAATAACTTTACAAATCGGCTGAATTCGACTGTTTCAATCGTTATTCGCACGTTTTCTCTGTCTAAGGACATATGTTGATCTGACTATCGACGCGATCCACGTGAATCGCCAGATACCAAGTGGATTGGCTTTCGTGAAGAGGCAGCAGACTATCTGCGCGGTCGACGCGAATCGTCGAGATCTCGCACGGGCGGTCGATTACTCAAGGTTCGAGGAGGACGAGCCGGGCGTTGCGACGGACGATGCGCTTGGCCGGAAGGTCGGGAACGGCGCACTTCGCCGCTGTACGGCTCTCTTTGTATCTGCTGACGACGCCTAGGATCGTGGTGTTGGCGTCTTGCGTCGTATGTCCGATCTCTTGAAACGGCACGTCGCGGCCTGCGACGCCTGCCGCTCCCCGCGACACGTACGAAGAGCCATATGAAAAGAACCAAAACGGCCAAGAGACCGATTGCCATCAAAATTTGGAATGTGACCGGCAGGGCTTTGAAAATCGCAAGCAAACCTGTTTCGCCAGGTTCATCGGTCGATCCGGATTCGCTCCCGATGACACCGGGAAAAACATTCACATCAGGACGGCTCGAATCATCAGGATCCTGCGCGTCGGAGGGTTCAGACGGCACGACACTCGTTGTCGCCGGCACAGTGGGAAAGGTCGGTGTCAGGAGGTGAACGCGATTCTCAATGACGGGGCAACCAAGCCTTTTCGCCCCTTCCTCCATGAGTGCGCGCACCGGAATGGCTCGCGCATACATCTGGTTCGATGCGTAAGCGCTTGGCAGCGTGATCCCGAGCGCGGCACAGATGATCAGCCTTCCGTCCTGTGTCACGCCGGAACCGACGAGACACTTGCCTGCCTGAGGCGTCGTACCTGTCTTGACGCCTGTATACCGAACAAAGTACTGCGATTCAAGCATGTCCGCCCCGTACATAATGAGCCCGTTCGAGTTGGACATCGGAGCCCAGAAAGCGTCTTTGTGATTCTCGTCGGACGGCAGCCGATAACGTCGAAGTCCCACGATGTGCGCTATTTGCGGATTTTTCAACGCTTCAAGCGTGATGTAGGCGATGTCGCGCGCCGTCGTATAGTGACTTCGATCGGGCGTATCGAAACCTGCGGGATTTGTAAAGTGCGTGTTCTCAAGACCCATTTCATTGATCAGAATATTCATCTTTTTCATGAATAATTCCTGCGACATCTCGGGATCATTCAGATTGTCAGGGTCAATCGCGCCGTAAGCGCCGCCGTAATTCTGGGCAATCACGCGCGATACATCGTTGGCAGACGCAATGAGAAGCGCGCCCAGCGCGTCGAGAGTGCGGATCTCATCCCCCTCTTTGAGACCTTTAATTCGTGCGGATCGCGGATCCCTCAGCGTGATGGCGGGCTTGGAGACTTTCAGGAGGAGGTCGGGGTCGTAGTTTTCATCGTTTAAGAGCGTGAGCGCCGTCATAATCTTCGTCGTACTTGCATTTTGGCGACGTACATCGGCGTTGTGTTCTAAGATGACTTCTCCCGTATTCCCGTCAATAACACAGTAAGAGTCAATTTTGACTTCTTCATAGGTCATCCAACCGTCATCAATCGCGGCCACATAGGATACGTTACTAAAAACGACGGTAAGCGACAAAACCAAAAACAAGATGAAAGCTGTCCGGTACTTGAGAAAAGTACGATCGGCCGTTATCACTCTTTTTTCCTGTCTGCCGCTCCGTCCTATATGCATCGCACGCTCCTTACTCAACCAGCTCAGCGGCATTGACGTCAAGCTCACCGAACGCCTTGCGGTACGCGTCTAAAATTTCACCGATCGACTCATTCTCTCCCGCGCGTTCAGAGAGTGCCGCTTCAAGCCACTCAAGGCGTTCCCGTCGATTTTCATTTGCGACGATTGACGGTCGAATCACAAAATAGAAAATAAGAAACAAGATTGATGCGACGATTACGGCAATGATCGCGACTTGAAAAAGCTTAGTCGTTCCTGTACGAGCAGAAGAGGAGCCTTGCGCATAATCGCCTCCAGAGCGCAGGACTTCCTCCTGCTCTCTCTTGGACGCCATCTGTACGCGCCCCGTACCGTCTTCATCCGCCGCGCGCTGCAGAATACCGCTGCTCGCGAGACTCGCACGGACAGGTAAAAGCTTGTGCTCTCTTCTTCTCCTTGAGCTGTCGCGCGCCTCTTCTCTGATACGCTCTTGACGCGCTTCCTTGCGCCACTCATTGACTGCCGGCGCGATATCGGCATCGGGCAAAGCGAGCAGTACTTTCTCGAACTGCTTCTCAGCTTCGGCAAAACGCTGTGTTTTTGCGAGCAGAAGTCCGTAGAGACTCGACGCCTCAATAAAATGCGGCCAGCGCACGCTCACTTTTTCGAGCGCGATCATCGCGACATCCGTATTGTCTGTTCTTATCTGGTCAATCGCGCGATTATAAACGGATAGGATTCTTTCACGTTCACTCACCGAGACAGGCAGCTCGCGAGGCATGCTGTCAAGCTTTGCGTACTTTGAGATCACGCGATCCCAATCGAATACATTTGCCTTATTTTTTACGGGAGCGTTCGTATAATCCATATTCGGTCCTTCTTCCTCAACTGCAGGTACAGACCTCTGCTTTCCTGCCTAAAAGGTCATGCACGGCAGATTTAACGCCTGCCGCCAAGTAGAGAGAGCCGCAAGCGCAAACGATCGCCTTGCTCTCTTCCGCAATCGACAGCGCTTTTTCTAACGCCGCGTCTATATCTGCCTCCGCGACGACAGTTGCTTCTCTACCATTATGCACCAAGATCTCGGCAGCTGTTTTTGCCAAAGTCTCGGCATCGAGTTTTCGTTCGCTCGGCGGTTCCGTCGAGACAATGCCGGCGACGGCGATATTCGAATCGGTCAAGAGCGCCCTCAGCATCTTCTCGTAATCTTTATCGGCGAAGAGTCCGAGTACGAAGACGACGGGATCGCCGTCGGACAAGCGACAAAGCGCATCCTTAAGGCCAAGCATTCCCTGAAGATTATGTGCGCCGTCAAGCAGGATAAAGGGTGACCGCGAGAGGACTTCCAGTCGCGCGGGCCAGACTGTCGTCTCAATTCCGCGATGGATCGCTTCCATGTCCGCCAATCCCGCATTCGAAATGGCGAGCGCCGACTGCATCGCGTAGATCGGCTGGTAAGGCCCGAGAAGCTTCGTCGAGTATTCGTGTCCCGTGTGACGCGAACGGAACCTCTGCCCCTCTCTTCCGTACTCCAGAATCTCGATGTCGTCATATCCGACAAACGTAAGAGAGGCACTCAACTCTCGGCATCTCTCCACAAGCACGCCATGCGCCACCGCCGCGTCGTCCGGCGAGAGAAGCGCGTCCGAAGGCGTGTACGCATAGACAGGCGTCTCATATTTAATGACGCCGGCCTTCTCGCTCATGATTTCCGCCATCGTATTGCCGAGACGATCCATGTGATCGTATCCGGGCGACGCCATCAGAACAGCGACAGGCTTCTCGAGGATGTTGGTCGAGTCGAGGCGCCCGCCGAGTCCCGTCTCTAGGACAGCGTAATCACAACCTTGTTCTTTAAACCAGAGAAAAGCGACGGCCGTGATCATGTCAAATTGTGTCACGTTCATCCCGGTCTCTTCCGCGACTGCTTCAGCAGCTTTCCCGACTGTGCCCATCAGACGTACGACATCGGCATCGGGAATTTCTCCAGTCGTCAAATCGGCATCGTAACGCTCAAGATCGGAAGGTCCGTCGAGCACGCGTATGCGCTCATTAAAACGAACGAGATAAGGCGACGTATACCATCCGACTTTATGACCTGCTTGACACAGGATATGCGTCAGGTAACTGCTGATCGAGCCTTTTCCGTTCGTACAGGCGACATGAAATGATTCCATATAGCGCCACGGGTCACCAAGGTGACGGTATAGACTGAGCGCACGGTCGCAGCTCAAGCTCGCCCCGAACACCTCAGCTTTATTAATTGTATTCAGTGCATCATTTATATTCATTAAATACTCAAAACCCTCCGGAAAAACTACAGAAAATCATAACAGATATTTAACAGGAACGTCACGTCATTGGGTCGTAATCTATACGAATTGCCACCATTACGCACAGTGTATCCCGATAATCGTGCTAAGGATTATGCGGCGAGACGCGATCATCGCTTTCCTTTTCGACATCGCTGCGACAGTGTTCATCCTTGAACACGTAAAACTTGCCCGAAACGCGATTGCCGAGAATCACGAAAAGAAGCGCGATCAGTCTGGCGAGCGGAAGTCCTGTAAATACTTCATACGTCATATTGAACCCGTAATAAAAGAGCGGATAAACCAGATAGATGAAGAAAACTGAAATGGCGACACGTGTACCGGTAAACCGTAGAAACTCTTTGAAAAAATGATCGGTCGAACGGAAGACCCATACGCGGTTCAACACATAGGCGACAACGACGGACGCGATGATCGCGGGAAGATTCGACAGGTACCATTGCCCCAGACCGAGCCATCGGCTGAGCAGCGTGAACACGGCAAGATCCACGATCGTCGCGATAACACCCGAGATGAAATAGCGAATGAACTCACGTGTGAAGAACAGATCCTTCATACGTGTCACTATTTTTTTCATAGTTCGTCCTCGTCGAGAGGTTGATCGTGTTCCTGCGTACTTTCTTCAGCGCTCCGGAGACGTTTCAAGGGCACACGTCGTATCGGGCGACTGCCTCCCCTTCCGGGCTGTATGATGCGTTTGCTTGTTTCTTCAACCGGTTCCGTCTCCATTTCATTGTGAACAGCGTCCTGCGATACGGTTTCTTCTTCAATTACATCGTCCAACAAAGGCTCGCGTCCTTGTCGACGCGCTGACGATCGTTCCACGGCCCTTTGAAGATCGCCCCACTCGCCTTCCAAGCGCCGGACAGGTGGCTGCACGGGAGGAACAGCCGTCACGGTTTCCTCGACGTCTGATGACTTCTCGTCATATGCCGCTGCCGAATCGTCAAGAAGCTCTTCGCTATCCGACACCGTATCAGACGATTCTTCGTGGTCGGGTATCAAGTCGAACGATTCCTCTTGAGCAGAATCCCACTCCTCGGTATCCGGCGATCGATCCGACACGTCGACGATCCCTAAACGCTTCCACGAATCCTGTATACTCGCGGCATCGTCACTTTCCGGCACCTCGTCGAAAGACAGAGCATCGCCCTGATCGTCATCATATGTTTCACGATCTAAATGAAAATCGAACTCAGGTCCTTTTTCCTTCTTCGCACGTACGATACCGCGAATCAGAAGGATCAGAAGAACGATCAAGATAGCCACCGCCGCGATCGGCACCCATTTAGGCATCGTCAGACCGAACAGCGTCACCGTGTTCGGCTCGTCGGTCACCAACTCGCCTTCGCTCGGAGTCGTTGAGGGCTCAGTCGGAACTGTCGTCGGCTGAACTTCGACTGCCGATTCGTCGCGGTCAAGGAAAGTCCGCGCCAACGGCACAAGCCAGAGATCGGCGCGAATAAGCGAGTCGATCGTTCGATCATAGAAGTAGAGCATCTTCTTCTCGCTGTCATTCATTCTGAGAGCGACTAAGAGAATGTCATCAGGTATCTCAACCGGGACGCCTTGCCAAGTCAGCTGACCGTTTCCGTCCGAGGGTGTCGAAGAACTTGGATCAGTGGAATCTCCCGTCGTCTTATCGCTCGATTCGGACGGTTCGGTAGATGTCGGTTGTGTCGCTTCACCCTCATAGAGGCGCCAATCGGGCAAACTTGTATCGGAATCGACTTTGGACATCAGATCGAAATACGATTGATGCGTCATGTAAAAACCCTTAACGGGAACATAGACAGGTACTTTCTGGTCGCGGATATCAAGCGTTGCAAGCTCAAATCCCTCCGGCAGCTGATCGTCAGGAACGATCGAGAACGTGAAATACCGAGACGACCATTCCGTTCTGAAGAAGGGAACGTAGAGGGACGTCTCCTCGTCGCAGTAGTAGAAGCGCGCATTGTCTCCCTCGTCCGCTAACCAGAAAAGCGTATACGGCAGCGTCGAAGAACGATATACGGTCATCGCCTCTTCATAGTCGTTGATATCGACAGCATTAAAAGAGGCAGGAAGATTCTCATCCAACGGCACCGATTCCGGCACACTAAGACTCACCCCGTCGTATCGCTTGGCGGAGAATGCGATGACCGGCCTTGTCACTTCCGGCGTCGTCTCGGATGTCGGTGTTGACGAAGTCGTTGTCTTACTCGTTGTCGTCTTGCTTGTCGTCGTCTTCGGAGTCGTCGTTTTCGTTGTTGTCTTTGGTGTTGTCGCTGTCGTCGTGGTTGTGGTGGTGGTGGTCGTTGTCGTCGGTGCTTCAGTCACTTTAGGCGACTGCGCATCGGTGAGCTTTACTGTTTTAGTGGCACTCCACTCTTTAGTATTGTCTTTAATGCCATCAGCGGCATTGACAAAACTAAAGGTAACACTACCGCTCTGAAGAACCTCAAACTGGACTGAGGCAGCCCGCTTTCCAACCATCTCACCGTCAAGCATAGGGTTATATGAAACCCCTGTACCAATCCTCAGCTGGTTTGCCTTCGGTTGGTCGACTTGTATTTTGTATTCATCTGATCCCGTCAAATTATTCCTAACTCCCGTGTATTTGACCAATGAGCTATCGTAGACCAAAGTAAAGTCAAAGTTCTTAGTAGGAGCCTCAGGAGTAAAGCCGAGTGTCACAGTAAATTTTTCACCAACGTTAACTTCGCTAGGTGCTGAAATTGTGACGGATCGATTGGCTGCGTGAACTTGTGTCGGCACAAGAAGCACAATCAAAAATAGAGTGGCAAGTACGTATGTAAATAAATGTATCTTCTTCATCTTCTTTAACCAATCAATTTGAAACAAAGCCTTATTGAGCTTTAACAGTTTCATTGTTTTCATTGCAAGCGATGCATAGCATATCCTGATTTATACAGCTTCGCCTTCCTCTCTAAAATCACTGTTGATCGATAGGCTGCCCCTTATACATGTGTACAAGCACATCCGTCAAATCGTCAGAGTTGATGAATCCATCGCGCGTAGTATCCATAGCTTTTAAAACAGCAGACGGAAAATCAACACCCTTGTACATTTGTTCCAATATTTCTGTCAAATCGTCAGAGTTAATGAACCCGTCTCCTGATGTATCTCCATAGATCACGAGTGTCAATGTTGCGGAAGGTGATGACGCCGAACCTTCAAACCACTCGATCGTCGCACCCGTCCCTAGGAGCGTTTCATCCGTTGCGACATTCCCCATAGCGTCCTTTATCGTAACGGTCATTCTCTCGGGGATATCGAGTGCGGCACGAATTTTGCCCGCCTGATTCCTTCCTGCCTCGGGACAGGCGTTCAGAAGAAGTCCTTCGCGCGTCACATAGCTGTCATTGACCGTCGGGTTAATAACGGTAGGAATTTGATCCGTTTTGTTAACGACAATGGTGTACTGGCGCTTCGTCCCACGTTCAGAAACGGCCTCTAACACGATAGTGTTCTCACCCTCATTGAGCGGATGTATCCCCGTGTTATTGACCGTGCATTTTTCGTGGAACGGCTCGCCTGAAATCGTAATCTCGTTCACAGTAGCGTCGACCGTGACAGAATACGAATAAATTTCCGGGTTAAACGCGGGCGTGAGTGTACCCGCGGAAATCGATACAGATTTCAGCCAGTTGCTGAGACTCTCATTACTTGTTGGGTACGGTGAAGGCGCTTCAGGCAATTCTGCAAGCACCGGTATCTTGAACACGAACGGCATGTTGAGAAGACCCTCTTTTTCATACATCCCGTAGACACGCGCCGCTTCATAGCAAGGAGCGTAGACATTACCCATGTATTGATGCCCATACGTGGTGGTTAACGAATCGCCGTCTATATTAAATTTTTGTGAATACTGTGTATCTTGGCCTTTGTTAATATAGCCGCTCCCGATCCAGAATGCGCCGCCGATAATGGCACGCCATTGATTATTCCACGGAAGCCAATATCGCTCTTGTTCATCTGCTGTAGGACCTGATCCGGTTCTGCCATAGCGCGCATACTTTAATCCGTTTGCTATAGGAGAACCACCAGCTGTTGCACCAATATTGTAGAAGTTATAGTAATTCTCATATCCTTCTACTTTTCCAAAGACAGAGTTCGATCCGTCGCGACTAACCTCCATCAGGCAACGCTGCACTAAGAAAAAAGGATTGACGTTTGTGATTTCAGCTGCCTCGATAAAAATCTCAGGATATGTCAAGGTCCGGGTTGTATCGTCTCGATGATCGGTAAACGTAACTCTCTTCACCTCTCCGGTCTCCTCCCCCGTCTCCTCATCAATCTCCTTATCCATAAAAGTACCAGCGATCGCCATTTGAACGGGTTCGACCGTATGCACTTCCTTGTTATAACTCAATAGCTCAAACTGGAATATCTGCTGTTCATTCAAAAAATTGCGAGGATCAAGCGAGTATGCAATAATTTCGCGGCTTGCACCCATCCATCCGCCAGCATCATAAATCTTCCACGCATTCATCTCACTACCCTTATAATCGTTCCAATAATAATAGTCACTGGATTCGTAAGACCGATGACTAAGAAGAGAACTACGGAATACCATATTAATGCCCGGCTTCGACTCGGCATCTAAAGCTTTTTGGAAGATCAACGGCTTACGGTTGCTTTTCGGCGAATCAACATCTTTAATATGTTGAGCCTTGAAAACCCAATTAGGGTACTTGTAGTGTAGCGAGCGAAGATTCGGCTTGTAGCTCTCCGGGAATCCTTGATCTGTCATATACGCTTCAAAATCCGGATCAACTTTCGGGGGAGGTACCATAGGCAACATCACGAGCGTTGAATGTACGTAGCCTTCAAGCGTGCCCGCTTTAACGTAATACCACGTATTGACACCGTCAACCTCTTGGCCTACCACTTTCGCCAATATTTCAACGGGGAAACATATACGTAGCAAGCTCAGCCTTGATGATCTTCTCGTCGGTTGACTTCTCAGAGAAGCACCATTCGCTGTTCGAATTTGACCGATCTTGCCGATCTCCTCTCCCTCGGGAGGAGCAGCGTTTGGCGCCGTCGTGAAACAGACGGACGCAAATAAGACGGCGACGAGAATAAAAACGATCGATCGTTTTATACTCATGCGTCTGCGCGCTCTCGATTCATCAGATTGTCGCAGATTCATCATACGACTTCTAAAAAACAAAAAACACCTCTGTTTACTTAATTTTATTATTTAAATATATTAGTTTAAATCGACATAGTCGGATATATCTTACGCCGACAGAGATTAATTAGCTAATCAATATACGCCTTGTTCAATACGCTGTATTCTTTTTGTCATCAGAATGCATTATCACCGCAATCACTTGTATTCAAATTGAAATCAAAGTTTATCTCATCAAGCGATTTGGCGTACGCAGGAAGAGCGTTTTTCTTGAACCAATCGACCTCGGGAAGCCCGAACGCGTCGAGTCTCTCCCCCACTTCGACCCTCGCGCGCTCGAATTCGCGATTGCCGACTTTTTGCTCGTCGAGACACTTGATGTACGCCGAGAAGCAGTCGGCCGCCTTGACGAGTATGAGCGCCTCCGCTACGACGGCGTCATCACGATCGGGAAGCAGGAATGTGCTGTACTCACATCTAAGTTCTTCTGGGAGCATCGCGAGCAGGACTTCGATCGCCTCGCGCTCAATTTCTTTGTACGTCGTCTCCATCGGGAGGTTGTGGTACTTGAGCGGTTTCGGCATATCGCCCGTGATGATTTCGGGCAGATCGTGGTACAGAGCGAGCGTTGCGACAAACGCTGGATCGGGGCAGACTCTCCCCTCCGAGAATTTCGACTTGCGAAGAATCGCGAGCAGATGCGCGATCACCGCGACGTCGTGCGAGTGCTCTTGGATATTTTCGAGTTCCGTATTCCTCATCAGTCCCCAACGGTTGATGTAGCGCATACGGTGGATCATCGCAAAAAATGAAGTATTCATCGTTATCTCTATCCCTTACTCTCAAGCGTCGTCACATGCCGTAGATCGTGTTGAACATGCGGTTTGCGTACGGATCGGTCATACCCGCGATGTAGTCTGTGACAATACGCAGCGGGTCGGCGTCCTGCTCCGGATGGCGCTCTACATATTCCCAAAAAGCGACGGAAGGCATCTCCTTACTGTTCGGTTCGCCTTGCTCCGCGCACTGCAGATAGTATTCAAAAAGCCCCTCGAGCACGTTGCGCACTTGATTCTCGTACCGCTTGACACGCGGGGCCTTGTAGATTCTGTCGACATTGATCTCGATCAGTCGTTGGAGCGCTCTTCCGATTCGTTCACTCATCGCGATGGCGTCACGCCCTGTACTGTTCTGGACGATGTCGTTCACGAGCGTGTTCACGATCTCGCTGTTGTTGTGACCGAGCGTGGAGCGCAAGTCATAGGGCAACTCTTCGAACGAAAGCAATCCGCTTCGCGTCGCATCCTCGATATCGCGGCCTACGTATGCGATCCGATCGGTAAAACGAACGAGACATCCCTCAAGCGTTGCCGGCGGATCGTGCGTGAGCGCTCCTTTCGCGAGATCCTCTTCGCGCTTGTCGCGCTTCGGCGTGAGCATAATTTCATCGTACTGCTCACCGCAATGCGAGGCGATGCCGTCCCGAACTTCAAACGTCAAGTTGAGACCGTGAACGCTTTTATGCTCAGACAAAATATCGATCACGCGCAGGCCGTGGCGCTCATGGCGAAAGATAAACTCACTGCCGTAACTATGAAGTAGAGCGTCGAGCACGACTTCACCTGCATGACCGAACGGCGCATGGCCGATGTCGTGTCCGAGCGCGATGGCACGTGTCAGCTCCCGGTTCAAACCGAGCGCGCCCCCGATCGTCTCCGCCAGATAGCTGACGTACAGGACGTGCTCCATACGCGTACAGACGTGATCATTCTGGGGATCAAAGAAGACTTGCGTCTTATGACGAAGGCGTCTAAAAGGCATCGAATAAATGATGCGCCCGATGTCACGCTCATAAGCGGTTCGAACAGCACATTCGCTTTCAGGGCGCAAGCGGCCGCGACTTTGTGACGAGAGCGCCGCTCTCGGATTCAGCGAATTGCGCTCCACCCGCTCCTTTTGCAGGCGTGGGCATTGAAGGGACGTTTCTTCGTTGTCAAGCATCGCATTTACCTCCATCGCGTTCTCCCCGGGCGTTATTCATCGATCGACAAAGCCGACTGGCTCGCCATGAAGCGCTTAATCCGGCCGTCAAAATCAATGACCAGGATCGCGTCATCGCCCGTCTCCGTGATTTTCTGAATCTCTCCGATACCGAACGTCACATGTCGAACGGTATCGCCCGGCTTCAGTTCGGAAACATCAAGACCCGACGATTCCTTCTTCGGCAGAGGATCCATTTGGCGGCTCGTCACCGCCTTATACACTCTTTCATCTTCCTGCGCTTCGACAGCGTGTCTCTTTTTCAGGACGCTGTTGACCATGTCCCTAAAGAATTCTCCGTGCTCTGACGAACTCATGCCGTCGCTGCCGTCCGAATCGAGATATCCGCCGTAGACACCTCTTTTCTCAACGAGATCTTCCGAGATATCGTCACTGAATCGCGAGGGCGGGTTATATTGCGTATGTCCGAACAACAGCCTTGAGACTGCCGAGCTTATGATGAGTTCCCTTTTGGCACGCGTAACGGCGACGTAAGCAAGACGCCTTTCCTCTTCTATGCCGTCCGGTTCCTGAAACGATTGCATGCTGGGGAAAATGCCTTCCTCCGCGCCCATGATAAAGACCGTGCTGAATTCAAGTCCTTTCGCGCTGTGAACCGTCATGAGGCTCACTTTCGGCGTCTCGCGCTCTTTGTCCTGATCGGTGTAAAGGACGGCACGCTCGAGAAACAGCCTGAGAACGCCTTTAAGCGAGCGGTCTGTGATGAGTTCCTCGCGCAGCTCATCATCGTGCGACAATTCCCAGATATCGTCGAGCGACTCGGTATCGAGACGCGCTTCAAACTCAATGGCGTCAGAAATCAATTCCTCAAGGTTCTCCAACCTTGACCCGGCTTCGACATCGCCGCGCGCTTTAAGTTCCTGATAATAAGCGATCAGTCCTGAGTCAACTTCGACCATCCTCACAAACTCAGCAAACGAGAGTTCCTCGGATAAAAGCGCATCGCGCAGTGTATCGATCATCTTGACAAACAAGGTCAGTCTGCCGGCGGCACGCGCCAGATCGGGATCTTCACCGGCTCGCCTCGCCGCCTCAAACAGCGTCAGTCCCCTCTGCCCCGCGAATTCTGCCAAACGCTCAAGCGTGACGGCTCCGATCCCGCGCCGCGGCTGATTGATGACGCGTCGAAAAGCGATCTCATCCTCCGGTGACTGAATCAATGAGAGGTAAGCCGTTACGTCTTTGATTTCGGCGCGGTCGTAAAAGCGCGTCCCGCCGTAAATAATGTATTCGATACCGAGCTCGCGAAGCGCAAACTCGAGGTTGCGCGACAAGGCGTTCATGCGGTAGAGGACGGCAATTTCGATCTCCTCATGATCATCCGCGAGTTGAAAACGGCGCTGTACTTCGCGCGCGATGAATCTCGCCTCGTCTATGTGGTCGGCGGCGCGATACATGAGGATCGGTTCCCCCTCACCGTGCGCCGTCCACAGCGTTTTCTTCTTGCGAGACCGATTTTCTTGAATCACTTGGTTCGCCGCTGCGAGAATCGTCTTCGTCGAACGATAGTTCTGTTCCAAGCGTATGACGGTACAGTCGGGGAAATCGTCTTCAAAATCGAGAATGTTGCGTATGGTCGCTCCTCGAAAGCCGTATATCGACTGGTCGTCATCTCCGACGACACAGAGATTGCGACTTTTCGCCGACAGAAGCCGAATGAGTTCATACTGGACGACGTTCGTGTCCTGATATTCATCGACGAGTATATACGTGAATTGCTGTTGGCAGTTTTCCAGTACGTGCGGATGTTCGCGGAAGAGTCTGAGCGTCTGCGTCAGAATATCGTCAAAATCGAGGGCGTTCTTCTCGAACAAAGATTTCTGATAAGCACGATAAATATCGACTCTCTGCCGGTCGATGTAATAACCGCTCGATCTACTCTCGAGCTCCTCCGGACTCACGTCATCGTTCTTGTACCTGCTGATCATGGCGAGCGCTTCTCTCGGAGACAGAATACGTTCGCTTATTTTCAGTTCTTTAAGCACATCCGCCATGACTCGGCGCTGATCCGTCGTGTCAAAGATGGTGAAGGACGATCGGTATCCGAGCAGACTGCCGTACCTTCGCAGTATGCGCAGCATCATCGAATGAAAAGTTCCGATCCACGACCCGCGACTTTCCAGTCCGATGAGCCGCTCGATGCGCTCTTTCATTTCGTTCGCCGCTTTGTTCGTAAAAGTGATCGCCAAAATGCGCGCAGGGTGTACGCCAAGCTGCCGAATGAGCCAAGCGACACGGCGCGTGATAACGCGCGTCTTGCCCGATCCTGCGCCCGCAAGTATCAAAAGCGGACCTTCTGTTGTCAGTACGGCCCGCTTCTGTTCAGAGTTCAAATTCTTCAGCAAAACGGAGTCTTCAAATGAAGTCACATGTCACCTCTCGATTGCTTGTGTATCCATAGTAAGTGATGGCGAGTAACGATTAATATTCAGGCTCGATCAAGCCGTAATCGCCGTCATCGCGCTTGTACACAACACAGACTTTATCCGTTTCACTGGAAAGGAATATGAGGAACGAATGCCCGAGCAGTTCCATCTGGAGCGTCGCCTCATCGGGCGTCATCGCGTCGATCGGGAACGATTTGCGACGAATAATACGGAATTCATCTTCAACAGGCTCTTCTCTCAGCGCCTCCTGCTGCTCGAAATATGCCTCCATGTAGGAGTAATCCTTTGTCCGTTTCTTCATACGTGACTTATATTTGCGTATTTGACCCTCCATATTGGCGATCGCTTGCTCAACGGCCGTCATCGCCTCAGACGCGGCAGATTCCGCGCGATAGAAATGTGTTCGAATGTTAATCGTAACCTCCGCACGCACGTTGTTCCCTTCAGGCTGAAGTTTCACCTCGCCGCGAGCGCTCTCATCAAAAAAGCGGTTAAACTTGTCCATTTTTTGTTCGATCGCCGCTCGAAGCGTGTCATTGATGCGCATGTTCAGGCCAAAAATTTCCAGTCTCATTTCATCCGATTCCTTTCATGACGACCTTTTCAAATTCGGTCGCTTTCTGATGTTTGTTATTATACAGTATCGTCTCATTCTCTGCCGTCACACAGTACATCAAATGCATCATCTTTCCTGATCGATTCATTCAATTGCCGAAACGAAAAAGCACGGTTGAAAAATCACACGTGGTATAGTGGATACATTACGAAAATTCACCGATCATGCGATATCGTTGAGATAAGTGTGGAGGATTGAACGTATGAATGACAAGCGCACATCGGTAAAACATCTCACTTGGCGGGCAATTTTGCTTGTTATCCCCGGAGCCGTTCTCATCACGGCTTCCTCAAGCTACATTGCGCTACGCGCGAGCGCTCTCCCGTGGCCGACCATCTTCGTCACCGTCTTGGCGATGATCGTCATGCGGATGTTCGGACGTCGTGATGTCAATGAGATCCATGTCGCCGCAACGGGTATCGACGCGGGCGCCATGGTCGCAGGCGGTCTAGTTTTTACTATTCCCGGGCTTTTCATTACAGGAATATGGAAGGTCGATCGATCAGGCGGACAGACGGCCGGAGATTTTATTAAACAGCATCTTCCCACCGTCATGATGATCGCCTTTGCCGGCGTATTGATCGGCACAACGCTCTGCTGGCTTTTCCGTAAACGCAATATCGAACAGATGGATTTGCCCTACCCGATCGGCAAAGCTGCCGCCGCGACTTTATCTGCCGGAGAATCGGGCGGCATGAGGGCGCTCGTGCTCTTCGGATTTCTCGCCATCGCGGCCGTCATCACACTCCTTCGGGACAAATTTCAACTTATTCCCCCTCTGGTTGCTTTCTCAGTTGCCGGAATCCCTCTCTCGCTCCAGCTCTCTCCCATGGCGCTCGGAATCGGTACGCTGATCGGCTTCTCATCAACCGCTTATTGGCTTGCCGGTGCCGCCATAACGACATTTGGCCGTTTCATTCTCCTCCGCATGGCGTCCTCCAACGGATGGGAAGGCGTAGATGCTTCTTTTTCAGGCTGGAATCTGACGACCGCCATCGCTCTCATGGTCGGTGCGGGCGCCGGTACGCTCATTACGTTTGTTGTCAGCTCATTACGAAAAGATCATAGCAAACCGGTTGGCAAAGGAAAGAAAAAACGCGGTACGACAAAAGCAACCCTCGGGACATCCGGCAAAGGGATCACGTTTTTATCGCTAGGTCTTGTCGCCATCGCGTTCGTCTTATCGATCGTGATCGGATTGAAGGTTCTGCCGGCGATCCTGTTGATGGGCGGCGTCTTTTTCGCCTCGATGATGTCTTCGATTATTACGGGACAGACAGGGATCAATCCGATGGAGCTGTTCGGCATTATCGTCCTTCTCGCCATACGTGTCGTCGTTAACGTCAATTCGACACACGCGTTTTTCATCGCCGCCATCGTAGCCGTCGCCTGCGGATACGCCGGTGACATGATGAACGACTACAAAGCCGGCGCTATCCTCAAGACGAATCCCACGGCACAGTACCTCATCGAACTGATCGGCGGTCTATTCGGAGCCATGACGGCTTCCATCGCTATTCTGGCGATCATCTATTCCGCCGGAGGAATCGGTGCGGAAGCCGGTCTTCCGGCCGCGCAGGCACACAGCGTCGCCGCGATGGTACAAGGGATCGGCGATCCCGCCTTCTTCATCATCGGAGCCGTTGCGGGATGTCTTCTTACGCTCTTAAAGGTACCGGCGATGATCATCGGTATCGGCATGATGCTCGCGGGATACGGTCTCGCAATACCGATTTTTATCGGCGGACTCTTTGAATTCGTCACGCGCAAAACGATGACACAGGACGGCCAGCGGTCGATTCAAATGGGCGCCGCCGGCTTGCTCGGAGGCGAGGGACTGACAGGTACAATCCTCGCCATCATCGGACTTTTCGTGTGATCGTGTCCTGAACGTAATCTTGGAAACGGAAAAGGGGGTTCTCAAACGAAACACCCCTTACATTTTTGAGACAATATATTTTGTGTGATTTAAGACTCAGCCTGTTCGACGTAACGTTTATGAAAATCAATTCTCGCTTTCGCGCGACGAATCGCATGGCGCGCGTGAGTACGTCGTGTGTCATTCGTTTCGGGATCGTTGTATATTTCTAAAGACCGTTTGAGCGCCCGTTCCGCGCGTTCGCGGTCGATCGTATCCGGCATCTCGGCGGCATTCACAACGACGGTAACCTCATCTGCCTGCACTTCCGCATAACCGACTGACACGACCATGACGCGCCACCTCTCCCCGCCCTGATCGGACGAGGGAATGCGGTATCTTACGGGTCCCGGGATGACCTCCACAATGGTTGGAAGGTGATTGCGCATGAAACCTTGCGATCCGTCTTTTGTCGTCACAACGACAAGATCGCCGTCATCGTATGTCCACGATCCGATCGGTGTCAACAATGTCAGCTTCATCGGTTTCACGTTCGTTCCATCCCCGTTTCCCAATCACTGATCTTTAGCAGCCCAGACTTCGTCGATGCCGCCCTTCATGAAAAACGCCTGCTCCGGCACGTCGTCGAGCTCCCCGCCGAGGATCGCTTCGAAACCGTTCAGCGTATCGGCTGTCGTCACGTAGCGCCCACCGTAACCTGTCATGTCTTCCGTCACGTGGAAAGGCTGCGAGAAGAATCGCTGAATCTTCCGCGCTCTAGCGACAATCGCGCGGTCGTTGTGGTCAAGTTCGTCGAGACCCAAAATGGCGATAATATCCTGCAACTCTTTGTAACGCTGCAAAATTTCATCGACACGCATCGCGATTCCGTAATGGCGGCCGCCGACCGTGGCGGGACTCAACACGCGCGATGACGATGCGAGCGGATCGACCGCGGGGTAAATGCCGAGCTCAACGATATGGCGAGAGAGAACGGTGACGCCGTCCAAGTGTGAAAATGTCGTCGCGGGCGCGGGATCCGTCAGGTCATCCGCCGGAACGTACACGGCTTGAATCGATGTAATCGCGCCGTCTTTCGTACTTGTAATCCGCTCCTCGACGAGGCCGACATCCTGCGCGAGCGTCGGCTGGTAACCGACCGCGCTCGGTATACGCCCGAGGAGCGCCGAGACTTCAGAACCGGCCTGAATATAACGGAAAATGTTGTCGATGAAGAGGAGGACGTCGCGCTTTTTATAATCGCGGAAATATTCCGCCATCGTCAAGCCTGTCAAGGGCACACGCATCCTTGTCCCCGCCGTTTCGTTCATCTGACCGAACACAAGAACTGTTTTGTCGAGGACGCCTGACGATTTCATCTCATTCCACAAATCGTTCCCTTCGCGGGAGCGCTCGCCGACACCGGTAAAAACGGAGAATCCCTCGTGCTCAATCGCAATGTTGCGGATGAGCTCAAGGATGAGCACGGTCTTTCCTACGCCGGCTCCGCCGAACAGACCGATCTTACCGCCGCGCGCAAACGGTACAAGCAGGTCAATGACTTTAATTCCCGTCTCGAGAATGCCCGCACCCTCCACTTGGTCTAAAAAGCTGGGAGGATCGCGGTGGATCGGCAACTGCATATCGGCATCGACAGGACCCAGTTCGTCAATCGGCTCGCCGAGCACATTAAACAAGCGCCCAAGACAGCCTTCTCCGACAGGAACCTTAAGACAACCTCCGGGCACAATAACCTCAAGTCCGCGTGACAAACCTTCCGTCGCTCCGAACGTGAGCACGCGAACCTGGCCGCCTCCGAGATCCTGCATAACCTCTCCGCCGACGACTGTTCCTTCCCTGTCACCCGTGCGAATTTCAACGTAATCGCCGATCTCGGGTGTCTCGCCCTCGAAACCGAGCACCAGCACGGGACCCAATACTTGTCTCACATGTCCTGTGATCATTTTATAAATTCTCCTCAATTCACGCCTGTGCGTGACGTTGTCTTTTTTCCTTCAATCGCCGAATCAATGTAGCGCATCGCTTCGACACTTGCCGACATTTCCGTCAGCTCACTCGTGATCGCGTTTTGTCTGAGTCGGTTACGCCGATGCAGAAGCGTCGTCATCAGCTCCGCACTGTTTCTGGATGCGTTATCCATCGAGGTCATGCGCGCCGTCTGCTCACTCGCGTACGCTTCAACAAGCGCACCGTAGACGACGCCGCTCAAATATGTGTTAAACAGGTAGTCCAACAACGTGTCCACATCTCCCGTAAAATCAAACGGCGTTGTCGGCGGTTCACCGGGAAAACCGGGCGGAAGTGCGACCCTCACATCGGGATCGTCACACGCGATATCGATAATCCTTCGAAGGCCGGTCAAATCTGCAGGCAAAAGACGTATGTCGATCGGCACGCTTGAGATGGGAGACGTCATCATCGAATAGATCAGAAGCGCCTCATCCGTCTCGCGCGATTGGTAATCAATCATAATCTGTTCCGCCAACTCGACGGCGGGAAGGTACTTCGGCTCCTTAAATGAGTAATAAAATGATTCATCAATGGTCCAGCCGAACGCTCGAAGCTCCTCTCTGCCTCTCGTTCCCGTGAGATAGAGCGTCACGTCAGGGACGTACCCCTTCTCTTCAACTTCACGGACTCGCCTCTGCAATGTCGACTGACTCGCCGCGACAACGTCGGCATTGTACGTCCCGTCAAATCCGCGATCACCTGTTAAGATAAAAACGTCGAGTTTCCACTTGTCGCCCGGTTTTTTCTCACGAAAGCGCATGTACGGCGATTCCAGATTCGGCGACATCGACAAGAGACGATCCATCGTCCGCATACAGTGAACGGAAAAGGGAAGCGCCTCGGCGAGAAGTCGTTTCGATTGACGCATCCGGACGCCGCTGATCAGCTGCATCGCACGCGTCATCTTGCTGATCATCTCGACCGATTCCATCCTCTTTTTTATCTCAACGAATCCCGACATGTCTCCCTGTCCCTAAGTGATTTTATGCTGTATAGAATGAACCGACAAAGGCCGCATCTACTGAGATACAAACCTCTTCGCTAACGCGAACCTCTGCTCTCAAAATCCGATCGGAACGTCTGCCACGCTTTCAGTACTCTTTCGTGCAGGTTCTCATCAAACTTTTCTCCCGATTCCAATGTCGCCACAAGATCCGGCGCCATTTCAGGCAGAGCATCCATGAAAAACTTCGCCATGCGCGGTAAATCGGCTTCCCGTATATCGCTGAACGAATCGCGCGTACCGAGAGAGAGAACGGCGAGCGATTTCGCCAGTGTGCGCATCTGAAGCGGATTCTGACTCAGGAGAAGCATCAGGCGATCGCCCTTCGCGATTTGAGTTCGCGTCGCGTCGTCGATATCGGCGCCGTATTGCGCAAAAGCTTTTTTCTCTCTATATTGCGCAAGGGCAATACGAAGCGGTCCCGCGATCTGGTGCATCGCCGGACGCTGCGCGTCGCCGCCGACACGCGATACAGACAACCCGACGTTGATCGCCGGCCTTTGACCCGCGAAAAACAGATCGGTCTCAAGATAGATCTGGCCGTCCGTTATGGAAATGATGTTGGTCGGAATATAAGCTGAGATATCACCCGCCTGCGTCTCGACGATCGGCAGAGCCGTCATCGAACCGCCGCCATACTCATCACTGAGCTGAGCGGCACGCTCGAGAAGTCTCGAGTGCAGATAAAAGACATCACCGGGAAACGCCTCACGACCCGGAGGTCGACGCAATAGAAGTGAAATGGCGCGGTAGGCCTGTGCATGCTTCGTCAAGTCATCGTAGACGACGAGCGTATCCTTTCCGTCGTACATGAAAGACTCCGCCATGGCACACCCCGCATAAGGAGCAAGATACTGGACTCCTGCCGTATCGGAAGCTGACGCGACAATCATCGTCGTATATTCTAAAGCGCCCATCCGCTTGAAAAGGTGATAAAGTTCTGCGATGGTCGACATCTTCTGGCCGATGGCGACGTAGAAGCAATAGACACCTTTACCCTTCTGATTGAGGATCGTATCGATAGCGATCGTCGTCTTTCCCGTCTGTCGATCGCCTATAATCAACTCGCGCTGACCGCGACCGATCGGCACCATGGCGTCAATGGCCGTGATCCCCGTCTCAAGCGGGATACTGACCGGTTTTCTCGCCAAAATCGAAGGAGCCGGATACTCAATGGGGCGATCGGGCGTTGATGCGGGAAACTCCGGACCGCCGTCGATCGGTTGTCCGAGAGGTGTGAGAACGCGGCCAAGCACTGCCTCACCGACAGGTACGCGAACCGTCTCGCCGCTGCTGTAACAGACGTCACCCGATTTCAGACGGTCACCCGTAATCATCATGACGCCAACCGAGTCGGCGCCGAGATTCATGGCGATACCGTACTGCTCATCTCTGAAGCGGACAATCTCACCGTACATACATCCCGACAGTCCCGAAACTTGCGCGATACTGTCAGCAATTGAGAGAACGGTTCCGCTCTCTTTCGGGAGTCGCTTTCTGTACTCGTACCAAGGCTTTACTTCTCTTTTCTTCAGAAGATCTTCTCTGACTAGCCGCAATGTTTCCTGCTTGACAAAATCAGGATCCGCCCCGTCACCCACGGGAAGTTGCTCCCGGTACTCGCTCCAAGACTGTACTTCCCTTTTCTCCAGAAGATCCTCTCTGACGAGTCGCAATGCCTCCTGCTTGACAAAATCAGGATTCAAGGCCGACCTCCTTCGGCAGATTCGCAGTCGCTCGAACGGAATCATCCAATACCTTCGCCTCTTCGGGAGCAACTGTGCGGTCTTCCAGTCGGCTGATCGTGGTGATCGCCAACTCCACGGCTTTGCGGTAGACGCGCTCTTCCTCTCGCGCTCGCATTTCCTCGATCGCGCGATCGGCATCATCGAGTCTGGCGCTTGCCTTCACTTCGGCCTCCGAGAGAATTCTTTTACGCTCCTCTTCGACTTGCGCCATCGCCTCGGCACGCTGATCCGCCAACAACTGCTGCTGCTCCCGCTCCCTCTCTTCCATCAACGATTCGCGCTCGCTCAGTTCACGCTCGCGTTCATCGTAACCTGTAATCGAATGATCCACTTCCTGTTGACGTTCGTTGATCACTTTGCGTAGCGGTTTGTAGAGGATTTTTTTATAAACAAAGACGGTAATAAGCAACCCGACAACGGCGATGATACCTGTGGCCAAATATCCCGCCAGCACCTCCGGAGAAGTGAAGTCGATCGCCTTTTCGGCGATGAAATCATACATGGGTCTACCCTCTCACTAAAATACGAAGATGAGCAGAAGCGACACGACGAGCGCATAAATGGCGACCGTCTCGATAAAGACGATACCGATCGTAAGCGATGTCTGAACTCTGGGAGCGACTTCAGGCTGTTTCGCCATCGATTCGAACGCCTTACTTGCCAGCTTTGAAATGGCGAGAGCCGCGATACTGCCGACGACTCCGATGGCAAGCGCTGCCGCCAAAGCAATTAAACTTTTGTCCATAACTGTACCTATACCTTCTCTTCTAATAGTTGTCTCTTTTTTGATTGTTTCTTCTGAGCAATTTGCTCGGCTGTACTATTTGATTTTTCCACGACCTCACCGATGTAAGACGTCGTGAGATACATAAAGATTACGGCTTGTAAAAGCCCCGCCGCCACATCGAACCATAGACCTAAAATCGATGGAAGGATGAGAGGCATGACCGTCTTGACGAATTGCAACAATATAAAACCGCCGAACACGTTTCCGAACAGACGGAGTGCCAGCGAGACGGGTTTGATTAAATAGTCGATTATGTTAAAAGGCAATAATCCGGGGATTGGGTTGATCAGTGAATACCAAAAACCCTTCAACCCGAGAAGTCTGATTCCCATCACGACGACCAGCGCTACGGCAAACAGCGCGAACGACAACGGCACGGCTGGATTCATGGCGGGCGCGGGGAATTGCATGACGGCGATGGCGTTGTTCAGGAATATATACAACCCTAGCGTCAATGTCCACGGCAGGACGATCTCCGCTTGCTGACGATTCATCCCGAAACTTTCACATAGATTGATCACGATCAGGTAAAGTTTCTCTGTGAGCGCCTGTTTCCCTGAGATCCCGTGTTTGCGCAGACCGCGACGCAACCACAGCGCGAGAACGATGAGAATTAGAACACTCGTCACCAGCGAGATCATCGCGCCCGTCACCGGAATCGTCACATCTCCGATACGGATATTCCAAACCGGTCCAAAGTCAATGGACGACCGAATCGTCTCACCAAGATCACGACCTCCCGGTTTCAGATGTTCCCATAGCTTGTTAAAGAAAATTTGAGAAAAACTATCCGTCATACCCCCATCTCCTCCCTTCGAGCGTACTTACCAAAACGAAGATCAGCTCGACTGAATTATTTTAGGACGATCCGCCACACTTGTAAAGTGGCCTAAGAGCCAAAGATCAACAAGAAAACATGAGGGCTCTGATAGCAACCGTACAGGATTGCAGTAATAGAAGATGATTTAAGAAAAATAAAAAAATAACACGCCTCTCCGGTTAAGGAAAGAGGCGCGTTATACCTACCAATAAGGGGGGTTGTTTATGGTCGGTTAGCGAGAAGTTTTCGTTGGCGGTTACACACCGGCATTTTCGTCTTCTTTTGCGATGTAGAGCAAAAGGTCGATCGTCCGCTCGCAGTAGCCCCACTCGTTGTCATACCACGAAACGAGTTTGAAGAAGCGTTTCTCGTCGGGGAGATTGTTCTTGAGTGTCGCCTCGGAGTCGTAAATTGAAGAATGTGAATCTTGGATGACGTCGGTCGAGACGATAGGGTCTTTCGTGTACTTCAAAATACCCTTCAAGTACGTCTCTGACGCTTCCTTCATCATCGCGTCGATCTCTTCGATGGAGCTGTCATTCTTCAGAAGAACGGTCAAGTCAACAACTGAACCTGTCGGTGTCGGCACGCGGAACGCCATACCTGTCATAATGCCCTTCACGGCGGGAAGAACCTGACCGACGGCTTTAGCGGCTCCCGTCGTCGTCGGAATGATGTTTTCCGCCGCTGTGCGGCCGAGACGCCAGTTCTTGAGCGAGGTTCCGTCAAGGACTTTCTGCGACGCGGTGTACGCGTGGATGGTTGTCATCAGACCCTTTTCAATTTCGAGTCCGTTTTTAAGGAGTACGTGAACGACCGGCGCAAGGCAGTTTGTCGTACAAGAGGCGTTCGAGACGATGAGGTCTTCTTTCGCATTGTATTCGCCTTCGTTGACGCCCATGACGAGCGTGCGCACGGGACCTTTACCCGGAGCGGTCAGGAGAACCTTCTTAGCCCCTACGTCGATGTGTCCCATCGCTTTGTCGTAGTCGTTGAACTTACCTGAACTGTCGATGACATAGTCAACGCCCAAGCTCTTCCAGTCGAGGTCTGAGGGGGAAGTGCCGGCGAGTACGCACTGAATCCTGTGCTTGCCGTCAACCACGATTACGTCGTTCTCCTCAAGCGAGGGATCCGACTTCTCCGCCGCAATATCGCGCTCCCAACGATGCTGTGTGGAGTCGTATTTCAGCTGGTAAACAAAGTAGTCGGCTTTCGTGTTTCTTGCGACGATAGCGACGAGATCAACGCCGTTATCAAGCAGTCCGCGCTCGACGAGACCTTTGAAGACGAGACGTCCGATACGTCCAAATCCGTTAATTGCAACTCTAATTGCCATATTATTCATTTCCTTTCTCGAGGAAGTGCAACACCTTTATCGTCACTTCCGAATGTATACGTTCAACGGCTCGCCTAATATGGATAACGTCAATTTCATCACACGCTGTCATATAATCGAACCGTTTGTTATTCTAGCACATATCTAGAAAAGCCCCTCTCGTCGTTTGCACAGCGATTATCGGCATTTTGCCCTTTCTGAACGACAGGTTAAAGAAAAGCAAGTATGTGCTTGCACAACAATCGAATGACTCATATGCTTCATGAGAGACTCTAGAGTATTCGGCACGGTCAATATTTGAACGATAGGTAGAGAATTCCAATAACAACAAAGAGGAGGTTGCGCTTTGAAACAACCTCCCCTTTACAATTCGAATCAGTAAAAGTCAAAACGTTACTCGATTTCGACTTCCGCTCCAGCTTCCTTAAGCTTGTTGGCGGCGTCTTCCGCTTCCTCACGGCTGACCTTTTCTTTGATCGCCTTCGGAGCCGCGTCGACGAGGCCTTTCGCCTCTTTCAGGCCGAGGCCCGTGATCTCGCGCACGGCTTTAATGACGGCAATTTTCGCTTGTCCGGCATTCTTGAGGATTACGTCAAATTCCGTTTTAACTTCTTCTTCAGCTCCGCCTGCGGCGCCGTCGGCTGACGGTGCGGCAATCGCCATCGCTGCGGCAGAGACGCCGAACTCGTCTTCCATCATTCTTACGAGTTCATTCAGTTCAAGAATCGTCAGACCTTTTACACTTTCAAGGATTCCGGCGAGTTTATCTTTATCCATTTTCAGTCTACCTCCTGATGTAGAGCACGTTCGCTTCCTGCGAACATCATATAAATTATTAGTTTTTCTGTTCTATGTCTTCCTGTTGGAACAGACAACCGGTGCTGTGCATAAGCACCTGCTTCGTGGTTGAGAGGCTATTGATTCCCCTTCGCTTTTACTACTTAACTTTCCTCTCCCGATGCTTCTTCCGCTTCGTTTGCGGCATCTGCGCCGTCATCTTTGGCGGCCTCTTTTATCGCTCCGCCATCTGCCGTTAACAAATCCGCGACCCTTTCAACACCTGATTCGGCGCCTTTTTCCGCGATTTGACCGGCGACCTGAGCGAATGCCGTCAACGGATAGAGCATCATGAAGAGCAATTGTCCGTAAAGTTTTTCTCGCGACTCTACGCGTGACAGCGCCATGATGTAGTCGATCTCTTGGACTTCACCGCCGATAACTCCGCCCTTGATTTTGAGCCTTCTGAACTTTTCAGAATACTCGCGCATCAAACGCGGAGCGAGAACAACGTCTTCCTTGCTGTAGGCGATGGCTGTCGGGCCTTTGAGCGTTTCTTCCAGCCCTTTGATGCCGAGTTGTTCAAATGCTCGTTCAGAGATCGTGTTTTTGACGACACGATACGTGAGGCCCTTGCTCCTGAAAGCGGCGCGCATTTCCGTATCCTGCGTGACGTTCAGGCCCTTGAAATCCGCAAAAACGATTGATTCCGCGTCTTTCAGCTCGTTGACGAGCGACGTGACCTGATTCTTCTTTCTCTCCAGTACTTTTTTACTGGGCATGCGGCACTTACCTCCTTCTAATATTTAACACCCCTCCGCGAGCGGCAGAGGGGCGCACAATAAGTTCGTCCATCCACCTCGGCGGGACAGCTTGACCTGTTTATATCGTTACGATTCCTGCTTTCTTCGGCGTTGAAGGTATTATTCTGTTTTGTGCCCATTATACGATGGGCGATCGTTTTTACTTCGAGAGCTTCGGGTTCGTACGAACGCCGGGGCCCATCGTGCTTGCCAGCGTGCAGCGACGGATGTATTGTCCCTTCGCGGCTGCCGGTTTTGCCCTGATGACGGCGTCGAGCAGTGCGTCAAAGTTATCGAGCAGCTTTTCCGTTCCGAACGACACTTTACCGATAGGGCAGTGAATGATGTTCTGTCTCTCGAGCCTATACTCGATACGACCGGCTTTCGCCTCGCTGACGGCTTGCGCCACGTCGGGCGTCACCGTACCTGATTTAGGGTTGGGCATCAGGCCGCGAGGTCCGAGTATCCGGCCGAGACGACCGACGATACCCATCATGTCGGGAGTCGCAATCGCGACATCAAATTCGAGCCAGCCTTCTTTCTGAATCTTTTCAGCGAGATCTTCCGCACCGACGTAGTCGGCGCCCGCTTCTTTTGCCTGATCGGCCGCAGGACCCTTGGCGAACACGAGCACTCTCATGTCCTTACCCGTTCCGTGCGGAAGAATGACCGTTCCGCGAATCTGCTGGTCGGCACGACGCGAGTCGACGCCCATGCGAAGATGGATCTCGACTGTTTCGTCAAACTTTGCCGTCGCCGTCTTGATCACGAGATCGAGCGCCTCATCAGGCTCGTAAGTCTTCTGGGAATCAACCAGTTTTGCCGCTTCTTTATAACGTTTACCGCGTTTCATAACAGGTCCCTCCCTTCTTATTTGTCGTAGTCAACGACGATGCCCATACTGCGGGCAGTCCCTGCAACCATACGCGCTGCGGAATCGACATCCGACGCATTCAAGTCTTCCATTTTGAGTTCGGCTATGCGGACACATTCAGACCAAGGCACGGTCGCGACCTTCTTCTTGTCGGGTTCACCCGACCCCTTCTCCAAGTTACATGCTTTTTTCAGCAACACTGCTGCCGGCGGAGTTTTCGTAATGAAGGAATACGTTCGATCCTGATATACCGTAATCACGACGGGGATCACAAGACCGATATCTTTTTGTGTCCGTTCATTAAATTCTCTGACAAACTGGGCGATGTTGAGCCCGTGTTGTCCAAGAGCTGGTCCTACCGGCGGCGCCGGCGTCGCTTGTCCCGCCGGAATCTGAAGCTTCACATAGGCGGTAATCGGTTTAGCCATTCAGCCACCTCCCATTTCTTTTTGATCCTCGAAAGGATATTTTTATTATGATCAAGGCAGATCATATCTGCCGTCTCATCGTATTGTCGCAAAGGACACGCCTCCGCCTCTCACGGCGAAGATATAGTTTACGGCTGACGTATGACCTGTGTCAACTCCAGTTCGACGGGAGTCTCACGACCGAACATCGACACAGTGACGGTAACCTTCTTCTTATCAATGTTGATCTCGTCAACTTTTCCGTCGAAGCCTTCCAAAGGCCCGTTGATGATGCGCACTTCGTCGCCTACTTCGTAATCCATGACGGGTTCCCAATCGGAATCGAGTCCCATCATACCGAGTTCATCGTCGGTCAGAGGCACAGGGTTCGTGCTGGACGGACCGACAAAACCGGTAACACCGCGCGTATTGCGAACGATGTACCAGATATCATCTGTCAAAATCATCTTGACAAGGACATAGCCGGGATAAATCTTCCGTTCAAACGTACGGCGTTTGCCGTCTTTGATCTCAAGAACAGTCTCGACGGGAACGAGGACTTCCTGAATCATGTCCTGAAGTCCGCGGTTCTCGATAATCATTTCAAGAGTCGCCTTGACGCGATTCTCGTATCCCGAATACGTGTGAATGACGTACCAGAGCGCTTCTTGATTGTTTTTATCAGAAGTCTCCGTCATGATTCTTCTCCGGTGCTCGTCGTATCCCCTGTCTCGGCGGGTTCCGTTGTCTCTACGATCGCAGGAGGTTCCGTCGTCTCAGGAGTCGCTGGTTTTGACGAATAGAAGCCCGACGTGCGCAGGATAAACGCAATCACGGAATCGAAGACAAGAATCACAACGGTCGAAATCGCAATGATCAGCAAAACCGTCATCGTGCTCTGTTTCAGTTTCTTTTTGTCAGGCCACATGACGCGTTTCAGTTCTGTGATGATGTTCACAAACCATTTTTTCAGACGTGCAAAAATGGACGGCTTAGCGTCTTTTTTCGCTGCTGCGCGTTTTGTTCCTTTTTTGTCGCGGTCTGCCGCACCCTTACTGTCGCGGGTCGCCGCACCTCTTCTCTTTTTGCTCGCCATAAGATTACTCCCGTGAGTACGCGTTACTTCGTTTCGCGATGAATTGTATGTTTATTGCAGAACTTGCAAAACTTGTTCAGCTCCAACTTTTCAGGCGTATGCATCTTATTCTTTTTTGTATTGTAGTTACGCTGCTTACATTCCGAACAGGCAAGCGTAATTCTCTCTCGTGCACCCGGTTTTGCCATGGTGGTTCCCTCCGCTGTTTCATGTATCGAGACAACTTGTCCGCGCAAAAAAAAAGACTCCCGCGTCTGACAAGCATCATGTATAGTAACACGAAGCGCGAGAGCGTGTCAAACATTTATTTTCCGTGCCGGCGCTTACCAGACGACAGCACGATCCTGCGCTTCGCGGATGGCGCGTCCCAAGATAACTTCGGGCGGTTCGATCAGAAGATCGAGTCCGTCGGCCGCCACGTAGTCGAATTCCTTTATGCCGAAAAATGTCGCGAGATTGCGCATCATCGGAATACCTGTCTCAAGCGGCGATTGACGATAGTCGCCTCCCCTCGTCGTCAGGAAAAACATCTTCTCGGCACGGCAGATCCCGAAGAGTCCCATGTCCTCGTCGACGTCAAACGTAATTCCCTGAACGCTGATGTTTTCGATATAGATTTTGAGGAGAGCGGGCACACTCAAATCCCAGAATGGCGCCGCGATCACAATACGATCGGCTGAAGCAAATTGATGCGCATAGCGAAAACGCGGGTGCGACAACTCCCCGTTTTCAAGGAGACGTTCGCGCTGCAGAAAAAAATCGCCCGCAAGAGGGATGAGCGGCTCTTCCATGAGCGTCAGCCGCTCGACCGTAAACGTCTCGCGGATCGCCAACCCGAAGAGGAAAGCCTCCCCCAATTGACGCGTACGCGATTCTTCACCTCGAATGCAACAATCGATATATAAGACATTTTTTGTCATGCGCAAAACTCCCGAAAGGCGTCTCATCGCGGTCGCCCCCTTGATCACTTCTCGTGTTTATTATACCGAACCGATCCATTGTTCCGATATCATTTAAAACGAGCGAACAACTCAAACAGCCGCGCCTTGAACGCATCGCGATCGATGTCGGCGACAACGAGATGCTCTCGCATTTCATACTTTTTGTCGGAGTAGAGATCGGTAACGGTCTTGCCGTACGTACTCGATCCTTTCGTCTCGACTCGAACCCATGCAGGATACGCTTCAAACATCGTGTCGTCAGCAGCGTACAAAACGGCGGCGGGATCGTGGAAAGCGACTCCGGGCAGCTGATACGATTCACCGAATTTCAGCGCCCGTTGGAGGCAGTCGCGCGCAAACGCCGCCTGCGGACTCCCAAGACACCCCAATTCATCAAGCTCTTCCCGTGTGAGATAGGCCTTCATCGTCATATCGAGTCCGCACATCTCAACTTGCACGCCGCAATCGAAAAGCATCGCGGCGGCCTCGGGATCGGCGAGTATATTGAACTCGGCGGAAGGCGTCACGTTGCCGCCGACGGCTGCGCCGCCCATAATGACGATTCTCTTAATGAGTCCGGGAAAATCTTTGTACTTCGTGAGCGTCAATCCGATGTTCGTCATCGGACCGACGGCAATCAGGACGAGCTCGCCCGCATATTTTACGGCTGCCTGATAGAGCGCATCCCATGCGGGAATGGATTCCGGCTTCCGATCCGATTCCGGCAGCATCACGCCGCCGAGGCCGTCGGCGCCGTGGACATAAGACGCTGAGATCTGCGAGCGCATCATTGGCTGCGCCGCGCCGCGAAAGACGGGGTACGGAGCGTGGCAGAGATCGAGCACTCGAAGCGTATTGGCTGTCGTTTTATCGAGGTCGACGTTGCCGGCAACTGTTGAAACGCCGACGACTTCAAATAATTCGAGTTGACTCAGGAGAATAAGCGCGATGGCATCATCGACACCTGTGTCGCAATCAAACCAGACAGGTATTTTCTTCATTTTGCTGCTCCTTCCCCGTACGATGCGACCGACTCGATCAGAAGTTCAATGAACGCCTCGCGGTCAATATCCATGATACACGTCGCGTTCGGTTTCTGCCCGAGAAGCCCATAGTAATCACCTACCGTCGCGCCGCGCGTGTAGTCACCCTGAAGCTCGACTTCCACGTACATCTCCCGCATCTTCAAAAGCTCGGGACGCACCATCGCCACGATCGCCACCGCATCGTGTACGGGGGCGCCTTCATAACCTAACGGCTGATGAAATTGATAGAAAAACTCGAGCCAGCCGGCGACAATTCGCGCCACATCATTTCCTACCGAATTGATGCGTTCGATGTCCTCCGGGCGGACGAGCGCCTGTTCCGTTACATCGAGTCCCGCCATAGTAACCGGCACTCCTGAACGAAAGACGATATCAGCCGCTTCGGGGTCGACGAGAATGTTGAACTCCGCGGCGGCTGTCCAATTACCTTTCGTGATGCCGCCGCCCATCATGTAGATATGATCAATCTTTTCTTTCAAATCGGGACGCAGCAACAAGAGCGAAGCGATATTCGTCAACGGCCCGGTGGGAACAAGAACAATCGGCACATCACTCTTCTCCAGAAGGCGAGCCATCAGTTCAACGGCTTCCTCCTCGACGACATCGCGCGCAGGCTCCGGCAGCTCGGGTCCATCGAGCCCCGTAACGCCGTGAACACCGGGCGCGACGATCAGGTCGGCGAGCAAAGGTTTAGAGCGTCCCCCCGCAAGCGGAACGTTCAAGCCGATCAAAGACAAGATACGACCGGCGTTGTACGTCGTCTTTGCAAGCGTCTGGTTGCCGCCTACCGTTGTGACGGCAAGAATATCGAGTTCCGGTCGAGAATTCGCAAGAACCCATGCGATCGCGTCATCATGACCGGGATCGCCGTCAAGAATCACTGGTATTTTCTTCATCTTATTGCTCCGTCTTCAAGGTTTTATTTAATCGGACGCAGCTGGTGCTTTCGAGCTTTCCGCTTAATGCTCATCGCGTAGAAAACGAGTCCGACAATCGTCACGACGTAAGGGATCATCTCGATCAGGTAGTTGTAGCTTGCCATCCCGCGCAACCCGGAGACTTTTGTCTTCATCGCCTGTGCCAAACCAAAAAGAAGAGATGAGAACATAGCGCCTACAGGTTCACCTCTTCCCATCGCTTGAGCGGCGAGCGCGATGAAGCCCCGTCCGGCAACCATGCCCTGATTCCAGCCTTGTGAGTAATACATCGACATAAACGCGCCGCCCAGACCCGCAAGCGCTCCTGACATGGCGATCGCGATATACTTCATCTTAATCACGCTGACACCGACACTCGACGCGGCGTTCGGATTCTCGCCGACTGCGCGGATTTTGAGGCCGAGAGGTGTTCTATAAAGGAAAATACGCATCAGAAAGACGAATATAAACGCCAGATAAGTCAGGATGGCGTGTCCCGATAGGATCTCGCCGAGAATGGGTATTTTGTCAATAAGCGGGATATCGATCGTGGGGATCAGAATGTTCGGGGACACGAGCGCACCCGTATTACCGCGAAGTCCGGTAAACATATTGAGTAAAAAGATCGTCCCGCCCGCTCCCAGCATGTTGACGGCAATACCGGAGAGGATAATGTCCGTCTTCAGCTTGAATGAAAAGAACCCCATCATAAGACCTAACAAAATACCTACAAACATCGCGCCGAGAACGCCGATGATCCAGCTCTGCGTCCAATAAGCAAACAGGAAACCGAACAGAGCGGTAATCATCATCATTCCCTCGAGACCGATGTTGGCGACGCCGGCCTTCTCCGAGATGACGGCCGCCAGAGCGGCGAAGAGAATGGGAGCCGTGATCCTGATAATGATGAACAGAAAATCTGCTTGAAAAATAGATTGAATTAATTGCTCAAACATGGACTCACTCTCCTTCCGTCGCTGTGAGCGACTCTGTTCTCATCAATTCCTCGCGCGTTGTCTTGACAACAAGCTTCTGCCTGAAACCGGACAGGAACTGCTCCGCCGCGAAGAAGAGGAAGATGGCCGCCTGAATAATATCGATCATCTCGCTCGGGACATCACTGTGTGTCGACATCAATTGACATCCCTTGTTCAGGTACGCCAGAAAGAACGCCGCGAGCGGCACGGCGCCGGGGTTGTTTTTCGCCAATATCGCAATTGTCACGCCCGTCCAGCCGTAGCCCGGCAGCTCCCGCCACACGAACGTGTTGTAGCGGCCGAGAACCTCAAGGCTTCCGCCCATTCCCGATAAAAGACCGCCGATCACGGAGGAAAGAATAATCGTTCCGCCGACATTCATGCCCGAATAGAGCGAGAACGATTCATTGATTCCGATCATCCTGATCGCGTAGCCCCAGCGCGTCCGGTACATGAAGATCCAGACGAGCAAAGAAACGATGATCGCGATGACAAAGCCCCATGTCAATTTGCTGTTGCCCGGAACGATCGAAGGAATTTTCGCCGATTCCAAGAACGGGAACGTCATCGTCGCGCCTTTTGAGCGATCGGCGAAATGGTAATTGAGAAAGTGGAGCACAATGTACAACAACACGAAGTTAAGCATGAGGCTCGTCACCATCTCGCTCGCTCCCAACTTTACCTTGAGCACGGAGGGTATCAGCATAATCAGACCGCAGACGACGGACGCCACGAGCACGCAAACGACGGCGTGCCAGCCCGTTGTCATGTTGACGTAGATGCCGATGAGCGACCCGACAAATCCGCCCACGAGCACACAGCTCTCAGCCGCCAGGTTGAACTGGTTGGCGGAGAACATGACGCAAACGGCGAGTCCGGTAAAAATAGTCGGAATCATGGCTGCGAGAACTTGGTAGAAGTTCTGCGTGTTGAAAGCTGTGACACCGCCATGATAGCTGACAAACGGCCCGATCAACAAGTAGCGCAATGCCGTAAACGGCTCATCCGAACTGAGAAAGATAAAAATCGCTCCGACAGCGAGCGCAAGCGCGATCGCCGCGGCTCCGCGCACGAAGCCGAAGAGAACCATCCTTTTGTCACGCATGGCATGCCCTCCTGATCTCATCGTCGCTCTGACGTTTCAGTCCGAGCATATACTCACCCATCATCAAATCGTCCCACTGCCCGTCATCGAAGTAACCGGCAATTTGGCCATTGTACATGACGATGAGATTGTCCGATAATTCCATAACTTCATTCAAATCGGCCGATACGAGAAGTACGGCCGCCCCTGCGCGTGACAGATCGACGAGTCTGTTTCTGATTAATTCCGTCGCGCCTACATCAATGCCGCGCGTCGGCTGGTCGGCGATGATAAGGATCGGGTCACTGGAGAACTCGCGCGCGACGACGACCTTCTGGATATTGCCTCCTGAGAGCATTCCGACCTCTTGGGCGCGCGATTTGCAGAGCACGGCGTAATCCACGATGAGACGGTCACTCTCATCGTTCAGCGACTTCATTTTGAAGAGCGGCCCTTTGTTGAATTTCTTTTGCCTGTAACGGTCTGAGACCATGTTCTCCTGAATATTCGCAGTCTGAGCGATACCGAATGTCATGCGGTCTTCAGGAACGTACGAGACGCCGAGCGTTCTTATCTGTGCCTGCGGCAGACCGATCAGAGACTGACCGTCGACCGTCGCATCGCCGGAATCAGGCAATTTCAAGCCAAAGAGAATATCGACAAGTTCGCGCTGGCCATTTCCCTCTACGCCGGCTATACCTACGATTTCACCTTGACGGACAGAAAAAGAGACGCCATCGAGCATCTTTTTGCCCCACTCGTTGACGTAATGCAAATCTTCGACGCGCAGGACGTGCTCACCGGGAACAGCTTCCGGTTTATCCATTTTGAGCACGACATCGCGACCGACCATCAATCTTGAAATTTCCTGCTCTGTGATCGAATCCGTATCATAGACGCCGACCGAGCGTCCCGCGCGCATGATCGTGATGCGGTCGGTCAGCTCTTTGATCTCTTTCAGTTTGTGCGAAATAAAGATAATCGTAAAACCCTGCTCTCTAAGGTTTTTTAATTCCTGAAATAATTCAACCGTCTCCTGCGTCGTCAAAACGGCAGTCGGTTCGTCGAGAATTAAAACATGTGCACCGCGAACGAGAGCTTTCAAGATCTCGACTTTCTGCTTCATACCGACGGCGATATCGGCAACGCGCGCGTCGGGTTCTACAAATAAGTTATATTTTTCCGAGTATTCGCGCGTTAAACGGACGGCCTCCTTATAGTCTATAAAGAGCCCGCCTTTTTTTGGCGCCATACCGAGAACGATATTCTCGGCGACCGTCAAACTCGGAACGAGCATAAAGTGCTGATGCACCATGCCTATACCTTTGCTGATCGCCTCGAGAGGCGATGAAAGGTTAACCCGCTCATCGTTCAGATAAATCGCACCGTCTGTCGGCTGCTCCAGTCCGAAAAGGATTTTCATCAGAGTTGATTTCCCTGCTCCGTTCTCTCCGATGAGAGCATGAATTTCACCTTTTCTAACGGAGAAATCGACATCGCGATTCGCTGCGATGCCGTTCGGATAGATCTTGGTGATCTTTTCCATGCGAACGACAAGTTCATGTACTGCTTCCATGCGTTTCGCTCTCCTGTCTCCGCAACTCCATACGAGTCGCCCAAAACACATTAGGGGGATCCGCAAGCAGATCCCCCTTCATTTCACTCAGGTATCACCATATTCAACGGATAAAATAAGTCGCGCTTACGGCTGCATTTCATCACGCATGACGATGACGCCGTTCGTGTCGTCGCCGATAGCCGAAGGAACTTCAACTTTTTTGTCGCGAACGTCCTGTTCAGCTTCGAGAACAAGATCTTGGACATCTTGTGGTGCAATGTTCTTGAAGTTCTTATCCGAGACGAAACCTACACCGCCCTCGACGAGTCCGAGGTTGACTTCCGTACCCCAATAGGTGCGGCCGGCATCCCACTCATCAAAGACCCAGATGAGTGATTGTCCGATGTTCTTGAGTCCCGATGTCAGCGTGATCGCCGCAAGCTCGGCGGAAAGTGTGAGCTCCTGATCGGAGTCGACGCCGATGAACCAGGCTTTACCCGACTCGAGCGCCGCCTCGGCTCCGCCGTTGCCTGACAGGCCCGCAACGCCCCAGATGATGTCGACGTTGTTATCGTTGATCATCGCGAGACCCATCTCTTTCGCCGTCGCCGTATCAACGTAGCTGTTGACGTAGCGCGTGTCTACCTTAACTTCAGGATCTGTCGCCTGGACGCCCGTCAGGAATCCGTACAGGAAGTCGTTGATGACGGGGCTGTCGACGCCGCCGATAAATCCGACGACTTTCTCGGGGTTGATTTTGTCAATGTCCGTTTTCGTTGTCATAGCCGCCGCGTAGACACCGATCAGGTAGCCCATGTCGTTCTGCCTGTAGCTGACATTGACAACGTTCTCGTTTTCGCCGACGTACGTCGTGTCGTCGTAGATGAGGAACTTCTGATCGGGGTAAGCCGTCGCCGTCTCTTTCAGGTAGTCGGGCATCTGGTACGTGCCGCAAACAACGAGATCGTACAGCTGGCTCTCGGCGACCTCATTCAGGGTCTCCTGCCATTTCGGCTGGTCGGCATCCGTTCCGCCCATCTCAATCGTCTTCAGCGTAATGCGTCCGTCCGCCTCCAATTGGGTAAGACCCGTATTGGCAGAGTCGAAGAACGATTTATCTCCGAGGTTCCCGTTGACCAAATGAACAACGCTGTAGACCTTCTTTTCCGGATCGGGTTCTCCGCCGGGATCACCGCCGGGATCGCCGCCGGGTTCGGTGCCGGGATCTGCTGTTTCACTGCCTGACGTGCCGGGTTCGACCGGTTTTTTGTCGCATGCGACGACAGTAAATACCATCAGAGCGACGAGCAAAATTGCAAAAAATTTTTTCATCTTTTCACTCCTTCATGAATTGCAAGTTTTAGGGCGCCGTCAAAGACGAGACGACGCTCATTTACTTTTACTTGCTTTTAAACGCATTTTAACGATTTTTCTGTGTAAAGTCAACAAATCGACTCGTTTGAGGTAAAGGTCTTACAAGATAATTTCAATAAAAACTAAGGGAGAAGACCGTCAACGAGATTTCGCATATCTTCGAAATCACCGAGATCCGGAACCCAAACGGAAGAAGCGTCGATTAAGGTTTCAGGGTTATTTGCCTGTCCTTTGAACGTTGACGGAATCGTGCCGTCAAGTTGGCCGCGCACACTTTGTGCGCGCAGGAGGCAAAAATCCTTGAGCGTATCGACGGCGAGAAGGAAGTCGTCGTGCGAGCAGAACTTTGTGGGATCTCGCTTGACATAAGGCGAGATCATGTCGCGGATAGAATCTACCTTCTCCTCGAAACGACCGCTTTCCATGTACTTTATCAGGAAATCGTCGTAGAGATCGTGATATCTTTCGACGTATTCGCTGTTGAACATGAGCTGCACAAAGAGCGGCCGGCGGATCATCACCTCCATCGGAGCCGGCGTATCGATCGGATAGTTTACAAAAAGCGTCGAATCATTGATGGGATCGGTCATGCCGAGCGCGTACGTTGCGAAAGCGAGATTGTAATCCCATGGAAGCATCGAAATCTTGCCGTCTTTTTCGTAAAGAAAATAGTTGTGCCCGGTTTTGCCAAGGTAGCTGTCGAGATTGACAACGAATGTCTGGACGGTAAAAAACCTGAGCAATGCCTCGATATCGAGCGCTGACTCCAAGTCTTTCCCTTCTGCAAGGATTTTGAGCGCTTCGATCAATCTCGCCTTATCGGCGTCATTAACTTTAAAGACGGAATGGCGGAAAATGTTTTCGTAACGCCAGAATTCGTCACCCGTGTAAATGAGGGCGATATCGTCGTTCTGATCGCTCAGCCGGCGATACTTCGGTTTGTAGAGCTCTCCGCGATTCATGCCGTAGTTTCTGCGAACGAAGGCATCCTCGATTTCTTCAATAGCGACGAACAGTCCCCAATCTCTACCATTGACGCGAATGAATGCGTGACTTGTAAGCGGTGCGGGGACTTTCATCTCACGCATCATCTCGTAGGTTATCGTATCTTTCATGAAAGCATTGTCTTGAAAAGAAGTATTCAGCGAGAGCTTGTCGAGTCCGAAATACGTCTGTCCTTTTTCGTAATGATCAAATTCAACTTTAAGGCTGAAGCGCTTGGAACCGTACTTGTAAATCTGATTGAGCGAATTATTCCCCTTGACGCGAAGACCGACATTGGCGATCTCATCGCCGTCAATGGAGATCGTGGCGGGGACGTATTCCTTTGCGTGCGGGTTTTCTAAAATACTCTGCCAATCCGACTCGTCTAAAGTAAAGTCGATCGAGTGAACGCAGCTCATATCAAAAAGGCGATCGACATAGCCGGGCGAGCCATGATACGTCCTCAGCCCAAACGAACCGGCGTTCATAAACACGATCATAAGGACGACCATAAGTATGGCCGCCGCAAGACAAATCTTGTCAATGTACCGATGCTTGAGCATGAGCGCCTCCCTAACGCGCCGTCAGATTTTGGGCCCACAGGCCGTTATCCGACGTAATCACCCTTGTAGCTGACGAGAACAATGTCGAGAACTCCCTCAGTGTCCGCGATCGTGCTGAGAAAGGAAGTCTCGTCATCTTTGAGACGAACCTCGTAATGGAGCTCGATCTCACCTTCGCGGATGCTCTTGCTTTTAAGAACGAGTTTCTTGATATTTGCCTCCAAGACGGATTTTGCCGCCGTTTCAGCCTCCTCCGAATGACAGCGCAGGATCAAAATGAAAGGGTTGTCGTGCGATTTCCAGCTAACGAAAATGACGAGAATGATGCCTATGAAAAGACTGCCGAAAACGGCAAGCGGCAACAGACCGGCAGCGATGACAATGCCGACAGCGATACTCCAGAATAAGAACGCGATGTCGAGCGGCTCTTTAATCGCCGACCTGAAACGGACGATGGACAGAGCACCCACCATTCCAAGCGATAGAACGACATTGCTTGTAACGGCCAGAATAACGAGCGTGGCGATCATTGTGAGACCGATGAGCGTCACACCGAAGCTCGACGAGTACATCACACCACGATACGTCAATTTATAAATCCAAAAGATGAACAGTCCGACGAAGAACGAGAGCACCATGGCAAGCGCCATGTCAAGGATGGAAATGCTCGTCACGTTCTCAAGGAATCTGGACTTGAAGATATCTCTGAAACTCATGAATCTTTCCTCTTTTCGCTGTAAATATTTAACCTCGTTGAAAGGTTCTGTTTTCCTGTTTAGTCGTATTTGCGGCTGTGCGCATATTTTGAAAAAGCGCCGCTCCGCCTGGGGCCGATTTGAATGGCGTCCGCGATAAACTCTGGAAGAAACTGATCATACTTCACCTCAAGGACGGCGAAAGCCACGTCTGTCGGTATTTGCAGCGGATCGATCGCGAAGAAGTCGATATTCCTTCCGCTTGTTCTGATGTCGCGATCGAGCGTAACGCGCGTGTTTCCCGCAGGGTGAACAAATGGCTCGCGGTAGTACTCCACGATGACACAGGGACGCAGCAAGCGACTTGTTAAGTTGAAGTAAAACTCCTGAAGTAACGGTATGTCACTTTTCAATAGAAAAGTATATTCTCCGTCGAGTATCGACCGAACCTCATCTTCCGTCAAACGTGCCGCCTGTTTGTGACTTAAGCCGCGGCGTTTACTCTTCTTCTCCAGTCGAATCCATGAAAAATCCTGATTGTAGCAGCGGATACGAAATTTCTCGCGCAAGTTGACGCCGCTGATTTTTTCCGTGAGAGCCCTGTCGAACGGATCATCGAAATAGAGACTTCTGACGAGATATTCGCCTTCCGGCCCTACGTGCCGGTCGTGCGGAAGAATCTTTCGAAGCCTGTTTTTGAGCAGGAGATGATCGGCAAAATTGATCTCGTGTTTCAGTTCATGACGAAGTTTCACGGGTTTTCCTTCCTCAGTTAAAAGCAGTCATCCATCGGAGTTTAGCGTCGCGTTGATCTCCATAAAAATAGCACATCGGCTTTGCATCTGTCGCCATCATTGATGGGACCGGGGGGAAGAGCAAAACCGATGTGCAAGCTATTAGAATTATTATGAAATCGTATTACAGTTCAGCCGATTAACGATTAATCGTCGTAATCGCTGTCGTCGTCGTTGTCATCGTCAAAGTCGCTGTCATCCTGTGTCGGTTTGGTCGTCTTCTTCGTCGGAGCTTTGTGATCGCTGTCGTCGTCAAAGTCGCTGTCGTCTTCAGTCGGTTTGGTCGTCTTCTTCGTCGGAGCTTTGTGATCGCTGTCATCGTCGAAGTCGCTGTCGTCCTCAGTCGGCTTGGTCGGTGACTTGTGATCGCTGTCGTCGGCGTCATTATCATTGTCATCGTCGTAGTCGCTCACGTCCTTGTCGTCACGTTCATACTTCAGAACTTGACCGCTCACAGCGTCAATTTCATATTCAAACTCGACTCCGTCGACTTTGAACTCAATGTCGTAGTACGCGACATTGTCATCATCCTCGAGCTCCGCTTTATCGAATTTCGCTTTTGAGGCATCAACTTTTGCGTGAGCGAGAGCGATCTCTTTCGCTTGCTCAACCGAGATGAAGTCGCCTGTCGGTTCGGAAAAATCTGAATCATCGTAATCAGAAAAGTCGATTCCGATCACTTTCGATTCCACGTTCATTGACTTGAGCGTAGAGTTAACATCTTTGGCGATAAGCTTATCGAATGCCTCTTCGGGGAAAACAGAGCCTTTAGCGATTTCAATCGTGATGTTGCGCGAACTTCCGTCGATTTCGTCGACGAAGAATCCTGCATCATTGATCGCTGTGACAAGTTCTTTCACCGCGGGGCGTACCTGTTCGCCCTTCAAATCTCTGACATTCTCGACAACCAATTTGGCGTCATCGTTCTCGGGCACAACGTTCGTCACGAGACCTTCAGCATCATAATGGACGGAAATCTCAGGATTGACACGAAGAAGAATGGTGCCGGTGCCATCCTTTAAATCTGCACCCTTCGCGCAGCCGACAACGGCGGCAAAAAGGAACAGAGCCGATATTATCAGAGTGACCATTTTCATTTTGTTCTTTTTCATATTTTTCTCCTTGTATTTTCATTTTGAGATGGTGTTTTGCGCCCACCAATAATAGATTACGGACGTCATTTCATAAAAGCGGGGTCGAATTCGTAAAAAATGGAATATTTCAGCAACAATCGCGTTTATTCCGTGATATCGACAGAAAAAGGCGGATTCAGCCGTCGGACGGCCGTAATACGCAAAGCAAGTTCCCGTGCCTGTTTCGATTCGACATCGATAAGCTGAAGCGTCTGTCGATTCGGGAAAGCAACAAGAATCTGCCCGTCATCGACGCGAATCGCGACGGACTCGAGTACCGCCGGGTCACTGATTTTATGAATAAACAAAAGATCGCCAATCATGAGATCATTCAATTCTTTATGTCCCTCGGCGTCTATCGTCAACTCGACCGTCTCCCCTTCACGAGCGAGCTCATTCAGCGTACGCGGGAGATCCAGCCCGTTCAGTCTCGCCGCGATGAAGACGGCGCCTTCCGGACTAATGCCGCGCACCGTTACGCCGCCCGGCACGAGAGGACGATTGTAATAAGCCATCAATGCCGACGAGAATTGTTCGTAGAAGTGATCGACCTCGATCGTGTCAAGCGGGTCAAGCAAGAACAAACCCGTCGTATTCGCCCATCCCGCCTGACCATCGGGCAACTTGATGCGGAGCAAATCACCGTTTCGATAGTCCGCGTAGAGAATAGACCCCATTGGCGCTTCCACGAGCAAAGTGCCGCCTCGCGCGTGCGTCATCACACGCTTATACGGCGTACGCACGATCAATTTCAGGACGGCGCCCGCAGGAGACAGGGAACGTACATCGGCACTTACATCATCACGTGACAGAAATCCGACCGTTCCGTCTGACGCCCGTACTTTGATCATCGTGCGATGATTCGCATCAAGAATCGTGACGGGCTCATTGAGAAGCAATTCTGCGATACGCTTGCCGCGCATCTCCGCCGAGTCGAAAAGCGGCGCGGAAGACACTTTCACGACGCCCAGATGAGGATTGGAAGGATCATCGGACTCCGTCTGCTCCGAATCCGTCGGAGTGACAACGGCCGGCTCGGAACGTTTCTTTTCGATTACCTGCGGCAAAACGAGAAAGAGTCCCAACATAAGCGCTAGAAGAACAATCATGGCAATTGCCCAAGGCGGAAGCCGTCTCTTTTTCGCATCAATGTAGATCGGTTTCCTGCGCTGAGTCTCCTCGTCCGATTCAATAAGTCCCGGAACATATCCCGGCCCGCGGCGGATCGTTATCTTCTCTTTCGATGTCTTCGTCTCCGGCACATCGTTCTTAGAACCGTTTTGTTTCGTCACGGGGTTTTCATCCTTCATTGGCAGAACCCTCTCCGCCCGCCGAAGTCTCGCGACTCGCCGACGTATCTGTCTTCATAACACAAAACGCCACGGCGTACTCATTTTCATGAGAAATGCTGAGAGCGACGGAAACGCATCCCAGCTGTGAGAATCTCGCCTTCGCCGCACCGTACAGAACGACAGAGGGCATACCCATTTCGTCCGCGTCGATCTCTATATCTTGAAACGAGATACCGAGCCGTCCGATACCCGTTCCCAATGCCTTCGAAACGGCCTCTTTCGAAGCGAAGCGACCGGCAAGCCGGCGCGTATCTCCGGAACATAAGTTGCGTTCGCGCTCAGTAAAAATACGCGCTAAAAAGCGTTCGCGGTGGCGATCCAAGGCTTTTTGGAACCTTGTAACACTGACGAGATCGACACCTACGCGCATAATGCCGTCCTCAACCGCCTTCTTTCAGATGACGCAGCCTCAAGTCACCGGGCGGGAAACTGTAAATCAGGAAATTACCCATCAGCCGGCTGGCGATGCGGCTGTCATATTGTTTCGCAAAATCGGGTACTTTGAGATTCGAGGCGATGATCGTCGCGAGCTGACGGTTGTGCCGCGTGTCGAGCAGTCCGAGCAGCTGTGCGAACGTCTCTTGTGTCGCCAATTCCGTTCCGAGATCGTCAATGAGCAGGAGATCCCATGTCAAGAAAGCATTGTTCAGCATTGTCGCCTCCTCCAACTGGTCGGGATCGGGACGAAAAGATTGCTGCAAGCGCTTATATCGTGTAATGAGATCGAACAGGTTGGGCGCAGAAATGTAAATGACGGCGACACCTTCCTCCATAAGGCGGTGGCCGATACACTGCATGAGAAAAGTTTTTCCTGTACCGGGATCGCCGCTGAAAAACAGTTGTCGATCTTGCAGTTGAAAGAAATTCGATGTATAGAATTGGGCCGCCTGTAAATTCTTCGCCATAATCTCGCGCGCCGAAGAGGCGTGATTGCGGTCGGACGAGGCGCTGTCGTAAAGATTGAGATTAAACTCGGCAAACGTATGGTCGGGCGACATGGAGTCGGGAAAATAGGCAGGCAGAATATCCTGCAGGATTTGTCTCCTGCAAAAGCACCACTTATTCTGAATCCTCCCTGTATCTTCACACGCGCGACAGTAAAAGACAGGCTTATCGTACCCATCTTCAATACCGCGTTCACTTAAAAACGTCTGACGCTCCGACGCAATTCGGTCGAAAGCGCCTTCATCGCCGCCTGTCGCTTCCATAGCCGACATCAGTCGAGCGAGTCCCGCGCTGCGAAGTTTCCTGTCGTAGTCTTCCAGCTCAGGATAACCGGCATAGAGCGACGCTATGCGGGCGTCACGTGCAGCAAAAGCGTTGTGCCGCCGTCTCTCGTACACGCGAATAATCTCACCGTTGATTTTGTCCGTCAAGTTTGCCATATAATTCTGCTAAACCTCAATTGCGAATCGCGTTCGTCATCCGGCTTTTCGGACATAAGGCGAATCATCTTTAATCATGCTCTTCGTCCGTCGTATCGGACATGAGGCGCGGCATTCTGATGCCGGTACCGACCTCCACGCCTGTGTTCCGGGAGGCGTCAAGCGTAAAGTTATCTCGATTATCGCGCCGTAGTGAAGCGGCTTTCCCTCGCAGCGCGCTCATTTCCGCCGTACGCTTTTCTTCGTAGGAGCGAACATCCTCAAGCGTTTTCAAGTTGTGCTCATACCAATCTTTTAACACGGCGGTCACATAGCGCACGCTCGGATTGGACGCGCCTCGCGTCTTCGAGAGCGCCTCTTCAATAATATCTTCGCCGAAGCCGTATTCGTCGACCCACATATCGACATCTTTGAGGTCGTATTCTGTCATTTTACGTCTCAAGCGTTTGCCGACGAGCGCCTTCAGTTCATTTTTTTTCAAAAAGTGCGTGTAATAACGTGAAAGCTGCTCATAAGTTTTGACACCCGCAGACGCCCAATCTTCCGCCACTCGCATGGCAAAGCCCGGACCGTTCAGGCGGTTATTGTTGGCGGCTTCCTGGAACAGAACGAACATCACTTCAGGATCAAACCCGTAAACTTCAAACCATCGGTCAATGTGATCGTACCAGGTGAACGTCATCATCCCTTGGAAAAATGTCATGTTGATCTGGTTGACGATCATCTCGCGCTCCTTATGGATCGCCTCGCGTCCGACGATCTCTTTCGGTGTCGATGATGAGACAGGGCGATACCGCTTCTGCAATTCCTGCATTTTCAAGTCGTTGATGGAGATGTCCTGATCGCCCACCGTGATGAGGTGCATGCGCTGCAATTCGAGAAGAGAGTCATCGACGGCCTCCTCAGAAATACCCAAGCGATCGGCAAGATCGGCACGCGTCGCTTTACGGGAACCGTTCTGGAAGACGCTGTTGAGAAACAGATAGCTCTTGACAGCGTTCCCGCTCAATTTCGGCATCATGTCCTGAATGAAAAGATCAGGAATCGGTGTATCGCTGAAGATGATCGATCGGCTGTCTTTGATTCTCATATAGATCCTCCCTTCCCCGACAAAATTATTCACTATAAGTAAGAGCTTCCGAACACTTATTGTCTCACAAATAATGAAGAAATTTCCACAGTTTACAAACGGGCGCCCACCCTCGCACGGATAAGCGCCCGTTATTTCTTTTTTGATCAGCTCATTTGTCAAACGAATGAACTGCTATGGCAAAAAATCAGCCTTGTTCCGCCAAGCGGATGTAACTCTGATAACGTTCTTCCGCGGCTTTTCTGGCGAGCGAGAAAATCTCTTCGACTTTGTCCGCAGTGTACTTCCGGTAGAGCGACGTGTAGCGGACTTCCTCTTTCAAGAACTCCGTGTAGTCTCGCGTCGGAGGTTTCGAATCGAGCGTAAAGGGATTCTTCGTCTCGTCTTCGGCCGTCGCCTGCGGATTATAACGCCACAGATGCCAGTACCCTGTCTCGACGGCGTCTTTCTCGCGCTGCTGAGTCTTCGACATACCGCCGCGAATACCGTGGTTGATGCACGGAGCGTACGCGATGACGATCGAAGGGCCGTTCCAGGCTTCTGCTTCACGTAAGGCGCGCAGCGTCTGCGCCTGGCTGGCTCCCATTGCAATCTGAGCGACGTAGACGTAACCGTATGACATCGCCATCATGCCGAGGTCTTTCTTCTTGAGCGTTTTACCGCCGGCGGCAAACTGTGCCACCGCTCCGAGCTGCGTCGCCTTGGAGGCTTGGCCGCCCGTATTGGAGTAGACTTCCGTGTCGAGAACGAGGACGTTGACATCTTCACCGGACGCCAAGACGTGATCGAGTCCGCCGTAGCCGATGTCGTAAGCCCAGCCGTCACCGCCGATGATCCACGTCGAACGGAGCATCAGATAGTCCTGAAGCTCAAGGATCTTCTCGCGAAGCTCCGCCGCCTCACCGGTAAGATCCGCTTCATTCAACGCGCTCAGGAAAGCGTCCGCCACTTCGCGTGCGGGCTCTTTCTCATCTTTGCGCTCGAGCCAAACACCGATGGCTTCCTTTAAGCTTTCCGGGATTTCTTTTTCGTTCAGCAGAGAGATAAACTCCGTCACGCGGTTGCGCAACTGTTTGACGCCGAGGTGCATACCGAGACCGTACTCCGCGTTATCTTCAAACAGAGAGTTGCCCCACGACGGTCCGAATCCGTCCTTGTTGACACAATACGGCATCGACGGCGCCGAACCGCCCCAAATTGAAGAGCATCCCGTCGCGTTCGCGATCATCATGCGATCGCCGAAGAGCTGCGTCACCAAACGAACGTAAGGCGTCTCACCGCAACCGGCACAGGCACCCGAGAACTCGAGCAGCGGCTGCTCGAACTGGCTGCCCTTGACGGACGTCTTGTTCATGGGATTCTCCTTGCTCGACAGTGTCTGCGCGAATTCCCAATTATTCGCTTCTACGAGCTGATCCTCGAGAGGCTCCATTACAAGCGCTTTGTTTTTGCTGGGACATGTCTGCGCACATGAGCCGCAGCCTGTACAGTCGAGCGCCGAAACTTGCATACGGAAATCGTATGCGTCATAGGGGCGCATGCCTTTGATCGTCTCAAACGATTCAGGCTTATTCGCCTTCTCCTCTTCATCGAGAAGGAACGGACGAATGGCAGCGTGCGGACAGACGTACGCGCACTGGTTGCACTGAATGCAATTCTCAGGGATCCATTTCGGGATGTTGACAGCAATACCGCGCTTCTCATATTGCGATGTACCCATCGGGAATGTCCCGTCCACATAATCGGTAAACGCCGAGACAGGGAGCGAGTCGCCTTCTTGGCGGTTCATGACATCTGCAATGTTCAAAATGAATTCCGGCGCTTCGCGGAACTTGACGGGATCGTCTTCGGCATCGCGCCACTCGGCAGGAACTTCGACTTTCTGAACTTCGGCGATACCGGCATCGACAGCGCGGTAGTTCATGTTGACGATCTCTTCGCCCTTGTCTCCGTAAGAGCGGACGATTGCATCTTTCATGTATTTAACCGCTTCATCGACGGGAATGACTTCCGTGATCTTGAAGAAGGCGGCCTGACAAATGGTGTTGATGCGATTTCTGAGCCCGATCTCCTGTGCAAGACGAACGGCATCGATGATGTAAAAATCGATGTCGTTCTCGGCGATATAGCGCTTGACTTGCCCGGGAAAGAACGCGTCGAGTTCTTCCGCGCTTCTTGTCGTATTAAGCAGGAAAGATCCGCCCTTTTTCAGCGCCTTGAGTATGTCATACAAATGAACGTACGCCTGATTGTGGCACGCGATAAAGTCAGCGCTGGCGACGAGATAGGGCGCGCGGATCGGCGAATTGCCGAAACGCAGATCCGAGATCGTCACGCCGCCCGACTTCTTCGAGTCGTATGAGAAATAAGCCTGAGCGTACATCGGCGTGTGGTCGCCAATGATTTTGATCGAGTTTTTGTTTGCGCCGACGGTGCCGTCGGAACCGAGACCCCAAAAACGGGCCGAGATTGTTCCGGGCGGCGACACTTGAATGTCGTCACCGACAGGCAGCGAGAGATTCGTCACGTCGTCGTGGATACCGATCGTGAAACGAGGCTGAGGATCGTCTTCCGTGAGAAGATCGTAGACGGCGGCGATATGCACCGGTTTTGTGTCTTTCGATCCGAGGCCGTAACGACCGCCGACAATGGTAATATCGCTTCCGACCTCAGCGAGTGCCGCGGCGACGTCTAGGAAGAGCGGTTCACCGAATGCTCCCGGCTCTTTCGTTCGATCGAGGACAGCGATTTTTTCGACTGAATCGGGAATCGCGTCAAGCAGTCTCTCGACAGAGAAAGGCCTGTACAAATGAACGTGGATGACGCCCGTTTTTCTGCCGTTCGCATTGAGATAGTCGGATGTTTCACATACGGTATCGTAAATAGAACCCATACAAATGATGATCTCTTTCGCCTCCGGATCGCCATAATATACAAAAGGTTTATAAGGACGCCCCGTCAGCTTTCCGATCTCGTCCATGTAATATTCAACGATATCAGGCAACGCTTCATAGTAAGGGTTGGCCGCTTCTTTCTCCTGGAAGAAAATGTCCGGATTCTGAGCCGTGCCGCGCAACATGGGGTTATTCGGCGTCAAACCGCGCTCACGGAACGCCTGAACGGCTTCCATGTCGACGAGACCTTTTAAGTCGTCGTAGTCAAGCACTTCGATTTTCTGGATCTCGTGTGACGTTCTAAATCCGTCAAAGAAGTGCAAAAACGGAACGCGTCCTTTGATTGCCGACAAATGCGCAACGGTTCCCAGATCCATAGCGGACTGTACGCCATTTGAAGCGAGAAGGGCAAATCCCGTCTGACGCGTCGCCATCACGTCACTGTGGTCGCCGAAAATAGAGAGCGCATGCCCCGCAACGGCACGGGCAGATACGTGGAAGACTGCCGGCAATAATTCGCCCGCCATTTTGTACATATTGGGAATCATCAGGAGCAAACCCTGTGATGCCGTATATGTCGTCGTCAACGCACCCGTCGCGAGAGAGCCGTGCACGAAGCCCGCCGCTCCGCCTTCCGACTGCATCTCCACCACATGAACGGGCTGACCGAAAATATTTTTTCTACCTTGCTGGGCCCATTGGTCCACGCTGTCCGCCATCCCGGAAGACGGCGTAATCGGGTAAATGCCCGCCACCTCCGTGAAGGCATAAGACGCGTAAGCCGCAGCCGTATTTCCGTCCATCGTTACAAAGTTCTTTTTCTTTGCCATTGTACTCTCCCATCAATCAATTCGGACAACTATATTTTGCCCAGAACAGTATAACACGCCGCTTTCATCACTATTCCATTATCCGTTGCGACGATTTTCCTTATTTAACTAACCAAGAGTGAGCGTCCCGTCATTCCGGACGACCTATCCAATCCTAAGAGATCGAGCATCGTCGGCGCGAGATCCGCCAATCTCCCGTCAGCCAGATCGTATTCTTCAAGTCCGGCTCCGATAAGCCTGACGTCGTTCGTCGTATGCGCCGTAAAGGGGCCTCCATTGACAGGATCGATCATTTCCTCAAGGTTACCGTGATCTGCCGTGATAAGCGCGATGCCGCCTTTTTCAATGATCACGGGAACGACCTTTGAAAGACATGCGTCAACGGCCTCCATCGCACGACAAGCGGCGTCAAATATGCCCGTATGACCGACCATATCGCCGTTCGCATAATTCAGAATAATAACATCGGGCGAATCGCCGGCGAGCACCTCCAACAGCTTATCCGTCACTTCAGGCGCGCTCATCTCGGGCTGAAGGTCGTACGTTTCAACTTTCGGAGACGGTACGAGTATTCGTTCTTCTCCTGCATACGGTTCTTCTCTTCCGCCATTGAAGAAAAAGGTGACGTGTGCATACTTTTCCGTTTCGGCGATGCGCAGCTGTCTGAGACCGGCTTCGGAAACGACCTCACCGAATGTTCCCGCCAAATCCTCGGGAGGATAGGCTGTTGCGAAATTGGGAAACGCGTTGAAGTCGGCGCTGTATTCCGCCATTCCAACGTAGTGAAGGCCTAGCGGCGTCGCGACGACGGGAAACTTATCGAATTCAGGCTGACAAAACGCTCTTGTCAGTTCGCGCGCGCGATCGGGCCTGAAGTTAATGAAGATAAAACTGTCGCCTTCGCGCACGGGAGCGATCGGCGCGCCGTCCTGATCGACCATCAGGACAGGTACGATGAACTCGTCCGTCACGCCTTTTTCGTACGAAGCGCGAATCGCTTCAACGGGATCGCTCGCACGCGCGCCGTCAAAATCGACGGCCGTCAAGCAGCGATATGCTTTCTCAAGGCGCTCCCATCGATTGTCGCGATCCATGGCATAGTATCTGCCGGAAAGAGACGCGACGCGACCGAGTCCGACTTTGTCAATGCGGTCGAGCAAAGCCTCCATATAGCGGATCCCCGATTGGGGAGGCGTGTCGCGCCCGTCAAAGAAAGCGTGGATCGCGACATCTTTTACACCTTCGCGCTTCGCCATATCAATCAGAGCAAAAAGGTGCTCGAGATGGCTATGGACTCCGCCGTCCGATAGTAAGCCGGCAAGGTGGAGCGTCTTATTATTTGACGCAGCATGCGACATCGCGGAGCGTATCGCTTCATTCTCGAAAAACGTTCCGTCTTCGATCGCATTGCTGATTCTCAAAAGATCCTGATAGACAATGCGACCGGCGCCGATATTCATATGTCCGACTTCGGAATTGCCCATCTGACCGTCCGGCAATCCGACGTCGCTGCCGCTCGTTTTAATTCTTGCAGAAGGCCATTCTTCAAGCAGATGATCCAAGAACGGTGTATCCGCCGCTAGGACGGCGTTACCGTGAGGATCATCCGATATGCCCCAGCCGTCGAGGATAATCAGAGCAATGGGGCGTTGATTCTTACTTGCCATTCGTTCTTATACACTTTCATTAAACGTTTGCAATCACCGCAAAATCGTCAAGCTTCAATGAAGCACCGCCGACAAGTCCGCCGTCGACGGCCGATTGAGCAAACAGTCCGGCAGCATTCTTGCCGTTAATCGATCCGCCGTAAAGGATCTTAACAAGTGAAGCCGCCTCCGGCGAGTAAAGTCTCTCAAGCACTTCGCGGATCAGAAGGCACGCCTCCTGAGCCTGTTCTTCCGTCGCGACGTCACCGGTGCCGATCGCCCAAATCGGCTCATACGCCACCATCACCTGGCAGAGAGAATTCTCGGGTACTCCCGCGAAAGCAAGCTCAATCTGCGAGACGAGATGTTCCGCCGTCTCACCGGCCTGACGCTGTTCTTTCGATTCTCCGCAGCAGACGATCGGACGGACGCCCCATTCGAGCGCCGCCTGCAGCTTTTTATTGACGAGTTCATCCGTTTCACCCGCATAGGCGCGCCGTTCTGAATGACCGATGATCACATACGGGACGTGCATGCGCGCGAGCGCGGCCATTGAAATTTCACCTGTATAGGCGCCGGCATCATGATGGCAGCCGTTTTGCGCGGCGATACGGATCGGCGTGCCGCTAGAGAGCGTCACGGCCGCATCGAGCGCCGTATACGGAACGCCCACAATCACTTTAGCCTTTGACTCGGCGACGAGCGGCAACAGTTTTTCGAGAAATGCCGTCGCCTCGGACGGTACTTCACGGTTCATTTTCCAGTTTCCCGCCGCGACGAGCGAACGCGGATCGCGGTCGAGCAGACAATCGATGCCGGGCAGGACTTTGCCTTCCAAAAACTCAAGGGAGGCGCCTCCGCCTGTCGATACGTGCGTCATCTTTGACGACAGGCCGTATTTTTCTACGGCAGCCGCAGAATCGCCGCCGCCGATAATGGAAACGGCATTCGAGTCAGCTATAGCGTGCGCAATCTCGCGTGTACCGTAGCTAAAAGCTTCAAATTCAAAAACTCCGAGAGGACCGTTCCAGACGATCGTTCCTGATTTTTGAATCGTCTCGGCAAAGAGCCGGACCGTCTCAGGTCCGATATCAAGGCCCATCGCGTCATCAGGAATCTCGCTAACGGCAACGACCGTCGCCGTCGCATCTTCGCCGTAGTGATCGGCAACAGCCGTATCGGTCGGCAGAAGCAGCTGAACGCCCTTCTCTTCGGCGAGCTCCAAGAGCTCTTTGGCGAGGTCGATCTTGTCCACTTCGCAAAGTGAGGTTCCGACCGAATGACCTTGAGCGGCTAGGAACGTATATGCCATTCCTCCGCCGATCAGCAAGTTGTCGACGTTGTTCATCAAATGGCGGATAACGCCGATCTTATCGGAGACTTTCGATCCGCCGAGAATCGCCGTCAGCGGACGAACAGGATCGGCGACGGCTTTACCGAGCATTTCGAGTTCGCGGTTGATCGTGTAACCCGCGACAGCCGGCAGAAATGCGGCAACGCCCGCCGTCGAAGCGTGAGAACGGTGAACGGCGCCAAAAGCGTCACTTGCATAAATCTCAGCCATTGAAGCCAATTTTTTCGCGAAAACAGGATTATTTTTCGTCTCTTCTTTATGGTATCGCACGTTCTCGAGGAGCAGAATCTCACCGTCCTTTAGTGCCGCAGCTTTGGCCGCCGCGTCATCTCCGACGACATCCTCGGCAATTGTGACGTCGCGGTTCAGGAGCTCCGACAGACGTACCGCAACAGGTTTAAGCGACAGCGCTTTGTCAAATCCTTTCGGACGACCGAGATGCGACACGATAATCAAGCGTGCTCCGCGCTCGACGAGCGCGCTGATCGTCGGAAGAGCGGCGCGAATGCGCCTGTCATCCGTAATTTCATTCGTCTTCTTGTCGAGAGGAACGTTAAATTCCGCACGCAACAACACACGCTTTCCCTTGACATCAATATCGTCAATCGTCTTCTTGTCGTAAATAATCATCTTTCTATCCTCACTTTATGGTTTCGCCGGCAACGCCGACCGTTCATTATGTTGTTAAAATGCAAGTCAAAAACCGACGCATTCAGTGTAACCTTATTGCGTACAGCTTGCAGTTATGTATTTGTACATTATTTTTTGTTTGAATTAACTTGTTTTGTCAAAATGACGGTAACGAACGCAAGGAGCGCAGATTTCAGATCAAATGGGTAAAAGATGTCGAGCGATCGTACATAGGCGCGTGATGATCGGTTCGCCCGTGACAGTCCGAGCCTGCAGTGCGAATCAGCCCGAGCTCCGTCGTGATATCGGCGAGAAGTCGCTGCTCCTCCGGCGTCGCCTTTCCATGGAAACACTCGACGCCGTTCAAGCCGTCCTGTGCCAGCTGAGCGATACGCTTGCGCAGCGACTCACGTGTAGAAGGGCGCTCAGGATGATCCATCCACCCGTATTGCTGCGGATGAGCGATGACACTTAGCCCTCCCGCGCGCTTAATTTCACAGAAAGCTTCACTGATAGGGCGTCTCATTCTCGGCACGAAAGCCGGTTTCCCGACGCCGAGTAATTCTTGAAAGGCATGTGTAACAGAGCGAAAATGACCGTGTTTGACGAGCCAGAGCGCCATGTGAACGCGTCCGGGAAGCGTACGCGCCCCGCCGTGACGCTTCAGATCATCGAAACAGATATCATAACCGAGAGACCGCAATTTCTCAAGCATCGCAAGGTTGCGCCGCTCGCGGCTCTTAGCCTGCTCCTCAATGTATGCGGAGATTCCGGGAGGATCGTACTCCGTAAAATATCCCAAGACGTGAATTTCACAATCGTCCTGCATGACACTGAATTCGACACCGGGGACAAATAGAAGCGATTCTTCACGCTCTTTATCTTGATTTGAACGCGAAAGCCGGTTCAGCGCCTCGACAACTTCCCCGATACCCTCCATCGTATCGTGATCTGTCAGTGCAAACGCTTTAAGTCCGTTCTTAACGACGTCCGCCACAACTTCGGACGGAGTTTGCGCTCCGTCGGAAAATGTCGAATGCAAGTGAAAGTCGACACCGCCCTGAATTGAAGAAGTGTCGAGAAACTCGGCGAGACGTTCACGGCTGTGATGAAACATCGCCCTCATGACGCCGTCACGTTTCGGCGCCCGCGTCATGCTCCGGCTTTGGATCGTCCAGCCTATCGGTTGTTTCCGCAATGAAATAGCGAGGACGCCCTTTGACTTCGCGGAAAAGACTCGCCACATAAAGTCCAAGAAGACCGAGACTGATCATGACGATGCTGCCGATGAGCAGCTGGAGAAGGATGACCGTCGTGAAACCGGTCGCCGCTTTACCGCCAAAATATCGAACGAGCGTCTGGATCGCCAAGACAAAAAACACGACAAGAAAAATGACCCCCATGCTGCTGATAAGCATCAGCGGGCGCGAAGAAAAGCCGATCACGGCGTTTACCGACAGTTTTGCGAGCTTAAGAAAACCCCACTTGCTCCCTCCGACTTTACGCTCATCAACCTCAAAGGGAAAAGTGATGCGCTTAAATCCCATCCAAGAAGATAGCGCGCGAAAGAACGTCTCGCGCTCCGTAAAAGTGTTCCAGTAATCGACGACTTTCCGATCAAGTAGTTTAAAGTCCGACGCGTCCTTCAATCGGATACCGGATAACCTTGCGAAGGTACCGTAAAACATGTTCGCAGCGAAACGTGAGAATCGCGATTCCTTCCCGCGCGATGACTTGACGCCTTCGACGACTTCGTAACCTTCACGCCATAGAGCGATCATCTCGGGGATATAACGAGGCGGGTGTTGCAAGTCCCCATCCATCAAAATCACGGCATCGCCACGTGCTTCGGCAAGACCGGCACAAATCGCAGCTTCCTTGCCGAAATTACGTGACAGACGCAGGGCTCTGACAGAGGAAGATTTTGTGGAATACTTCGTCAACTCTTCCCACGTCATATCGAGAGAACCGTCGTCAATCGCAACGATTTCATAGGAGATATCGAGCGAACGAAGCACACGCTCCGTCGTCTCGAGTGTCATGCGAATCTGTTCCGTTTCGTTGTAAAAAGGAATAACAACCGATATAAAATCGACATCGCGTTGTTCAACGCGATGTTTCTCAGAATCGTTCATGTCGGTCGATGTCGGTTCAGTCAAGCTCACAGATCCCTAATCAAAGATGCGTTTGACAAGAGCAGGAGTCTGGTAGTAAGTCATCAAGCTGGCGATGTGTACGCCTCTGCGACTTGTCGCGTGAATCATCTGATTGTCGCCGATGTAAATGCCGACGTGGTGGTACCATTTCCCTCTGCTGAAGAAAATAAGATCTCCGGGCAGCAAGGGTGAAAAATCACGCCCGCTAAATGACACTTTCCTGCCGTAAAGCTGTGCCTGTCCCGTCGCTCCATGGAATGTCATGTTAAAGCCGACCGCATTGTAAGCGTACATGACGAGTCCCGAGCAGTCGACTCCCCTCGTGGAGGAACCTCCGAGAACATAAGGGGTCCCGATGAGTGATTTCGCAACCTGCACGACCTGATTACCTTTAGTCGTGGGTTTATTATTCTCAGGCGGACTGGACGGCGCGGGCGTCGTCGGCTCATCGCCTTTTTTCGTCGTAGATTTCGTCGTCTCCGTCGGTTGTGTCTGCTCTGTCGGCCTCGTCGAAAGAAGCAGATCGGAGCTGATGTAACCGCGTTTACCTTCTGAATATTCAATAAACGTCCATCCCGATCCGACAGCAAGCTGTTTCACCGACGTGCCGAAACTTAACACGGTCAGAATGGTGGAGTCCGTATTCGGCTTTGAGCGCACGTTGGCGTATCCCGTGTTGATATAAACGGTCTTCTCGACCTTCTTAAATCCGCTCGGCGCAGGCTCCAATGTCGTTAGAAGTTCGCCGTGGATATACCCGATCGAGTCATCCTCCAGCCTCACCTTGGACCAGGTGCCGTTCGTCTCCAATTCTTTCAGACGCTCGTCGCGGCGAACCTGCCCGATGACAGCGGCCTCGGTCGATGCCAGCTTGCGTACATTCGCCACATTCGTATCGACGTAGACTGTCCTGTTCGTCTTGACGAAAGGATTGATCGGCGGTGTCGTGCGGAGCAGATCGTTGCGGATATAGGCAGTGATGCCGCCTTCCGTCTTTATGCGTGACCAGCCGCCGTTCGTAGAGATCTGGTAGACTTTCTCATCGCGATAGGCAACAGTAATTTTCTCTGAATCGGTCGTCGGTTCTTCGCGTAAGTTGGCGGCGTCCGTATCGATATACATGTAGCGCCCCATACCGATTTCCTCGACGACGTTCTCGGGCTGAACGGGGCCGAACAGCTCATTCAGCATATAGCCTTCAAGGCTGTTTTCCGTCCTGATAAATGACCACTCCTCACCCGGTTCAATAACACGTAAAGACATGCCGCGCAGACCAAAACCGGCTATGGCATGCTCCGTGCCCGGACCTTCACGCACATTGACCTGATGATTGAGAACATACTGCGTGCTCCCCTTAGCCGGCATACCGGTCTGAGTCGTTTCGGGTACGGTCGTTGTTGTCGTTGTTGTTTGAGGCTCAGTTGATGTTGTCGTAGTTGTCGCAGTCGTTGTAGTTGCCGTGGTTGTCGTCGTTGTTGTAGTCTCCGGCGCTTCGGTCGGCACGAGTACCACGGTCGGTACGGACGGTACAAGAATCGACGGCTCAACTTCAGGCGTCGTCGGAACTTCTGCCGGTTCTTCGCTCGGAGGCGTTGTTGTAGATATGTCCGCATCTGAGGATTCTTCGGAATCCTCAGAGGAATCCAGGACGGGCGGCGCCGCGCGGTCAATCTGGCCTCCTCGGTTATTCTCATTACCTCTAAAATCTTGGAAAGGGACCTCGACAGGCTTGACAGTTGCAATGCTGACAACAAAAATAGAAATAATCAGAACGAAAGCGACGACCGGCAGACCGTAAAAAAGATAACGCCCGATCGAAGACGACTTAAAGCGCTTTCTCCTGCGAACCTGCGGCCGATTGCGCCGTGATTTCAAAAAACCTTTAGATGTCACATCGTCCAATGCGGACTCGTTTTCAGAGATGAACTCCGACATAAAAACCCCTTCCAAGCGAAATAACGCCATTAGGCGTCGTTTGCTTATCGGCATTATAACAGTAGAAAAGCCATCCATCAACTTTCCGCATATGACAAATCTGTGACCGGTGAGCGAAAACTCCTCAACAATGGGCGGCAATTCTCTCCAAAAGAGAGCAAAGGTCGCGCGCAAAATAACTGCCGGCGAGCAAATCGGCGACGCCGCCGCAACTGAGACGGCGGTCAATAAAATACTCGGAAAGCGTCTTTAAGTGTGCGTGCAGAGCCTCCTCGCCCAAGGCGAGCGCGGAACAAATGAGTGCCGCGGCCTCATGCTCATCTTCAAGGTCGAGCGCCTCCAATACATAGCGGCGAATGTGCGGGATGGCCGTTGAGCCGCCGCGCTTTACGAGAGTCGTATCCTCCGCCGCCGCCAACAAAGCGAATAAGGCTCTCTGACCTGCGAGATTTTCTTCGTCTCCCCGTTTGAGCGCTCGCGTCAAAATCGGTACCCCCACGTTAATAATGCTCGGGAAACCTGAGACGGCTTCTTTGCGAACACCAGCAAGATGCGGGTGCGACGCGCTTTCAAAGCGCGGAAAGGATGCGACTTGAAAATTGCGAACACCCGCAAGATGTGGGTGAGATGTTGAATTCTCTGTGACTGCCGGCGGAACTGACCGATGTTCCTTCATCGCTTTTCGAGTGTTCTCAAAAAAGGACGAGCCGAGCGATTCCTCCAGGGCATGCGCGATGGAAGCGGACATCTCGGACAGCAATGCCGCCATGTCGACGGTCCGGTTCTGTAAGGGCTCTTCGTTCTCCAAGTTTGAGAGAGCGTCGCCCCGTAACATCGAAGCGCTGATCCGCCCGGCAGCGGCCGATAAAATGCCCGCAATATAGATCCAGCCACGATGAGTATTAACGCCGTCCGTCGCACGAAACATTCTCTGTTCGGCTTCCATACCTTCCAGTCTGAGGTTGACAATGGCCTTGTCGCTGTCGTCCCGGCCGGCAAGAAAAGCGTCCCGATAATATGAGAGAAGGGACGCTTGGCTCTTCACGAAAGTAAAGCGATCCATATCGGAGTGGGAACCCGAGTCCGTATACGTGACGAGCCCCGGTTTCATCGATACCATAAGCTCAAAAGACGACGCTTTGCCCGCCATCGAAACAACTTCATCGACAAGCATGCCGTATACAGCGTGTTCAAGCATTCCCGTCACTTTGCCCGTCAAGTCATTCAAAGAGTGGGCTCGCGAAGAACCGCAGACCGACGCCTGCCGGTCGCACAATAAACACCGTCGAGGTTCCGCCCCGACCGCCGTGCGTTTGACAGGTTTCCCGTCCTCGTCGATGACATCGAGATCCAGCAGGCGGCCTGCGACCGAACGCTCTTCCATGTCTACCGACAGTACTTTTAACGAGAGCGCCGACAAATAAGAAATGGCAAGTATCGCCTCATCGCCCGCCGGACCGGACGTGACGATCTCCTCTTCAATGTCGGCGCCCATGGCCCGCAGACGCATCTTCAACCGTGTCAAGCGATCATTGAAGAAAAATGACGACAGAGACGTCTTTTTCACACCGCCCGGCATGTTCAGCGTAAACGAAATGAGGGGTGTGCGATGCGTGGCGGTTAAATATGACTGCCGTTCGACTCGTCGATCGCGCGCCTCAAGAACTTCCTCAAGCGAGACCTCTCTTCTTCGGTGTTTTTCAAAATACTCGCTGTACTCCACGCCACCCCTCGCATCAAGATTTTGCGTGTGACGCTCTTCTTTTCAGAATTCCGTCGCGTATCATCATTGCGACAACGTTTATTTGCCGCCCTCAGGACTCGTGAACGTCATGAGCTTGAGAGAATTGAGTTCGGAGAGCATGATCTCCTCGGGCATATTGACGACCCCCAGAATTTGCGAGTCTTTCGTGATCGGATGCGTTAGAAATTCGTGGTAGAGCTGAAAATCTTTAATCTCTCCCGTCGATTTGACATGCATGCGAGGACCCGTACAGTAGTGACGCTGGTCACCGATCAGGATATGCGTATTGTCGAGGTATGAAATCGGCAGATCTTTGGCAATCAGCTTTTTGACATCGGCTTCCAGTTCCGCGAGATCGAGTTGTGGTTTTTCGGGGAAAGAGAGAATGAATCCGCTGCGCACGTCGTAATGCTCGAAGTGATAGACTCGGCGATCAATCAGGCAATACTCGACAAGGTCATCGGCCGTATGCGCCATACGCCGATTCCCGATAGACGCGAACACAACCTCTTTGATGTCTTCCGGCTCAGGCCCGAAAACACTCGGACGCGTCACAATAATCTCCTCGCCGACCCCCAACATCAAATGCGCATTCATACCGAGATATGGGTAGATAAGATCAAAGTGTTCAATAACGACGCGCTTGCCGCGGTTGACGGCGAGCCTGATCGCGTCGGCAAGCTCGTGGGGTTGGTAAAACGCCATTTCAAAGCGAATGTCGAGGTGATACGTATGAGGCGTAAAGAAACCGGTATCATCCTGATGCATGATCGGGAGAGGCCTGACGTTGACGCCTTCGTCATCGTTAGTCAGCTCCAAACCGGGAAACATGCCTTCGATTAGAATACTCTTTCCGGAACCGCTGTCCCCGATCAGTCCGATCAAACGATCGAAAGGCGACAGATACTGCTGGGCGATCTGCATTCCCTGATCCGTCATGCGCGGAGCTCCCCTCGGCGACAGCAAAACGCTGTATAAGTGATTCCTCTGCATTCTGTCCGAATACGACATAGTGATCTCCTTCCCTACCGAATCGTCGAGGGATGACGACTTATGCGCAAGCACAGAATCGATTATCCCAATAGCATTGTCTCATACTCTCCATGCCGCGGCCATCCTCCGAAAAGCGAATCATCTCGACGTTTCTAACGCACATGACACAGTATTGATTTATTTATTCACATTCTTTACACAATGCGGGGAACGCTATTTGCTAATCTGAGTTCAAATATCAGTTGCTGACGATTGCGTCAACTCATCGGGGAATGGAGGAGTTCATGGGAACGGGGTATTCAGACGCGAATAATATCTGGCTTGTTACCGGTGCGTCAGGACATTTGGGCAACAACGTCGTTCGCGAGCTCAAAAACATGGAGCAACGCGTTCGTGCGTTTGTCATCGAACAGGATATACCTCCTTCGCTTAAGGGTCTCGACGTCGAAATCGTACGTGGCGACATCACCGACCGCGATTCGATCGATCCGCTATTCGCCGACACGGAGGGATTCGACGTCATCGCGCTGCACCTTGCAGGTTACGTCACAATCTACGGAAAGTATGATGAACGCGCCTACAACATAAACGTCAACGGCACGAAAAATATGCTCGAGGCGGCAAAGGCACACGGCGTCAAGCGTTTCGTTTACGCGAGTACCGTTCACGCGATTCCCGAACCCGACACGGACAGAACCATCACTGAGATCGATCATTTTGATCCCGATAACGTGCACGGCTTTTACGCGAAAACAAAAGCATTGGCGACGCAGCACGTCATGGATGCAGCAAAAGACGGACTGGACGCTGTCGTTGTCCATCCGAGCGGAATCATCGGACCGTACGATTACCTCAACAGCCATACGACGCGTCTCTTCAGACGACTCGTTGACAAAAAGCTCCCCGGTATGGTCAGCGGCGGATATGACTTCGTCGATGTCCGCGATGTCGCGGAAGGCATCATCAGCGCTGCACTCAAAGGTAAAGCGGGTGAGGCCTATATCCTGTCCGGCGACTACTATCCGATCTGCGACATCGTCAACATGGCCGCAAAGATGACGGGGCGGAAACAATTTAAAATCAAAGTTCCCCGCTTTTTGGCGAAGATCGCCGCTCCTTTCGTCGAGTGGAGCAGCAAAGTGACGGGAACGCCGCCTATCTTTACGTCGTACTCCCTTTATACGTTGAACAGCTTCGCGAATTTTTCAAATGAAAAAGCGCGCAAGGTACTCGAATACACGACGCGCCCTATACGTGAAACAGTTCGCGACACACTTGAATTCATGAAAAAAAGCGAACAATTCAGTACATCATTCGTTTTTCAAAACGGTTCCGCGCAGACACAGACCGCCGCAAACTGACAGCTCGCGATTTAATTGCAACTTTTATACATTGTGTCGACTTTGAAGGCGCCACTTTTTACATTGATTTCATTTTTGTCAAACGAGTTTTGAAATGTGTCGTGCTAGCATGAACGCGTCACCTGTGAATATGAATGATAAATTTGAGGTTTACTCGTGCGTATCGGTTTAATGACAGATGCCTATTACCCGCAAATCGGCGGTGTTTCAACATCGACTTCCCTATTAAAGGAAGGATTGAGAAGAAACGGACACGATTCTTTTGTCGTAACGACGACGGATCCCGATCAACCGGAAAATGAAGAACACGTCTTTCGCGTCGTCAGCACGCCCTTTCTGAGCTCTAAACGCATGGCTCTTCCCTTTCATCCGATTCTGGGACGCCAAATCGCAGAGAGGGGGATTGATCTAGTACACACGCAAACGGAATTCGGCATAGGCAATTTCGGTCGTCTCATCGCAAAGAAAAACGATCTCCCCCACATTCATACGTTTCATACACTTTATGAGGACTGGCTGAACGATCAGCTGCGCGCAAAAGATGGCGGGCTCGGTCGCAAACTGATTCACCGGTACGTGCGTATGGAAAGTCGCCGCTTCTGCAATTCTGCCGACATCGTGATCGTACCGACTGAAAAAACAGAACGCGTTCTCCGCTCTTACGGGATCAGTGTCCCGATACGCGTGATTCCGACAGGTATCGATCTCCACAGGTTCTATAAGGCGACGGACAATCTCGAAGAGAGGCACAATCTGAGACGGCAATATGGCGTCGGTGACAATGATCGGCTCCTGCTCTACGTTGGGCGTATTTCACAGGAAAAACAGATCGAAAGGCTTACCCTTTTTATTGAAAAAAGGATGTCATTGTGGCCACAAATTCATTTTATGCTCGTTGGAGCGGGTCCCGCCGTCAGCAAAGTGGAGGAAATCATCAGCGATAGTCCCCATAAAGATCGGATCCATTATGTCGGTCCCGTCCTCATGGAAAATGTCCCGCAGTATTACGCGGCGGCTGATCTGTTTTTGAGCGCGTCTCAAAGTGAAACGCAAGGTCTTACGTACTTTGAGGCGCTCGCATGCGGACTTCCGCTTTTAGTACAGGAGGACGCATGTCTCGACGGCGTACTCAACGAGGAAAACGGTATCTCCTTTCACGATGAATCATCATTTGACTTGGGTTTGACGAGACTCCTGACGGAAACGGACGAGAAACGATCCCTGCGAAGCCGGGCGGCAGTGAAAAAAGCTCATGAATACGGCGTCACGGCGTTCGTCAACAAAGTGCTGACCGTTTACGAGGAAGCATTTGCATTGAAAGAATCACAATCGACGGATCGCCGCAAATCCGTGTAATAATTACTCAATTAAACAGAATATCGACTCACATTTTTGCTATAATGTACCCAAGTTATTGTTCGTCGAGTCCGTTTTTTCGCGGACAGTGTTAAGTCGGTGTTGTTGGGGCCATTGTTTTATGGACGGTAATGGGCAGTTATTGTGTCCGTTGTTTGCGGACAGTATTTCGAGGAGGCGTTTATATGGTTACGACGTTAGTTGTCGCATTACTCACCGCGCTCGCTTCGCTAGTGCATATTCCTGTCGGTGATTCTGACTTCCGTGTCACGCTCGGCATGGTCGTCATGATGGCCGGCTACCTCATCCTCAAGAAGACGAAAATTATACGGCTTGCTTTCTTCTCAGGTCTCTTCGTCGGCTTGCTGCGTATTGCGGTCGCAGCGATCCGCGGCACCACGCTCACGCCGCTGCTCGCCGGCTCGCTGTTACTCGAGTTTTTCTTCTACATCGGGTACGGTGTCCTCTACCGCTATACGGTTGAGTTGAACAAGAGCATCTACAAAATTCCTCTCGTCTTTTCGCTCGTCATCTGCGATTTTGGAGGCAATGCAATTGAATATCTGCTCCGCTTTCTGTATGCCGCGGAAGTATGGAAAGACACATCGCTCGTGACAATCCTGATCGCGGCGTTTGTCCGCTCCATCGTCATCATATTGTGCGTCTTCTTGTATCGCCGATTCATTGAACCGCGTATCCCGCTGAAAGAGGAGGTATCGCCATGATTGAAGTTTTAACAACGATCAAAGATTTCCTCTGGGACTACGTCTTGTTGTTCGCGCTGATAGGTATCGGAATCTACATGAGCATCAGGCTGCGGTTTCCTCAAGTCACGAGACTCTTCCCAAGCATAGGCAAGCTCATCAGAGATATTAAGAACAAGGTTCCTGCGCAAGAGGGGCGCATGACCCCGTTCCAATCTCTCGCGACCGCTATCGCCGCACAAGTAGGTACAGGCAATATTGTCGGCGTTGCGACTGCGATCGCGTCCGGCGGTCCCGGTGCCGCTTTTTGGATGATGTTGTCGGCATTCTTCGGTATGTCGACTATTTTTTCCGAGGCTGTACTCGCCCAGTTTTATCGTCAAGAAAAGGATGGACAATATGTCGGCGGTCCTGCGTACTACATTAGGAAAGGCATGAAATCGAAATGGCTGTCAGTTTTGTTCGCCATCTTTACCATCATCGCCCTCGGCATCGTCGGCCTGATGGTTCAGTCAAACGCTATCGTCACCTCGCTCAGTGAATCATTTAAGCTCTCCGGAACGTGGATCACCATCGGCTTAACTGCGATTGTCGGCGTTATCCTGACAGGCGGCATGCAGCGCATCGCCGTTTTCTCCGAGAGAGTCGTCCCCGTCATGGCGTTTGCTTACATCTTAGGTAGCGTCATTATTATTTTCATGAATCTCGGCATGTTTCTCCCCGCTCTGAAAATGATTTTTGTCGGCGCCTTCACACCACAAGCGATCGGAGGCGGAGTTCTCGGCATTACCATCCAAAGGGCCATTCAACTCGGGCTTGCGCGCGGCCTCTTTTCCAATGAAGCGGGTATGGGATCGACACCGCACTCCCATGCCGTTGCGAGCACCGATCATCCGGCAGAGCAGGGCTTCATCGCGATGATCGGAGTCTTCGTCTCGACGTTTATGATCTGTCTGGCAACCGTTATGGTCAATTTGACCTCGGGAAGCTACGACCCGACGATCCCCGCAGCAGAGGCGGCAAAAGGCGCTACGTTGATGACGCAGCGCGGATTCGCAAGCGGATTCGGTTCATTTGGAGGTACTTTCCTATCTATTTCGCTCGCGTCGTTCGCGTTGACGACAATTATCGGTTGGTATTTCTTCGCTGAATCAAACGTCATCATGCTGGCAGGTGAAAAAAAATCCATCATTGGTATGTTCCGTATCATTGCGCTCGGTTTTCTCGTTGTCGGCACGCTACTTGACGGAGAGATCATCTGGATGCTGGCAGACCTTTTCACCGGCCTGATGGCGCTCCCCAACATTGTGGCGCTCTTGTTCCTTTCAGGAATAGCTAAAAAACTTCTCGATCACTACGACAAGTGTAAAAAAGAAAATCAATTGAAGTGGCCGGCCGAGGAAGACTTGAAATAATTAGACAAATTATTTGAAAACAGCACAAGCGGTCACTTGCGTCTGTATACCGAAGTGACCGCTTCCTTTTACGTTAAAATTGGCTCAATTGTCGATCATGGCGATCGTATCGAGCAACGCCCCGTCGCGGCTGATGACGCGCGCAACAGGACGTCCCTTATGGACGGAGCGCACGGGAACGCCGGTGATCGACTCGGCCTTTGCTTTCAAATCTTGAATCGGAACAACGGGAAGTCCCGCTCCCTTAAGCTTGCGAGCGAGTTCCGCCCTTCCGGGATGGCACGCAAGACCGTACTGCGTGACGAGAAGATCGATATCTTCACCGGGTGTCGATATCGTGCCGACGCGATCGACGATCAAGGGCAACCTGGCGCGCATGAGCGGGGCGACGATGATCGACAGTTTCGCACCGGCCGCCGTATCGCTGTGACCGCCCGAACCGCCCATGATGACGCCGTTCGAATCAGTATGGACGTTCACGTTAAAGTCTGTATCGATTTCCGTCGCTCCCAAAATGACGACATCCAGCTGATCGACGACGGCCGATTTGGCAGCGGGACTCGCATAGCGCGTCGCGCTGATCTCGCCGTGGCGACCGTCCTCAGCGATCGATTGAACGGCTTCGCGGTCGAAACACTGGACGTCGAGAAGCACCTCAAATAAGCCTTCGCGCAGTAATTGGACGAGCAGTCCGGTGATACCGCCCGAGGCGAAACGTCCCGTAATCCCCTTCGCGCGCATGAGTTCGCCGAGATATTGCGCAACGGCGAGCGATGTGCCGCCCGCGCCCGTTTGGAATGTGAAACCGTCGCGAAGCAGTCCCGACGCGCTGATCGCTTTTGCCGCCTGTTCGGCGATCAAAAGGCCGATCGGATCGCGCGTGACACGCGTCGTTCCCGACATGATGCGTTCCGGATCTCCAATCGAGTCAATAACAACGACTGTATCGACCGACTCCTCGGAGATCGACGCATCGATCAGCGGGTATTCAAACAGCTGGTCCGTCACGACAATGACGTGGCGTGCATGGGCGGCGTCAGGCATCGCGTAACCGATCGATCCGAAGGCGGCTTTCCCCTCTTTGCCGTTACAATTACCGGCCGTATCCGCCGCCGACGCAGCGATAAATGCGACATCGATATGCGATTCTCCGCGATCCATCGCCGCGGGGCGTCCGCCGTGGCTTCTAAAGATGACTTCTCTCTCGAGAATCCCTCGTGAGATTGCCTGACCGACTTGCGCATGCATGAAGTTGCACTCTATGCTGCCCACCGTGCCGTCGCGAACAAAGTCAAGAATCGGTCGGTGACATCCCATGATCGCCGACGCGTTGACAGTCAAATTCTTGAGTCCCGCCGCCGAACACTCGCCGAGTACGGCGTTGAGAACGCGATCGCCCTCGCGCAGATGGTGGTGAAAAGAGATCGTCATATCGTCGCGAAGGCCAGACCGTAAAATCGCATCTCGAAGCGACGGAGCTGCTTTTGTCGAGTATGTCATGATGGCGTCCCTTCCTTTTCCGGCAAGGTCATACCGCTCGCCCTCGCCAGCTCAAGCGTTTTTGCCGCCTGTCGCACAACAGGTAAATCGATCATCTTCCCGCGCAACGAAACAGCTCCGCGTCTCTCGCGTTTCGCCATTTCCATCGCTTCTATTACTTCCAGCGCGAATGCGACAGTCTCTTGCGAAGGCATGAAAGCGCGATGGATCGGGCGCAAATGATGGGGTGAAATCGAAAGTTTGCCGTCGAATCCGAGACTTCTCGCAAAGACCGTGTCGGCATAACAGCCGTCCTCGTCGCGCGCATCCGTAAACGGTGTATCGACGGCTTCGATACCGGCCGCTCTCGCCGCGATAAGAAGCCTTGAGCGACTGTAAAGGATCTCCGTCCCTTCCTTTGTGCGGGGACAACCGAGATCGGCGCAAAGATCCTCTCCTCCGAGCGCCAATGCCTCAACTCGCTGCGATGAAGTCGCCGCGTCAAAGGCATGCTCGATGCCGAGCGCCGTCTCGATCAGGGCGATGATCTTCGTTCGCCCTTTCTCAATATCATATTCTTCTTCAATCAGATCGAGCATCACGGCGACGTGCTGGATTGTGCGGGCGCCAGTGACTTTCGGAACCATCACGGAGTGAGCACCCGCCGTGACGACAGTTTCGAGGTCTTTTTTAACGTAAGGTTTCTCAAGATCGTTGATACGAACGGCTAGCACACGCTCACCATAGTCGACGGAACGAAGAGCCGATGCGACGAGCTCGCGCGCGGCGTCCTTTTCAGTCGGAGCGACGGAATCCTCAAGGTCGAAAATGAGCACATCAGCAGGCAACACGGCGCCGTTTTGCAGCATGGTCGGCTGATTGCCCGGCAGGAACAGGTATGAACGTCTCACTGCGATACTCCTTCCTCGCCTTCAAGAGAGCGCCTGATCGCCGTCATAAGTCTCGCGCGAATCGTACATTCGAGCGCCCCCTGGTCTTCAAGCGTTATCGTCCCGCTCGTCACACCGAACGAATCAATCACTTCGTGAACCGATCGCCGGATGGCTTCCCCGAACTGATTGATGACGGGTGAAGTGAGTTGAATGTCGAGCGAATCGCCGGGCTCGATCGTGACGAGAACATCGCCCGACTCGAGCGTGCCAGCCCTCGCCTTTTTCATCAGTTTCTTTCTCATTTTCTTGCTCCGCGAAGTGCGAGAATGCGCTGCATCTCGTTGTAGACGATCATGACGCCCTCATCGACACCCATCCCCGGCTTGGCGAGGATTTGGTCGGGTTTCATCGCCATCGCGACGTGAACGCTGGCTTCCGCCGAACGGTTTGTTTCGTTGCACGTACCTCCCATGTACGCGCCGGCACCGTTTTCTTTGCAATAGAGAACGGCGTCTGCCGTATTGTGAAGGCTCCCGAGATCAGGCGTCTTGATCTGGATCATATGACCTGCGCCAGCATCGACAAACGCGCGAACGTCATCAACCGTATTGCACCATTCATCGGCTACAAGCTCTACATTGATGCCGCGTTCGTCAACTCGACGCGTCAATTTCGCGAGCCACTCGAGCTGGCTCTCGCGAGAGCCGGCATCGATCGGGCCTTCAATACGAAGCGCAAACGGACTTGCAGCCTCCTCAAGCCTCAGCAAGTAGTCGGCGATAATATCGATGTTCTCGTATCCGAACAGTTCGCCTATCATGCCGTAGACATCGATATGGATAACGGGATGATACGCGGGATCCTGTCGATGGTTAAGAATGCGATCACGGAGCCAAGTCGTGTATTCGACGAGCGCATCCCCGTTCGATCCGAGTTTTTCAAAGTTGTTGATCAGCGCGTGCGGTAATACATGCACGTGTTTGAGGATCATTTTGTCGGCATTATCGTGACGCATATCGCCTGTCTGCGAAAAGATAGGAATCATCTCCTCGCTGACAGTCGTCCCGTACTCGTCGGCGATCACCTCACACATGAGCTTGTGTTTCGTTTTGGCGACGCAGTCTAGAATTGCCTGCGACAATCCGTAGCGAATCGCCGTATGGAGGCGATTGCCATCGAGATCTGTCATCTTCTCGAACTCTACCATTGTGTCGCGAAAAGAGTTGACGACTCGCCCCTCAAGTTTCGGCGCGATGTCACGTATGATCACGGGGATAAAGTCCTCCGCCAAAAACAAAGGGTCTCGCCCGCCCGCTCCGGAATACTGTACCGCCGCGCAATCACCCCACGCAACCGAGCCGTCCTCAAGGACAAGCATCAGCGATATCGATTCACCCGCTTGACGAATAGCAGTAAACCCTGTCGTTTCGGGCGATCCGACATAGAAGAATCCATCCGACTTCGCTCCCCGCTTGATCGCCTTCTGGTCGTCAAAGAAGAACCCCGTACGCCCCGGGGCGCACACTACCTTCACTATTTTCATCTACCGCTCTCCCTCTCAAATCTGTTATGACTCATTTCAGGACTCACTTCCTTCCAGACTCACTTCGTCGGACGACCGACAAGGCGACCTTTGCTGATCGCGTAGACGTCGTCGATGACCATCTGGAACGACGCCTGACGGTTCTCATGCTTCGCGCGCTCTTTGATTTTCTCCTGATGAAAATCGAGAAGTTCAGGCGTCAACGGTATATTCCCCGCATGGAATAGGCGAATCGCACCGTCGTTATCACGAGCCGGCAGCATCTTCCCTGCGTTGTAACGACTGGGCGCGAACGGAATGTCGAGCGCTCCCGAACGAATGGCGCGTATGACACCCTGCGCCAGATCGCCGTCACCCAGCTCAAAACATTTATCCAATACACAGCGCGTCTCCGCCGCGATGATGATCTTCTCATCTTTGAGACTGTAAGTGTCGAGACTCTGTTCTCCCAACATATTGATCATCTGGCGCGTGCAGAGCATCCCGTCGGCGTTAGCTTCTTTTGTCGGGACACCGATCGCTTCATGCGGCGTTTTGACGATTACTTTTGTCGCGTGCGACAACGCCGCGACGGCACTTCCCCATGCGATAACTGAATAAGCTTTCGACTCCTCCTGCGGGAAACCGCCCATCCACTGATGGAGAACCGTCGTCACTTTGACATCGCCATAGCCGTACTTTCGCAGGTACTCGTCGGTCAAACTCTGTAAAACTTGTACGGCCGCGACGTCCTGTATCAAGTTGCCGCATTGACCGTAACCGACCGTGATATTTTTCACGCCTTGCTCGGCGGCGAGAAGACTCTCGATGATCGCGACGCTGTGTGAAATGAAAGGCGGGACGAGCGTACCGGTCAAGGGTCCGTACGGCTCACGATTGATCGGGCATCCGGCCTCCTCGTAAATGCCCGTCAAGCGATCGACATACTGCCAGTCGCGGATCGTCGCCTCGAGCGAAACATTTTTCGCATAGGGAATGTTATAAGAGATTCCGCCGCCTTCATAGCTTGTATACCCGCCGGCGTACGAGATCTCCGTTAGAAGTCTAGCGTCAGGCGTGCCGTGACGAATCTGGAGCGGCGTATCGAGCGCATCGATCAACATGCGACATCCTGCGACGCCGTGGTTGACAGCGGGAAAGCCGTTCAGCATCGCCTTGCCTGTGCGCTCCGACTCTTTAATGCCGACCTCCGCCTCGTTGTAACGATTCTGTCGCGTATAACTGTCGATCGTCGTCGGCAGCAAGTCCGCCTCGCCGACATCTTGGAGGTATTTCAGCAACTCGATCATCTCAGGAATTAGCGGCACCCCCGCACGCGGTTGGACGAGCGTCTTGTTTTCTTGCTTCGCTTTGTTCAGTTTAAAACTGAATATTTTATGATCAGGAAGATTCTGGTGGTATGAGAATGCCTCCTCCAAATCGACGTCTTTTCCCGTCGGCCACTGCGTCAGAATCTCGGAACGGACACTTTCAAATTCATCGCGTGTCCACTTCCTGTTTCTCACTTCATCCATGTCGTTTTCACTCCTCTATTGTTTCTGTCGTTGTCAGCGCAAATGTTTATGGTTCATCCTCAGACGAAATATCTCCCGGCATCACGAGTTCGCGCTTGATGATACGAAGTGCGATATCTTTCTCGCGCTCGGCGAGGACACCCATGGCCGAGAGAATATAGCGGTCATCTATTAACACCGACGCCCGTTTCGGGCGAAGCGACATCGGGTGTTGAGATGTGTAAAGGGCGCGTCGCGCAATATCGAGCGGATCGCGCGCATGGATCAACGATCCTCCCGTAAAGACGAGCTGCCTCACAGAGCGGAGATCTTTGCCCGTTTGGACGTAGATGAGTCCGGAGGTGGTGAATGCCTCCTCAAACGTTCCGGCATGCCGCCTCGTCGCGATATCGACGGCACCCGACGCGAGCGCGTGATCAAGCCTCGCCACAACGTCGTCATCTGTGAGCGGAACTTTCGATTTGTCATCTGCCAATTCGCACATCAGCGCTGTGCACGCTTCGGGGGGTAAACCCGAGCACTCCTCGATCCATTGCTCCCCGATTTCTGACACAATGCCGGCAGCGCTATACCGCATACCGATATCGCCTTCCACCGTCCGCTTCGCGTAGGGTTCATCAAGTCCTTTACAGACCACGTTCATGTCGACTGGCTCACCCTTTGCGATCGTATAGACATCTGTCGTGGCGCCGCCCACGTCGATCCCCATCAGTTCACCGATACCGGACTCCGTTTCCGTTCCGTCCGCAAGAAGCTTCATAGCGGAAAGAATAGCGGACGGCGTCGGCATGAGGATATCCGAGAGGAGTTCTCTCGTCTTAGATAGTCCGCGCGCGTTTACAATATGCTTCAAAAAAAGTTCGCGAATCTCGCATTGCACCGGTTCAATGTTGAGAACACCGAACGAGGGCATGACATTCGGGCAGACAGTAATCGGGAAATCTTCGAGTGCGTCCTCGCAGGCGTCGATCGCTTGGCGGTTACCTGCAAGAATGATGGGGAAACGAACAGAAAGCGTTCGCAGCTTCTCCGCATTTCCCTCCATGCAGGTGCGATTCCCGCCGTCCGTTCCGCCCGTCATCAGAAAAATATCCGGCGGGTGTGTCTCGATCTCTTGCAGATCGCGCCTAGTCAACGAATGTGTAAAAACGCGCGTGATTCTGGCACCGGCACCAAGCGCCGCGAGCCGCGCGGCTTCTGCCGTGAGTTCGGGGACGAGCCCCGATACCATCATGCGAAGACCGCCCGCCGCCGATGAGCACGCCGATTTAAACTCAAAAGCGACGTTGCCTGTCACCCGTCGCAACCGTTCGAGCGCGATATCAAGCCCCGTCCCGATATCGGAATCGGTCGTCGTGAAAGCGGACGCCGTCCCGACAATCTTTTCGGATGCGAGGTCAACCGCCGTCACCTTCGTGAACGTGCTTCCGAAATCGATCAGAAGAGCACAGCGCATGTCAATCGACCTCGAGATCCTTTTTCAAATAGTAAATTGTTTCTTCGGGCGGTGTGCCGGGCGGGAAAACGCGATCGAAACCCATATCGTGGAAGCGTTTCTCAACGTCGACAAAATCCTGTTTCCCGACGACGATGTTGCCGCCGACGTAAAGGAGAAGACCGTCGAGTCCCGCCTCGTTCATTTTGTCCCTCATTCCTCGACAGTCAAGTTCACCGTGTCCGTACAGCGAAGAGATGACGATCGCGTCGGCAGCCGTCTCCAATGCCGCACCTATGAACTCCTCCTGCGACACCATAACACCGAGATTCGTCACATCAAACCCCGCCTCCCTGAACGCATACTCAAGGATGCGTATTCCGACGGCATGGACATCGGCTCCGATGACCCCGATCACCAGCTTCTTGCCATTCCCTTGTTCCATCTTTTCCAGACCTCCTGCCATGTTTCACACGGCACATTCCATCTTTTCCAGACCGCCTGCCATGTTTCACACGGCACATTCCATCTTTTCCAGACCGCCTGCCATGTTTCACACGTCACATTCCATCTTATCCAGACTGCCTGCCATGTTTCACACGGCACATTCCATCTTTTTCAAACCGCCTGCCATGCTTTACACGGCACATTCCATCTTTTCCAGACATCCTGCCATGCTTCACAC